>CATXXC010000004.1 GCA_958403385.1 uncultured Collinsella sp.
CATTGATGAGCTGCTGGTACGAGGTCCGGTCGAGATCTTTTATCTTGAGGTCTGGAATCAGCTTGGCAAGCCAAGACTGCGTGAGCCGGTACTTTCCCATGGTGACCTCACGGATGGCCCCTTCTTTGTAGACGCTAATCCATTGCGAGTAGTAGTCGCAGAAAAGAGATTCTTCATTGATACCGATTGGCATTTTTACCCTCTTTCATCATGTGAGTTGGCTCACGCTGATGAAGGGTGATGAGGTTGTCGATCTCGCTCAACGCCGCGCCTATGGCAGTTTGCTCCGACAAACCAGGAAATCTTACTTGTGTATCTTGCAGTGCGGCCTTTGAAACAGAAATCACCTTGATCCCCTGCATTAAGGGAAGAAGCTGTCTGTGGTATGCATCGGAATTAAGGTAGTGACCCAGGTAACCCGTCCCAAAGGGGGACCGAGGTCGCGCCGGTATCGTATGCAACCCCGAGATGGTTGGCTCTTTGGGTAGCTTCCGCAGTTCAACACACTTGCCAGCCGCTTCGTCTTCTGCTGTGTCGGCGAAAATGACATCACCTTCGCGAAGTATCGACCCAGCAAATTTGGGAAGCACTGTATCGTCAGTAATGAACGGCAAATCGCTTCGTTCGCCATCGAGACAATCACCGAACTTAATAAGAATATCTCCGTAATGAACATTGCGAGCAGTGCCATTCTCGCCATTCAAATCAGCGCGTGAAAGAGTGTTGTTCTTCAAGAACTCGAAGCAGTCTCCCAACTTACGCTGTTCCCAAGTTGAAACGAGGGGGCGCATGGTCGCATGCGTCCCCTCAGATAGGCTAACTTTCGATTTCGTCTGTTCAAAAAAGCCGCTCATTCGTCGATGTCGAAGCCGCCTTCTAGGATGAACTTCTTCAACAGCGCCGCCGCACGGGTGTTCAACTTGAACAGGGGAAGCGTTCTGCCTTCCTTCTGCTCAAAGAAGGCCTTGGCGCGCGCCTTGTCCACCGAATCCTTCAAATCGTCGAAGCGTCCGAACTCGTTAATGTTCGATTCCGTCAGGTCAAGCGCAGCCATGTTGGCAAGAAGCTCGCCGTCTATGCCGAGCGCCTCGACGATTCGCTCGACTTGAGCGTTTTTCGCCTTGCGGGCATAGGACGTAATGTAATCCCTCAACGTCTTGTCGTCTTCCAGGGCGACGTCCCCTCGCTCGACATCGTGGAGGAACAGCTCAGCGAAGCGTTGGTCATCCTGGCTTAGGGACGCGAACGATCGGTGGAGCTCCTCACGCGCGGCGGCAAGGCCCTCGTCATCCTGCTCAAGGCATTTCAGCCACTTCTCGAAGTTCGCGTTCATGTAGTCGCTGTCTATGAGCCCCGTGTCGATCTCGGTTATATGACCATCGAGCTCGTAGGGCGCTTCGGGCGCGTCGCCAGGCCCGCCCCCTCCTGCGAACAACTCCTTGTACCGCTGCACGAGAATGAGGTAGGTCCGCTCGTCGATAACCGGTTGCACGAAGAAGGACTTGCCCCTCGGCTCGCCTTCCTCCGGCTCCACCTCAAACTCGTAGGTATCCTGCTCCCATGTGAAGCCCTGCACCTTTGCGGCCTCGAGGAACTCGTTGAGCTCAACGAACTCCTTGGCGAACTTGCGCCTGGCTTCCTGCGATGCGGGGAGCTTGGAGAGGTCCCCTACGCCAGCTGCTTCGAAGACCATGAGTATCTCCTGAAGGCGCGCGTCCATCAACGCGATATTCTCCGGTAGTTTCTGGACGAACATGTCGAGCGGGCGGTCTCCCGAATACAGCTTCACTGCCGCTTCGATATACCCCTTCATGGTGTGGGGATGACGGTAATAGCGGATCGTGCCGAAGGGCTTGTCGGGGCCGAACAGGCGATTCGTGCGGCTGAACGCCTGGATGATGCTCTCGTAGTCGATGACCTTGTCGAGGTAGAGCGTGTTTAGCCATTTGGAGTCGAAGCCCGTGAGCATCTGGTCCACTACGATGAGCAGGTCGATGCGAGAGTCGCGGTTGGAGTCGACGTTGACGTAGGGCTTCTTGTGAGACAGGCGCGCCGAGATGTCCTTCTTCATAGCGGGCCATGTAGGGATGGTGAACTCCTGACCGTATGCCTTGTTGTAGTCTTCTATGAGCTCGACCAGGGCATCTTCCTTCACCGTAGAGCCGGCGTTGTTGTCAATGCTCGGATCGAAAAGGGCGGTCACTTTCATCTGCGGGGCGCGTTCCTTGAAGGCTCGGTAATAGTCGATTGCCTCCGGGATGGAGCTTGTCGCCAAGATTGCATGGAACTTGTTGCCGTGGGAGAGCACCGGGAAACGGCGCAGGATGTCCTCTACGACCTTTTCGTGGTGCGGAGTGTCGGGCCAGTATTGGGCGCGGGTGAGGAAATCCTCGATGCCCTTGATGCGGTTGCCGGCGCTGTCGAGCATCGGTCCCATGGGGACCTTTGCCGAGTCCATATAGTAGTAGAAGACCTTGCTCTTTCGATCGTCGAAGATGGCTTCGGCTACTGTTGCGGCTTTCGCTTGCTCTAGGGCGACCGCCTCGCGCACGTCGTGGTCGTCGAAGGTCGTCACCATATATGGGTCGAAGCCCAGGACGTTGCCGTCGCGGATGCCGTCTGCGATGCTGTAACGGTGCAGACACTCGCCGAACACCATGGCGGTGGTGGAGCCCTTCTTCTGGTTCTCGTCGAGAATCGGCGTACCTGTGAAGCCGAAGAACAGCGCGTTGGGGAACGCGCGGCGTATGTCCTGGAGCATCTCGCCGAAAGTGGAGCGGTGGCACTCGTCGATGACGAACACGATCCGTTTGGAGGCTAGGCGGTTGAGTTCCGCCTGGGTGATTCTGCCCTCGCCGGCCTTCACGTTGCTCATCTTCTGGATAGAGGTCACGATGAGGCGGTTCTTGGGGTCGTCGCTCGCGAGCTTCGACTTCAGCACCTGCGTGTTCTCGGTCCCCTGCACGTCGTCGGCGTCGTCTGCGAACGCGCGGTACTCGGAGAGCGACTGCGTGCCCAACTCGATGCGGTCCATGAGAAAGATCACCTTGTCGGCGTCGCGCGAGTCAGCTATGAGCTGGGCAGATTTGAAGCTCGTCATGGTCTTGCCGGAGCCGGTGGTATGCCATATGTAACCGCCGGGGCGCCCCGGGGTGCTGCTCTTGGGTCTCTCGTCCCATTTGCACTTGCGCACCTTGTCGGATATGGCGGCGGCCGCGTAGTACTGGTAGCTGCGCATGACTTTCAGGCAGCCGTCCGAGCTGTCGGCCACGGTGTAGAAGCCAATGAGCTGGTGCGCCATTGGAATGGAAAGCAGCGTGGAAGTGAAGCGTTTCCATTCGTCGGTTCCGGGTTTGTCGCCCGCGCAGACGGGCTCGTTGTTGAAGTCTTCCCAGTGGAAGAAGAAGTTCGGGTTGAATGCGCCCGTGCCAGGGTTGGCGAAATAGCGCGCCTCGTCGGGGGTCATCCCCACGAAGATCTGCGTCAGGCGGAAGAGCCCCGTGAACACGCCCTCGTGGGCATACTTCTCGATCTGACCAGTAGCCTGGCTGACGGGGATGCCGCTACGCTTGAGCTCGATATGGATGACCGGCATGCCGTTGATGAGCAGGCACAGGTCTCCACGGCGGTCGTTCAGAATCTTGTTCTTCGCAGGATAGACCGGCTGCTGAGCTATCTGGTAGCGGCTCTGGCCGGCTGCGATCTCCTGACGATCATAAATCTTCAGGCTCACCTCCTTGCCCAGGTGAAGCGCGTCGTCGGGGTTGTCGCGCGTGACGGCGACGGTCTTTCCGTTGATGAACCCGTTGAGTGCGAGTGGGGTCTTGAGCGTTTCGATTTGTTCGATGATCTGCGCCATCTCGCCCTGGGTGAGCGGGCAGCCGTTCAGGCGGTCTATGTCGGCGTTGTTCTGGAACAGAATCTTCGCCCAGTTGTCGATGAGGTCCTGCTCGGTGGGATAGCGAAGCACACCTCCCGCGTCGTCCCAGCCGTGCTGCTTTAGCACGGTTATGACCGCTTCTTCGAACGAAGCCTCTTTATCGAAAACCATAGCAAAACCTATCTGCACAATTGCAAAAAGCGCATTTAACTGTTCCAAACATTATAGGTCACGCGGCAATTTCCCCGGGATGGCTCAGGCCCATTACAGTCTGCAATAGGTCATCGATAAATTTCGATGGCGAGCATTCGGCGCATTGCCTACGATACGGGCAAGCCCCGAGGGGCCGCCGATCAGACGCCTCCGGATGGCTGTCTGCCTCCTACCTCCCCTCCGCCTTCAGCTTCAGCAGCAGGTCGCCGAGCTCGGGGCACTTGCTGGAAAGGCGCGTCTGGGCTCGCTCGCCCATTCCCCATCGCTGGCGGACTTCCTGTGCGCGTGGGCTCACGCGGTAGTCCCCGTCCATCATCTGCTTGAGCAGCTTAGCGGTCACGCGCGCATCGGCCAGAGCGCTGTGGGCATGGCCCGTCGACTCGTCGAACTCGATGCCAAACCACGTCGCCGCGTCACTCAAAGAGACGCACCCGTGGCTGCCCACATCCATGATCGAGGTGTAAAACGCCTGCAGGTCGGCCCAGTCCGCAGGAAATGCGGAAAGGTCGATGTGCTTTGCCTGGCACTCGGTCAAAAGCTGTCGACGATCCGTCCCGCTCCAGCAAACCACCTGGGCGGAGTAGCGGCCGATCCAATCGCTGAGCCTTTTGATCACCACATAGAGCGGATCGGCCATCGCGGTATCCACAGCCGATATCCCCGTAAGCTCGCGGACGGGAAACGCAACGCCTTCGGTTAATTCCGTCTGCACAAACTGCGAGAACTCGCCCATAACGTTGCCGTGGTAATCGAGCTTGACGGCGCCGACCTCGATAATCTCATTGCGCAGTCCACGACGCTGGCGCTGCTTTGGCACCGGTGCAAACTCAAAGTCCAGCACGATCTGGCGCGCAAAGTTCGTCGTATCGATAGCCGAGATACACGGCGTCTTTTCAGCTGACACGGTTATGGCCTTTCTCCGTCAAATGCCGCTTGTTACATAAGCGGCTACATTGCCGTAAGGATAGACGCCCGCGCGGACATGAAAGCGGGACGCAATGCCATGCGCCAGGCACTCGCCACACAGACGGCCCCAAGGGAGTCGCCCGCTCTATTCAAATGCATGAAAAAGACGATATGAGAAAGCCATTGGGGCCGCCTCCCCCGCGGCGCAGCTTCTTTCCGCGGGCTCGGGGTGTCACAATGGGCTTTGAGTATCGGCCCGTGCGGTAGCCCTTACCGCACCTGCGGGGAGGAGGCTTCCCATGCCCCATGTTACCTCCATCGGCCTGGACGTCCACGCGCGATCGGTCGCCGCCGCGGCGTTCAACCCCTTCACCGGCGAGGTGGTGCGCCGCGGCTTCGGCACCGACGCCTCCGAGATCGCGGAGTGGGCCCTCGGCTTCGAGGACCCGAGGGCGTGCTACGAGAGCGGCCCCACCGGGTTCCACATGGCGCGCGAGCTGCGCGCGCTCGGCCTCGACTGCGCCGTGGCCGCCGTCTCCAAGATGCAGAGGCCGGCGGCGGACGCCCGGCGCAAGAACGACCGGCGCGACGCCGAGTTCATCGCCCGCATGCTCGCCACCCACAACATCGTCGAGGTCCCGCTGCCCGACATGGCGGTCGAGGCCGCCCGGGACCTCGACCGCGCCCTCGACGACGCGACCCGCGAGCTCCGCCGCTCGAGGCAGCGCCTCAACATGTTCCTGATCAGGCTGGGCCACGTCTGGGACGAGCGCAACGCCGACGGGGCGAGGAAGAAGGCCTGGACGAGGGCCCACTGGAGGTGGGTCTCGGAGATCAGGCTCGAGGGGCCGCAGCGCGACGCGCTGGAGTACTACGTCACGGCCGCCCGCTGCGCGGAGTCGGACAGGCGGCAGCTCGAGAGGAGGGTCGTCGCGCTGGCGGGCACCGACCGCTGGCGGGCGACGGTGGAGGCGCTGTCCTGCATCAAGGGGGTCGACACCCTGACGGCCTTCAGGCTCGCGGCGGAGGCCGGGTCCTTCAGCAGGTTCCGCTCGGCGCCGGCCTTCGCGAGCTGGTGCGGGCTGACCCCGTCGGAGCACTCGAGCGGCGAGTCCGAGCGGCGCGGCGGGATAACCAAGGCCGGCAACGCGCTCGCGCGCACGGCGCTCATAGAGTCCGCATGGCACTACTCCACGTGCTCCCCGAGGCCCAAGGCCCCAGCCCCCGGCACCGACGTGCCCCCGGCGATACGCTCTAGGGCGGACGACTGCACCGCCAGGCTCCACCGCCGCCGCGAGGCGCTGGCCGCGGCGGGCAAGAGCGCGTGCAAGGCCAACGCCGCCGTGGCGCGCGAGCTCGCCTGCTGGGTCTGGGAGATCGGGTGCAGGTCCGAGGGGACCGTCCTCTAGCGGCCGGCGACAACCGACTCCCGCCGGGAGGGCCCGCGCCTCGACGCATCGCCGGCGCGAGTTCACGACCTTTTTGATGGGCAGCCCCGGGGCCGCGCCCGACAAAAGACTGGATTCGTACGATAGCGCCGGACGGAGAATCGAAATGCGGTGGGGTGCGCGGACATACCGGGCTGACCGCCGGAAGCGCACCCGCAAGAGCCCGCGGATATTAGCTTGCCAGGCAAGCGTCGACTAAGCCATGCAGCGTGCGCGGGCTCTCCCGACGGGAAACGAAAAAGCCCGGTTTCAAACCGGGCTCGAACGAACATGCCTATTGACAATGGCTTTCTCATATTAGATTTAGGCCCGGTGACTTGAATCAGCGGTCATCCCGGGCCCATCAGAGCTCGTAGAGCTCTTGGTTGCTTTGGTCTCGCTCTTCACGGCGCTTATCGAACTTTCCGAGGCACTCAAGCAGCATTCGAAGCATAACAAGTCGCTGCCATTAAGGCACTGACCTCTTGACCAAGCAACGGCGCTGCCCAGCTATCACCCTTGGGCTGCCGTCAACTTTATTCTATCCGCGAGCATCTGGTTTACCAAATGGATTTTCGGTAAAGGAAGCACGGCACGCCCGCAAAACCACTACGCCCCAAGTGCCGCCATGGGAATCACCGCCACGCCGTCGTCGCGTGTGTAGGCAATGCTCCCCTTTCCAACCACGACCGCCAAAAACGCCGGCGCGGCATTCTGGGCGGCAGGATTGGAGAGCACTTTCCTCTCCAGCGCCTTGAGATTTCTCGCTCCATCGTCTGCTTTCGCATCACTCAGCTTGACCTCGATGGCTCCCCAGCGCCCGTCGTGCTCAACGATCAGATCGACCTCAAGGCCCTTCTCATCTCGGAAATAATGGACACTGTTGTCGACACCGCCGTAGGTGGAAAGGAACACGCGCACGTCGCGCAGGACGAGATTCTCAAAGAGCATCCCCAGTGTTTGCATATCGCCAAGCAGCCGCTCAGGGGTAGCCCCCAGCAACGCCGCCGCAAGTGACGGGTCACAGAAGTAGCGCTTGGGGCGCACGCGAACGCGGGCCTTCGAGCGCATGGGCGGCTCCCATCCGCACAGGTCCTCGGTCAGCTTGAGCCTGTTGAAGAGGTCCAAGTACGCAGCGATGGTCCTCTCGTCGGGGCCCGCCTCACCGTACGAGGCGTCCTTTACGAGCGTCTTGTACGTGACAGCCTGGCTCTCGTTCATGGCAAGAGCTCGCAAAAGGCCGTGTGCAAGCTCGGGCGACATGCCCTCGTCCAGCACGTTGACGTCGAGCACCGAGTGCACGTACTGGCTTGCCGTCTCTCGCGCAAGATCTTCCGAAAGCCCAAGATTTGCAGGCCAACCGCCCCTGCAGCACCAGCGGGCGACGTCATCCACCGTGCTCTCGCGACGCTGAGGGGCAAAATCCTCGCCCTTAAAGAGGCTTGCCAGTGACACGAGCGGCTCGCCGTCGCCCGACTCACACAGGGCCATGGGGCGCATTGACAGACGGGCGATCCTACCCGTGCCGGAATGACGAACATGGCTGCGCTCCTCGCTTTTGAGCGCGGTCGAGCCCGTGAGCAAAAGTGTCCCCCGTTCGTTGCCGCTCGCGTCCACGAAACGCCGGGCGGCATCCCAAACCTCGGGCACCTCCTGCCATTCATCGACCAGGTGTGGCGCATCGCCGATGAGCGCCAGGCTTGGGTCGACCTCTGCCGCCGCACGCTGCGCAGGCTCATCGAGCCTGGAGACGCTCGCCGAGCGAGAGAGCGCCGTCCAGGTCTTGCCGCACCATTTGGGGCCGTTGATCTCCACACAGCCAAACGCCCGCATAAGGGTGTCGAGGCGCTCCTCTATGAGCCGGGGCCTATATCCCTTTTGGGTCAATCTCTTTGGTGCATCCATAGACGGCCGTCCCTCTCTATCACGCGATATGCGAAATTACGCCATTCTCAATGCTGATTTTACGCTACTTTCAATGTAGTTTTTACGCCATGACAGATGTAGTTTTTACGCCATTTTCATTGAAGGTTTTACGCTTGGCATCCTTAGCGCGACCCATTCCGAGCATCACATCAGAGCGTGCTTGGTTATCTCCGCTCGCACATCTCGGCAAACGAAATCAGCTTGGCATCTCCCCTGCTCGCCGCAGCTTCCTGACATCCTTGCGTAAAGCCTCGCTTCGAGAAGATCGCATAGCTTTTGTGCTGCCGCCTAAAGAGCTCGCTTCGATGCACGAGCTTTTGCAGCACGTCTTCGCCCACCGGTTCATTGCGCCATTTGCATTCCGCAAACAGCGCAGTGCCCTCGCCATCGTCAACAATCAAGTCGATTTCTTCCTGCGTATGCGTGCGATTATCCGTCCCCCACCAGCGCCCAACGCTTGCCGGAACCACATCAAGCTGGCCCGCCCGCGCGAGTTCATACACGTATTGTCTGCATATAAGCTCAAAGACCGTACCCATGTAATCCGATACGTGCGGCTCAATGCGCTCATACGCCATCTCGGCCATATCGTTTTGAATCAGCCCGATGTTCTGCGGAACAAACTTGTACCAGAACCTAAACATCTGATCGCTCAGCAGATACACGGCTCGCTTATTGCTCGTCTCGTTTAGGGGCAGCTCGCGCTCGACAATCCCAAGCGACGCCAGCTTATCCACATAGCTCTTTACGTTGCTCGCAGGGATTCCCGTAGAGCTCGCAATCTCCGAGATCTTCGAGCGCCCCTGGGCAATTGCTTGCACGATCGCATCATATTGCTCGGGATTGCGGCACTCCTGCAATAGCAGGTTACTCGGCTCCTCAAAGAGATAGCCCGTAGGAGTAAGAAAAAGACGTTTGATGTTGTCCTTGAGCGGTGCGGCAGGATCGACTTTCTCGATATATGCAGGAATGCCACCTGTCATGCCATAGCAAACTGCAGCGTCTTCGCGACCCATGCTCTGCCACAACCCGAGGGTCGTCGTAAAATCGAGCGGCATGATCTTAAACTGGGCCGTACGCCTACCGTATAGTGGGCTCTCGTAGCCCAACACCTGTTCCTCCATAAACGAAAGAGACGAGCCGCATAGGATCAGCATTAGCCTGGTCTCTTTGTATAAGTGGTCGATCTTGTCTTGCAGCAACGAGCTGATCTCGGGATTCGATTGGGCGAGATAGGGATACTCGTCAATCACGACAATCAAACGCTCCGTTCGAGCCATGGTGACCAATGCATCGAACGCCTCGTCAAAACTACGAAACGACACGCCTGCAGCACCAACCGAGCCTGCAAGTATCGCCTGGCTAAAGCCGTGCAGGTTTGCCTCCGCATTGGTACGACGAGCTTGAAAGTAAATAGCCTTCTTGCCTTGGATGAACTCTGTGATAAGGCGCGTTTTACCCACACGACGGCGGCCGTAAATCACAGGCATCTCAAAGGAGTCCGTGCCATACAGTCGATTGAGCTCGGACATTTCCGCTGTTCTTCCGACAAACATAGACCATCCTTCCTTTACGTTATAGCTAGCTATATTATACCTTCCTATAATATAGCTAGCTATAACGTAATTCGACAAGCGGCGCACACGAAAGGGGCGGTACACCACCGCACGTGGACCGTTCCGGAAAATGCATCCCGTTCTGGAGCCAAAAACTGGGCCGTAGTTTCCGCCAAGCATCCCATCCGGAAAGCGTGTCCCGTTCTGAGCGCCAAATCCGGGACGCAGTTTCCACTCCAAACAAAGGGCCCCGGCTCGCGATGGAGCCGGGGCCAAAGGCGCAGCGTATGTAGTTGATGCTAAGCGCAGACGGCAGCCAGCAATGACCACCCGCGCCCTACCCTAGCCGCGGTGACGGGCGCGGCTGTATGGCGTATCCACCATGGGCAGATCGGGACGCAGCTTGCCGTCGAACGCGCGGTAGGCGTTCTGCACGGCGGGCGCCGTGGGGATCGTTGCGATCTCGCCGATGCCCTTGCCGCCGTATGCCACGGGCAACAGCTCGTCCTTCTCCACGTAGATGGCGTGGATATTCGGGATCTCGGGCGCACGGAACAGCCCGAGCGTGCCGTACCTGGCCTGGGGTACGCAGTCCTTGAGCGGCCAGTCCTCGGTAAGCGCATAGCCCATACCCATGAGCACGCCGCCTTCGATCTGGCCCTGGATGGAGATGGGGTTGACCACCTTGCCGGAATCGTGCGCAGCATAGACCTCGCTCACGCGGCCGTCATCGTCCAGAATGACCACATGCGTGGCAAAACCGTAGCAGATGTGGCTCTTGGGGTTGGGAACGTCGGCGCCCAGCTTGTCGGTCGGCTCCAGATACACGTAGCCAAACTCGCACCCCTCGAGCGCCTTGATGGCGGCCGCAGGATCCTGAGGATGCATGCCCTGGCCGGCGACGAGTTCCTGCGTGTGCAGCTGATAGGCGCGACCGTCGTCGTACTCGATCTTGACGCCGTCGCCATGCGCGCTCACGGGAGTATCGGGTGCAGGCTTGCCGGCCTCGATGTCAAGCATGGCATCGCGCAGCAGGAAGGCGGCACCGCGCACGGCCTCGCCGGTCACGACCGTCTGACGCGAGCCAGACGTGGTGCCGGAGTCGGGAGCGTTCTCGGTGGAGCACTCGCCATTGGCGATGCAGCGAAGCGGCAGACCGCAGGCCTCGGCAACGTCTTGCAAAAAGACGGTGTTACAGCCCTGGCCGATGTCGGACGTGGCGGCGTAGACCACGGCGCGGCCATCCTCGATGCGGATCTTGCAGCGGCCGGCATCGGGCAGGCCCACGCCCACGCCGGCGTTCTTCATGGCGCAGGCGATACCGGCGTGTCCGGGATGCGCGTAGTAGGCATCCTTGACCTCGAGCAGCGTCTCCTTCAGCGCCGTGGAGCAGTCGGCAATCTGGCCGTTGGGCAGAACCTCGCCCGGCTCGATGGCGTTACGGTAGCGGATCTCCCACGGATCCAAGCCGACCTTCTCGGCCAGCAGGTCGATCAGGCTCTCGAGCGCAAACTCGGACTGGCAAACGCCAAAGCCGCGGTACGCACCGGCGGGCGGGTTGTTGGTGTAGTAGCCAAAACCGCGGATGTCGGTGTTCTGGTACTTGTAGGGGCCGACGGCATGCGTACAGGCGCGCTCGAGCACCGGGCCGCACAGCGACGCGTAGGCGCCGGTATCGAAGTTGATTTCGCAATCCAGGCCGGTAAAGTTGCCCTCGGCGTCGCAGCCCAGTGTAAAGGTGCCGTCCATGGCGTGACGCTTGGGATGGAACGCGAGCGACTCGGCACGCGTGAGCTTACACTTCACGGGACGCTGGAACTTATATGCGGCGAGCGCGGCCAGGTGCTGGATGGACACGTCCTCCTTGCCGCCAAAGCCGCCGCCCACGAGCATGGTCTCGACGACCACGCGCTCGGGCTCGTTGTCCCAGCCAAACATGTGGGCACACTCTTTGCGCGTATCGTAGGCGCCCTGGTCGGTCGACTGCACCTTGACGCCGTTCTTGTACGGGAAGGCGACGGCGCACTCGGGCTCCAAGAAGGCGTGCTCGGTAAAGGGCGTGGTAAAGCGCTGCGTCACGGTGAATGCGCTCTCCGCTAGCGCCTTGGCGGCGTCGCCGCGCGTCACGTGACGGCTCTGGCACACGTTGTCCTTGAGCTCCACCGTGTTGCCAAAAGCAAAGAAACTGTCATGCAGGCGCGGGGCGTCGGCGGCCTTGGCCTCGGCGATGTTGCGCACGGGCTCCAGCGGCTCGTAATCGATCTTTACGAGCTTCTTGGCCTTCTCGAGCGTCGCCTCGTCCTCGGCAACCACCAGCACGATGGCGTCACCCACGCAGCGGGTGATATCGCCCGGGGCGATCATGACGTCCCAGTCCTGGATAAGGTGGCCGACCTGGTTGACCGGCACGTCCTCGGCGCGCAGGATGCCCACCACACCGGGCAGGGCCTCGGCCTTGGAGGTATCGATGGAGAGCACGCGGGCGCGCGGATACTTGGAGCGCACGGCACTGGCATAGGTCAGACCCGGCTGATCGAGCTCGTCGATGTCGTCGGGATACTTGCCCTCGCCGAGCACCTTCTTGCGCACGTCGATACGGAAGGCGCGCTTGCCCACGCCGTAGTCATCGCCGCGCTCCAGATCCTCGTCGATCTGCTTTTCGCCACGGAGCACCGCAGCTGCCAGCGAGATGCCCTCGATAATCTTCTTGTAGCCGGTGCAACGGCAGACATTGCCGCGGATGGCGTACTTGATCTGCTCCTCGGTGGGCTCGGGGTCCTCGGCGATGAGCGCTGCACCCGCCATGACCATGCCGGGGATGCAAAAGCCGCACTGCACGGCGCCCACGGCGCCAAAGGCGTACACAAAGGCCTCGCGCACGTCCTCGGGCAGGCCCTCGACGGTCACGATGTTGCGGCCGGCGGCAAGAGCGGTGGTCAGTACGCACGCCTTGACGGCCGCACCGTCCACGTGGATGGTGCAGGTACCGCAGGCGCCCTCGGAGCAGCCGTCCTTGGCGGAGTGAATGTGCAGGTCGTCGCGCAGGTAGCGCAGCAGCGGTTTATTTTGGGTCGTCGTGCGCTCGACGCCGTTAACGGTAAAAGTGAATTCCTGTGCCATGGTGATTCCCTTCTACACGCCGGCGGCGATGCCGGTGCGGTCGTGGATGGCGCCATGCGGGCACACAACCGCACACATGCCGCACGACAGGCAATCCGCGCCATCGATATGGGCGCAGTTGTCCTCGATGCGGATAGCGCCGGCGGGGCACTTTTTAGCGCACATTCCGCAACCGATGCAGCTCGTGTCGCAGATCTTGCGGGCAATGGCGCCCTTATCGGTGTTGTTGCAGCGCACCAGGATGTTCTGGTAGCCGGGAACGAAGGCAATCACGCGCTGCGGGCACGCCATGCCGCACAGGCCACAGCCCGTGCACTTGGAGCGGTCCACACGGGCGACGCCGTCGACCAGCGCGATGGCACCGTGGGGGCAGGCCGTAACGCAAGCGCCACAGCCAATGCAGCCTTCGCTGCAGCGGGCGTCGCCGCCTGCGGAAGCACAGCCGCTTCCGCAGGCAACGTAGGCCACGTGATGTTGAATGGATTTGGCCATAAGAGACTCGCCTATTTCTTAAGAAGGTACGAATAGTTGTCGCGCACGGCCCTGATGGTCAGGCGGACGGCCTCGGGCAGACCGGTGTTGACGGCATCGACCGAGACGGTGCGGACCGTGCCGGCGACGCGGACCTTAAAGTGGTCCTCGTCCACGGCCAGGAAGCCCTCGTTCTCGGAGTTCTCCATGTCCTGATCGCTCCAGAACAGGGTGAGCTTGTCCTTGTAGGGACGGCCCTCCTGGTAGGGGCAGAACACGGCGCAGTTGCCGCACTCGTTGCACATACCGTCGACGTGGACGACCTGATGCTTGGCCAGGCCCGGCACCTTAACGGCCACGTTGGCGCGGTTGGGGCACACGTCGCAGCAGACCTCGCACACCGAGCCGCAGCCCAGGCAGCGGGTCTTGGTGCAGTTGCGCTTGTCGCGGCACAGCGACCCCTTGCGCTCGTAGCAGGTGCCCTCGCGGCCAGCCTGCTCGTTGCAATCGGCGTACTTGTTAAAGTCCACGCCGGCGATGGCACGGGCGACCTCGGCGGCGTCGGCAATAGCCTCAACCACGGTGGCAGGACCGCGACGGCAGTCGCCCGCAGCCCAGACGCCCTCGACACCGGTGGAAGTGGCGGCAAGGCGACCGCGACGGTCGTGCTCGACGCCCGCGGCATCGTACAGGCTGGCGTCGATGCCCTCGCCCACGGCGCAGATCACCGTGGTGGCGGGAAGTTCCACGGTCTCGCCCGTGGCGACGGGGCTGCGACGGCCGCTTGCATCCGGCTCGCCGAGCTCCATAACATCGCAGGTCAGCACGGCGCCGTTGAGTGCCTTGGGCGCCAGCAGCTCGCAGAACTCAACGCCGTCGGCAAGAGCAAGATCGAGCTCTTCCTCGTCGGCGGGCATCTGCTTCTTGGTGCGGCGATACACCAGGCGCACGTTCTTCACACCAGCCAGGCGCTTAGCCACGCGGGCCGCGTCCATGGCGGTGTTGCCGGCGCCAATGACTACGACGTCCTCGCCCAGCTCGAGCTTCTCGCCCCTCTTGGCGGCCTCGAGGAACTCCAGCACGTCGAGCTCGGCGCCCTCGCCCAGGCCGGCGGAACCGGGCATCCAGGCACCAGTGGCCACGACCACGTCGGTGAAGCCCTGGGCCTTGAGCTCGTCGATGGACTCCACGCGGGCGTTGAGCTGCACCTTGGCGCCAAAGGCCAGGCAGAGCTCTGCGTCGTGGGAGATATCGTCGCTCGCAATGCGGAACTCAGGAATCACGTGACGGACCACGCCGCCGAGCGAATCGCGAGCCTCAAAGATGGTGACGGGCACGCCGGCGCGCGTCAGGAAGAACGCCGTCGCCAGGCCGGCCGGGCCGCCGCCGATAACGGCAACGTTGCGCTCGCCGTCGTTTGCGATGGCCTGGGCGCGTAGCTTGGGCAGCACGGCGGTCATGGCCTCGCGGGCGGCCTTGAGCTTGCTGGCGCGGATCTGGGCGCCCTCGGGCTCGTAGAACGCACGCTCGCAGGCACGGCCGCAGGGATGCGGGCAGATGGTGCCGGTAATGAACGGCAGGGCGTTGCGCTCGATGATGATGTTGAGCGCGTCCTCGTAGCGGCCCTCGTCAACAGCCGCCAGATAGGCGGGAATATCCTGCTGGATGGGGCAGCTCGTGCGGCACGGCGTGGTAAAGCAGTCGGAAAGCGGGCTCTTGCCGGCGACCTTGCGGTCGGGCAGCGGGCGCAGCGGCTTCTTGTAGAGCGGGTTGGTGAGCGAGTCGGTCTGGATTGCGGTCACGGCCTCGAGCGAGACGCCCGCGAACGGCTTGCCATCCAGGTCGGTAAACTCGCCGGCCATCTGGCTAAAGCGCTCGTAGCCACCGGGCTTGAGCACGTCGGTCGCCAGGGTAACGGGCCAAATGCCGGCATCGTACAGGGCGCGGATGTTGTAGACCGTGGCACCGCCGGAGTAGCTGATGCGCAGTTTGCCATCGAACTGCTCGGTAATGCGGCGGGCGGCCTCGATGGTCAGCGAGAACAGCGAACGGCCGGACATGTACATCTCGGTGGAGGGCAGCTCGTTTCTCGTCACGTCGACGGGGAACGTGTTGGTCAGCTTGACGCCGAACTCCAGGCCGCGCTCGGCGCACAGGGCAATCAGGCGCTCGAACATGGGCACGGCATCGGCCCACTGCAGGTCCTCGCGGAAGTGCGTGTCATCGAAGACGATGTAGTCAAAGCCCAGCTCGTTGAGGCGCTGACGTGCAAACTCATAGCCCAGCAGCGTGGGGTTGCACTTGATGTAGGTGTTGAGGCCCTTCTCGGTGATCAGATAGGTCGCGATGCGCTCGATCTCGGCCGGCGGGCAGCCGTGCAGGGTAGACTCGGTGATGGAGTTGGAGACGCGCGCCGGGATGGACTCGACAAACGCGGCGTCAACATGCTCAAACTTGTCCAGGTTAGCGAGCGCCCACGTGCGGCACTCATTCCAAACCTCGGAGCCGCTGGCGTCCTTCATGCCCTCGATGTAGGCGTCGACCTTGGGGCTCTTGATGCCCTCGAGGTCATAGCCCACGGACATGTTGAAGACAAAGCCGTCCGGGCTGCCCAGGCCGTACTCGCGAGCGATGAGGTGGCAGGCAAACCATGCCTTCACGTACTCGGCAAAGGCCTGCGGAACCTCGAGCTCGGTCGACCACTCGCAGTTGTAGCACTCGTCCTGCGCCACGATGCAGGGCTTGTTCACACACTTGGAGAGCTCCTCGCCGTCCATAACCTGAACGGTCTTGAGCTCAAAGAAGCGGGAACCGGCCACGTAGGATGCCACGATGTTCTGGGCAAGCTGCGTGTTGGGGCCGGCGGCCGGGCCAAACGGAGTCTCGATGCGCTCGTCAAAAATGGGAAGCGCGCCCTCCTGGTTGGTCGTGACCATCTTGCGCACGCCAAAGACGGCGCCCTGAGTCTTGTGCTCCTCGATGATCCAGTTCATCAGCTGCGAAAACGGGATCGGCCTCATGATGTCGCTCATAGTGAGCTCCTCTCTGTAACGCCCGGCGAGACCGCGCGGCGGGCGCAAATACGGTGTAGCGCTAGCACAGCGCCGGCGACCCCGCGGAGGTCGCCTATACGCGCGTCGGATGCGGCGAAACATCCGGCGCGCGCGAATCTACTTGTAATTAGTAGGCGCGATCGTTGAGCGTGCTCCAGAGCTTCTTGGACTCAGCCATGGTCCACGCGTTGATCTTGTCCTCATCAATCCCAACGAACTCGCGATCCTTGTACAGGACGCGGCCGTTGATGATGGTGGTGCGGCAGTTTTTGCCCATCATGCCAAAGAGCATGTGGCCGTCGATGTTCTCCTCGCTCAGCGGCGTAAAGGGCTTGTAGTCCATAACGATAACGTCGGCGGCAGCGCCGGCCTCGAGCACACCAAGCTTGCGATCGAAGTACTTGCTCGCCATCTTGGCGTTGTTCTCGAACAGCATCGTCATGGCCTCGCACCAGCCCACGTTGGGCATGGCAGCGTTGTGGCGCTGAATGATCAGGAAGACCTTAAGGCTCTCGAGCATATCGTGGGTGTAGGCGTCGGTACCCATGCACACGGGGATGCCGCGGCGGAAGAACTCGAGCACGGGGGCGCAGCCCACGGCGTTGCCCATATTGGATTCGGGGTTGTTGACCAGCCAGGTGCCGGACTCCTTGACGATATCCATCTCGGCAGGCGTCACGTGGATGCAGTGGCCCAGCATGGTGTCGGGACCAAGCAGGTTGTGCTGCAGCAGGCGCTCGACGGGGCTGATGCCACCGCGGTTGAGGCGGGAGTCCCACACGTCATTCATGCCCTCGCACACATGGATGTGGAAGCCGGTCAGGCCGTTGTTGGCCTCGGCCATCTTGTCCATGGTCTCGTCCGACAGCGTAAAGGTGGCATGCCCGCCAAACATGGCGGCGATCATGTGGTTGTCGTTATCGCGACGCTCCTTGGCGGCCCACTGGGCAAATTCGGCGTTCTCGGCAATGGCCTGGTCGCATTTTTCCTGGCCGCGGCGATCGGAGACCTCGTAGCACAGGCACGAACGCATGCCCAGCTCCTGAGCGGCGTCCTTAATGGTAAAGAGGCTGCCCGGAATCTCGCAGAAGCTCGCGTGGTGATCGAAGATCGTGGTGACGCCGTCGCGGATGGAATCCAGAATCGTGGCATAGGCGCTGGCCTTGGTGCCGTCGAGCGTCAGGTTGTCGTCAATCTTCCACCACTGCTGCTCAAGATTCTCCAGGAAGTTGGTGGGGTTGCAGCCCTTAATGGCAAGGCCGCGGGCCAGACCCGAGTAGATGTGGGTGTGGCAGTTGATAAGTCCGGGCATGATGAGGTTGCCCTGGGCGTCGACGTACTCGGCATCCGGGTACTTGGCCTTGAGCTCGCGCTCGGGGCCCACTTCGACGATCGTATCTCCGTCAATGGCGACCGCACCGTTGGGAATAAACGGAGTCTGAGCGTTGCGGGTAAAGACGGAACCGTTAGCGACCAGAAGCATAAATGCTCCCTTCAACATCAGGGGCGGGGTTTGACACCTCTGACATGGCGGAAGTGCGAAGCGCCGGCCTACACCGGAAACGGGCCCTCTCCCGTCAACGCTTCACCAAAGGGACAAGCCCTTTGAAGTGCGGCTTGGCGCCGCATGGCGCCGGCGGACGAGGCGATGCGTCCGCCGGCGAATAGCACCGAATTGGTTATTTCTTGCTCTCGGGCAGGACCAGATCCACAGCGGCATCCTTGGCGGCATCGATGTGCTGAGCCACGACCGGCGTCTGCGGAAGGATCAGGTTAAGGACAATGGCCATGATGGCGGTGGGGGTCACGGCGTTGGAGCCGATGACGGTGGACACCCAGGTGGGCATGCCCTCGCCGGCGAGGCAGCCGCTGGCCATCCAAATACCCAGGCCAAAGACGACCGAGGTGCCGACGATGGTGGTGGTGCGCTGCGTGAGGCCCTCGCGGGTGAACATGCGCACACCGTTCATGGTGATGGTGCCAAAGACGCCGACGGTCGCGCCGCCGATGACAGGCTGCGGGATGGCGGAGAGCACGGCAGAGAGCTGCGGGAACAGACCGGCGATGGCAAAGACGGCCGCGATGATCACAAAGACCCACTTGTTGACGACCTTGTTGGAGCAGATGATGCCCACGTTCTGGCCAAGGGCGCTGGTGGGAAGACCGCCCAGCAGGCCGCCGACCATAGAGGTGAGGCCCTGGGACACAATAGCGCCGGAGAGCTCGCGCTCGGTGGGCATACGGTCGATGGAGCCCAGGCAGGCGGCGGAAACGTCACCGATAACCTGGATGGCGACCATGGGGAACACGACAGCGAGGGTAATGCAGACCTCGGGATCAAACTCGAGCGCGTAGGGCATGAGCTTGGGAAGGGCGAAGACCTGAGCGGTGGCGACGCTGGAGAAGTCGATCATGCCAAAGGGGATCGAAACGATCATGCCAACGATCATGCCAAAGAACACGGATCCCAGCTTGAGCGTGCCCTTGCCAAAGTTGGCGAGCGCAAAGACCACGGCGAAGGTGATAAGAGCGACGCACCAGGCCTGCGGGGTGCCCCACAGCGGCGTACCCATACCGCCGGCCATATACTTGACAGCCGTGGGATAGAGAGAGACGCCAATGGAGAAGATGACCGTACCGGTCACGACGGGCGGGAACAGCCACTTAATCTTGCTGTAAGCCAGACCAAAGAGGACCGCGACGGCGCCGCCGACGATCTCGCCGCCCAGCAGCGCACCAAAGCTAAAGCCCGAGGCACCCATGGCCTGGAGGGCCGGGAGGAACGCGAACGAAACGCCCATGACGATGGGCAGGCCGCCGCCGATGCGACGGAAGGGAGCGAAGGCCTGAAGGGCCGTGTCGATTGCCGAAAGAATGAGCGCGACCTGGATGATGTCGGTGCTCTGCTGGCTATTAAAGCCGTAGACGCCGGCCATGATGACAGCCGGGGTGATGATACCGGCAAACGAAGCCAGTACGTGCTGAAGGGCACACGGGATCATTTCCTTAACGGGAGGCATGCCTTCACGAGTGAACAGGGCTTCAGTGCCGTTCTTAACCGTCTCCTGGGTCATTTGACCACCAATCCTCGAAATAGTTGTTTTCGCATCCAACGCTCTATTGTGACGCAGTGCGGGGTTGAGGTTGTGCCTTCGTTGCATATCGTATTAAAGATGATTCTCATTCTCAATAATAATTTTTTGTTATCAGACTATTCTTGAGCTGAGACAATGCATTTCCGCAGGTCAAGAAAGTGTCTGGTCAAAATAACATCTAACTTTTCTTTTGGTCGACCGTTTACCGCCGAATTCCTACCGCTCGTCTGTATTACGCAATGTACCTGCGAATATACGAGTCAATAGACACCGTGTTACCATGAGAAAAAATTGTTATGAACATTTCCGATTTCACCCAAAGGAGTTGCCCGTGAACGAGACCGTACGTCGCTTTTTGCCGATGGTCGATTTCCTGGAGCAGATACTCGGCAAAAACAGCGAGATCGTGCTGCATGATTTCTCGGATCCCGACCACGCCATCGTCGATATTCGCAACGGCATCGTGAGCGGCCGTAAGGTCGGCGGTCCTGCCACCGATCTGGCACTCAAGATCATGCACGATGCCAAGTATCGCGACCTGCCGTTTATTACGGGCTACGAGGGGCGCGGTGCCGGTGGCAAGACGCTGGAGTCGGCGACGTACTTTATCCGTGAGGGTGACGAGATCGTCGGTATGCTCTGCGTCAACACCGACCTCTCGACCGTGCGCTCCATCAACGCCATGGCGCAGCAGCTCATGGCATGCTTCGACGCGGCGCCGACGCGCACGGAGCCCGCGTCTATCGAGGTCGAAAGCCTTTCGGAGTCCACGCAGGAGCTCATCGACCGCAGCATTACCGAGTTGCTGAGCGCGCGCGGGCTGGATGTAGCGTCGCTTGGTCAGAGCGACCGCGTGGACGTTATTCGCCACCTCAACGGCAACGGGGTGTTCATGCTCAAGGGCGCCGTGGCCTGCGCCGCCACCGCGCTGGGCATCTCGGAGCCCAGCGTCTACCGCTACCTGCAAAAAGTCCGCAAGGAAGGCTAACCCGCTGACTCCTTGGGGACGGAGGAAAACGGATCATTTTTGTCGCATCGCTTGACAAAAGACCCTGCAGTTCACACGCACTGCAGGGTCTTTTTGCATGTCATGTTTAGTTGTTGCCAACCCCTTAGAGAGCGGCGGCGACCTCGATCTCGACCAGACCGCCGGCCGGAAGGGCGGCAACCTGGAAAGCGCTGCGCGCGGGGAACGGAGCCTCGAACTTGGAGGCGTAGATCTCGTTCACGGCAGCGAAGTCGGCAATGTCGGCCAGATAGACCGTGGTCTTAACGACATCGGCAAAGGTGGCGCCGGCAGCGGTCAGCAGGGCCTCAACGTTAGCAAGGGACTGCTTAGCCTGGGCCTCGACGCCCTCGGGCATCTTGCCGGTTGCGGGGTCGATGCCCAGCTGGCCGGACAGGAACACCATGTTGCCGGTCTGGATGCCGGGGGAATACGGGCCGATGGCTGCAGGTGCGTTATCGGAAGACACGACGGTCTTGCTCATGTTTTTCTCCTTACGATCAGATAGAGAGCGTGAGCGCGGCGTTCACACCGGGAGGCACAATTCGGTCTGAACACCGCGCTTGATTTGGGATAGTACCCAAGGTTTCCGCGCGATGCAAGATTATTATCACGTTGCGAGAATATTTTATCGCCCAACGGTGCCTGTCGGCCGCTGAACGGCACGACCGGACGGTGAAGCTCAAAATGATCCGTTTTCCTCCGTCACCTATGGATCACCTGATCCGATGGGAACGAAGGGAAACGGATCATTTTTGCTGCAAGGGCTGCTGAAGACTTTATCCTGCTTGGGCCACAGGGCTCGTCCGCCGCAACAGCACCACTATACTTTTGAATATCTGAGCATTTTGAAAGGCAGGATATGACCGCAACCGCCAGTCGAACCACCAACCGCAGACCCGAGCTCTTGGCCCCCGCCGGAGGCCCGGAGCCCTTTGCCGCCGCACTCGCTGCCGGGGCAGACGCCATCTACTGCGGCATGGGAAGCTTCAACGCCCGCCGCAAGGCCACCAACTTTACCGACGAGGCCTTTGAGCAGGCCTGCCGTGCTGCACACCTGGCCGGGTCGCGCGTCTACGTCACGGTCAACATCGTCATCAAGCAGTCCGAGATGGGCGATGCGCTGCAACTCATCCATCGCTGCTCCACGCTGGGCGCCGACGCCTTTATCATCCAGGACTGGGGCCTGTTCTTTGAGGTCAAGCGTACCATGCCCGGCATCGAGACACACATCTCGACCCAGGCGAACATCCACGATGACCGCGGAACCCTTTGGTGCCGCGAGCAGGGCGCCGACCGCGTGACCCTCTCGCGCGAGCTCTCCATTGACGAGATCGCTGCCATCCACGACGCCGCACCCGATGTCGACCTCGAGGTCTTTAGCCATGGTGCCATCTGCTTTTGCTACTCGGGCCTATGCCTGCTTTCGAGCTTTGCCATGGCGGGACGATCGGCCAACCGTGGCATGTGCGCCCAGCCCTGCCGCCTGCCCTACGAGCTGATCGACGAGAACGGTCTTGCGCTCTCCCCCGCCGGCCGCGAGCGTGCGTTATGCCCGCGTGACACCAACACCTCACAGCTTGTTCGCCGTCTGTATGACGCCGGTGCCGCATCGCTCAAGCTCGAGGGCCGCATGAAGGCGCCCGATTACGTGTACTCCATCGTTGATGTGTATCGTCACGAAATTAATGACATGCTGGCAGGGGTCGCCGTTGCCAAGGACGAGGAAGCCGCCCGCCAGCGCCAGCTCAAGCGCTGCTTCAACCGCGACTTTACGCACGCCTATCAGGACGGCACCTCGGGCGACGAGATGATGAGCTACGAGCGTTCCAACAACCGCGGCCAGATCGTGGGCACGGTGCTGGGCAGCCGCCCGGCCAACCGCGATGTGCGCGGCCTCAAGCCCGACGACCGCCGTCGCCGTGCCGCCATCGCCCGTATTGAGCTGTTTGAGCCCGTGGGCAAGGGCGACCTGCTGGAGCTTCGCCACGACGATGAGTTCGACCAATTCCTGACCACCATTGCCGCCGATGATGCCGCCGCGGGCGACATCATCGAATGTCGCGTACCCCGCAGCATGCCCGAGGGCTGCCGCGTCCGCGTGATTCGCAGTCAGCGTGCCATCGACGCCGCCGGCGCCGCGCTCAAGCGCGATGTGCTGCGCCGCCGAGCTGTTGATGTGTCCGTCGTGGCGCGCCTGGGCGAGCCGTTTACCGTCACACTCACCTGCTGTGACAACCCCGCGCTCGCCGCCACCGCCACAGGCTTCACCGTCGAGGCCGCCAAGACTCGCGCCGTCGAGGCGGCAGACCTGGTTGAGCATGTGGGCCGTATGGGTTCCTCGCCCTTTGAGGCTGCGAGCTTTGACGTTTCGCTCGACGCCGGCTGCGGCATGGGCTTCTCCGCCGTGCACAAGGTGCGCGCCGCCGCCTGTAAAGCATTGGAGGAGACCATTCTGGCGCCGTACGAGGAGCGCGCGAAAACGCTCGAGATTCCGTTGCTCGACAAATGTACGCGCGCCATGCCCGAGCATTACCGCGATGAGCCGCAGATCTGCGCCGCCGTCACCACGCTCGAAGCCGCCGAGGCGGCTCGCGCCGAGGGCGCCGCGCGCATCTATATGACCACCGACGCGCTCGAGGCTGTCGGACTCTCCCCTGCCGATGCATTTGAGCAGGGTATCGTGCCCGTACTCGACGAGGTCTGCCGCGCCGTCGACCACGAGCGCGTCGATCCTTGGATCAATGCCGGAGCCACCGTCGCCGTCGGCAATATCTCCGAGCTCGCCGTAGCCGCGCATGCCGGCGCCACGGCCGAGATTCGCTCTTGCCTGCCGGTGCACAACATACCCTGCATGGAGGCGCTTGCCGAGCGCGGAGCCGGCGCATTTTGGCTCTCGCCCGAGATCACGCTCGACGAGATTGCCTCGCTCGGCGCCGCCGCGCCCGCGGCTCTGGGCATCACCGTCTTTGGCCGTCCGCGCGTTATGACGAGCGAACACTGCATTCTGCAGGTTGCCAACGGCTGCATCCACGATTGTGTCAACTGCCGTCTGCGCGCCCGCAAGCTCTCGCTCAAGAATATCGACGGAAAGGTCATGCCCGTCCGCACCGACATCCACGGCCGCTCTCGCCTGTACGATGCCTACCCCATCGACCTCACGCCGCAGGTTCCTCAGCTGCTCGATGCCGGTGTGCGTCGTCTCATGGTTGACGGAACGTTGCTCGAGACGGATGAGGTGAGCCGTGCCGTCGCCCGCGTCCGTCGTGCCGTCGAAGCGGCGCAGGCGGGCCGTAAGCCCGCCGCCCGTCTGCGCGGGGCGACCTCGGGCTGCATGTTTGTGGGAATCAGCTAACCGAAAGGCTTACACGTGAACGAAGAACCTCAAGTCCTCTACTGCGACGCCTGGCTCATGGCCATCGACAAGCCCGCCGGCATGATCGTCCACGGCGACGGCACCGGCGAGCGCACGCTCACCGACTACGCCAGCGACCTGCTGCTGGCGATGGGCGACGGCTTTGCCGCGACCGACATGCAGCCGCTCAACCGCCTGGACCGCGACACCACCGGCGTGGTGTTGTTCTCGCTCGACAAGCAGACGCAGCCCGCCTTTGACCAGATGGTGATCGACCACGCTTTCGAAAAGCACTATCTGGCGCTCGCCGAAGGCAAAATCGACTGGAACGAAAAGCTCATCGACAAGCCCATCGCCCGCGACCGTCACGACAGCCGCAAGATGCGCGTCGGCGCCAGCGGCAAGCCGTCTCAGACGCGCGTGAAGGTGCTCAAGCGTCTTAAGAGCCGTCGTGGCCTGCCCACGCGCTCGTATATCGATGTCGAGCTGCTCACCGGCCGCAAGCACCAAATCCGTGTGCATCTGGCAAGCGAGCGCCATCCCCTGGTTGGCGACGACCTGTACGGAACGCCGCGCCCCTGCGGCCTGATGCTCCATGCCCACAGCGTGTCCTTTACGCATCCCGTAACCGGTGAGCACATCCACATCGAAGCCCCCTGCCCCTGGGAGCCCTAAAACCTGCCAAAAAGGGCAGGCACCTTTGTGGTGGCTTTGCCGCAATGGCTCAGCCGCGGTCCCAAAACGTCTCGATCTGTAACAGTTAGAACCCATTTTCCGGTCTATCCGTTACAGATCGAGACATTCGAATCCCCCTCAAGGGAAAATCTCAATCTGTAACAATAACTCGTCAAAATCGGTCCCAGATGTTACAGATCGAGACAAAGGGACGGCAAGGTTCGGAAGTATCTCAATCTGTAACACCTAGCCCACTTTTAACGGTCTAGTTGTTACAGATTTAGACAAAACGGCAGACAACAAAAGCGGCATCGCCCATCGAGGGTGTTGCCGCTTTTCTATTGAGGAACCTAAATGGTTTTGACCTTGCCCTGTCGCTAGACCGTGATGACGTTGTCCATCGACTGGTACTTGGCGGGCACCTCGCCCGTAGTGATAATCGTTGCGTCGCGGAAGTCCGCGAACTTGACGGGCGCCACCATGCCAAATTTGCTGGCGTCCGAGATTACGAAGCGTTTGGCGGTATGGCGCATAGAGATACGCTTGACCTGCGCTTCCTCGATATCCGGTGTGGTGAGACCTTGCTCGGCGGCGATGCCATTGGAACCCCAAAAACCGCAGTTGAAGTTATAGCGGTCCAGGGTTGCCAAGGCATCGGGACCGACGAGTGCCTCGGTCTCGGGCTTGAGCTCGCCGCCCAGCACCACGGTGCGCATGCCGCGCAGAGCGAGATGCTGGGCATGGAGCACGGAATCGGTCACATAGGTGACGCCCTCAAGGCGCGGAAGATGCTCGATGAGCTTGAGGGTCGTGGATCCCGAATCGATATACACAAAGCTATCGGGCTCCACAAGCGCCGCGGCGCGGGCGCAGATACGCTCCTTGTCATCGTTATGGAGATCGCTGCGCTCACTGATCGTTAGGTCGCGCGTCACGTGCGCGCGCTCAAGACTTGTCGCGCCACCGTGCACCTTGGCGATACGGTGTGCGCGGTCGAGCGTCTGCAGGTCACGGCGAATGGTGGACGGCGTCACGCCCAGGGCTTCAGCAAGCTCCGGCACGGTAACCGAGCCGGCCTGCTGCACCATCGACACGATCGCGTTGAGCCTATCTTCCGCAAGCATCGCTTACTCCTCCTCGGGGTACACGACTCCCCAGTCGGCGCGGAGCTTGGTCATCAGCTCCATAACATCAGAAGCATAGCCCAGAAGCTCGCGCTTCGAATCGTCGCCGGCGACGGCCTGCTCGAGGTCAGCCATCTCGTAGCACAGGGCATAAGCTTCGGTGCCCGCGGCGACCTCCTCGCGATGACCGTCCGCGGTCCACACGATCGTCGCGTGATCGGCGCGCGGATACTCGTTGACCTCGACATAGCAATTGTCAAAGCTGATAACCGAGCGCTTTGGCTGCTTGGAGTGGAGCGTAAGGCTCACGACGCCCAGCTGCTGTTCGGCATTGCGGCAGACGATGCCGCCTGCAACGTCCACGTCGGTCTCGCAGGTGTTACCCAGAGACACGACCTCGACGGGCTGGCTCGCCATAAACAGGCGCATAACGGACAGGGCGTATACGCCAATATCGAGCATGGCACCGCCGGCGAGGTTGCGATTGTAGAAACGGTTGGTCAGGTCGCCGTACTCCTTGTAGCTACCAAAGTTGAGCTGAGCGAGGTTCATGCGGCCAAACTCGCCGGCATCCATGCGGCGGCGCAGCTCTTGATACAAGGGCATGTGGAGCACCGTGGTAGCGTCCATAAGGACCACGTTGTGTTCGGCGGCAATGGCGCGGGCCTCATCGAGCTCGGCGGAGTTGAGCGTGATGGCCTTCTCGCAGAGAACGTGCTTGCCGGCCGCCAGGGCGGCGCGCAGATAGGTGATATGGGTGTTGTGCGGGGTGGTGATGTAGACGGCGTCGATGTCAGGATCGGCGTAGAGATCCTCAACTGTGTCATAGACCTTCTCGACGCCGTACTGGTCGGCAAAAGTCTGAGCCTTGGTGAGCGTGCGGTTGGCAACGCCCGTAAGCTTGCGGCCGGCCAGGGCAAGGGACTGAGCCATCTGGTTGGCAATAACGCCGCAACCGATCACAGCCCAACGGAGCTCGGGAGCCGTAAAGATGTCGTTAGGGAACGGCTTGTCCTGGACCGAAGCAAATGCAGCTTTGGCGGCTGCCGCGGCGTCGAGTGGAGCCTGCTTGGAATCTGCCATTATGTGTCTCCTGTGTCATAGAACGTCTTGCATTTCTGACAGCTCTATATTCGCACAAACACGCGCGTCTGTGCGCGTTTTTGCGTATCTCACCGCTAAACGATCATTATTGCCCCGTAAACGGCGCATATATACGCATAGGTGCGTAATTAAACGCAATCTAACGCGCATAAACGCGCACACAAGTAATTTATACAGCACGACCCGCTCATTTATGCTTACCCAGTTAGGGTACTCATTTAAGTCTGTCCCCAATGAGTAGGGATAGAAAAAGGCCCGGATGCCGTGGGGCATCCGGGCCTTTGCTGGCAACTTGTTGTTGCGGGCAGCTTAGAACTTGTGGCCGCACTTCTTGCAGACGCGCAGCTTGTTCTTGCCGTCCTTCTCGTGACCGACGCGGGTAACCTTACCGCACTCGGGGCAAACGAGATTGACGTTGGAGGCGTCGATGGGAGCCTCCTGCGAAACGATGCCGCCCTGCTGGTTGGCAGCGTTGGGCTTGACGGCCTTCTTGACGACCGAAACGCCCTCGACAACGACCTTGTTCTCGGCGGGGAGAGCACGCAGGACAACGCCCTGCTTGCCGCGATCCTTACCAGAGAGAACCTGGACCTTATCGCCCTTCTTGATATACATATATCTCCCCTAACTACAGGGTCTCGGGAGCGAGCGAGACGATCTTCATGTACTTCTTGTCACGAAGCTCGCGAGCGACGGGCCCGAAGATACGGGTGCCGACGGGCGAACCATCGTTGTTGATGACAACGCAGGCGTTCTCATCAAAGCGAATGTAGGAGCCATCCTTGCGGCGGATCTCCTTAACGGTGCGAACGACGACGCAACGGACAACGTCCTTCTTCTTGACGTTGGCGCCAGGGGTAGCCTCCTGGACAGCACCGATGAACACATCGCCGATGCCTGCATAACGACGCTTGGAACCGCCAAGCACCTTGATGCAGCGAATCTTGCGAGCGCCGGAGTTGTCGGCGACGTTCAGCATGGTTTGCATCTGAATCATGGTAGATGTTCCTCCGAACTAAGAACCGAAGAGAGGTGCGCTGCCTTTATACGGCCTGTGGTATGCAAGCCAGGCATACGCACATCTTCGGAAACGTACAAGTCGTAAGAGCGACTGCTTATTTAGCGCGCTCGACGACCTCGATGAGGCGCCAACGCTTCATCTTGGACATAGGACGGGTCTCCATAACGCGGACGGTGTCGCCCACGCCAGCCGTGCACTCCTCGTCGTGAGCGTGCAGCTTCTTGGAGCTGGTCATCATCTTGCCGTACTTGGGGTGACGCTTGCGCTCGGTGATGGTGACAACAATGGTCTTGGCACCGGAGACGGAGGTAACGACACCCGTACGGACCTTACGCGAGTTACGCGAATCAGTCATGTTCTCTCCTTAGGTCCTACTCGGCGACAGCGGACTTCTCCGCTGCGATCTCGCGGGCGCGCTGCTCCGTGAGGACGCGAGCGATGTCCTTCTTCACGGTGTTGACGCGAGCGGTGTTGTCCAGCTGGCTGGTAGCCATCTGGAAACGAAGGTTAAAGAGCTCGGCGCGCATTTCCTTCAGCTTCTCAACGAGCTGAGCGTCCGAGAGCTCACGAATCTCTGCGGGCTTCATTAGTTCTCCTCCTTGGCGGCGGCGGCGTCCTCAGCAGCCCACTTGGCCTCGAGAGCGGCCTCCTCAGCCATCTCCTTCTCGATGCGCTGCTCAGCGTTCTTGGCAGCAACAATCTTGGTCTTGATGGGGAGCTTGTGCTGCGCAAGACGCAGAGCCTCGCGAGCGACCTCCTCGGGAACACCCTTGACCTCGAACATGATGCGGCCGGGCTTGACGACGGCCACCCACTCCTCGGGGTTACCCTTACCAGAACCCATGCGAGTCTCGGCAGGCTTCTTGGTGATGGGCTTATCGGGGAAGATCGTGATGTAGACACGACCGCCACGCTTCATGTAGCGGGTCATGGCAATACGAGCGGCCTCGATCTGACGGTTGGTGATCCAATGGGCCTCGAGAGCCTGGATACCAAACTCGCCGAAATGCAGCTCGGTATTACCCTTGGCCTGGCCCTTCATGGAGCCACGCTGCACCTTGCGGTGAAGAATACGCTTAGGGGCAAGCACTACTGACCCCTCCTCTCGGAGTTACGACGACGAGGACGGGAAGAGCCCTCGAGTGCAGGGTTGGGAACAGGCTGGCCCGGGAGCTTCTCGCCCAGGTAAATCCAGACCTTCACGCCGCAAGCGCCCATGGTGGTGCTGGCGACAGCCGTGCCGTAGTCGATCTTGGCACGGAGGGTGTGCAGAGGCACGCGACCCTCGCGGTACCACTCACGACGGCCCATCTCGGCACCGCCGAGACGACCGGAGCACTGGATACGGATGCCCTTAGCGCCGGCCTTGCGGGCGGACTGGACAGCCTTGCGCATAGCGCGACGGAAGGCAACGCGGCCCTCGAGCTGCTCGGCGATAGACTGAGCAACGAGGTTGGCGTCGAGCTCGGGGCGCTTGATCTCGACAACGTCGACGGAGAGCTGGCCCTTGGAGACGCCAGCGACCTTCTCGAGCTCGGTGCGGAGGGTATCGATCTCGGCACCCTTCTTACCGATGACAACGCCGGGGCGAGCGGTGAGGATAATAACCTTCACCTTGTCGCCAGCGCGCTCGATCTCGACGCGGGAGACAGCTGCGCGGGAAAGACGCTTCTCGAGGTACTTGCGGATCTCGAGATCGTTACCGAGGGTCTTAGCGTAATCCTTCTCTGCGAACCAGCGGGAGCGCCAGTTCTCGGTGATGCCAAGACGGAAGCCGGTGGGGTAGACTTTCTGACCCATACAGCTTTACGCCTCCTTTCGAGGAGCAACGACGACGGTGATGTGGGAAGTACGCTTCAGAATGCGAGAAGCGGAACCCTTGGCGCGGGGACGGATGCGCTTAAGCGTCGGACCCTCGTCAACATAGGCAGCGGCGACAACCAGGTTGTCGGCACGCAGACCGTTGTTGTTCTCGGCGTTCGCAACGGCGGAACGGAGAACCTTCTCGACATCCACGGCGACGGCGCGGTCGCAGAAGTGGAGGATGTCGAAGGCCTGAGCGACAGGCTTGCGGCGGATCAGATCGACCACCAGGCGGGCCTTGCTGGGGGAAACACGCACGTACTTAGCGACGGCGCGAACCTCGGTGGCCTCAGTTTCAATAGACTTAGTTGCCATTTACGGTTAACCCCCTATTTGGCCTTGTGGCCACGGAACGTACGAGTCGGCGCGAACTCGCCGAGCTTGTGACCAACCATGGACTCGGTAACATACACGGGCACATGCTTGCGGCCGTCGTGGACGGCGATGGTGTGACCAACCATCTCGGGGAAGATGGTGGACGCGCGGGACCAGGTCTTCACGACGTCCTTCTTGCCAGCCTCGTTCATCGCGGTGATACGCGAGAGAAGGCGAGTCTCCACGAACGGGCCCTTTTTGAGACTTCTGCTCATAAGTGCTTTCTCCTAAAACTCGGTATCCGAAATTACTTCTTACGGCGACGAATGATGTGCTGGTTCGAGACCTTCTTCTTCTTGCGCGTACGAAGGCCCTTCGTCGGCTTACCCCAGGGGGTAACAGAGGGACGACCAGAGGTGTGGTTCTTGCCCTCGCCACCGCCGTGCGGGTGGTCGACAGGGTTCATGACGGTACCGCGGACGGTCGGGCGCACGTTCATGTGACGCTTACGGCCGGCCTTGCCGATGACGATGTTGGAGTGATCGGCGTTGCCGACCTCACCGACGGTGGCGCGGCAGGTAACGAGGATGCGGCGCATCTCGGAGGAAGGCATACGGACGATGGCGTACTTGCCCTCCTTACCCATCAGCTGGCAGGAGTTACCGGCGGAACGGGCGATAGCGGCGCCCTTGCCCGGCTGGAACTCGACGGCGTGGATGAGCGTACCGACGGGGATGTCGGCGAGGGGCAGAGCGTTGCCCGGCTTGATGTCGGCGTCAGAACCGGACATGATGGTCTGACCGACCTCGAGGCCCTTGGGGGCCAGGATGTAGCGCTTCTCACCGTCAGCGTAGTGCAGCAGAGCGATGCGAGCGGAACGGTTCGGATCGTACTCGATCGTGGCAACCTTGGCGGGCACGCCGTCCTTGTTGCGCTTGAAGTCGATCACGCGGTAACGACGCTTCACGCCGCCGCCCTGGTGGCGGGTGGTGATGCGGCCGTTGTTGTTACGACCGGCCTTCTTGGGCAGGGGCTCGAGAAGAGACTTCTCGGGCTTGGTGCAGGTGATCTCGGAGAAGTCGGAGATCGTCTGCCAACGCCTACCAGCGGAGGTCGGCTTAAGGTGCTTTACAGCCATTACAATCCCTTCAATAGGAATCCGTTAGCCATCGCAGACAGGGATTCGAGGTTCTGCCTCGGGTGCGATGACACCGGACGTATACACGGTTCCGGGCGTGTCCATTTTATACGCCCAAAACCTTGAGCTCCCGCCTCCCCTATTTGGGAGGCATGAGCTCACTCAACAGCAGCGAGTCTTAGGCCTGGTTGCCAAAGACCTCGATGGTGTCGCCCTCGGCCAGCGTGACGATGGCCTTCTTCCAAGAACGGGTCTTGCCGGCGACATAGCGCACGCGCTTGGTCTTGGGCTTGACCGTCAGGGTGTTCACGCGAACGACCTTGACGCCGAAGATCTCCTCGACAGCGTCCTTGATCTGATACTTGTTAGCATCCTTGGCGACCTCGAACGTGTACTTGTTCAGCTCCATGCCGGAGAAGGAACGCTCGGACACGATCGGACGGATGATGATCTCGTGGGCGGTCATTTATGCAAGCACCTCCCCGAAGTGAGCGGCGATGTCGGCGGGCATCAGCACAGCGTTGTTGTTGACGAGATCGTAGGTGTTGGCCTCGTCAGCGGTGATGATGAACGTCTTGGGAATGTTGCGGAACGACAGGTAGGCGTTGACGTCCTCATCGCGAACGATGATGGTCAGACGCTTGCCCTCAAGACCGAGGGCCTTGAGCATGGCGACGGCAGCCTTGGTGGAAGGCTTCTCGAAGCCGTAGTCGTCGACGAGCACGAGCTCGCCATCGGCCAGCTTGGCGGACAGCGCGGAGCGCATAGCCAGCTTGACCTCCTTGTTGTTCATACGCTTAGCGTAGGAACGGGGCTTGGGGGCGAAGACAACGCCACCGTGACGCCACTGGGCAGCACGGATGGAACCCTGGCGGGCACGGCCGGTGCCCTTCTGACGCCAAGGCTTCTTGCCGCCACCGGAAACCTCAGAGCGACCCTTAGCAGACTGGGTGCCCTGACGCCAAGAGGCCATCTGGCACTTGACGATGTGGTGCATAACGTGGATGTTCGGCTCGATGCCGTACACCTCAGCGGCGAGCTCGGCCTCGGCGACCTTCTTGCCCTCGCTGTTCTTTACTTCAAACTTTGCCATTTAAGTGTTCTCCTTGGTATGACGCTGGGCTAAATGGGCTGGGCCCTTAGGCCATACGGATGGCGACGAGACCATTCTTGGCACCCGGGACAGCGCCCTTGACCAAGATGAGGTTCTGCTCGGCATCGATGCGGACAACGGAAAGGTTCTTGACGGTAACGCGCTCGTTACCCATGTGACCGGCCATCTTGACGCCCTTGAGGACGCGCGCAGGATAGGCGCACTGACCGATAGAACCGGGGTGACGCTGGAAGTGAGAACCATGCGTCATAGGACCGCGGCGCTGACCCCAGCGCTTGATGCGACCCTGGAAGCCCTTACCCTTGGAGGTACCGATGACGTCGACCTTCTCGACATCAGCGAAATCAGCGACGGTGACGACCTCGCCGACCTTGTGCTCCTCGCCGTTCTCGACGCGGACCTCACGAAGGAAGCGGACAGGCTCGACGCCAGCCTTGGCGAAGTGACCAGCCATGGGCTTGTTCACGTTCTTGGCCTTGATGTCGCCGAAACCGATCTGGACGGCGTCATAGCCGTCGGTTGCCTGAGTTTTAACCTGCGAGACAGCGCAGGGGCCAGCCTGGATGACCGTGACGGGAACGACGTTGTCGTCCTCGTCCCAAACCTGGGTCATGCCAATCTTGCGGCCGAGAATCATGCTGATCAAGATATGATCCCAACTCTCGCGTGGTCTTGGGACAATGCGTACACCACCGAGCGTACGCCCCTAGAGGACCACTACTTACACGACGTGCTCCCCAGCCTTGTATTTTGCCCGGACTACCTGACAACCCTATTAAGCAGGCATTTTGTCCAGCCAGAATACTCCCCTGGTTACACACAGCTGTTTAGTATACACGGCTGCGGGCGTATCCATCGAGATTCATATTTCACTCACATTGTTTACGCAGGTAAAGTGCGTGGCACGTTCCCAGTGTGATGTCTGCTTAACTCTGCTCGCTCAGCTAATTACTTTGTTGGGGATCCACTATTTGCTGGAGGGTGAACTTGCGTTGCATTGACTCGCCTTCTGCTTGTGGCTTTGCCTCATCAAAATCGAAGATCATGATGGCGCAGTTGGGGAGTTTTGTTGGGAGCCCGAAGCCCTCTGGGGCTGCAGCCTTTATGAATTGGCGGCTGGCGCTGCCGTGGCTTACTGCTAGGAGGGTTTCGATGCCCTCGGCGCCCATGATATTGGTGAGGGTGTCTACCATGCGCTCTTGCAGTGCCTGGCTTCCTTCTCCTCCGAATGGGATTAAGTCCTCGCCTGGATCCCAGACGTCGGTGGGCAGGGCGTCGTGGGGGCCTTCTTCGAAGGTGCCGTAGCTGCGCTCGATAATGCCTTCACAGGGCTCGACTGCTGCGTCCGGGCCGAGGAGCTCGCATGCGACGAGACTTGCCGTGTCCATGGCTCGGCCCAAAGGTGATGAGACCACTTTGTCGGGGACGACGCCGTGGGCCTTGAGCCATGCGGCTGCCATTCCCGCTTGTTTGCGGCCCAGGTCGGTCAACGGTGAATCGCAGCGGCCCTGGACGAGCTTTTTGACGTTGAATTCCGTCTGGCCGTGGCGGAGCAGATACAGCCTCTTCATATTCTCCCCTTCTGTATAACTTGCTTTGCCGGCACAGCCCTACTCGTGGGTATGCCCTACGTAGTCTTCGTCGATCGTAATCTTGGCAATCGACTTGGGATATTCCGATTCGACCCGTTGTGCCAGCGCGTGCTTTAAGTCTTCGGCACTCATCTGCAGATCCGAGGGACGCACGCAGTCAAAGATCACGTTGGTGTGCGTAGGACCCGGCACACAGCGTAGGTCATGAATCGAGAGGCGGTTATCGATCTCCTGAGCCATGGCGTGAATGCGCAAGCGCATGCTCGCCACCTTGGGGTCATCGGTCACGATGGGATCGTAGTGAAGCGTGACGATCATGCCGTCTTCGTCCCTAAACGACTGCTCGATGTTATCGAGCGTGTCGTGGCTTTCCAGCGGGCTGGCCTCGGCCGCCATCTCGGCGTGCGCACTTGCAAACTTCCTGCCCGGGCCGTAGTCGTGAACCATCAAATCGTGAACGCCCAAAACGCCGGGATAGCTCATGATCTTGTCTCGAATGTGCTTGACCAGCTTAGGATCGGGTGACTGGCCCAAAAGCGGGCTCACCGTATCTTGAATAAGTTCAAGGCCGCTCCAGCCAATATAGGCGCCAACGGCAAGGCCAACCCATGCGTCAAGATTGATGTGCGTCACCTGCGAAACAATCGCACATGCCAGCACGGCGCCTGTGGCAAGGACATCGTTCTTGGAATCCTGCGCGGTCGCATGCAGCGTCTCGGACTCAATGCGATCGCCGAGCTTTTGGTTGAGGGCCGCCATCCAGAGCTTTACGACCATCGAAAGCACTAGAACTGCCACCAGGGCAAGCGAGAACTCGACAGGTTCGGGGTGGATGATGCGCTCAACCGAGGACTTCACCAGCTCAACGCCGATCAGCAGCACGAGCGCCGCCACGACCAGACCCGAGAGATACTCGTAGCGGCCATGTCCGTAAGGATGCTCGGGGTCCGCCGGCTTGCTCGCCAGCTTAAAGCCCAGCACGCTCACGATATTCGAGCTGGCATCGGACAGGTTGTTCATGGCATCCGCCACAATCGAAACCGATCCCGACAGCACACCAATTGCGCCCTTCGCAGCACAAAGCGCAACATTAGCGAGAATACACACCATGCCCGTCAACGTGCCCACGCGCGCACGGTCGCCCTGCGCACGACGAACGATCCACTCGACCATCTTCATCAGCCCCCACGGTACTGCCTATATATATCTATTGCTCAAACGGATTGTAGTGTAGCCACTTTGTCCTTCAGATACAAAAAGGCCGCGACCCACACGGGCCACGGCCTTGGAGCATGGCAAAGGAATCGTCCTTGTGTCGCACAGGTTTACGCGCTTACTTCGGCCACGCTCTTCGAGGTTTCGGGTGAATCGGCTCCGTCCCCCATCGTCTGTCCCTTCGCCGGCACCACGCCAAAGCAGTAGCTCAGCGCCGCAGACACCGCAAATGCCACACCGCCGGCAGCGCAGCACCACAGCAGGTTCGAGATGCCGCCCGTGGCAAAGCCAATGACCATGAGGACATTCGTCATGCCGATGGTATAGGCCGTAACGTGGCCCACGGCTGCAACAAGGCCTCCGACGGCGCCGCCAATGGCCATGCACGTCAGGCACCTGCCATATTTAAAGCCGCAACCGTACAGCGCCGGCTCGCTTACGCCGCCAAGAACACCCGAGATTGAGTAGCCCAGCATGAGCGCCTTCTCGTCCTTATCCGCAACGCGAAGCGACGCGCCAAAGGGCATGCCCCAAACGGCGAACGTTGCCATCGTCGCGGCGATGAGGATGCACGAATCCGTTCCCACACTCATAAACTGTGCATAGGCGAGCGATAGGACAACGTTGCTGACGCCCGCGATCTTAAGGAACTCCCAGCCCGCGGCAAGCCCCATGAGCGTGAGCAGCGACACGATGCCACCGGAATTGCCAAGCATAAACATAAGCTGGCCCAACAGCATGCCCAGATAGCTGCCCGCCGGTGCCGTGATACACAGCGAAACCGGAACCATGACAAGCATGGTCGCAAACGGAACGAACGAAAACGCCACGGCCTTAGGGATAACGCGCTGAAAGAAACACTCCACTCGCCATAGCACGGGCACCGAGATGAGAACCGGAATAACAGTCGTCGTGTAATCGTTGACCGGCGCGGGAAGTAAACCATACACGGAAGCCATCGATGCCCCCGTCGTCGATGCGGCATCGACGAGCTTAAGCAGATCGGGCGCAATCAATACGCCGCCCAGCATCATGCCCAGCTGCTCCGAGCAACCGAGCTGGCGGGCGGCCGCCCAACCAAGATAAATGGGCAAAAAGTAGTAGCCGGCGTTATAGAGCCAACTGTAGAACAGGCGATAGATTTCGGAATCGGCAGACCACAGGCCCAGCATGCCTTCGCCCATAATGACGGCGACGGTACGAAACAGCGCCGCACAGACAATAAACGGCAGCGCCGACATCATGCTTTTGGACAGATAGTCCACCACGGCCATGGCGTTTGATGAAACCGTCGTTGTAAACGAGGTGTTAGAAACTTGTGACATGGAACGCCTTTCCCAATGTGACATGCGGGCTGTCCCCTTGTCACATCGTGCGGTACTGACCGATTGCGCGGTACTTTTCGTAGCGGAGGTTTGTGAGGGTCGCGTCGTCGAGCCGCCCAAGTGTATCGAAGGCATCAAATGCCGAGGACATGACGGCACCGGCGATCTCCTCATGCGACAGACCCCTATCGTCAACAATGCCGTCGATGATGCCGAGCGCCAACAGGTCGGGAGCCGTGAGCTTAAGCGCCTCGGCGGCCTCATTCGCGCGCTCGGTATCCTTCCACAGGATCGACGCACAGGCCTCAGGGCTCACGACCGAATAGGCCGAGCTCGAGAGCATCAGGATGCGGTCGGCCACGGACAGCGCCAGCGCGCCACCAGAGCCGCCCTCGCCTGTCACCACCGAGACAATCGGCGTCTTAAGGCCGCTCATCTCCATGAGGTTCTGGGCAATCGCCTCACCCTGGCCGCGTTCCTCGGCACCGATGCCGCAAAACGCGCCCGAAGTATCGACCAGGCACAGAACCGGTCGACCAAACTTTTCGGCCTGGCGCATCAGGCGACGCGCTTTGCGGTAGCCCTCGGGATGTGCCATACCAAAGTTGCGACGCATGCGCTCTTTGGTCGTGGTGCCGCGCTCGATGGCGATGACCGTTACGGGGCGTCCGTCTTTCCAGCCAATGCCAGCCACCACAGCAGCGTCGTCGCCAAAGTAGCGGTCGCCGTGCAGCTCCACAAATCCATCCAGGCCCAGCGAGATCATCTCGCCTGCCGTGGTGCGATCTGCCGAGCGGGTCTGCTTGACAATCTCGAGCGCGGTTTTTGGTGCGGCCGAGCGCTTGAACAAGTGTCCCAGCTTTTTGCCGCGGCGACCCGTATGCACGATCTCATGCGGTGCCCCCAGGCCGGGCGCGTGCCCTTCGTGCAGCGCCAGCAGCTCGCCTACCGTGAGCGCAATCTCGCCACGCGGAACAACGGCATCGCAAAAGCCGTGCTCCAGCAAAAACTCGGAGCGCTGGAATCCCTTGGGCAGGCGCTTGTGCATGTTCTGCTCGATCACGCGCGGGCCGGCAAATGCCGTCAGGGCATCGGGCTCGGCCAGGATAATGTCGCCCTCCATGGCAAAACTCGCGGTTACGCCTCCGGTCGTGGGGTCGGTGAGCACCGTGATATACAGGCCGCCCGCCTCGCTGTGGCGCCTAACCGCCGCAGAAATCTTGGCCATCTGCATAAGCGATGTCACGCCCTCTTGCATGCGCGCACCGCCCGAAACGGTAAAGCCGACAACTGACAACCCCAGCTCGGTCGCATGCTCAAATGTGCGACAGATCTTCTCGCCCACCACGGAACCCATCGAGCCCATCATAAAGTTGGCGTCCATAAAGAAGAGCGCCGTATCGCAACCGCAGATTTTGCCTCTGCCGCACACAACGGCATCGCGCTCGCCCGAACGCTCGCTCACGCTCTTGAGCTTGTCGGCATAACCGGGAAACGAGAGGAAGTCCTCCGACGCCAGATTGGCATCCCATTCCTCAAACGTGCCCTCGTCAACCGTCATGCGCATGCGCGCGCGACCGCTCACGCGAAAGTGTTTTCCGCAACGAGGGCAGACCTCGAGGTTGTCGTGCAGACGCGCCTCATCGATCACGCGGCGGCACTCCGGGCACTTGATAAACACGTGGCGCGCGGGAAACTCGGCGCACGACTCGGTCATCGGTCCCTCGAGGACGTTGACCGTCTTCGCTTTTCTATTCATCAGCATAGAGATGCCCCATCAGATCGGTGTGATACATGCCCGACAAGAACTCGTCGTTTGCCAGCACGTCGAGCTGAAGCTCGCTGTTTTCGCTCACGCCCTCAATCACGAGCTCGCCCAGGGCCGAGCGCATCTTGCGAATGGCGCCGTCACGCGTGGGCGCACACACGATGAGCTTGCCAAGCATGGAGTCGTAGTACGGCGGAACTTTCGCACCGGTAAACATGGCGGAATCCCAGCGCACGCGCGGACCACCCGGCACACGCAACGCGGTGACCGTTCCGCATGACGGCAGAAAGTCCGGCGTTTCGGCATTGATGCGGCACTCCATGGCGTGGTTGCGGACCGGCATGTCCTCCTGCTCAAAGGGCAGAGGCTGGCCGGCTGCCACGCGCAGCTGCCACTTGACCAAGTCGGTATCGGTCACAAACTCCGTAACCGGATGCTCCACCTGCAAGCGCGTGTTCATTTCCATAAAGTAGAAATTGCCGTCGTCCGAATACAGGAATTCGATGGTACCGGCTCCTTCGTAGCCGACGGCACGAGCCAGGTCACGCGCCGCCTTATGCATGCGAACACGAATGTCGTCGTGTCCGTCGAGGCACGGCGCGGGACTCTCTTCGATCAGCTTTTGGTTGCGACGCTGCACCGAGCACTCGCGCTCGCCGAGCGAAAATACATGGCCCTGCTTATCGGCCATAATCTGCACCTCAACGTGGTGCGCCGGCGCGACGAACTTCTCCATGTAGCACTCGCCGTCGCCAAAAACGGCCTCGCCCTCGGCACGCGCCTCGATGAACGCCTTTGCCGCATCTTCCACGCGATCGACCTTGCGAATGCCGCGACCGCCGCCGCCTGCACGCGCCTTAATGAGCACGGGGCAACCAATGCGCTCGGCCTCGGCCGTTGCCTCCTCGGGGCTTTTGAGCAAATTGCAGCCCGGCACGATGGGCACGCCCGCCGCGGCAGCCGTTCGACGCGCGACGTCCTTATCGCCCATGCTGTCGATCACCTCGGCCGAAGGACCGACAAACGCCAGGCCATACTTGTCGCAGTCGCGTACGAAGCTCGCCTTCTCGGAGAAAAAGCCATAGCCGGGATGAATTGCCTTAGCTCCCGACTTTACGGCACAGGTGAGCACGGCATCGTCGTTGAGGTAGCTCTCGGCAAGACGCGGGCCACCGATGCAATACGCCTCGTCGGCAAGTTGCACGTGCAGCGCGTCCGCATCGGCCGTGGAATAGACGGCGACGGTCTTGATGCCCATATCGCGGCACGCACGGATAACACGGACCGCGACTTCGCCACGGTTGGCAATGAGCACTTTGTCGAACATGAAGCCTTCCTTAACTTTCGTGCATGAGTGCAAAGGACATATCGGCGCGGCAGCAAACCTCACCGTTGACGCTCGCAGTACCCGTCGCAAAGCGGAACGGCCCGCGCGCACGCGTGATGGTGCACACCAGATCAACCGTGTCGCCCGGGCGCACCGGACGCTTAAAGCGCACCTTATCGAGGCTCGTATAGAACGGCGTCGCGCCGCGCGCCTCCTCATCGCCCATCAGCAGCACGCAGCAGTTCTGGGCGAGCATCTCGCACTGAATCACGCCGGGGACGACCGGGTTTCCCGGAAAATGCCCCTGCAAAAAGTACTCGTCGCCCGTGATCGTGATCTTGCCGTGGGCCTCGTCGCCCACCAGCTCGGCCTCGTCGAGCAAAAGCATCGGCTCGCGATGCGGTAACAGCTTCTTGAGCTCTTCTTTGTTCATGGATATCACCTATCCGATCCTCATGAGGCAGCTGCCAAACTCCACGAGGTCGCCGTCGGCCACGCAGATCTCGAGCACCTCGCCATCCGCCTCTGCCGTCACCTCGTTGAGAACCTTCATGGCCTCGATGATGCAAAGGGTCTCGCCAGCCTTGACCTTGGAGCCCACGTGCACAAACGGTTCGTCGCCCGGCGCCGGGGCAGCATAGAAAACGCCGACCATGGGAGCGGTCACCTCGGTGCCCTTGGGCTCCGGTGCGGCGGCAGGTGTCTGCGCGGCGGGCTCCGGTGCGGCAGGCGCGACTGTGGGAGCTGCAACTGGAGCGGCCATAGCGCTCGGCATAGGCATGGGCACGGCAACCGGCTGCGCGGCGCTCGCGCGCTCGAGTTCGACCGCGGTGCCATCGGGCTCCTCAACGCGTACGCGCGTGAGGCCGCGGTCCTCCATAACATCGGCTATCTCGGCAAGTCTTTTGGAATCCATGCTCTAGCTCCTCGTATATCTACGCAGCGCGATGGCGGCGTTGTGTCCGCCAAAGCCCAGGTTGGTCGAAAGCGCCCAGGTAAGGTCGGCGCGAACCGCTCGATTAGGCGTGTAATCAAGATCGCAGACGGGATCGGGCGTGTGGTAGTTAATGGTCGGGGGCACCACGCCCTGCTCGAGCGCCATGGCACAGGCCATGACCTCGATGGCGCCCGTAGCACCGATCATGTGACCGGTCATCGACTTGGTCGACGAGACGTGCGCGGCGCGTGCCGCGTCCTCGCCGAGCGCACGCTTAATGCCCGCCGTCTCGGACGAATCGTTGAGCTTGGTCGAGGTGCCGTGAGCGTTGATGTAGAGGCCCTCGGAAGGCTTAACGTCGCCCTCGGCCACCGCCAGCGATATCGCACGGGCGATGCCGGCAGCCTCGGGATCGGGGCTCGTGATGTGATAGGCATCATCGGTGTTGCCGTAACCCACGACCTCGGCATAAATGTGCGCCCCGCGAGCCAGCGCGTGTTCCATGCTCTCGAGCACCAGCACGCAGGCGCCCTCGCCCATCACAAAGCCGTCGCGGTCTGCATCGAACGGACGGCATGCCGTCGACGGGTCAGGATTAGTGGTGAGAGCACGGCAGGACGTAAAGCCCGCAACGGCATCGGGGATGATTGCGGCCTCGGCGCCGCCAGCCAGGATTGCATCGGCATAGCCATGCTTGATGGCGCGGAACGCCTCGCCCACGGCATGGGCCGAGGTCGCGCAGGCGGTCACCACGGGCAGGGTCGGGCCCTTTGCCTTGTGGCGGATCGCGATATTGCCCGAAGCCATATTGGGGATCATCATCGCGATCATATAGGGCGATGCGCGGCGGGGCCCACGGTCGGCAATCGTATGGACGTTGTCAACGAGTGTCTGCATGCCGCCCACGCCTGAACCCACGTAGACGCCCAGGCGCTCGCGATCGATGGCACCTTCGACATCAAAGCCCGCATCGTGCATGGCCTCGTCCGAAGCCGCCATCGCAAACTGAACGCAGGGGTCGAGATGCTTGGCGTCACGCTTACCAAAGTACTCGTTGCCGTCAAACCCTTTTACCTCGGCCGCCACCTTGACGGTAAACGCATCGGTATCGAAGTGCGTGATCGGGCCAATGCCGCACGTGCCGGCGCACATGGCTGCCCAAGTGGCAAGCGCGGTGTTGCCGAGCGGCGATACGGCACCGATGCCGGTGATTGCAACTCTCTGTTCCATCATGGTCTCCTCATCCAAGCCATTCTTCGGCCCTGGTTTCTACATCGCCATTCCGCCGTCGACGCGCACGACCTCACCCGTAATGTAGGCCGCCGCATCGCTTGCCAAAAAGCGCACCACGCCGGCCACTTCCTCGGGGCGCGCCATGCGCTTTAGGGGAATCTGCTCCTCGGTTGCCGCGCGAACCTTCTCCGAGAGCTTTGCCGTCATATCCGTCTCGACAAACCCGGGGGCGACCGCGTTCACTCGTACGCCGCGGGGCGCAAGCTCGCGCGCCACCGCCTTGGTAAGCCCTATCACGCCCGCCTTGGAGGCAGCGTAGTTGGCTTGCCCGGCATTGCCCATCAGGCCCACGACCGAGCTCATGTTGACGACGCAGCCGCCGCGCTGGCGCATAAAGGTCTTGGTGAGCGCGCGCGTCATATTGAATGTTCCCTTGAGATTGACATCGAGCACGCGGTCGAAGGCGTCATCGCCCATGCGCATGAGCAGGCCATCGCGGGTGATGCCGGCGTTGTTGACGAGCGCCCAAATGGAGCCAAAGTCGTTGAGGACCGCCTCCACGCACGCGTTGACGGCAGCGGGATCGGCCACGTCGCATTGATATGCACGTGCCGCGGCGCCAACCGCCTCGCAGGCTTCGCACGTCTCGCGCGCCGCATCGACGCTACCGGCATAGACGACGGCGATATCAAAGCCGTCCTCCGCCAGACCGACAGCGCAGGCGCGGCCGATACCCCGCGAGCCGCCCGTGACCAGTGCCACGCGACGTGAGTCGTTGCGCTCGAGCGCGCCGTTGTTCAAGTTGCCCATGTCATTCCTTTCGGGTTACAGCCCTGTGGACTATGCGAGCTCGTCGGCAATAGCTGCGACCTGCTCGGCCGTTTCGCACGAATACACGCGAACGTCGCTCAGCGTACGCTTGACCAGGCCCGACAGCGTTTTGCCAGGGCCGACCTCAATAAACGTGTCGATGCCCTGATCCTGCAGAGTATGCAGCGTGTCGACCCAGCGCACGGCATGGCTCACCTGGTTGACCAAGACATCCGATGCCGCTCGCGGGTCCGCCGGATAGGGCGCCGCCGTCATATTTGCCATGACCGGAATCAACAGCGGAGATGGCGCGTGGCCGGCTTGGATATACGTCGCCAGCCCCTCAGTCGCCTCGGCCATATAGGGGCTATGAAATGCACCCGACACCGCGACTTTCATAGCGCGGCCGCCAGCCTCTTTTACGAGGACGTCGAGCTCCTGCAGTGCCTCGGGCGCTCCGGCAACAACCGTCTGCTGCGGGCTGTTGTAGTTGACCGGCCAGCAGTCCTCGCCGGCCTGCGCAGCCAGGCCCTCGACTTGCGCCGCATCAAGCTTGATGACGGCGCGCATGCCGCCCGGATGGCGCTCGGCAGCCGCGGCCATCAGCGCCGCGCGCTCGCACACGAGCTCAAAGCCTGCTCGCGTATCGAATGCCCCCGCAAAGGTGAGCGCGGCGACCTCGCCAAGCGAAAAACCCGCACAGGCGGCAGGTGCCACGCCGCGCTCGCGCAGGGCGGCAGCTGCTGCCAGGTCGTGCACGAACACGCAAGGCTGCGTGTTCTCGGTCTGCGAGAGCTCCTCCTTGGAGGCGCTCCGGCACTGCTCGCTCGTCCCCGGGCGCACCTCATCGGCAATGGCGAACACCTCGGCGGCCGCCGGCGATGTCTCGATCAAGTCGACGCCCATCGCGGGGTGTTGGGCACCCTGGCCGGCAAACAAAAACGCTACGCCACCCATGCGCACGCACCCTTCAGGACGTGCTCGGCGCCATCGACCAGGTCGTCAACGATTTCGCGTGCGCTCTGGCGCTCGTTGACCATGCCGGCAATCTGTCCACACAAAAACGAACCCTCTTCGTAGTTGCCGTCCTTGGCGGCCTTACGCAGCGCACCGGTTCCCATAGCACCGAGCTCCTCGGCACTCGCGCCGGAACCCTCGCTCTTGGCATAGGCGTTGGTGAAGGGGCTCTTGAGGGCGCGCACTGGATGTCCCGTCGAGCGACCGGTCGCACGCGTCGAAGTGTCGTTGGCCTTCAGGACCATCTCTTTGTACTGCTCCGAGACGGTGCACTCATTCGCAACGAGAAAGCGCGTACCCACCTGGACGCCGGCAGCGCCCAGCATAAAGGCGGCCGCCACGCCGCGGCCGTCGGCAATACCGCCGGCGGCCACGACGGGAATGTCGACCGCATCGACGACCTGCGGCACCAGTGCCATCGTCGAGGTCTCGCCAATATGGCCGCCCGATTCGGTACCCTCGGCAACAACCGCCGTGGCTCCACGACGTGCCACGAGGCGCGCCAGCGCCACCGAGGCAACGACCGGGATGACCTTGATGCCCGCCTCGTTCCACGCCTTCATGTACTTGGCGGGATTGCCGGCGCCCGTCACGACGACCGGCACTCGCTCGTCAATCACGACCTGCGCGACCTCGTCGGCAAACGGGCTCATGAGCATGACGTTCACGCCAAAGGGCTTATCCGTCTTGGCGCGCAGCTCATGAATCTGGTCGCGAAGCCAGTTGGCGTCGGCGTTCATGGCCGCGATGATGCCTAAGCCACCCGCCTCGGACACTGCGGACGCCAGCGAGGCATCGGCAATCCAGGCCATACCGCCCTGGAACACGGGCTTTTCGATGCCGAGCAGATCGCAGAGAGGAGTCTTGAGCATCTCTACTTCTCCAATGCCGCCTCGACCGTATCGGCGAACTCGCCGACCGTCTTGGGGTTCTCCTCGGTATCGAGCTGGATGCCAAACTCGTCCTCGACGGCAACGAGGATCTCGACGGTGCCCAGGCTGTCGAGACCAATCTCCTCGAGCGTGGACTCGGGCTTCATCTCGACATCGTCAAGACCGGCGGTCTCGCGGATAACGTCGCAAACGCGCTCGAAGGTCTTCTGATCTGCCATGGTAGTTCTCCTTTGGTTGTGCCCTAGGGCGTTTTTATTTCCTATGTGCGACTACTTCCAACGAAGCAGATAGCCACCTATATCCAGACCGGCGCCAAATCCAACCAAGGCGATGGTGTCGCCTGTGTGAAGTGCACCGGCGTTTGCCAGCCGGTCGAGGGCAAGCGGAATGCATGCGCTCGAAATGTTGCCGGTCTCGCGCAACGTGCGAACCACGCGCTCGTCCGGCACGCCCAGGCGCTTGACCGCCTGGCTCAGGATTCGTTCGTTAGCCTGATGGAATACAAAATGATCGATGTCTTCGACCGAAATGCCCGCATCGCTCGCAAGCTTATGGACCGTGTCGCAGATGGCGTTGACGCCGAACTTGAACACGCGGCGACCATTCATGGACAGCACGCTCGCGCTATCTGCGGAGTCCTTAAACGGCGAGGTGCCGACCAGACCGGGAACGCGCAACGTCTCGACATCGGATGCGGTCGAAAGCTCAACGGCAAGGGGATTCTCTCCCCCGGCCTCCATGACTGCAGCGCCCGCGCCATCGCCAAAGAGCACGCACGTGGCACGGTCAGTCCAGTCGAGCGCGCGCGTCATCTGCTCGGCAGCAACAACAAGCACGCGCTCGGCACGGCTGCGGGCGATATAGCCCTCGGCGACATCGAGCGCAAATACGAAGCCGGCACAAGCCGCCGAGACATCGAAGGCAGGGCACGTCGCGCCAAGTCGCTCAGCAACGGCACACGCCTCGGCGGGAACAAGGTGGTCACCCGTCGTCGTCGAGCAGACGATCAGATCCAGCTGGCTCGCGTCGATTCCGGACACCTGGAGTGCCCGCTCGCTCGCCGCTACGGCAAGGTCGTCAAGTGACTCGGTGGTGCAGACGTGGCGGCTCTTGATACCTGTGCGAGTAAAAATCCACTCATCCGAGGTATCGAGGAACTCAGACAGCTCGTCATTGGAAACGCTGCGCTCAGGAAGCGCCGAGCCTGTTCCAAGAATCGTGAAACCCATCACTAACCTCCTTTGAGTTGTTGACGTGTTTACATCGACCAAGAGAGGATAACGCATTTCAGTCTTTGTTGACGTGTTAACATTAAATTGTCCAAATGCGACAAAGGCTTCACATTGTGTCTATCTCTCGACACCATTGCGCGATTGCCTTATTTACTTAGGAGGTAGCAGCTGTTATGGATTCTCGTTTAACGATAGTCGACGTAACCGGATCGACCAACGATGACCTGCTCGAAGCAGGAAAACAGGGAGCGCCGCACGGCACAGGACTTGCCGCCCGCGCGCAAACGGCAGGACGCGGCCGGCGCGGCCACAAGTGGGATTCAACCGCCGGCAACCTATTGCTTTCGATTGTCCTGCGTCCATGCGTTAATCCCGCAAAGTACTCTGGTCTTGCCGCCGTCAGCGGCCTAGCGGTGCTCGAAGCACTCGAAAAGCAGGGTCTTGCAAACGAGATTGGCCTCAAATGGCCCAACGACCTGGTCGCGCGAGGACGCAAGCTCGGCGGCATTCTGGTCGAGGCCGCACGCGATAACGAAGGCAAACCTTTCGCCGTCTGCGGCATTGGCGTCAACGTAAACTACACGCCCCAAGAGGTGCCCGATGGCGGCCTGGCGGCAATTGGCCTCTCGGACCTCAACGAGAGCGTTCCCGCCGTCGACATGCTCCTCGATGAGGTCTATCACGCAGTTATAGACGCTGTAGATGCCTGGGCAGAACGCCTCAACGCCAAGGAAGAAGACGCCGGTCCGCTCGCGCCCGTCCACGACGAATATATCGCTCACCTCAATTGGATTGGGAAGCACGTTATCGCCCGCTCCCCCGCTGGAGGCGAGCTGACGCGAGGCGTCTTTAAAACCGTCGATGCCTTTGGTCGCGCATGTATCGAAACGGAAGACGGCTTGCGATCCTTCCATTTTGAGGAGGCATCGCTGCGCCCCTTGAGCGAATAGGACGCCGCAACCACCTACTCGGCAGCATTACCCCGCAGTCCAAACCATCATTCAAAACAAAAGGGCCCCGCTGCCGTTACGGCAGCGGGGCCCTTTAAGCTATGAGCGATATCGCTTAGAGCTTGATGTCGATGTCGACGCCAGCGGGGAGGTCGAGACGCATGAGCGAATCAACGGTGCCCGAGGTGGGGTCGAGGATGTCGATGAGGCGCTTGTGGGTGCGCATCTCGAACTGCTCACGGGAGTCCTTGTTCACGTGCGGCGAGCGGATAACCGTGTACAGGTTGCGCTCGGTGGGCAGGGGGACAGGACCGGAAACGCGAGCGCCGGTCTTCTGAGCGGTCTCGACGATGAGCTTCGCGGACTGATCGACGACCTCGTGATCATAGCCCTTGAGGCGAATGCGGATCTTCTGGGTAGCCAACTTAAACCTCCAAAGAGTGCGAGAGATGTTCTCGCGGATTACGTAACAGGGAGCTCGAACTTAGGCGTTCTTGCTCATGACCTCGTCCACGATGGACTTGGGCGCGGGCTCATAAGAGTCGAACTGCATCGTGTAGGATGCACGGCCCTGGGTCTGGGAGCGAAGGTCGGTAGCGTAACCGAACATCTCGCCCAGCGGCACCTTGGCACGGATGAGCTTGCTGTTCTTGCGATCCTCCATGCCCTCGATCTTGCCGCGGCGACCGGAGAGGTTGCCCATAACGTCGCCCATGTACTGCTCGGGGGTCTCGACCTCGACAGCCATGATCGGCTCGAGCAGCTGCGGATCGGACTTCTTGAGGGCGTCCTTGATAGCCATAGAACCGGCGATCTTAAAGGCGGCCTCGGAGGAGTCGACCTCGTGGTAAGAACCGTCGAACAGGGTGACCTTAACGTCGAGGACCGGGAAGCCGGCGATAACACCGGTGTTCAGGGCCTCCTGGATGCCCTTGTCGATGGACGGGATGTACTCCTTGGGCACGACGCCGCCGACGATAGCGTTGACGAACTCGTAGCCGAAGCCCTCCTCCATCTTCTCGAGTTTGATGACGGCGTGGCCATACTGACCGCGACCACCGGACTGACGGACGAACTTGCCCTCAGCCTTCTCGACGTCGTGACCAGCGGTCTCGCGGTAGGCAACCTGGGGCTTACCGACGTTAGCGTCAACCTTGAACTCGCGGAGCAGGCGGTCGACGATGATCTCGAGGTGCAGCTCGCCCATGCCGGCGATGATGGTCTGACCGGTCTCGTGGTTGGTGGACACCTGGAAGGTCGGGTCCTCCTCGGCGAGCTTGGTCAGAGCAAGGGACATCTTGTCCTGCTCGGCCTTGGTCTTGGGCTCGATGGCAACGTCGATAACGGGCTTAGCGAACTCGATCTTCTCGAGGACGATCTCCTTGCCCTCGGCGCACAGGGTGTCACCGGTGGTGGAGTTCTTGAAGCCGACGCAAGCGACGATGTCGCCGGCGGCAGCGTCGTCACGGTCGATACGCTCGGCGGCGTTCATCTCGAGGATGCGGCCGAGGCGCTCACGCTGACCGTTGGAAGCGTTGACCACGTAGGAGCCGGACTCGGCGCGGCCGGAGTAAACGCGGACATAGGTGAGCTTACCGACGAACGGGTCGGTCATGATCTTGAAGACCAGGCCGGAGAAGGGCTCGTCGAAGGAAGGATGACGCTGGATCTCCTCGCCGGTGTCCGGATCGGTACCGGTAACGGCCTCAACGTCGAGCGGGCTGGGCAGGTAGTCGACGACAGCGTCGAGCAGCTCCTGAACGCCCTTGTTCTTGTAGGCGGAGCCCACGAAGACGAGGTTGAGCTCGTTGGCCAGAACGCCCTTGCGCAGAGCAGCCTTGAGCTCCTCGACGGTGAAGTCCTCCTCCATGAGGATCTTCTCCATGAGCTCGTCGTCAAAGCTGGCAGCAGCGTCGAGGAGCTCCTCGCGCTTGGTGGCAGCGATGTCGGCAAACTCAGCCGGGATCTCGTCCATCGGCTCGGGGTAGGTCATGCCCTTCTCGTCGGCCTTGAAGTCCCATGCAGTCATGGTGACCAGGTCGATGACGCCCCAGAAGTTGTCCTCGGCGCCCATCGGGACCTGAGCGGCCACGGCGTTAGCGTCGAGACGATCCTTCATGGTCTCGATAGCGTTGAAGAAGTCAGCGCCCACGCGGTCATACTTGTTGATGAAGGCGATGCGGGGGACGTTGAAGGTAGAAGCCTGACGCCAAACGGTCTCAGACTGGGGCTGAACGCCGGCAACGGCGTCGAAGACGGCGACAGCACCATCGAGGACGCGCAGGCAGCGCTCGACCTCGGCGGTGAAGTCAACGTGGCCCGGGGTGTCGATGATCTGGATGCGGTAGTCCTTACCGTCCTTGTTCCAGAAGCACGTGGTAGCAGCGGAGGTAATGGTTACGCCGCGCTCCTGCTCCTGAACCATCCAGTCCATGGTGGCAGCGCCCTCATGGACCTCACCAATCTTGTGGGTCTTACCGGTGTAGTAAAGAATACGCTCGGTCGTGGTGGTCTTACCGGCATCGATGTGGGCCATGATGCCGATGTTACGGGTATCGGAAAGCTTGTACTTAGGCTTAGCCATGTTAGTTCCTTACCTTAACTTACCAACGATAGTGAGAGAACGCGCGGTTGGCCTCGGCCATCTTGAAGACGTCCTCACGCTTCTTGACGGAAGCGCCCAGGCCGTTGGAAGCGTCGAGGATCTCGTTGGCGAGACGCTCGGCCATGGTCTTCTCCTTGCGAGCGCGGGAGAAGTTGACGATCCAGCGGATACCCAGAGCGGTGGAACGACGGGAGTTGACCTCCATCGGGACCTGATAGGTAGCGCCACCGACACGCTTGGGCTTAACCTCGAGCGTGGGCTTGACGTTGTCCATAGCCTTCTTGAAGGTAGCGAGAGCGTCGCCACCCTCGGACTTCTCGGCAACGATCTCGAAAGCGGTGTAAACGATGCGCTCAGCGGTGGCCTTCTTGCCGTCAAGAAGGACCTTGTTGATGAGCTGAGTCACCAGGCGGTTGTTGTAAACGGCGTCAGGCTGAACCTCACGACGATTAGCTGCTGCACGACGCGGCATGTGAAATCTCCTTAAGTGTCTACCGTGCGGCGCTTAGGCGGCACACGGCGAAAGTATCAAAACGTTATCTGGCTTATTTAGCCTTGGGGCGCTTAGCACCGTACTTGGAACGGGCCTGCATACGGTTCTGGACCGGAGCAGCGTCGTAGGCGCCACGGATGACGTGATAACGGACACCAGGGAGGTCACGGACACGACCGCCGCGGACGAGCACGATGGAGTGCTCCTGCAGGTTGTGGCCCTCACCCGGGATGTAAGCAGTAACTTCGATGCCGTTGACAAGGCGAACACGGGCAACCTTACGAAGAGCCGAGTTCGGCTTCTTGGGGCTCGTGGTGAAGACGCGGGTGCACACGCCGCGCTTCTGGGAGTTGTGCTGCAGAGCAGCGTTCTTGGACTTCTTGGGCACGGAACGACGGCCCTGGCGAACCAGCTGGTTAATAGTAGGCAAAGCGTACTCCTTCTCGAATGATTCCAGCTTTCTGTAAAGTGCAACGGCTTGAATCGAGGGGTCAGCATCCCCCTACGAAACACGCAGTTCGATAGGATACGTGGCGTTAGCTGTGCCGTCAACAGACCACGCCGCCGGGCGTATCCCAAAAATGGCACATTTCCGCAAAGACTACACAAAAGGAATCCCCTTCTGTGCGCGTGGGCGGATTCCCGGTCCGGGCGGCACAGGGGTTAAGTTTGCTGCTCTACAGTCCTGGCTCGCACGGAGGCCACATTAAGTGGCCTCCGGCTCGTGCGGAACTCGCGACAAACTTAACCCCTGTGCCGCCCGGCCCGGGAATCCGACGTACTCGTCGGGGCAACGTTCCCTGCCAAAAAGGGACAGGTTTATTTTGGTCGGTTTTATCTGGGGAAATGTCGCTCTCCAGCGATGATCTGCTCTCATCTGTCGCATGGAAATCGGCGGCGCTTTCGGAAGTAAATCACTCGCTTTAACCGCCAATTTAACTCAAAAGAGGCCGCTTCCCCTAGTAGGAAGCGACCCCAAATCTTACGAATAGACGATGGTAAAGGGCTCTTTCGTTTCGGTCTCCCCTGTTGATGTATACCTCACAATTTCAAGGGTTACCGAGACAACTTGATCGACATCAATCAACTTCGTTGGCACCCAGATGTTCTCTCCGCTATTGCGCCCATAAGAAAAATATAAGTTGAACACCCCTGCGTCGTCATCTTCGATAATCTGCTCCGATCCATCCTTGTAGCTGACGGTCAGCTTATTATCAACTGCTTCATAGCCCAAATCATCGATGTGCGTCTGGATGGAAAACGGGCTAATCTCAAGAGGCGAGTCACCGGAGCGGAGTTCCTTTGTATCGACGTACGCTCCAATATTGAACTCGGGTGTCGACGCCTCAAACCGCCTCGCACTCTCACCTTCACCCTCGGTCCAATGGATATTCCAGGTGACAGCATGTTGCAAATCTCGCTCGCGATCCATAGCGGCAAAGTACATCGTGCCATTAATGACAGTATCGCTTGATGTGTCCTTATCAATTGTGCTGCGTGTGTCAGGCCATTCCTCGCCGAACTTCATATCGGGCGTGCCGATGCCCTGCTCTTCTTCACCATAGAGAACAAGTTCGCCAATCTCTGCTGCTGGCTTGTAGTAGTTAACTCCATTTGGATTGGACAACGTAAACGTCACGGCTCCGCAGCCGTTTTGGTCGATTGCCATCTCATGGATATCAAGCGTATAGCCGTTGCCCTCGACGGACAGATTAACCTCCTGGACTGCGCCTTCCAGGCTTTGGGGCGCGATGCCATCGCCAAACTCTCTGGTGTAGGTATATTTAGTTCCCGATGAGCCGCCGTTGGTCCAGGTAATGGAATCCCCGTTGCCGTGGTTTCCCCAGGCAGAGGCAAAATAGCTGGAATTGACGACGGCGTAGGCGACCCCTCCGGTCGCCAGCACTCCGGCAAGGCATCCGATCACGGCAACATACAGAGGCTTCGCGTGACCCTTTCGGCGAAGCGGCTCACCAGCAGCGGCATAAAGAACACGGTCAGCAAGATCGCTATCGGCTTGGACGGACTCGAAGGCCTGCTTGATTTGATTGGATTTCACGGTCGCCCTCCTCTAGGATGAACTTGAGCTTCGATCTGCCGCGAGCCAAACGCGTTCGAACAGTCGCGGCTGGCACATGCAATAACTCGGCAATCTCTGAGGTCGAAAAGCCCAGATAGTAATAGAGCATGATGGGAACACGGAATCGTTCCGGAAGTCGCATAACGTCTGACAGGACCGCCTTGGTCTCCTCCTGCGCCGTCGAAAGCGAATCAGCCAGGTTCTCAATATCCTCCACACGCCTCCATGGCTTTCGAAAGAGAGATTTGCATTCATTGATCGTGACCCGGATAAGCCATCGACGAAGATGTTCCCAGCTTTCAAATTGCGCATCGCTTTTGAGTAACTTCAGAAAGACGTCTTGAGCGACATCGTCGGCATCGGCACGATCGCGCAGATACGTCAATGCGATTCGAAACACGACATCCCTGTGATCTTCGACCGCCTGTCTAAAAGCTTGTTCTTCCATAATCACCTCCCGGTGACGTTAATGATTCTTGATGAGGCCCTCACCATAGATACGCTCTTGCCGGACGAAATGTTTCAAATTCAAGCAGGAAAAACCTACCAAAATAAACCCGTCCCTTTTTGGCAGGTCCCCAAGGGATCAACGGAACGTAACAGGTTGAGCATACGCAAGCGAGCGGCCCCCAGAGCGTACAAGGTGGCATGAAAAAAGCAGGGCATTGACCTTTTGGTCATGCCCTGCCTTTTGAATGACAGATTGTAGCTCTGGGGGCCGCGCAGCGACGGAAATCTCCGCCGTTCGTTAGAACGGCGGAACTAGTTACTCCTCGTCGTTGTCCTTGGCCTCTTCGGCGTCGTCGGTGTCCACGAGCTGGTTGAGCAGCTCGTCGAGGGAAGCCATGTCCTCGTTGATGGCACCGTTGGCGGGAGCCTTCTTGTCGTCGATCGGGGCACCCAGGAGCTCCTCGTCGGCGTCGGCGTGATGCGTCGGCGCGGCGGAGGTGCCCAGCAGGATGTCGTCCGGACCGTCGGGGCTAAAGACCATCTGCAGCAGCTGCGAGAGGTCTTCCTCGTCGGCAACGTCGTCGTTGTTCTCGAGGATGTAGAGCAGGTCGTGGGCCTCCAGGCCGTCACGGAGCTCCTCGATCGCCTTGGCACCGATACCATCGATGCGCAGCAGATCCTCCTCGGACTTACCGACCAGGTCGCCGACCGTCTCGATGCCGACCTCGCTGAACTTGTTGGTCCAGCGCTGCGACACGCCCAGGTCGTCGAACAGGTACAGGCGAGCCTTCTCGGCAGAGATGGTGTGGCCGTTGCGGGTGAACGAGCCATCAGCGCCACCGAACTCGTCGTAGCCGGCCCAGTCGAGCTGCTGCGGGAGCTGCTCGTCCAGGTCCTTGAGCTCCACAGGAGCCCACTCGGGCAGCGACTTGGCGTTAGGCGAAGCCGGGCCGTCGATGTCCACGTAGCCGTCGGCCGTGCGATACGTCAGCTTGGCGTTGGCGTACGGCTTGAGGCCAGTACCAGCCGGGATCTTCTTACCGACGATGACGTTGGACTTAAGGTCGAGCAGGTGGTCGACCTTGCCCTCGATGGCAGCCTCGGTAAGGACGCCGGCGGTACGGATGAACGAAGCGCTCGACAGCCAGGAGTCGATGTTGGACGCGACCTTGAGAGTACCCAGGATGACGGGCTCGGCCACAGGAGCCTGACCGCCCAAACGGGCAACGCGCTCGACCTCGTCGGCGAACTCGTAGCGGTCGACGTACTGACCAAGCAGGTACTTGGAGTCACCGGGGTTGGTGATCTGAACGCGACGCAGCATCTGACGTGCGAGCACCTCGATGTGCTTGTCGTTCAGGTCGACGCCCTGGCTGGTGTAGACGTCCTTGACGCTCTCGACGAAGGTGTGCATCGTCGACTCGATGTCGGTCAGCTTGCGCAGGTTGCGGAAGTTGACGAAGCCCTTGGTGATCTGGTCGCCGGCGCGAACCTCGCAGCCGTCCTCGATCTCGGGCATGAAGCGCACCGAAGCGGGGACGCGACGCTCGTCGAGGACACGGGAGTGATCCTCGGAGTCGGTGAGCGTCAGCACGTACTCGGACTTCTCGGGCTTAATCGAGAGGTGACCGGAGTACGGAGCCAGCTCGGCCTCGCGACCCAGAATCTTCTCGTTGACGTTGCCGACGATATCGAACATACGGCTGACCGTAGGCAGACCCTGCGTAATATCGTCGACGCCAGCGACGCCGCCGGAGTGAATGGTACGCATCGTAAGCTGCGTACCGGGCTCGCCGATGGACTGGGCGGCAATAATGCCGACCGCGGTACCGATGGCGACCGGACGACGGGTGGAAAGATCCCAGCCGTAGCACTTCTGGCACACGCCGTACTTGGAACGGCAGGTGAGCAGCGCGCGGAGCTTGACCTTCTTGAGGCCTGCATCGACCATCTTCTGGATGTCGGCGACCTTCTCGATGTAACCGTCCTGCTCAAAGAGCACGGTGCCATCGGGAGCCACGACGTCCTCAATGAAGCAACGGCCGACAAGGTCGGTGTTGAGGTCGGTGGTGCCGGGGATGATGAGGTTGTAGGTGACGCCCTCGTGCGTACCGCAGTCCTCCTCGCGGACGATGACGTCCTGGGCCACGTCGACCAGACGACGGGTCAGGTAACCAGAGTCCGAGGTGTGGGATGCGGTATCGACCAGGCCCTTACGGGCGCCGTAAGTCGAAATGAAGTACTCGAGCGGCAGCAGGCCCTCGCGGAAGTTCGCCTTAATGGGAAGGTCGATCGTCTCGCCGGACATGTCTGCCATCAGGCCACGCATGCCGCCGAGCTGACGCAGCTGGGTCTTAGAACCACGGGCGCCGGAGTCGGCCATCATGTAGAGCGGGTTCTCCTCGTCGAACATGTCGAGCATGAGCGCTGCAACCTTATCGGTACAAGCGGTCCACTCGTTAACGACTTCGATGTGGCGCTCCGTCTCGTTGATGAAGCCCTCCTCGAAGTACTCGTTGATCTGGTCGACGTTGGCCTGGGCGCGGTCGAGCAGCTCCTGCTTCTCGGCAGGGATGAGAGCGTCCCACACCGAGATGGTGAGGCCGGCGCGGGTAGCGTAGTGGAAGCCGGAGTACTTGATGGCGTCGAGGATCGGGCCGACCTTGGCCTCGGGGTAACGATCGCAGCAGTCGGCAACCAGCTTGGCCACATCGCCCTTGACCATCTTGTAGTTCATGAACTCATAGTCTTCGGGCAGGCACTGGCGGTTGAAGATGATGCGGCCGATAGAGGTCTCGAAGCGCGCGGTCTTGTTGCCGGTGACGTCGTAGTCGACAAACTCGTTCTTGCCGTTCTTAACGCGGAAGATACGGGTGCCGTCCTCGTTGATGACATTGGCATCGGCAGCGGACACGCGGACCTGGATCTTGGCCTGCATGTCGACCTCGGAGCGGCAGTCATAGGCGTGCAGCGCGTCATCGAAGCTCGAGAACACGTGGTTCTCGCCCGGCAGACCCTCGCGAACCTGGGTGAGGTAGTACACACCGATGATCATGTCCTGCGAAGGGATGTTGACCGGCTTGCCGGATGCCGGCGAGCGCAGGTTGTTCGCAGAGAGCATGAGCACGCGAGCCTCGGCCTGAGCCTGGCTGGACAGCGGCACGTGGACAGACATCTGGTCGCCGTCGAAGTCGGCGTTGAAGGGCGAGCAGACCAGCGGGTGCAGGTGGATAGCCTTGCCCTCGACCAGCACCGGCTCAAAGGCCTGGATGGACAGACGGTGCAGGGTCGGTGCACGGTTGAGCAGCACGACGCGACCGTCGATGACCTCTTCGAGGATGTCCCACACAAAGGTGGCACCACGGTCGATAGCACGCTTGGCGCCCTTGATGTTCTCGACCTTGCCGAGCTCGACCAGGCGCTTCATGACGAAGGGCTTGAAGAGCTCCAGCGCCATGGTCTTGGGCAGACCGCACTGGTGCAGCAGCAGCTTGGGGTCGGTAACGATGACCGAACGGCCGGAGTAGTCGACACGCTTACCCAGCAGGTTCTGACGGAAACGACCCTGCTTGCCCTTGAGGGCCTCGGCGAGCGACTTGAGCGGGCGACCGCCACGGCCAGAGACCGGGCGACCACGACGGCCGTTGTCGAACAGGGCGTCCACGGACTCCTGGAGCATGCGCTTCTCGTTGTTCACGATGATCGCAGGGGCGTCCAGGTCGAGCAGGCGCTTGAGTCGGTTGTTACGATTGATCACGCGACGATACAGGTCGTTGAGGTCGGACGCGGCGAAGCGGCCGCCGTCGAGCTGGACCATCGGGCGCAGATCGGGCGGAATGACCGGAATGACGTCCAGAATCATATTCGCGGGGCTGTTGCCGCCCTTCAGGAAGGCGTCAACGACCTCGAGGCGCTTAACGGCCTTCTCGCGCTTCTGCTTCTGGGAATCCTCGTCGGCGATGATGGCCTTGAGCTTCTCGGCCTCGGAAGGAAGGTCGATGGCAGCGAGCAGGTCGCGGACGGCCTCGGCACCCATACCACCCTTGAAGTACATGGAGTAGTAACGGGTCATCTCACGGAACAGCGGCTCATCGGAGATGAGGTCGCGCTCGCTGAGCTTCATGAAGGCGTTGAAGGCGTCTGTGCGGAGCTGCTTCTCGTCCTTGCACTCTTCCTCGATGTCGACGATGCCAGAGGCGATCTCCTCGGGGGTCAGCGGCTCCTCGTCGGAGAACTCGTCAAAGTTCTCGGGGTTGCCCTGCTCCTTGAGGGACTCGATCTGGCGGGCGCACTCGGCATCGATCTCTTCCAGATCGGCGGCGAGCTCCTCGCGCAGGTCGTCGGCGTCGGCCTCGCGAGCCTCGTAGTCGACCTCGGTGATGATGTAGCTGGCAAAGTACAGAACCTTCTCGAGGTCCTTGGACTTGATGTCGAGCATACGGCTCATCGGGAAGCTCGTGGGGCTCTTGAAGTACCAGATGTGGGACACGGGAGCGGCGAGCTCGATGTGGCCCATGCGGTCGCGACGCACCTTGGCCGAGGTGACCTCGACGCCGCAGCGCTCGCAGACGATGCCCTTAAAGCGGATGCCCTTGTACTTGCCGCAGGAGCACTCCCAGTCCTTGGCGGGACCGAAGATCTTCTCGCAGAACAGGCCGTCCTTCTCGGGCTTGAGGGTACGGTAATTGATGGTCTCCGGCTTCTTGACCTCACCGTGCGACCAGGAACGGATCTGGTCGGCGGAGGCAAGGGAGATCTTTACCGAGTCAAAATCAGTAGCTTCGAAATCTGCCACAGTCAACTACTCCTTATCAGTGGTCGTGGCGGCGACAGCCTCGGGCGCCTCGGCGGTCTCGGCATCCTCGGCCTCGACGTCGGCGTCAACGCCGGCGAGCGCAGCCAAGTCGTCGAGAGCGGAGGTCTCCTCGGCGGTCACAGGGGCGGAGGCGTCCTCGTCGGCATCGTGCATGGGCTCGATGTCCAGTGCGAGGGAGCGAATCTCCTTGACGAGAACCTTGAAGGACTCGGGGATACCCGGGACCGGAACGTTCTCGCCCTTGACGATGGACTCGTAGGTCTTGACGCGGCCCACGGTATCGTCGGACTTGACGGTCAGGATCTCCTGCAGGACGTTGGAAGCGCCGTAAGCGTACAGTGCCCAAACTTCCATCTCGCCGAAGCGCTGGCCGCCGAACTGAGCCTTGCCGCCCAGCGGCTGCTGGGTAACCAGGCTGTAAGGGCCGGTCGAACGGGCGTGGATCTTGTCGTCGACCATGTGGCCGAGCTTGAGGATGTAGGACGTACCCACGGTAATGGGCTCGCGGAACTCCTCGCCGGTGCGGCCGTCGAACAGACGGGTCTTGCCACGCTCGTCAAGCTGGGTGACGAACTCGGGGCGCATGTGATCGCCAAAGGCAGCGGTGGCCTTGTTGAGCATGTTCTTGTTAGCGCGACGGATGACCTCGGCGATCTCGTCCTCCTTGGCGCCGTCGAAGACGGGCGTGGCGGTGAAGAACGGACCGGGGACGTACTTGTCGGAGTCGGCCTGCTCGGTATCCCAACCGCAGGCGGCAGCCCAGCCAAGGTGGCACTCGAGCAGCTGGCCGACGTTCATACGCGAAGGAACGCCCAGCGGGTTGAGGATAACGTCGATCGGGGTACCGTCAGCCATGTAGGGCATGTCCTCGACCGGCAGAACGTTACAAATAACACCCTTGTTGCCGTGGCGGCCGGCGATCTTATCGCCCTGCTGGATCTTACGACGCTGGGCGACGTAGACGCGCACCTGCTCGTTGACGCCGGGGGCCAGGTCGTCGCCGTTCTCGCGGCTAAAGCGGACGACGTCGATGACGCGGCCGTAAGCGCCGTGAGGCATCTTAAGGGAGGTGTCGCGAACGTCGTGGGCCTTGGCACCGAAGATGGCGCGCAGCAGGCGCTCCTCGGCGGTCAGAGCGCTCTCGCCCTTAGGCGTGACCTTGCCGACCAGGATGTCGCCAGGGCCGACCTCGGCGCCGATGCGGATGATGCCGTCCTCGTCGAGGTTGGCAAGCATGTCCTCGGAGAGGTTCGGGATCTCGCGGGTGATCTCCTCGGGGCCGAGCTTGGTGTCGCGGGCGTCGATCTCGTGACGGGTGATGTTGATGGTCGTCAGCAGGTCCTCGGCCACCAAGCGCTCGGACACGACGATACCGTCCTCGTAGTTAAAGCCTTCCCACGGCATGTAGGCCACGGTGAGGTTCTGACCCAGCGCGAGCTCGCCGTGATCGGTCGAAGGACCGTCGGCCAGAGGCTCGCCCTTCTCAACGGTGTCACCGACGCGAACGAGCGGACGGTGGTTGATGCAGGTGGACTGGTTGGAGCGCTGGTACTTGGCCAGGTGGTACTCGTCCATGCCGCCGGCATGCTTGACGATGATCTTGGCGGCGTCGGCAAAGATGACCTCGCCGGCGTTCTTGGCCAGGGTGACCTCGCCGGAGTCCAGAGCGGCGCGACGCTCCATGCCGGTGCCGACATAGGGAGCGGCGGGGTGAACCAGCGGCACGGCCTGACGCTGCATGTTAGCGCCCATCAGCGTACGCTTGGCGTCGTCGTGCTCAAGGAACGGGATCAGCGTGGCTGCGACGGAGAGCATCTGACGCGGCGAGACGTCCATGTAGTCGACGTCCTCGACAGGCACGTCGGCGGGAGCGCCGAAGGAGCCGTCGAAGTCGCGGGTACGGGCGATCACGGTGTGCGGACGGACGATCTTACCCTCGGCATCGGTCGTGATGAACTCGTTGGTCTTGGGATCGAGCGGCGTGTTGGCCGGCGCGATGACGTGCTTCTCTTCCTCGTCAGCGGTCATCCAGTCGATCTGATCGGTGGCAACGCCGTTCTCGACGCGACGGAACGGGGCCTCGATGAAGCCATACTCGTTGACGCGGGCGTAGAGGGCGAGCGAGCCGATCAGGCCGATGTTGGGGCCTTCGGGGGTCTCGATCGGGCACATGCGGCTGTAGTGCGAATTGTGAACGTCGCGGACGGCCGTCGGCACGTTGGTGCGGCGGCTGGAGCCGGACTTGTGGCCGGCAAGACCACCAGGGCCGAGTGCGGACAGACGGCGCTTGTGGGTCAGACCGGTCAGGGGGTTCGCCTGGTCCATGAACTGCGAGAGCTGCGAGGAACCGAAGAACTCCTTGATGGAGGCCACGATCGGACGGATGTTGATGAGCGACTGCGGGGTGATCTCGTCGATGTCCTGGGAGCTCATGCGCTCACGGACGACGCGCTCCATACGGCTCATGCCGATACGGAACTGGTTGGCGACGAGCTCGCCGACGGTGCGGATACGGCGGTTGCCGAAGTGGTCGATGTCGTCGACCTTGAAGCCCTGCTCGCCGGCAGCGAGGGACAGCAGGTAGCGCAGCGTCGCGACGATATCCTCGTCGGTGAGCACCGTGACCTCTTCCTCGGTGGTGAGGTTGAGCTTCTTGTTGACCTTGTAACGACCGACGCGGGCCAGATCGTAGCGCTGCGGGTTAAAGAGCAGGCCCTCGAGCAGGCTGCGGGAAGCGTCCACGGTGGGAGGCTCGCCCGGGCGCAGGCGACGGTAGATCTCGATGAGGGCGTCCTCGCGAGTGAGGGCGGTGTCGCGCTCCAGGGTGCGCTTGATCACATCGGAGTTGCCGAGCAGCTCGATGATGTCGTCGTTGGTGACGGCGATGCCAAGGGCGCGCAGGAACATCGTGGCGCTCTGCTTGCGCTTACGGTCGATGGAGACCATGAGCTGGTCGCGCTTGTCGACCTCAAACTCGAGCCAGGCACCGCGGGACGGGATGATCTGGGCCTTGTAGATCTGCTTGCCCGAATCCATCTCGGAGCTGTAGTACACACCCGGGGAACGGACGAGCTGCGAGACGACGATACGCTCGGTACCGTTGATGATGAAGGTGCCCTGATCGGTCATCATGGGGAAGTCGCCCATAAAGACGAGCTGCTCCTTGATCTCGCCGGTCTCCTTGTTGGTGAGACGGACGTCGGTCAGAAGCGGGGCCTGATAGGTCATGTCCTTCTCGCGGCACTCCTCGACGGTGTGCGCGGGGTCGCCGAACTGATGCTCGCCGAAGGTAACCTCGAGAACATGGTTCTGGCTCTGGATGGGGCTGGATTCCTTGAACGCCTCACGAAGGCCCTCGTCCTTAAAACGCTCAAAGGATTCCCTTTGAACAGAGATAAGGTTGGGGAGCTCCATGGCCTCCGGGATTTTCCCGAAGCTGACGCGCTTGCGCTCAGTGGCAGTGTATGCGTAGGTCACCAGGTTTTTCCTCCTTCACGGAAATGCTCGGTGGGTTGGCGAGGCATAGCTTCGCCAGTTATCGCAACCTAATAGTTTATCAGGTACCGACCGTTGGGCAAGAAAAGCCTTGACGCGATTGAGTTTTTGGAGTAGCAAAGTTTTTCGACAGAAAACACGCAGGTAGATGTATGTGTATCGAACATCTGTTCATATATTTTCTGTGAACAGAGAGCCGGCAATCGCAGCTCTTATAAAAAACGGGCGCGAACCGAGGTCCGCGCCCGTAAATGTCGATGCCCGAAGGCTTACTTGCGCATCAATCCGCCGCGCTCGTCGATGGCATCCCAGAAGGCATCGGCAAAGCGGGGGTCGCTTGCGGCCATGAGGGCGTTGGTGGCCATCCAGCCAGAGGGAGTGCCGGTGTCGTAGCCCGACAGCGGGTCAATGACGACGGCATACATGGCCTCGCGGTCGAGCGAACGGGCCATGGCGTCGGTGAGCTGGATCTCGCCGCCCTTGCCGGCCTGCTGATCTGCCAGCAGGTCCATGACCAGCGGGCTCAGCAGGTAGCGACCGACGATGTACAGATTGGACGGAGCCGCCTCGGGAGCGGGCTTCTCGACCAGACCGCCGATGCGCCAGACAGCGCCCGGCTCTGCATCGGCAACGTCCTCGGCACCCTCGAGCGAACCGACGCGCTCACCGGCGATAACGCCGTAGCGGCTGACTTCCTCGGGCGAGCAAGCAGCGACGGCGATAACCGAAGCGCCACCGTGCTCCTTGGAAACGGCGAGCATCTTGTCGCAGATGTCGCGGTTAGGCACAACGTAGTCGCCCAGAAGAACCAGGAAGTTCTCCCCTGCCACGGCGTCGGCAGCAGAGCGAATAGCATGGCCGAGGCCCTTGGGCTCGTACTGATAGCGGAAGTCGACCGGCATACCGCCAGCGTGGGCGACGGCATCGGCATAGGCGTTCTTGCCGCGCTCGCGCAGCAGGTTCTCGAGCGAGCGATCGGGCTGGAAGTAGTTCAGTAGCTCGGGCTTACCGGGAGAAGTAACGATGATGGCGTCGTCGACTTCCTCGGGGTCGAGCGCCTCCTCGACGACGTACTGAATGACGGGCTTGTCGAGCACCGGCAGCATCTCTTTGGGCGTGCACTTGGTGCCAGGCAGAAAACGCGTGCCAAGACCGGCGGCGGGGATGATTGCCTTCATGTTATTCAAAGATCCTTTCGCAGGCGCAAAAGCGCCCCATGCGTGCGGCACACAGCCGCAGACCAAATTGCGATACCTAAGCATCTTACCGCTGGAACTATATGTCGCTACAAGGCAGAGACAATTCTTCAGCAGGTCAACGCAAATTATTGCTCGAATGGTGCAATTTTATTGCCCAACGGCAGGGTGCCCGATACGACGCAAATCACAGAACATGGCAGTTTGAGCTACCGATGTCGAGGGACCGAAAAACAAAAAAGACGGGGCTCGCAATGCGAACCCCGTCTGCAAAGAAATCTGGCGAGAAAGCCTGATTACTTGAGGGTGACAGCAGCGCCAGCAGCCTCGAGCTTCTCCTTGGCAGCCTCGGCGTCCTCCTTCTTGGCACCCTCGAGAACAGCCTTGGGAGCGCCCTCGACGACCTCCTTGGCCTCCTTCAGGCCAAGGTTGGTGAGCTCACGGACGGCCTTGATGACCTGGATCTTGTTGTCGCCGAAGCCCTCGAGCACGACGTCAAACTCGGTCTTCTCCTCGGCCTCAGCAGCGCCAGCAGCGGGAGCGGCGACAACAGCGGCAGGAGCAGCGGCGGAAACGCCGAAGGTGTCCTCGATAGCCTTGACGAGCTCGGAAGCCTCGAGAAGGGTCATTTCCTTAAGAGCATCGATGATCTCATCGGTGGTAAGCTTAGCCATTTCTAAGTCCTTTCGGTTTCCGTGCGGATGCACGGAGATCAGTTAAAACACGACGCGAATGCGCCAGGGGTGCGGCGTTGCCGCCGCGGGTGAAAACAGCAACTAGGCTGCCTTCTGCTCGGAGACCTGCTGGATCGAACGAGCGAGACCAGAGGAAACGCCGTTGACGCAGACAGCGATGTCGCGAGCGAAACCGGAGATGAGACCGGCGATCTGGCCGAGAAGCTGATCCTTGGTGGGCAGCTCGGCGATAGCCTTAACATCATCAGCGGAAACGGCCTTGCCGTCGGAGATACCGCCCTTGATCTCAAGGACGCCCTTGGACTTAGCGGAGAAGTCCTTAAGGGCCTTAGCGGCCTCGACCGGCTCGGACTCGTAGAACACATAAGCGACGGGGCCGGCGAGGATCTCGTCGAGCTCGGGCTGCTCCTGGTTCTTGAGAGCGATCTTGACCAGGTTGTTCTTGTAGACCTTCATCTCGGCGCCGCACTCGCGAAGCTGATGACGCAGCTCCTGAGCCTGCTTAACCGTCAGACCGTTGTAGTTGACGACGAACAGACCGGCGTTCTCGGCGATACGGGACTCGATCTCTGCAACCTTGTCGATTTTGTACTGCTGGGGCATGAATTACACCTCCTCGAATTCTTTCCGGGCACGGTCCGCCACAAGGACGTGACGGGGGCATGTCCAAAAAGAAAGCCCCCGCGCTGCATGAGCGACGGGGGCGAGAAGACATATCTACTCGACCACCTCGGCTGGCGGGAAGTCCCATTAAGCTCGCGGGTAAGACCCGTTTGCGCCGGCTGTCTCTGGCAGCGGATTCGTGCGTGAACCGAAAGTATTATGGCGGGGACCCCGGCGTCGGTCAACGGAAAACCGGGCTGCACACAATTCCACCATCCGGCCGCGCCGCCGAAGGCCAGGCGCAAGGTTTTCGCTCGGTCAGGTCCTGGGCTCGCACGAAGAGCACATTAAGTGCTCTTCGGCTCGTGCGGAATCTACGAAAACCTTGCGCCTGGCCTTCGGCGGCGCGGCCTGCGGTGACTTTGGGGCAGCCCGGTTTCCCGTTGGCCGACGCCCCCACTCATAAGCCTTAAGTCGGTGGGCTGATGTGTTGCATCCCTGAGGGCTACAAGGTTGAAATGAAGGTGGACAGGCGGCGGAGGCCTTCGTCCAGGTTTTCGTCGGAGACGCAGTAGCTTAGGCGGATGTGGCCTTCGGTTCCGAAACAGTCGCCCGGGACTAGGGCTACGTTTGCCTCTTTGATGGCTTTGATGCAGAAGTCTTCGCTGGTTAGGCCGAACTTTTTGATGCTCGGGAAAGTGTAGAAGGCTCCTGCGGGCTCTACTACGTCGAGGCCCATGACGTCTAAGGCTGCGAGTACGCGTTCGCGACGGGCTCGGTAGACTTCGAGCATGGGAGTTGGGTCGACGGTGAGGGCTCGGGCTGCGGCGTCCATTTCGAAGGAGACGGCGCTCGATACTAAGTATTGGTGGGCCTTTGCGATCTCGGCGATGACGGGGGCTGCGGCTGCGAGCCAGCCCAAACGCCAGCCGGTCATGGCCCAGGGTTTGGAGAAGCTCTCGATGACTACCGTCTGCTCGCGTAGCTCCGGGTGGCGCTGGGCAAAGCGCTCGTAGCCGTCCACGTAGACCAGGCGGTTGTATACATCGTCGCAGACCACGTAGATGCCCGCCTCCTCCGCCACGCGCGCCACGGCGTCGAGCGACGCCGTGTTGAGGATGCAACCCGTAGGATTGTTGGGCGAGCAGATGACGATGGCCTTGGTCGCCGGCGTCACGTAAGCACGAAGTGCGTCCTCGTCAATCTGGAATTGCGCAGGCTCCGTATCCAAAAAGACCGCCTTGGCGTGATTGGCCACGACGATGCTCTCGTACAGGCCAAAGGCCGGCGTGGGAATAATGACCTCGTCGCCTGGGTTGAGCATAGCCATGAATGCTGCCGACAGGGCCTCGGTCGCACCGTCGGTCAGAATGACCTCGTCCGCCGAAAACGTAAGGCCCGCATCCCCCATGTAGGCAGATAACGCCTCACGCAGGGCGGGGCGACCGTTGTTGGGCGGATAGTGCGTGTCGCCGCGGTCCAGTGCGGCGGTCACCTCGGCGCTAATCACATCGGGCGTGGGAAAATCGGGCTCGCCGAGCGCGAGCGCGATGCACCCCGGATGCTGGGCGGCGAGCGCGTTAATCCGACGGATGCCGGAGGGCTTGAGCGTGGCAAGCGAGGTATTCATGGGCAGACGCATGGCGTTCCTTTCGTAAGGGTTGCACTAGGATAGCGCGGCGGGGCGCCACCAGACGGTGTAACCTAAACGGAAACCAACCGGAAAGGAGGCAGCATGGAGACGACCGCACGCGGCGATGTACCAAAAACACTGCAAACCATTGCGTATATCAGCATTCCCAATAGCGACGATCTTGAGTTTTTGCTCTGGGACCTGCAGGATGCCATCACCGCCTATGCACAGCTTTCCGGCACCGCACTCCCCCACCCGGTCGACTTGAAGGCAAATGACGCCGGCAGCGTTGCCGATGGCATCGTGCTGGCCATTGAAGATGTGGCTGACGATAAGACGTTGACAGCCATCGAGCAGGCGCTTGAGCGCTTTGGCGGTACGGGAACGCGTGTCTACGCCGCGATTCGAGCCGCACAACAGGGCACTGAGCAGGCGCGTGAGACCGCCGTTCGCCTGCACAAGGCATGTGAGCGCCATAACCAATTGTGGTGTGGCGGCGTTGCCATCTGCGCTGGCAGCGGCATTGCGGCGCTTCGTCGCTCCCCGCGCATGGGACTCTTGCGGCGACCGTTTTCGGAGGCCATGGACAAGCTCGTGGGCGCCGTTCGTATGGGGTGTTCCGTCGAACACGCGCAGAAGCTCAGTGGCGCCGCAACGGGCGGCGTCGACACCGACGGCATGGTGCGCGCCACGCCTGCACTGCCCACACCGATCTGGCACGCCGTTATGAGGCATCTTGCCGAGCACTCAAACTGCTAAATCGAAAAAGCCTGCCAATCAGCGGCGCCGCTCCAACGCTCGACAAGGCGTTCCAGACGCCACGCCGCATTGGCGGGACTTGTCGACGGCAGAACGATGGCCGGCAGCCCGGTGCGCTCTTGTAGATAGCGCTTGTAGAGCCGGCCAGCTGTACCACCGTTGCATATCACCTGCTCAATGGGAGCTGCGCCGGTAATGCGCTCGATATGTGCCGGCACAACGTTGCGGATGCTCGCGTCGCTCGAGCCCTTAATGTCGCAGCTCTCGATTGCATCCCACAGGGCCACGCCGCCGTTCAGCAGCATGGCCCGCTTGGCGGCAATGGAGGCATCGAGCGTCGCGGGCTCACCGCTTGCCAAAGGATCGCCCTCGTTGGGCGGCACAGGCATACCGAGGCACGTGGCCATCACACGCCAAAAGCGATTCTGAGGGTTGCCGTAATAAAAGGCATTAGCGCGCGACAGCACCGAGGGAAACGATCCGAGCACCAAAACGCGCGAGTGCTGGTCGAACACGGGCTCAAACCCATGCTCAATATGTTGATAGCCCTCGTCAGACGCTGCCATGGCCTAGGCCCTCAACAGATAGCGCACCTCGTAGGGCGCAAGCTCAAGGGAGCCCGCCAGCTCGACCGTGGGCACGCCGTCGGCAAGCAAATCGACAAAGGAGCCGTTGAGCTCGCCGGCGCCAAAGGTGTAAGGCTCGTCCACGGCGTTCACCGCCACGAGCACCGTCGCGTCGTCGCAGGCGCGCTCGAACAGCAGCTGCTTGTTCTGGATCACCACATTGCGATAGGCACCGTAGTTGAGAGCACGGGCCGCCGCGTCGTTTGCCGAGCGCAGGTGCGCCAGCTGCGTGATGAAGGCCGTCAGCTCGTTGGGCGCAGGCTCATCGAGCGCAGGGCGCAGCGCCCAGTCGCCATCGGGGCCGCCCTTTTCACCAGCAATTCCCCACTCGCTGCCATAGTAGACGCACGGAATGCCCGGCATGCCAAAGAGCATGCCATAGGCGGGACGCAGGCACGACTTGTCGGTGAGGATGCTCGCCAGGCGCGGCACGTCGTGGTTGTCGACAAACGACAGCAGGTGTTTGCCGCGGTAGATGCACCAGGGGTCGCCGCCAAACTGGCGATGCAGCGAATGGGCGATCTCGAACATGTTGACCGAGTTAAAGCTGGAGTACAGGCCCTTGTAGCACTCGTAGTTGGTGCAGGAGTCGAGCATCTCGTCGTTGACGATTTGGTTGTAGTCGCCGTGGAGCGTCTCGCCAATCAGCACAAAGTCGGGCTTGAGCTCACGGGTAAAAGCGTGCAGGCGGCGCATGAAGTCGCGGTCGAGCATATAGGCAACGTCCAAGCGCAGGCCGTCGACGCCAAAGACCTCGGCCCAGCGACGCACGGACTCAAGCAGGTAATTGACCACGGCGGGGTTTTGCAGGTTGAGCTTCACAAGCTCAAAATGGCCCTCCCAGCCCTCATACCAAAAGCCGTCGCCGTAGCACGAGTCACCGTCAAAGCTGATGTGGAACCAATCCTTGTACGGCGAATCCCACTTGCGCTCCTGCACATCGCGGAAGGCCCAAAAACCGCGGCCGACGTGGTTGAAGACGGCATCGAGCACCACGCGGATACCGTGGGCATGCAGTGTGTCGCACACGGCGGCAAAGTCGACATCCCCACCCAGGCGGCGGTCGATATGGCGCAGGCTGCGCGTATCGTAGCCGTGGCTATCGGACTCGAGCGGCGGGTTGATGAGCACAGTGCCAACGCCGAGTTCCTGCAGGTAGTCGGCCCATTTGGCAATCTTCATGATGGGCGCATCGGGGCTAGCTGTGGCATCGGCGGCCTGGGCGAGCTCATCCTCGGCAACAGGGGCGGCGTTTTCGCGCGGAGCTCCACAAAAGCCCAGCGGATAGATCTGATAGAACGTCGTCTCGTATGCCCACATAGCAACCTCCCGGTAAGCTCAACACAACGACATCCATTGTATGCCCAGCGTGCACCCCCTTCCCCAAAATAAGTTGCGGTGAAATACGGACTGTTTGCCAGGTTTATTGGGCTAAACAATCCGTATTTCACCGCAACTGATGAGGGGATATGGTTAGGCGACGGGCTTGGCGCGGCGGATGGCCGGAAACAGCACGGTGATGGCGAGGATGACGCCCACGGCGGCGATTGCGCCACCCACGAAGCCGATCCAGGCGATACCGGGGCCCGAAACCACGGCTCCGCCGATCGCGGTACCTGTGCCAATACCCAGATTAAACAGGCCCGAGAAGATCGACATGGCGACGGCCGACGAGTCCGCCGGCGTGTACTTGATGAGCTCGGCCTGAAACGCCACGTTAAAGGCCGTGGCGCAGCAACCCCACAGTGCGCAGACGGCAAGCACCAACACGAGCGCCGAGGCTGCGGGGGCCATAAGCAGCAGAGCCACCGGCACGCCGGAGAGCGTAATAGCCAAGAACGGGAAGCGATGCCCGTCGAACAGGCGGCCAAACAGCCAGCTTCCGAGCAGACCAGAGCAGCCAAACGCCGTCAGCGTCATGGTGATGGCGCCCGCATCGACGTGCGCGACCTGCGCCAGGAAGGGCTCGATATAGCTGTAGCTTGCGTAATAGCCGGTCGCCATGAACACCGTGACCACATAGAGCGCGATGAGGAACGGGTTCTTGAGCAGCTCGGGCAGCTGCTTGAGCGTAAAACGCTCGCCCGCTGGCATGGCGGGGAACACCGTGGCCTGGTAGACGACCGCGACAGCAGACAGCGCTCCGACCACGGCAAACGTCATACGCCAGCCCACGGCCAGGCCAATGGCGCGGCCGAGCGGCAGGCCGAAGATCTGTGCGATGGAAGAGCCCGTGGCGATCATGCTGATAGCGAGCGCCCCGTGGCGTGTGTCAACCAGGCGCGACGCCATGATCGAGGCGACCGACCAGAACACGGCGTGCGCGCAGGCAACCACCAGGCGCGCGCAGACTAAGATGGGATAGGTCGGTGCCAAGGCGGACAGGAACTGGCCCAGCGAGAACACGGCAAGCACGCCCAGCAGCATCCGCTTGAACTCAAAGCGCGAAGCGAACACCATGAGCGGCAACGACAGCAGCATGACGCCCCAGGCATAGACCGAGATCATGATGCCCGCCTGGGCCTCGGTGAGCGAGAACGACGCGGCAATATCAGTCAAAAGGCCGATGGGCATGAACTCCGACGTGTTGAACACGAACGCGCAGCAGGTGAGCCCGATGAGCGGGAGCCACTGCTTGAGTGAGATGCCGTCTTGCCTTGTCTGAGCCATATGGAAACCTCTCCGATTGTCTTGAGCGGTTGGCGATTATATAGCAACGGCCCCGCATCCGTCAGCAACAGATGCGGGGCCGAAAACAATTCGATACACAGAGGTTGCACCGTCAATAAATAACTAAGCCAACCCCAGCAATATGCCCGCCGAATGCACGACAAACGCTACGATCCAGGCGACCGTCACCTGAAACGCGAATACGGCAACGGCGTAGCGCGCGCCCAGCTCGCTCTTGACGGCGCCGATTGCCGCCACACAAGGCGGGTACAGCAACGTAAAGACCAAGAACACGTAGGCGGTAAACGGCGAAAACATGGTCGACAGCGCCGCGGGCGACGTTGCGCCCAAAAGCACCGTGAGCGTCGAGATGACGCTCTCCTTGGCAATGAGCCCCGTGACGAGCGCCGTCGAGGCGCGCCAGTCGCCAAAGCCGAGCGGGGCCAACACCGGCGCGATGATGCTACCCAGACCGGCAAGCAGGCTTTGCGACTGGTCGGCGACCACGTTAAAGCGGATGTCGAACGTCTGAAGGAACCAGATGACCACGGTCGCGGCAAAGATGATGGTAAAGGCCTTGGTGATGAAGTCCTTGGCCTTATCCCATGCCAGCATCACCGTCGTCTTGACGCTCGGCAGGCGGTAATTGGGGAGCTCCATGATAAACGGCACCGGGTCGCCCTTAAATGCCGTGCGGTTGAGCACCAAAGCCGCGACGCAGCCGACCACGATACCGATCAGATAGAGCGAGACCATGGCGAGAACCGTCGCCTGCGGGAAAAACGCCCCGCACAGCAAGCCGTAAACCGGCAACTTGGCTGAGCAGCTCATAAACGGCGTGAGCATGACCGTCATCTTGCGGTCGTGCTCGGATGGGAGCGTACGGGTCGACATGATAGCCGGCACGGTGCAGCCAAAACCGACGAGCATGGGCACAAAGCTACGGCCCGACAGGCCAAAGCGACGCAGCACCTTATCCATGACAAAGGCGACGCGCGCCATGTAGCCCGAGTCTTCCAGAATGGAGAGGAACAAGAAGAGCACGACGATAATCGGCAGGAAGGTCAGCACGCTGCCCACGCCCGTAAGCACGCCGTCGACAGCCAGCGAGCGCACCACGTCGTTGGTACCGAACGCCTTGAGGCCCGCATCGGCCGAGGCGATGATGGTAGCGATACCGTCCTCCATGAGTCCCTGCAACGCCGCGCCGATCACGCCAAACGTCAGCCAAAAGACGAGGCCCATGATCACCAGAAACGCCGGAATGGCTGTGTAACGACCTGTCAGGATGCGGTCAATCTTGACGGAGCGCACGTGCTCGCGGCTTTCGTGCGGCTTGACGACGCAACGCCCGCACACGTCGCCGATAAAGCTAAAACGCATATCGGCCAACGCAGATAGGCGGTCGGTGCCGGCCTCGCCCTCCATCTGGGTAATGATGTGCTCGATAGCGTCGAGCTCATTGCGATCCAGGTGAAGCGCCTCGGTTACCAGCTCATCGCCCTCGACCAGCTTGGTCGCCGCAAAGCGCACCGGGATGTGCGCCGTCACGGCATGGTCCTCGATCAGGTTGGCAATGCCGTGGATGCAGCGATGCAGCGCACCGCCGTCCGGACCGTCGGGCGCGCAAAAGTCCAGGCGACCGGGGCGCTCGCGGAACCGTGCCACGTGCAGGGCGTGGTCCACCAGCTCGCCGATGCCCTCGTTGCGGGCAGCGCTAATGGGGACGACCGGCACGCCCAACAGGCTCTCGAGCAAGTTGACGTCAATGGCGCCGCCGTTGGTCGTCACCTCGTCCATCATGTTGAGCGCGATGACCATAGGACGGTCGAGCTCCATGAGCTGCAGTGTCAGGTACAGGTTGCGCTCGATATTGGTGGCGTCAATGATGTCGATGATGGCGTCCGGGCGCTCGTCGAGGATGAACTGACGGCTCACGACCTCTTCGCCCGTGTACGGCGACAGGGAGTAAATGCCAGGCAGGTCGGTAACGCTCGCCTCGGGGTGGTTGCGGATGGTGCCATCTTTGCGGTCGACCGTCACGCCGGGAAAGTTACCGACGTGCTGGTTGGAGCCCGTCAGTTGGTTGAACAACGTGGTCTTGCCGCAGTTTTGGTTGCCGGCAAGGGCAAAGTGCAGCGGTGCGCCCTCGGGCACGGCCGTCTTGGCCGCGCGGGGCGAATACGTCCCCTCGCCCAGGGCCGGATGCTCCGTCGTGCCGATTGCGGCGTTAGCGCGCGGACCCGTATCGGTGTCGTGAATACCCACGAGCTCGATGCGAGCGGCATCGTCCTTGCGCAGTGTCAACTCGTAGCCACGCAGGCGGATCTCGAGCGGATCGCCCATGGGGGCGTACTTCATCATGGTGACTTCGGTGCCCGGCGTTAGACCCATGTCCAAAATATGCTGTCGGAGTGCCTGATCGTCCGATGCCACCGATGCGACAACGGCGTCCTTTCCAATCTCGAGTGTATCGAGCTTCACGTCCGTGTTCCTCCCCCGGCGCCCACAGGGCGTTGCATTTTGTTTATCTTGGCTAACCGTTTGCCATGGCTAACCATTTAACCACGCATGATAGCGCGAACATACGACGATGTTCAATCAACAGATTGTTGCAAGGACCGTCCCCAAGTGCCGCATCTGGGCCATAGCAACGCCGATGTCTTGGAACCGACAGCGAAAGCCCGCCAGAGCGAGCAAGGTGCCTTGAAGCGAGGTGGCATTGACCTTCTGGTCATGCCACCGAAGCTGAAAGGCAGATTGCCGCTCTGGCGGGCTTGCAGCGTCAAATGGTTACGGCGTTTGGTAAAACGCCGTAACTAAAACCCGTGGCGCTCCAGGAAGCGGAAGGCTAGGCGAATCCAAGGGCGGACCGCCACCTGCTTGTCCTCGTTGTCGACCGCGGTGTTGGCGTTGCCGAGCGAAAGGCCGTGACCACCCTGGTCGAAGACGTGCATCTCGCATGCAACGCCCTCCTCGGCCATGCGCTGCGCAAACGGGTAGACCTGCGCGATCGGCGCCGTCTTGTCGTCGGACACGCCCCACACAAAGGTCGGCGGCATCTGACGCGAAACATGCGTGGTGGGGCAGATATCGGCCAAATGCTCGTCAGTTGCCTCGCCACCCGTCACCATCGACAGGTAGTCGTTGAGCAAATCGCGCCCCGTCTTGCCGCCCGTCTTGGGCACGCGCAAGTCAATGCGCGGATCGCGCGTCTGCATGTCGCGCACATAGGCAAAGTCGAGCAGCGGATAGCCCAGCACCACGGCATCGGGACGAATGTCGTCCGGACGTGCCCCGGCAAGTGCCGCGAAGGGGCCGGTCTTCCACTGCGTTGCCAGCGAGGCACAGATCATGCCGCCCGCCGAGAATCCCACGACGCACACGCGCTTAGGATCGACATGCCACTCGTCGGCGTTGGCGCGCACCGTGGCGACCATCTTGGCAAGATCTGCCTGGGGGTGCGGAAAGCTCACGTCACCCGTAGAGCTCGTGACATAGTTGAGCACAAAGGCCTGGTAACCGTGATCCAAAAATGCAAACGCCACCGGGTCCTGCTCGTGCGGAGCGATATGTGTAAACCCGCCTCCGCCGCAGATGATCACCGCGGGGCGGCGGCCATTCGGTTTATCGGGCAGCGGCTCGGCACCCAAATACGTAAACGTCGCCGGATAATCCTCGGTCGGCTCCTCGCCCCACAGCGCATGGTTCTCGACAATCATATGTGCTCCCTTCGCGCAAATTATGCGCCCTTGTTTTTCGCCTTCAAGCGTACCCCACTTGAACCCGTGGCGCAGAAACACTCCGGCAATAAGTTTCCCTTCAACTGATATATCACATAATCCCAGTTCAGAGGTATCGTTGAGCAGCGTAGAATAGGGGCGTTGACCAAGCCGCGAAACACATGTGAAACGTTTCCGGCAAACCAAACGCGCGATATGCGCCTATTTAAGTTGGAGGCAACTATGGGTCTGCTCGATTCGCTTAAGTCCACCTTCACCTCGACCGGCGAGGCGTCCGTTCCGCCCGCAGCAAGCTTCGCTACCCGCGAAGGCGTCATCTATGCCCCCGTCAACGGCGTGCTCGTCAACCTGAACGAGGTTCCCGACGAGACGATCGCCTCGGGCATGCTTGGCCAGGGCTATGGCATCGAGCCCATTACCGGCACCATCTATGCGCCCGCCAACGGCCGCATCGGCGCCACCACTGTCACCAACCACTCCATTGGCATGATCACCGAGGACGGTCTTCGCGTGTTCATCCATGTCGGCCTGGGCACCGTGGAAATGAACGGCAAGGGTTTTGCCCGCTTTGTCGAGATGGGCGATGTGGTCAAGGCAGGCCAGCCGCTCATCAGCTTCGACCGCGAGGCCATTAAGGCCGCTGGTCACGAGGACATCGTGACCGTCATCGTCTCCGAGCTCGATCGTCTTAAGAGCATCGACCATGTCGGCGAGTCCGGAACGCTTATCGGCGGCAACCCGCTCGTCAAGCTTGGCGACCCGCTGCTGGTAGCCAAGACCAAGTAGCCAGGCCCCGCGCCACACAGCCAAAAGGCACCTCGTCGAGCGCCCGCGACCATCTGGCCGCGGGCGCTTTTCGTTTGAAAAACCATCCCGCCAATGCCTTATCTGTATAGCCCAAATGAGCCGAGCTGCTAGAATATCGAACTGTATGGATAACTATCATTCAACCGTTATGGGAGGATACGTGAACCGCACCAAAATCGCGCAGCTCTATGCCGATGCCGAGTCGCTCGGCGGCCAGACCGTCACCGTCGCCGGCTGGGTCAAGTCCGTCCGCGACATGAAGAACTTTGGCTTTGTTACGCTCAACGACGGCAGCTGCTTCCGCGACCTGCAGGTCGTCATGAACCGCGAGGCACTCGACAACTACGACGAGATCGCCCATCAAAACGTCTCGGCCGCACTCATTTGCACCGGCACCGTCAAGCTGACCCCCGATGCACCCCAGCCTTTCGAGCTTTCTGCCACTTCCATCGAGGTCGAGGGCATGAGCGCCCCGGATTACCCGCTGCAGAAGAAGCGCGCAACCGTCGAGTTCCTACGCACCCAGCAGCACCTGCGCCCGCGCACCAACCTGTTCCGCGCCGTGTTCCGCATCCGCTCTGTCGCGGCTGCCGCCATCCACCGCTTCTTCCAGGAGCAGGGCTTTGTCTACGTCAACACCCCCATCATCACCACGAGTGACTGCGAAGGCGCCGGCGAGATGTTCCGCGTGACCACGCTCGACCCCAAAAATCCGCCCCTCACCGAGTCCGGCGAGGTCGACTGGAGCCAGGACTTCTTTGGCAAGCATGCAAGCCTCACCGTGTCCGGCCAGCTCAATGCCGAGAACTTTGCCATGGCCTTTGGCGACGTGTACACCTTTGGCCCCACCTTCCGCGCCGAAAACTCCAACACCACGCGCCACGCCGCCGAGTTTTGGATGATCGAGCCCGAGATGGCCTTCGCCGACCTCAACGACTACATGGACAACGCCGAGGCCATGCTCAAGTACGTCCTTAAGGACGTTATGGCCACCTGCCCCGACGAGCTCAATATGCTCAACAAGTTTGTGGACAAGGGTCTGCTCGAGCGCCTGGACCATGTCGCCAACTCCGACTTTGCCCGCGTTACCTACACCGAGGCCGTCGAGATCCTGGAGCAGGCAGTCGCCGCCGGTCACAAGTTTGATTACCCCGTCAGCTGGGGCATCGACCTGCAGACCGAGCACGAGCGCTTCCTGACCGAGGAGCACTTTAAGCGCCCGACCTTCGTGACCGACTACCCGGCCGAGATCAAGGCGTTCTACATGCGCATGAACGAGGACGGCAAGACCGTCGCCGCCGCCGACTGCCTGGTTCCCGGTATCGGCGAGATTATCGGCGGCTCCCAGCGCGAGGAGCGCCTGGATCTGCTCGAGGCCCGCATCAAGGATCTGGGCATGAATCCCGAGCAGTACAAGTACTACCTTGACCTGCGCCGCTACGGTTCCTGCAAGCACGCCGGCTACGGTCTGGGCTTCGAGCGCTTGGTCATGTATCTGACCGGCGTGGGCAACATCCGCGACGTCCTGCCGCACCCGCGCACCGTGGGCAACGCCGACTTCTAATCGTCGGACGCTAGCTCGCGTCGCCACACGCCAACGCTCATCGCATAAGCGTCTCTCGACATCGGTCGAGAGACGCTTTTTTCAACAGCATCCGTCAAGCTTTTGGCAAGTTTTTGGTCAGTTGAGCAGGGCTGTTGAAAACTCGACCCGCCGTTTGCCGACGACTACCGACCGCCCAGAGCGCCCTGCGCCCCTGGAAAAGCCCCGCGTCCTAGGCTCCATACCGTCGCCACCCAAAACGGAAAGGACGTGGGCACCATGACCGAAGCCGCTGTTGAAACCTACGACACCACGACGAGGGGCGCCGCCTCGATGGCAGCCTATCGCGCCGTTCGTATCCTGCAGCTCTTGAGCGAAAACACCGGCGAAGACAAGGCCATGCTTTCCGATGAGCTGATCCGGCGCCTCGCCCATCCCGACGACCCCGCCCGCATGCCCATCTCGGCGGCGCGGCGCAGCATCTACACCGCCATCTCCGCGCTTCGCCATGCCGGATACGAAATTGAGTACAAACGCGGCGTGGGCTACAAACTTCTTACCCGCCCGCTCACCGATGAAGAGATCATCCGGCTCCACGGTATGGTCATGCGCAACCGCTCCACGCCTATCGCTATCCGCAAGAGCATGGCGCAGCACTTAGTTGCCATGGCGAGCGCCGACGTTCGCGGCTACCTCGATACACCCGAACCCGCTCCAAGCGCAGGCAGCAAGGCTACCAAGGCAACACGCACGCCCATCAAGCGCATCGACACGTGCGAGCTCGTCGAGCAGGCCATCGACCACGGAACCACGGTGAGTTTTGATATTTCGAGTGTCACGACACGCGGCGAAACCGAAGCAGCACGGATGACACTCCGTCCCTTTGCCATCAGGCAGCGCGATGGCATCTCGTATCTGCTGGGAACGGTCTACGACGCCCGAGGCACCGACGATACGCTGCGCACCGTCGAGATCGCCCGTATGAGAAACGTCAGCACGCGCCTGCTCGACGGCAAGAAGCTCTTCGCCGCCCTAGACGAGGACGACGCCTCCTCCGCCGCATAAGACCCTCCGCCGCCCATTCGACTACCCGTACCGCCCATCCGATTCTGTATTAAAAAACCCGCCAGGCTGTTGTAAAAATGGACATCAGCGCTACTATAGTTCCACTTGCACTTTGTCCCAGTGCAGTGTTTCCAGCCATTTTTATACTGGGGGTAATGATATGAAGGACATCACCATCAGCCGCAGGAGCCTTCTGGTCTCCGCTGGCCTGCTCGCGCTCGCTCCGCTCGCCGGATGCGGCGGCAACTCTGGTTCCGGCTCTGCTGCCGCCGGTTCCGACTACACCATCGGCGTTCTGCAGCTCACCGAGCACTCCGCACTCGATGCCGCCAACGACGGCTTTGTCAAGGCCATCAAGGAGAGCGGCCTTAAGGTCAAGATCGACCAGAAGAACGCCCAGAACGACCAGTCCACGTGTAAGTCCATTGCTGACAAGTTTGTGGGCGACAACGTCAACCTGATTTATGCCATCGCCACGCCCGCCGCGCAGGCTGCCGCCGGCGCCACGGCCGATATCCCCATCGTGGGCTGCGCCATCACCGACTACGCCGCCTCCGGCCTGGTCCAGGACAACGACAAGCCCGGCACCAACGTCACGGGCGCTTCCGACCTCACCCCGGTCGCCGAGCAGCTCGAGATGATGCAGAAGGTCCTGCCCGACGTTAAAAAGGTCGGCCTGCTCTACTGCACCGCCGAGTCCAACTCCGACGTCCAGATCAAGGCCGCCAAGAAGGAGCTCGACAAGCTGGGCCTCGAGTACACTGACTTCACCGTCTCGAGCTCCAACGAGATTCAGTCCGTCGTCGAGTCTGCCGTGGGCAAGGTCGACGCGCTGTACTCCCCCACCGACAACACCATCGCCGCGGGTGCCTCGCAGGTCGGCCAGATCTGCAAGGAAAACAAGCTTCCCTTCGTGACTGGCGAGGAGGGTATGTGCATGGCCGGCGGCCTGTTCACCCTCTCCATCAACTATGAGGACCTGGGCTACGCCGCGGGCGAGATGGCCGTTAAGATCCTGAAGGGCGAGGCCAAGCCCGAAGACATGCCGATCAAGCACCTCTCGAGCAAGGACCTGGTCGTCGTCAAGAACGACGAAATGGCCGAGGCCCTGGGCATCGACCTTTCCGCTCTGGACGCGTAATGCCATACGCGGCATGCGTCTAGAGCCCGTGCTCGCGCTTTAGCCGCGTTATTCAATATCTGAGCCACAGGGGCGGGCGCTGTAGACCGGCGTCCGCCCTGCTTGTTTCAGGTAAAACAAAACGTCTGTCCGCAGCTCTTCTATGCATTGTTACCGCTATTATGGTGAATCACGTGTCCACCCTATCCTAGGAGGTATGAAGCATGCTCATTGCATTGCAGGGCGCCGTTTCGCAGGGCGTCCTCTGGGGCATTATGGTGCTTGGCGTGTTTATCACGTTCCGCCTGCTCGACATTCCCGATATGACCTGCGACGGCAGCTTTGCCCTCGGCGGCTGCGTCTGCGCTGTGCTCATCGTCAATAACAACGTCGACCCGCTGCTCGCCGTGCTGGCCGGTATGTGCGCCGGCGCCATCGCGGGCGCCGTCACGGGCATTTTGACCACCGTCTTTGAGATTCCTGCGATCCTCGCCGGAATCCTCACCCAGATCAGCCTGTGGTCCATCAACCTGCGCATCATGGGCAAGTCCAATACGCCCATTCTTGCCAAGGGCACCGTGTTCTCCGCCGTCAGCAATATGACCGGTCTGCCGCAGTCCACCGTTGCCATCATCTTGGGCATCCTGCTCGCCGTGGCTATCGTTGCCATCCTGTATTGGTTCTTTGGCACCGAGATCGGCTCGGCGCTGCGAGCCACCGGCAACAACGAGTACATGATCCGCGCTCTGGGCGTCAACACCAACTCCACCAAGATGATCGCCCTCGTGCTCTCCAACGCCCTCATCGGCCTTTCGGGCGCGCTCATCTGCCAGAGCCAAAAGTATGCCGACATTGGTATGGGCACCGGTGCCATCGTTATCGGTCTTGCCGCCATTGTTATCGGCGAGGTGCTCGGCCGTCTGCTGCCCGGCGGCCTCACGCAGTTTAGCGTCCGTCTTGCCTCCGCCGTCTTTGGCTCCGTGGTGTACTTCCTTATCCGCGCCATCGTGCTGCAGTTGGGCATGGACGCCAACGACATGAAGCTGCTCTCCGCCGTAATTGTCGCTGTGGCCCTGTGCGTGCCCGTGGTTTGGGAGCGCTATAAGCTCCGCAGCTCCTACACGAAGGGAGATGAGGCAGATGCTTAAGCTCTCGCATGTCAAGAAGACCTTTAACAAGGGCACCGTCACCGAGAAGCGCGCGCTCACCGGCGTCGACCTCACCCTGAATGACGGCGACTTTGTAACCGTGATCGGCGGCAACGGCGCCGGCAAGTCCACGCTGCTCAACATGATCGCCGGCGTGTACCCGCTCGATTCGGGCGTTATCGAGCTCGACGGCACCGACATCTCGCGCCTGAGCGAGTCGCAGCGCGCCAAGTACCTGGGCCGCGTGTTTCAGGACCCCATGCGCGGTACCGCTGCCGACATGCAGATTGCCGAGAACTTGGCCCTCGCCAAGCGTCGCGGCCAGCGTCGCGGCCTTTCGTGGGGTGTCACCAAGGCCGAGAAAGATGAGTACGTTGAGCTGCTCAAGCGCCTGGACCTTGGTCTGGACACGCGTCTCAACGCCAAGGTCGGCCTGCTCTCGGGTGGCCAGCGCCAGGCACTCACCCTGCTGATGGCCACGCTCACCAGGCCGCGCCTGCTGCTGCTCGACGAGCACACTGCGGCCCTCGACCCCAAGACGGCCTCTAAGGTGCTCAACCTGACCGAGGAGATCGTCGACGAGAACCACCTGACCACGCTCATGGTCACGCACAACATGAACGACGCCATCCGTCTGGGCAACCGTCTGATCATGATGCACGAGGGCCATGTGATCTACGACGTGGCCGGCGACGAGAAGAAGTCGCTCACCGTGGCCGACCTGCTGCAGAAGTTCGAGGAGGTCTCGGGCGGCGAGCTCGCCAACGACCGCATGCTGCTGAGCTAACGACCTAGAAAACCACCACAAAGGGGACAGGCACCTTTGTGGTGGTTTTTGTTAAAGAGTAAGGAGACAGCCATAAAAAGACTCCCCCGCCTTGCGTTAGCTGCCGCGTTGTTTGCCGGCGCGCTCACAGGCATCCCAAGCCTCGCTTTCGCGGGGAACCTGCCCGCCGCTATTGACGGCGCCGTAACCGTCATGCACACCAACGACATCCACGGCAGCTACAAGTACAGCTACAACGCAAGCAAGGGCACGGGCACCATTGGCTTTGACGGGCTGGCGGTTCTCTATAGCGCTCAAAGCAACGCCCCCGACTTTCTGCTCGATGCAGGCGACACCTTCCACGGGCAGTCCTTTGCCACCATGAGCGAGGGCAAGAGCATCGCCGAGCTCATGGACACCTTCTATGCCGACGGCTACGACGCGACCACGCCGGGCAACCACGACTGGAGCTACGGCGCGGACAAGCTCCGCACCATGACCGGCTACAGCCCCACCGGCACGCCCTTCGCCATGCTCTGCGCGAACGCAAAGTCTACGAGCGGCGTATGGAGCTCGAGCATCACGAAGACGCTCGATCGCACCTGGGAGGATAGCGAGGATCACTCCGCATTCGACTACAAAATCAAGGTCGGCGTCGTGGGTGCCATGGATGAGTCGCTGGAATCCTCGCTGCGCGCGGACCTGGTCGCGGGTACGTCGTTCTCGAGTGCCGCGAACGCCATCAATGCCGAGGCAGAGCAGCTGCGCAAGGAGGGCTGCGATGTTGTTGTGTGTATCGCGCACACGCTCGACGCCAAGACCTTTGCCACGCGACTCCGTGGCGTCGATGCCCTTATCGCAGGCCACGAGCACATCAACCTTAACGAGAAGGTGACGGGAGCCGACGGCAAGACGATCCACGTTGTCGAGGCAGGCAGCGCCTTTGCCGAGGTGGGGCTGCTTTCCATTCCGTACAAATACGACACGAATGGCACCGAGACGACCGACGATGACACGGTCACGGTCCCTGCAGACGGCAGCGACGAGAAGCTCTACACCGCCAAGAACGTCAACGACCTTTTGACAGACCCCGACAAGGGCTCCGACTACCAAAGCCGCCTTGAAGCCGTCCGCAACAAGATCAAGCCGCTCGACGAGGACTTTGAAAACGAATCGAACAAGGTGCTCGGCACATCCACCACCAACTATTTCTACGGCGAGGACGCCGCGGGTACGCATGGCTGGGAGATGGTGCGCACCACCGATCTGCGTCCCAGTAAAGCGGGCGACACCACCAAGGCCCAGACCATCGGCCACGTGATTTGCGGCTCCTATCTTGCCCTGACGGGCGCGGACTTCGCTATCGAAAACGCTGGCGGCATCCGCGGCGGCATCGCGGCGGGCAACGTGACCGCCGGCAACGTCATCGCCATCTCGCCCTACGGCAACACCGTGGAGACCTGGACCATGACCGGCGCGGACTTCCTCGCAGCGCTCGAGCACTCGCTACAAATCAGCGACGATTGCAACGACAGCTACGAGCTTCAGCAAGCCTATGTGGCAGCCGGCCACACCGAGCAGGAGGCGCAAGACAAGTACAAGTGGCGCGATGACTCTGGCAGCGTTCTCTCCTTTGGCGGCATTAACGTGACGATTGATTGGACGCAGCCCGAAGGCAAGCGCATTGTGAGCGCCACGCTCACCAAGGATGGCAGCACGCTCGATCCCGCCAAGAACTACACCGTCGCCACCAACAACTACATCATTACCAACACGACCGACTTTCCCACTTTCGCAAATGCCACCAAGCGCACCGAGTGGGGCACATGCGAGGCGGCGATCAGAGCGCTGATCGGGAAGAGCGACTGGGAGAACAAGATGGCCGGGCTCGCCGGCACCATCAGCTTCAGCTCCGCAGCCGTGGACTCCACGCCCAATCCGAATCCAACGCCTAAGCCCTCGCCCAAGCCCGGCACGACTACTACGACCACGAAAACCAGCGCCAAGAAGACAACCGGCAAGCTTGTCGCAACGGGAGACCGCACGCTAGCCGTGGTCGGTGCATGCCTCATCGGCGGCATCATCGTCATCATGCTCGGCATTATCTGGAAGCGCCGCCGCTAAGCTACACCGCCGGGCCTTGCAGCCCCGCCGTACAAACCTTATATCGAGCGCAAAAGCCCGTCCGAATGTGATCGGACGGGCTTTTGGTGGGTATCATGGTTGGACGATCATGAGGAGGTTTTCCCAACATGGAATTGTTTGAACCGATTCTTCATTTCTTTGAGCAACGGTGGGTCCACAACATCATCTGGGCCGTCATCTTGGCGATAGGCACCGCCGTCGCCGCCAAGGTCGCATCCAAGACTCTGCGTCACCTACTCAACCGCGACGATAACCCGCTTCCGGCATCGAGTATCTTCATCAATATCGCGCGCGCCGTCATCTGGGTGATCGGCGGCAGCTTTATCCTCGACAACTGCTTTGGCATTAACGCAAACGCGCTCGTCGCCGCTCTTGGCGTCGGCGGCATCGCCATCTCGCTCGGCTTTCAGGACACGCTCTCAAACCTTATCGGCGGCATGCAGGTGACCTTTATGGGCATCATCAAGCCCGGCGACAATATCGAAGTCGGTGGCGTGTCGGGCGTGGTCCAGGACATCACTTGGCGCCACACGACCATCGAAGATGCCTGCGGGCAGACCGTCATTGTCCCCAACTCCAACATTTCCAAGAACACACTCGTGCATTTGATGCCCTTTGGGCGCGTGGCCGTCCCCGTCGCGGTCAAAGACCCCTCCAAATGGGCATCGCTCGATGTGCTAGCAGACGAGCTCGTCAGCGCCACCAAAACGGCCGTCTCACCCATCTCGGGCTTTGACAAGGAGCCCTACGTGCTCTTTAGCGAGATCGGCGACTTTGGCATTAAGGGCAAGATCATCTTTATCGTCAGCGACGACAGCACCACCTTTACGGCAGCCGACGCCTGCATCCGCGCCATCGCCCCCATCATCGCCTAAACCACCACAAAGGGGACAGGCACCTTTGTGGTGGTTTTCATTCGTGGTACCATGGTTCATATAGTTGTTTAAACGACTAAGGGAGCAAAGCTATGGAAGAGGCCTATCGTCAAGCACGCAAGCGCGGCGAGCAAGGACGTCGACGCGCCATTAGTCAAAGCGAGCATCCGTACCTCACGGACCTCGATAGCTTGGTTGCCCAGCTCCCCTTAGGTCAACGAGAGAATGTCGGCCTGAGAGAGATTCCACTCGAAATGGTCGTCGGAACGGTTACCAAGGGCCGTCAGTCCGCCTTTTCGTGCAACTTCATGCCCCTGCTGCCGTTTAGCACCGAGTTCGCCCGTAAGTGGTCTAACCTCTACGACATCCAGGTGACCGAGGGCTATCGCGACCCCATCATCGTCACCGAGTTCATGCATCGGTTTTACGTCCAAGAGGGCAACAAGCGCGTCAGCGTCCTCAAATTCCTGGACTCCCCGACGGTTTCAGCCAAGGTCACCCGTCTCTACCCCGGCACGTGGGATTCCATCGAAAGCCGCCTGTACGGTGAGTTCTGTGCGTTTTGGCGCGTCTGCCCCCTATACGAGATCGAGTTCTCGCGCGAGGGAAGCTACGAAACGCTCGCCAAGATGCTCGGTCAGAACCTTATCGAAAAATGGCCGCAGAAAAAGGTCGACTACCTGCGCCACACCTTCCTGCTCTTTAAGCGCGCCTACCTTCGCGCAGGCGGCGACCACCTGGACATTACGCCCGCCGACGCCATGCTCGTCTACCTCAATGTGTACAACCAGGACCGCCTGCTGGATACGCCGACAGATATCGTCGTAAACCGCCTGTGCAAGATTTGGCGCGAGCTGGTCATTGCCGGCAAAAATGACGAGGACAAGGTCGATCTTGTCGAAGCACCAAGTGTCGACGAGGAGGAGACGCACGCCAAGTCCACCTCCGGCGTGCTCAACTTCTTTATGGGCAAGACCGTCTATTCGGCTGCCAACCCCCTGCGCATCGCCTTTATCCATGAGTTCCCCTGTGCGACGTCGAGCTGGGACAGCCTGCACGACCAAGGGCGTCAGTATCTCGATGAGCACTTTGGCGGTATCGTGCGCACCGAGGCGTTCGAGGACTGTCACGATCCGGATGTGTTCTACGCCGCCGTGGAAACGGCTGTCAAACATGGAGCAAACGTCATCTTCTCGACCTCGCACCGCCTGATGGAATACACGCTCAGGGCTGCCGTTGAGTATCCCCGGGTTCGGTTCCTCAACTGCTCTATCGGCCTTCCCCATCAAAGCGTCCGTTCGTACTTTGGCAAGATGTACGAGGCCAAGTTTCTGCTGGGCGCCCTTGCGGCCAGCATGGCGGACAACCACCGCATCGGTTACCACGCGTCGGTCTTCGCCTCGGGTGCACTCAGCGAGATCAACGCCTTTGCGATTGGCGCCTCGCTGCTCGACCCGCGCGCGCAGGTCATCCTCACCTGGGGCGATGTTCCCGCCGGTGGTCTTGCCGAAGCCATGTGCCGCGAAGGCGTAAGCGTCATGACCGGCGCTGACATGTCAAAGTCGCTCGAAGACCCAACGGCCTACGGGCTTCACCGCTTGGTCGACGGCAAAGTCACCGGCATCGCCATGCCCGTATGGAACTGGGGCCGTTACTACGAGCTCATCGTTCGCAGCCTTCTTCACGGCACGTGGGACGAGACCAGCGACGACAACCAAGTGCGCGCTGTCAACTACTGGTATGGCATGAGCTCCGGCGTTATCGACATCCGTTACGCTCCGGGCCTACCCTACCAAACGCGCAAACTCGTGCAGTTGCTCCGCAACGGCATTGTTGTGGGATCCATCAACCCCTTTGGCGGCGAGCTCCACAGCCAGAACGGCGTGGTACAGATCGAAGGCTTCCCTCCGCTGCCGAGCACGCAGATTGTCGAGATGAATTGGCTGGCGGACAACGTGGTAGGCACCATTCCGCAGCTCGACGATGAGCCGAAAGTCCCTGCCCTATGAAAATCCTTGCCATAGCCGATACCGAAGAACGATGCCTTTGGGAGTGCTTTCGCAAGGAACGCTTTGAGGGAGTCGACCTGATTTTGTCCGCCGGCGATCTGGACCCGGACTATCTTGAGTTTTTGGTTACGGTCATCAACAAACCGCTCATCTACGTGCGCGGCAATCACGATGACCGCTACGCACGTCATGCACCGGGTGGATGTATCTGCGTAGAGGACAGCGTGTACACGTACCGAGGGATTCGCATTGCGGGCCTTGGCGGGTCCATGCGTTATCGCGACGGCGCCAACATGTACACCGAACGCGAGATGTCCAAGCGCATGCGTAAGCTGTCGCGTAAGGTTAGGATGGTCGGCGGGTGCGACATTCTGCTTACCCATGCACCCGCCGCCGGTATGGGTGATCTGGACGATCTGCCGCATCGAGGATTCGAGTGTTTTAACACAGCACTCGAATCCTGGAATCCCGACTACATGGTGCACGGGCATGTGCACCAAAGCTACGGTTGCGATTTTCAGCGCGAGCGTCAGCATGTGTGTGGAACGACGATCATCAACGCCTGCGGCTATACGCAGTTTGAGCTCGACCAGACGCACTACCCCATCCGCGGCTGGCAAGCAGCTTGGCTCAACTCACAAACCATGCGCCGCGAGCTCAAACGCCACGAAGCCATAGAGTCCTCAACCGCCAGAACCCCCTGGTAACCACCTTTAAGGCTTGACGCTGCGCCGGCCCCAAGCACCCCATCTCGCCCCTCAAGCCGTCGCTCGCGTACCAAAGTACGCGTCGCTCCTCTTTCGGGGCGACCTGAGGCACTTGGAACCGGCTCGCTGCGATGCCATAACATTGACGCCAAAGTGCCAAAACCACCACAAAGGTGCCTGTCCCCTTTGTGGTGGTTTTGGCCCGAGATAGCAAGAAACCCGGTCCTGTATGAGGCAGAACCGGGTTTCTTTAGCAATGCTTGCTTTGCTCAGGCAGTAACTAGCAGTTACTCAGCCAGGAAGTCACGCTGGACAGCGGGATCGACCTTGACGCCAGGGCCCATGGTGGAAGACACGGAGATGGACTTGACGTACTTGCCCTTAGCAGAAGAGGGCTTGACGCGCAGAATCTCGGTGTACAGGGCAGCGTAGTTCTCGACGAGCTGCTGCTCAGAGAAGGACTTCTTGCCCAGGGGCACGTGGCAGATGCCGTAGCGGTCGGCGCGGTACTCAACGCGGCCAGCCTTGAGCTCGGAGACCATCTTGGCGACGTCCATGGTCACGGTGCCGAGCTTGGGGTTCGGCATGAGGCCACGGGGACCAAGGATCTTACCGATGCGGCCAACCTTGGCCATCATGTTCGGCGTAGCGATAGCGGCGTCGAAGTTGATCTCGCCCTTCTGAATCTGGGCGACGAGCTCGTCGGAACCGATGATGTCGGCGCCGGCAGCCTCAGCCTCACGGGCCTTCTCGCCCTCGGCGAAGACGGCAACACGAACGGTCTTGCCGGTGCCGTGGGGCAGGGAGATGGAACCGCGGATGTTCTGGTCGGCCTTACGAGTATCGACGCCCAGACGGAAGTGGGCCTCGACGGTCTCGTCGAACTTGGCGGTGTCGAGCTCCTTGATGAGCTTGGCAGCCTGAAGGGGGGTGTAGAGCGTGGCGCGGTCGATCTTCTCGGCAGCGGCGTTATAGCTCTTACCATGCTTAGCCATGTGCATTACCTCCTGTGGTTAAACGGGCGCGAGCCCTCCCACATCGTATCGTGTGCCCTATTGCACACATTTAACGGGCGCCCCGGTTGGAGCACCCGTCGTTACCAAAAGAAATCGCTACTCAGCGATGGTGACGCCCATGGAACGGGCGGTACCGGCGATGATCTTCTTGGCGGCGTCAATGTCGTTGGCATTGAGGTCCGGCATCTTGATCTCGGCGATCTTGGTGAGCTGCTCCTGGGAGAGCTGACCAACCTTGTCGGCCTGGGGCTTAGCGGAACCAGACTTGAGGTTCAGCTCCTTCTTGATGAGGTGAGCCGCCGGCGGGGTCTTGGTGATGAAGGAGAAGGACTTATCCTCGTAGACAGAAATCTCAACGGGGATGATGTCGCCCTTCTTGTCCTGCGTCTCGGCGTTAAAGGCCTGGCAGAACTGCATGATGTTCACGCCAGCAGCGCCCAGGGCGGGGCCGACGGGAGGAGCGGGGTTAGCTGCACCAGCAGGAATCTGGAGCTTAATGACGTTGGCAACCTTCTTCTCAGCCATGGTCATTCCTTTCGAATCACGAGTGTGAAGTACTTGCTATATCGTAAGCACGCACGTGTTAGAAGCACTCCTGAGATGAGCAGTCACAGAAGAAGCACGCTCGCGCGAACGGACGAAAACTTAAGCGATGACAGCGACCTGGTTAAAGTCGAGCTCGACCGGCGTCTCGCGGCCAAAGATCATTAGCGTGACCTTGAGCTTGCCAGCCTCGGTGTTAACCTCGGAGACCTTGCCATCAAAGTCGGTAAGCGGGCCATCGGTGACGCGGACGGACGTGCCGACCTGAATATCAACCGAGGTGCGCTTGGGCGAATCGCCCTTACCGGGACGACGAGTCATCTTATTGTACTCATCGCGGGAAAGCGGTGCGGGCTTACCGTTGCCGCCCAGGAAACCGGTGACGCCGGGCGTGTTGCGAACACACGTCCAAGCATCGTCATCCATCTCCATGCGGACCAGGACATAACCCGGGAAGATCTTGGAATCCTTGGTCTCACGCTTGCCACCCTCTTTGATCTCGGTGACGCGCTCCATAGGAATCTCGATATCAAAGATACGGTCCTGCATGCCCATGGTCTCGATACGATGCTCGAGATCGGACTTTACGCGGTTCTCGTATCCGGAGTAAGTGTGAACGACGTACCAACGCTTAGACATGGTTTAGCCCCTCAATCCAGAGAACAGAGCAAGAGCCTCGCCAAAGCCAGCATCGAGCAGAGCGATGACGACGCCGACGACGACCAGAGAAGCGCAAACGACGACCGAGTAGTTCACGAGCTCCTTCTTATCGGGCCACGTGACACGCTTCATCTCGGACTTGACCGAAGCGAAATACTTCTTGGTGCGGGCGAAGAAACCAGGCTTCTCGTTCTTCTTGGACTTCGCAGCCTTCTCGTTCTTCTTGGCAACGGCCTTCTTGGCCTCAACCTTGGAGTTGGCGGCAGCGCTGTTGGCAGGTGCCGGCTGCTGAGCCTTCTTCTTGTTCTTCTTGTTGGCCATTTGGGTTACCTCCGCGCAATGCGCTTATACATGAGTAAACCGTAAGCCCCCAAGTGGGAGCTTACGGAATAATGACTGGCACGCCAGGAAGGACTCGAACCCTCAACACTCGGTTTTGGAGACCGATGCTCTACCAATTGAACTACTGGCGTATGTGACTAGAGACTAGCGAGTCTCTTTGTGCAGCGTGTGGTGACGGCACCAGGGGCAATACTTCTTGATCTCCATACGATCAGGCATGGTCGACTTGTTCTTGGTGGTCGTATAGTTGCGGCGCTTGCACTCAGTGCACGCAAGAGTAACTAGAGTACGCATGTATCCTGAACCTTTCATTTCCGCCCCGTACGGGCACGAGTTGTTACTTTATCAGCTCCACGTAAGTGCTGTCAATGAAAACCTCGAGTCAATTGGTTCTCGGTGGATCCATTCATATTTGGAACACATCAATGAAGCCATCGAGAGCTAATCGACGGTGCATCCAGGACCATTATCGATCCTCTCGACACCAGCAACGGCTCAATATCCATTGCAGAAAAGAACCCGGCACCCATATAAGTGCCGGGTTCTCTAAGTCAGCTATATCAAAGAGCTAATTTACTCAATGATCGTGGAGACGATGCCCGAACCGACGGTGTGGCCACCCTCGCGGATAGCGAAGCGCAGGCCCTCCTCCATGGCGATCGGGTGGATGAGGTCGCCCTCGATGGTGATGTGGTCACCAGGCATAGCCATCTCGGTGCCCTCGGGGAGCTTGACCGTACCGGTAACGTCGGTGGTACGGAAGTAGAACTGAGGACGATAACCATCGAAGAACGGGGTGTGACGGCCGCCCTCCTCCTTGGTCAGAACGTAGATCTCGCCGGTGAACTTGGTGTGCGGGGTAACCGAACCGGGCTTGCAGAGAACCTGGCCGCGCTCGATGTCCTCACGCTTGATGCCGCGGAGCAGCAGACCGACGTTGTCGCCAGCCTCGCAGAAGTCCATGGACTTACGGAACATCTCGATACCGGTAACGACGGTGTTCTGGGTATCCTTGATGCCGACGATCTCGACGGGCTCGTTGAGCTTGAGCTCACCGCGCTCGACACGGCCAGTAGCAACGGTACCACGGCCGGAGATGGTCATAACGTCCTCAACGGCCATCAGGAACGGGAGGTCGTTGTTACGAGCAGGCGTCGGGATGTACTCGTCGACGGCCTTCATGAGCTCGCGAATGGCGTCCATCCACTTGGCGTCGCCCTCGAGAGCGCCCAGAGCGGAGCCACGGATGACGGGGATGTCGTCGCCGGGGAAATCGTACTCGGAGAGGAGCTCACGGGTCTCCATCTCGACGAGGTCGATGAGCTCGTCATCGTCGACCATGTCGCACTTGTTCAGGAAGACGACGATGTAGGGAACGCCGACCTGACGGGCGAGCAGGATGTGCTCGCGGGTCTGAGCCATGGGGCCGTCGGTAGCAGCGATGACCAGGATAGCGCCGTCCATCTGAGCAGCGCCGGAGATCATGTTCTTGACGTAGTCAGCGTGGCCCGGGCAGTCAACGTGAGCGTAGTGACGGGCAGCGGTCTCGTACTCAACGTGGGAGACGGAAATCGTAATGCCGCGCTCGCGCTCCTCGGGAGCCTTGTCGATGTTCTCGAACGCAGTGAAGTCAGCCTTGCAGCCCTCGGTCTCGGAGAGAACCTTGGTGATGGCAGCGGTCAGCGTGGTCTTGCCGTGGTCGACGTGACCAATGGTGCCGATGTTAACATGCGGCTTAGTGCGCTCAAACTTCTCTTTGGCCATAAAGCCCTCCTCTTAACAGGTCGTCCCCGGACGGGACTTTGCCTTTATACCATAGTGGCCTCTCAACATACTATTGAGAAGCCACCGTGTTACCTATGGTAGCGGTGACTGGATTCGAACCAGTGACGCCACGGGTATGAACCGTGTGCTCTAACCAACTGAGCTACACCGCCGGATGGAGCCTGCAACCAGACTTGAACTGGTGACCTCTTCGTTACCAACGAAGTGCTCTACCGACTGAGCTATACAGGCACTTGACGGGTGGGAGCTATAGGATTCGAACCTATGTAGGCAGAGCCAACGGGTTTACAGCCCGTCCCCATTAACCACTCGGGCAAACTCCCAATCGTTCAAGTATCCGCAGGTTCTTTGGTCTTTTGGACCGCCGCCCCCGCGAACGAAGAAGATAATACGATGCAACCTTGGGGGCTGTCAACGAAAACCTCTAGATACACGGCCCCGGGCGTATCTATATACCTTTGACCTGCTGTTTTGTTGAGTTGGGATATGAGGGACGGTGGTTTTGGATACTGAGGTGACGTTTCCCAAGGTAACACTTTGGTGTAGTGGAGTACACCTTCAGGATCGAACTTCGATATCGGCTTATTTGCACTTATATATAGGTCGAGATCGGGGCTTCCCAGACAGAAGATTGCTCTTCCCAGGCAAAATCGAGCGTGGATTTTCTTCCGTTTGAAATCGAGCGTGGATAATCCCCCACTTTGCCGTGCCATCGAATCCAAAGTGGCAGATTATCCACGCTCATTCACTAGGCGGAAGATTTTCCACGCTCGTGTGTCCGATAATCCACGCTCGATGACAATGACCAACCTCGCCCCGGCCTATGTCTCGACCTGTAACAGTAAGAGGGTTATTCCTCCCCTATCTGTTACAGATCGAGATGTTTCGCAGAGACCCCCGCTTACGTTTCATTCTGTAACAGTAAGAACGGTTTTCAGCCTCTTCGTGTTACGGATCGAGATATTATCGGCCTTCCCTTGGCAATGTTTCGATCTGTAACTATAAGGAGGGTTTTCCGCCCCTTCGTGTTACAGATCGAGACAAACCTGAAGCTTGGTTGGCGCCACACCCGCTGACTTATAGACATAAATAGAAACGGGCCCTGTCCCACAAGGGAACAGAGCCCGAAACTCTCATGGAGCCAGTGACAGGAATCGAACCTGCAACCCACTGATTACAAATCAGTTGCGCTACCGTTGCGCCACACTGGCACACTTGGCGCTTTCGCGCGAAGCCAGTTAAGAATAATGGAATTGCGGACGAGGCGCAACAGACCGCACGGCGTTATACAAATATGCAAAATCCAGCAACAACAGGTACCAGGCCCGTTCATTTCTATCAGTTCGCCCTCAATCTTAAAACTATTCGTCAGACCGAATAGTTTTAATTACAATGGAATAGATAAAACTATTCGTTCTGGCGAAGGGTTTCGCGATGTTGACCACGAAGGAAGCTGCAGAGCTACTCGACATCACCCCGCGCAGGGTGCAGGAGCTCATAAAAAACGGAGCACTTGAGGCCCGCAAGGCTTCTGGTGTATGGCTCATCGACAAAGGCAGCGTCGACACGCGACTCCGTTCCGTGACCAAAACGGGGGGACGTCCCCGCCGCGGCCACGGTAAGAGCGAGATCGCGTTCACCCTCATGAACCGCACACACGAAGTCGTTCAGCTGGTCTACAGCACATCGCGAAAAGACTTTACCCACATCGGTGCCGACATCGATTACGCCCACGCCCCTATTGGAGTATTTGGCCCTAATAGCCCCATATCGCTCGACTCCTTCCGCATCTGGTGGCGCGGCCGCGGTATCCCGCTCGCACGCATTGGGCTAGCCTCCCTGCTTGCAGAAGCCGCAGTCGATGTTCCCGATGAACTCGTCCAGCGAAATCTCGGCCTCTCCTTATCCGACCAGTATTGGATTAGGCCCCAAGGCTCCGGTCTCGCGTGGGAAGATATTAACTTCTTCAATAACGCTTTTGACGACGTCTCTCTGTCCATCGCACCCTTCGCCCCAGAGGGCAAGGCAGCTGCCGCAAAGCCCGACAACACCTCGGACGGCAATCTTCAAAAGTACTGGACGTGCGAGGGCGGGCGTCGAATTCTGCATAAGGCCGGAGCGCACCTGAACCAGGAACCTTATAACGAGCTGGTGGCGACCGCGCTTCACCGTCGCATCCTAAACGCTTGCGATTATGTACCCTATTCGCTCGAAGGCGTGGGTACTTCCGCCTTGAGCACATGCAATGTCTTCTTAACTGACGAAGAAGAATATGTCCCTGCGTTTTATGTAAACCAGCATGCAAACGCAGATGAAAGACTAACCGACTACGAGCGATATGTAGCAAACTGCGAGAAGCTCGGGGTAACAGGCGTCAAGGATGCCCTTGGCCGCATGATCGTGTGCGACGACATCATCGCCAACTATGACCGTCATTGGCGTAACTTTGGCCTTGTGCGAAACGTCAACACGCTAGCCTGCAGACCTGCCCCCATCTTCGATTCGGGCTCATCGCTCTGGTGCAACATTTCTCTTGAGGAGCTTAGGGCGGGAGAGCACAGTTTTACCAGCGCGCAGTTTCATTCAAGCCCCGCCAAACAAATGTTGCTCGTCGAGGACATGGGCTGGTTTGACGGCGACAAACTCGAAGGCTTCGTTGACGAGGCGATCGAGATTCTGTCTAAAAACGATGCCCTAGCAGCGAGACTGCCTTATCTAAAAGAGGCGCTAACGTGGCGCCTCGAAAGAATGATCAACATCGCTGAATGGAGTTAGCGAGGCAGCATTGCCCGTCAGCTCCCCTATCTCCCACGCAACGCCTTGAGCTTGGCCAGGGCCTCGGGGCTCAGGCGGCTGCCCAGGGTCATCTTGATCTGGGGTGCTTCCTCGGCCTCATGCACGTCGTTGTCGATCTGTTTGATCTCGTCCACCAGCATGCGGCTCGAGATGCGCGTGACGCCCTTGCCCATGACGACAGCCTGGATCGTGCCGTCGCTCGATACCACGGAGCACGCGCGGCCTTCCTCGCGCGCCTCGATGCAGAGCTTCTGCACCACGGTGTCGGCCGATACGCCCGTCGGCGAAAACTCGATGCGCACGCCGCGGGCCGGCAGGTTGGGACGTTCACTGGAGATATTGCCCGCGCCGTCAAACACGATCACGGCCTCGTAACGGCCCTGGGCAAAGGCAGCAACGTCGTTGATGAGGGCGGTGCGCGCCATATCGTGGACGTCGCTGGAATACGGATCGTCGGAATGGTCGTACACGAGCTTTTCGTAGCGCGGCGTGCAGTGAATCACGTTGTAACCGTCGACCACCAGCAGCTCGGGCTTGTTGGAGTGCACCGTCGAGACTGGGTCGGCGATAGCCTGCGCAAACGCATTGCCGCCCACGCCATAGGTCGCGGCCGAAACAATCGGCTTGGCCGAGCCCTCGCCAAAGCGCTTGGCCTTGGACTTGGCACGGTTCTTTTTGGACATGCGCTACTCCTCCCCCATCAGCTCGCCGGCGTTGCGGCGCAGCCACTCAAAGCACAGCGCCGTGGTCGCCTGGGCAACATTGAGGCTCTCGGTCATACCGCGCTGGGGAAGCTTGGTCAAAAAGTCGCATTTCTCGAGCACCAGGCGCGAGATGCCGTCGCCCTCGGAGCCCATGACGAGCGCCACGCGGCCCTCGAAGGGAGCATCCCAGCAGCTGCCCTCGGCGTGCTCGGAGGCGCCGCCCACCCAAAAACCAGCGGCCTTGAGGTCATCGAGTGCACGGGCAATATTGGGAACCTGCGCGATAGGCAGATGCATGACAGCACCGGCCGAGGTCTTGTAGCTGCCCACGGTCACGCCGGCGGCACGCTTGTTGGCGATGACGACGCCGGCCGCGCCCACGACCTCGGCGGAGCGCACAATGGCGCCAAAGTTGCCGTCGTCGGTCACATGGTCGAGCACGACGACAAGCGCCGGACCGTCGCCTGCGCGGTCGAGAATATCGGCGACATCAGCATAGGGGAAGTTGCCAACCTCGAGTGCGATGCCCTGATGAGCGCCATGGCTCGACAGTGCGTCGAGCTGCGCACGCGGCACATACTTAATGCGGACGCCCGCGGCGTTGAGGTCGTCGACCAGGCGCGACAAGGCGGCATCGCGCTCTCCACCCTCGACAATGAGCGCGCACTTGATGGGAAAACCAGTGCGTAGCGCCTCGGCGGCAGCACGACGACCTTCGATAAACTCGCCCTTGGGAGCCTGGACAGCGTCGCGGTTGCGATCGCGCTGCGGACGTGCGGCCTGGGCGCGATCGCGCTGGCCCTTGGGAGCGGCAGCGCGGTCATTGCGGCGAATCGGACGCGAGCCAGAAGCAGCCTGCTTGCCTCCACGCGATACACGCTTGCGATTGTCGGCCATAAAGCGACCTCCTAAATACAACTATCAAACGAAACAAATAGACCGACCGCCCGAGGTGCGGCAGATTGCCTTGAAAGAGGAGGGCATAGACCTTGAGGTCATGCCCGACGATTGAAAGGCAAGGTGCCGTGGCTCGGGCGGTCGGGTGCTTGGGAAACCCGCGGGGATTAGAGAGATTTGATACGGGTGCCGGCGGCGGTATCTTCAATCGTCAGGCCCAGGTCCTTGAGCTGGTCGCGGATGGCGTCGGCCAGATCCCAGTTCTTGGCGGCACGGGCCTCGGCGCGGGCCTCGAGAATCTTGGCAGCAGCCTCGTCCACGTCGTCGCCCGTGTAGGCGACCAGGCCGGCGGCAACGCCCAGCAGGCCCAGCGGCAGCTCGACCTTGGGCTCGGGAAGCTCGACGCCAAACGTATCGAGCAGCTCGACCAGCGTATCGGCGGCGGCCAGGGCAGCGGCCTTGTCGGCAGCATCGCCCGCCTGCTCCAGGTACTGGTTGCACTCGGTCACAAAGCCAAAGACAGCACCCATGGCACCGGCGGTGTTAAAGTCGTCATCCATGCACTCCTTAAAGGTGGTGCGGGTCTCGGCGGCCTTGGCGGCAAACGCCTCGGCAGCCGCTTCGTCGGCATCGGCCGTCGCGTGGTTCGCGGCCCAACGCAGGTTCTCGACCGTACCGGCGATACGCGTGAGCGAGTTCTCGGCACCCTCCAGGCGCTCCCAAGAAAAGTCGAGCGGCGAGCGATAGCTCGTCTGCAGCATCAGCAGGCGCAGGGCGGCAGCGGAGTGCTGCTCGAGGACCTCGGCCAGCGTAAAGAAGTTGCCGAGCGACTTGGACATCTTCTCGCCGTCTACCAGCAGCATGCCCGTGTGCATCCAGGTGTTGGAGAAGCCCTGGTGCCAGGCGCAGGTGGCCTGGGCGCACTCGTTCTCGTGATGCGGGAAGGCAAGGTCGGAGCCGCCGCCGTGGATGTCGATCGGAGTGCCCAGGTAGCGATGCACCATGGCGGCGCACTCGGTGTGCCAACCGGGACGGCCCTCGCCCCAGGGGCTCGGCCAGCTGGGCTCGCCGGGCTTGGCGGCCTTCCACAGGGCAAAGTCGAGCGGGTCGTTCTTGTCCTCGTTCTCCTCGATGCGCGCGCCAACCATAAGGTCGTCGATGTTGCGGCCCGAGACCTGACCATAGTTGGGATCGCTGCGCACGGCAAAGTACACGTCGCCGTTATCGGCTGCGTAAGCGTGGCCCTGCTCGATAAGCGTCTTGATCATGGCGATCATGGGGCCGATCTCCTTGGTGGCGCGGGGGCGCACATCGGGATCGAGCACGTTGGCGGCGCGCATGACGCCGATGAACTTGTCGGAGAACTCCGTCGCGACCTCGGCAGCCGTACGGCCCTGCTCGTTGGCGCGCTTGATGATCTTGTCGTCGACATCGGTGAGGTTCTGGGCGAACGTGACCTCGTAACCGCTCGCGATGAGCCAGCGGCGAATCACGTCAAAGCTGATGAACGTACGGGCGTTGCCGATGTGGATGTTGTCGTAGACCGTGGGGCCGCACACGTACATGCGGACCTTGCCGGACTCGATGGGCTGGAACTCTTCCTTTTTATGGGTAGCGCTGTTGTAGATACGCATTCGTTACTCCTTAACGGTTTTCTGTAGCAGGCAGACGGCCCAGGCGCCGATTCCCTCGCCCTGGCCTTCCCAACCGAGCTTTTCGGTCGTAGTGGCGGCGACGCCCACGTTTTCGACGTCAACGCCCAGGGCATGGGCAAGGTTGGCGCGCATGGCATCGCGATGCGGGGTGATCTTAGGCTGCTGGCAGGCAATGGTGCAATCGGCATCGACAAACTCAAAGCCCAGCTCACGCGCATAGTCCATCACGCGGGCAAGCAGCACCATCGAATCGGCACCCTCGTAGGCGGGATCGGTGTCGGGGAATAGCTTGCCGATGTCTCCCCCACGGCAGGCGCCCAGAATGGCGTCGGCCAAGGCGTGCGCGAGCACATCGGCATCCGAGTGGCCCAGCAGGCCGCGCTCGTAGGGAATGTCGACACCGCCGATGATACATCGACGCCCCTCCACCAGACGGTGAACGTCGTAGCCATGGCCAATGCGCAGGTTACTGAACATGGGGAAGGTCCTCTCCCTCGGCCATGCGGCCAAGCAGAATCGCGGTTACGGGACGCAGGTCCTCGGGCACCGTCACCTTAAGGTTATCGCGTGGGCTCTGGACGCAGCGGACGCGCCCACCCATGCGCTCGACCAGCGACGAATCATCGGTACCGATAAAGTCCTCGGCAATGGCTGCAGCGTGGGCGCGCTTCATAGCATCGACGCTAAAGATCTGCGGCGTCTGCGCTGCCCAGTAGAGCTCACGCGGCGGCGTCTCGACGATATTGTCGCCATCGACGATCTTGAGCGTGTCGATCGCGGGCTGGCCGCACACGACACCGTCGAGCGAGCGGTCGCTCACGAGCACGTCGATAGCGTGGTCGATGGCCTCGGTCGTAATGAGCGGACGGGCGCCGTCGTGGATAGCGACATATTCGAAACCCGCCGGCACCGCGTGCACGCCGGCGCGGGTGGAATCCTGACGAGTATCGCCGGCATCGGCAAAGCTGATGGGCGTGTCATAGTCAAACGGGTCGATAGCCAAGCGGCGCATCTCGGCACGGCGCTCGGCAGGGCAAACCACGACGATATGGCCGACCTTGTCGCTACGATCGAACGCGCGGATGGACCAGCTCATGAGCGGACGGCCCGCCACGTTAACGAGCTGCTTGCCGCCGGGATTTCCAAAGCGCTGGCCGCTGCCGCCGGCAACGACCACGGCGCATACGGGCGCCATTATGCGTTCCCCTGTTTGGTGCCCTTCATGCGGTACAGCGAGTCCGCAAGAATGGCAGGGTTGTTGACGCCAAAGTCGCCCAAGCGCTCCGGATCCTCGCTGATGTCGTCCATGAGCTCCTGCAGCGAGCCATACTCGTCGACGATCTTCTCGGCCACGCCGTCGCGCACGACGGACACACGCGAAAGCGTGCGCAGGCCCAGCGGCGTCATGACGGAGTCCTCGTCCAGGTCGTCATAGCCCAGAACTGCCGCCACGTGCTGCGGGTCGGACAGGTCCTTAGGCGTCATGCGGCTAAGCTCGGCGCGGATCTTCTCGGCATTGGCTTCGGAGGAGTCGCTCGCGTAGTCGCGAATCATCAGGTCGTATTCGGTATCCATGCTGGAGCCGGCGAGCTGCTCGAGCTGCATCTGCACGAGCTTGCCCTGGTTGCCCAGCTTGACGATGCAATCCTTAAGCTCGGTCTTTGCCTGCTGCATGATCTCGAAGCTCGAGAAAATACCGGTAATGTCGGCGAGCGTAACGTAGTCGTCGAGCTCGAGGGCCGTCAGGCGCAGCAGGGAGCGATCGAGCGACTGACGGGTAGTCTGGAGCGTGGCGACGAGCTGGTTGACCGAGCTCATGATGGTGGTGACAGGCTGAATCTCGTAGCTCTTGCCGTGAACGTACACGTTGACGACGGCACGACGGGCCGAGACCGAGATCACGATGGCATCGGTGAGCACCGACATGCGAGCGGCGGTGCGGTGACGCATGCCCGTCTCGCTCGTGGCAAGCGAGGGATCGGGATTGAGGTGGAAGTTGGCGCGCAGGATCTGGGTGAGGTCGCCGTCGATGACGATGGCACCGTCCATCTTGGAGAGCTCGAACAGACGGTTCGAGGTGAACGAAATGTTGAGCGGGAAGCCGTCATTACCGGCAGCGAGCACGTTTTCGGTGTCGCCGACGCAGATAAGGGCACCCAGGTGACCGGCGATGATCATGTCGAGGGCGGTGCGGATCGGCTGGCCAGGTGCCGTCAGGCGGATGGCCTGTTCCATACGCTTTTGCAGCTCGTTCTTATCCAAGGCATCGCTCCCGTCGTATACGCTCCATAAACGCTAAATAGTTTCTCACGGTTTGTCCCTGTGGCGCTTGCGAAATCCGATGCTTACAGAATGAGCGAACACAGCTTAGGTAGCTCATTTGGGACGGGGCTCTCTTGACTGCTCATGTGGTAGCATCGGGTCTCATATAAATGAGGGAGTAGTCGCGTAATCGGGCTCGCCCGCAGAGAGGGAGCCAGACTATGGGACTCGCAGAGCTCGTGTTGCTCGCCGTTGGCCTTTCGATGGACGCCTTTGCCGTTTCCATCTGCAAGGGTCTCGGCATGAAAAAGATCAACCTTAAAGTCGCCGTGGTGCTCGGCCTGTTCTTTGGCGGCTTCCAGGCCGGCATGCCCGTGATCGGATGGGCGCTTGGCAGCCAATTCATGGGCATCATCGGCCCTATCGACCACTGGATCGCCTTTATCCTTTTGGCCTTTATCGGCGGCAAAATGCTGTGGGAAGCCTTTACCGAGGACGAGGATGAGGACGAAGGTGACGGCAAGGATGCCGAAAAGATTGACCTGGGCGAGTACCTGATCCTCGCCATCGCCACCTCAATCGACGCCCTTGCAGTGGGCATCTCATTTGCCGCGCTCTCGGTCGACATCGTGCCCGCCGTTTCGCTCATCGGCATCACGACCTTTATCTTCTCCATCGCCGGCGTGGCGATCGGCCACACCTTTGGCGCTCGCTACGAAAAACCCGCCACCATCGTGGGTGGCATCGTGCTCATCCTCATCGGGCTTAAGATCTTGCTTGAGCATCTGGGGATTCTCGCGATATAAAAACGCCTCTCATAAGCTCGACGTCAATGTAGAGGTCTCATGCAGAGTTTTGCATAATGCCTTTTCGTGCAGACTTTTGCATGTCATACTGATATGCAAAAGTCTGCACGTTAGGAGATCGCTGTGGATACCCTTCCCATCGCCACACCGCGCCAAGCTGGCATCTATGTGCGTCAGGCACGCGAGTCGCAGGGAATCACCCGTGCGACCCTCGCTAAAAAAGCCGGCGTTTCGGAGCGCCTGCTTGCATCGCTCGAGCTAGGAGACGCCACCGGCATTCGACTCGACAAGCTGCTGACGATTTTCAATGCTCTTGGACTGGCACTCGCCGCTCAAGGGGATATCGGCGAAGCAAAAAACGAGCGACCAGTCGACGCCCCGCATGCCAATCCGCTGCCTCGCAGCATCCCCAGGCGCCATCACACTCAACGTCCCCATCATCGCAACCGTCGTAGTACCGCCATTCCGGCTCTTGCAGATGCCCCCTTTACATCCGCACTTTACGACGAGGTCTTCGCCGATTTCGCCATGTCCAATCTCGGAGTCTCGATTACCGCAAACGCATCTAACCAAACCAAGCCCGAAGGGAAATAGCCAATGGCCAGAACATCACTTCGGACCATTATTTGCGGCGTACCTGCGGGAACGCTCACGCAAGATGGGAACGGTCTTATCAGCTTTACCTACGATCATGACTATGACGGGCCAGCCCTATCGACCAACATACCCGTATCGAATCGCACATACGGACAACAGGTCATGAATCCGTACCTGTTTGGCCTTCTACCCGACAGCGAGGACCAACGAAAAGCGATTGCCGCCGAATTCGACGTTAGGCCCAACAACCCCGTTGCGTTGCTCAGCCATATCGGACTCGACTGTCCGGGCGGAGTGCAGTTTTGTGCCGAAGAAGATGCCGACGCCGTCCTGCATCGCGCCGGCGAATACCGCCCTATAGACGACCACGAAATTGCTCTCCGCCTCAAGTCGATCAGAGATGACCGCGATGCATCGTGGATGGGTCTAGATGAAAGTTGGTCACTCGGAGGCAACCAGGGCAAGTTCGCGCTCGCGTTCATAAACGGCCGCTGGTGCGAATGCATGGGCTCCTCGCCTACGACGCATATTTTCAAAAATGGCGTTATCGGATTTAAACTCGAGGCTCTCAATGAGTTTGTCTGCATGAAAAGCGCCCAGCGCGCCGGTATCGCAACGGCAAACGTCGAATATCGTATGTTTGAGGACGAACCTGCCCTCATTGTTGAGCGCTATGACCGCGTGAAAGTCGAAGACGGAACGATCAGGCGCCTACATCAAGAAGACCTCTGTCAGGCACTTGGGGTGATGCCCGCCCAAAAGTACACGGCAGACGGCGGCCCGACCACCCGCGATATTCAAGAGCTCCTCGTAAATACGAGCCACCATCAACTTAACCTGTATCTGTTTACGCAGATACTGTTCTTCAACGCCATTATCGGCGCACCGGATGCGCATGCGAAGAACTATTCCCTGCTTCTTGGAAACGGCGACACAGCTATGATGGCCCGTATGTATGACGTTGCATCGGGGCTGGCATACGAACGTATGCGGCGAAAAGCGCGCCTTGCCATGAGCGTTGGCGGCGAAAACCGTGTGGGACGCATCGGTCCAGGCGCTATCCGCCGATATCACGGTATGGGCGACCCCGCGCTGGAGGCGGCGCTCACCGACGCCGGGCTATCCGAGAAGTTTTGCTTTGCGACCATGATGGACCTCGCCTACGAGGTGCCCATTTGCATGGAAGAGATCATGGATGAATATGCCGACCTGCCCGGCATGGCGGACCTACGCGAGCACATGCTCGGCCCCGTCCGCGAAAACTGCAAGCGCACCCTCGACCTCATCAAGGCGGATATGGGCTAGACGTTCGCAATTTCCCATTTCTTAAAAGAAAGGAGGGGGCACCCGTCGCAAAAGCTCGGATGTCCCCTCTCGTAATGTCATTTGCAATCCGCTAGCACGTGGCTCGGACTGCTGCTAGCGCAACCTTTACGCAGCGAGGCGCTTGAGGACGTCGATGAGCAGCTCGTAGAAGCGCTCGGCAGAGGCGAGCTCCATGCTCTCGTCCGGGGTGTGGACATCGGAGAGCGTCGGGCCCACGGCGATGGCGTCCAGGCCGTGCAGGGCCTCGGCAAACAGGCCGCACTCAAGGCCGGCGTGAATGGACTCGATGCGCAGCTCGGAACCAAAGAGCTCGCGATAGCTCTCGACAAAGACGTCGCGGACCGGCGAATGCTCGGCATAGCTCCAGCCGGGATACTCGAACTCGAACTTGGCGTCGAAGCCCAAGACATCGGCCAGCGTCTGGAGGCGATCCTTGAACTCGTTCTGCAGCGAAGTGATCGAGGAGCGCGGGGACAGCATGATCTTGACCTCGTCGTCAGAAGTGGCAACCACGCCGATGTTGGAGGAAACCTCGACGGAGCCGTCGGTGGCGACGTTGCGGCGAATCACGCCGTTAGGGGCAAGACGCAGGGCGCGGATGAGGGCAAGCGCGGACTTCTGGTCCATGGCCTCGACCTCGGCGTCGTCGGCAATCTCGACGGTGCAGGTAAAGCCGGGGTCGAAGACCTCGAGCTCGGCAGTGACGTCGGCGATGATGTCCTTTGCAATCTGGGCCGCGGCCTCGGCGGCAGCGTGGTCGGCGTAAACCAGCTCGGCCTTGCACTCACGGTTGATGGCGTTGTCCTTGGTGCCGCCGTTAAAGCTGACGATGGCGGGCTCGCCGGCGACCATCAGGCGGTCGACGATACGGGCCATGATGAGGTTGCCGTTGCCGCGCTCCAGGTTGATATCGGAGCCGGAGTGACCACCCAGCAGGCCGGAGATGTCGAGCGTGAGAGCGCTGCCGGTCTTGCGCTCGCGCGCGATCGGGCAGGTGTAGGTAACGACGACGCCGCCGGCGCAGCTGACGGTGGCAACGCCCTCTTCCTCGGAGTCGAGGTTGATCATGGTGCGGGCGCTAATCTGGGACTTGTCGAGCGTCTCGGCGCCGACCAGGCCAGTCTCCTCGTCGGTGGTGAATACGCACTCGAGGGCGGGGTGAACGATCGAATCGTCATCGAGAACAGTGAGCATCAGAGCGACGGCGATACCGTTGTCGGCGCCCAGGGTGGTGCCGTTAGCGGTGAGGACGCCGTCCTTGACGACCAGGTCGATACCGTCGGTCGTAAAGTCGTGCTCAACGGAGCCCAACTTGTCGCACACCATATCGATGTGGCCCTGCAGCATCACGGTCGGGGCATTCTCGGCGCCGGCAGAAGCGGGCTTGCGAATGATGACGTTGTAGACCTCGTCCTGGTACACATCGAGGCCGCGCTCCTTGGCAAACGCAACCAGGAAATCGCTGATGCCCTTCTCGTTGCGAGACCCACGGGGGATCGCGCTGACCTCCTCAAAGAAATGGAACAGTTGGGCGGGCTCGTAGCCGGTGATCTTGTAATCCATGGTGCCTCCTTGGCGCAACTGGTTAGACAGTAAGACATGCGACTTGTATATTCCCAGACTTTGCGTGCATAAACCAGTCGAAAACGCCGAGCGCCCTTGCATCATCGGCTAACGGCGGGGAAACGCCACTTTATTAAGATAAAGCAGGTTAGACGGGCCTCGCCGAAGGGACGTTGGACCCTTCAACCAACCTCAACGCTTGATCAACGTTTATGCATACGCCATTGGTATGTTTAATGAGATTCTTGTCCTCCGTCACGACGTAATCGGCATCGATGCGATTGGCGACGCCCAGCATCAGGTCGTCCTCAAAGTCGTTGTGATGATACTTGAACACAAAGGAGTCGAAGACCTCGTCTGCACCGACCGGGGTGATGAGGGCTAGCTCGCGCATCTGTCGAACGCATGCCCAGGCCGTTTCATCTGCCGCCGCAATGGCGTTATCACTCAGTGAGCCAGTCTTTCTTCGGCACTCCTGTTTGATTGCCGCCGAGACAAGATATGAAACGTCTTTGACCGAAAGCGACGAGGCAAACAGGGCAATCCGCTCCGAGGCGTCGGCAATCTCGATCAGATGGACGACATTTGCCGTACGGTCGGACCTGCCAGAAAAGTAATCCATCCATACGTTGGTATCGATTAACAGCTTGAGGACGCCTTCTGTGCTCATAGTTCCACCCACTCGGGATAGCGCTCCGCCATGGCCTCCTCATAGAGGTCGTCATAGTCTCCCGAGAACTCAGGGATGGGGATGCCGTATTTGAGGCACGAATCGCGAACGATATGGCTGCCTTGCGCGGCCCTTGATTCCATGCGCCGGGGCTCCACTCCGTCAGAAACCGGAGCCGCCGCGTCTCCCTTCGAGGGCATGCGTCCGTTAACGACCAGATACTCCCAAAGTGTCCGAACGGCTTTTGACGGCGTCATGCCAATATGCGCCAGAACGGCATCTCCGGCTTCTTTGAGCTGGCGATCTATGCGCACGTTCATCTGAATAGATTTTTTATCGAGCAATTCGGCTTCCATGCCTCATCCTTCAGGTTGCTATACATCATCCTGGACTTAGTATAGCATCCATAAGAGCGCAGCAATGCCTTACCGGGAGGTGTAGTGGCTTACATTTTCCGGTAAGCACCAACCTCGAACAGCTTTCCACCATGGCAGAAATTAAGACTCAAATGGGCTAACCTTCCGGCGTCTACAGCTCAATCACTTCGTCGCAAGCCTCAAGCAACTCGGGATCATGCGAGACAACAACCACTATATGATCCTCTTTCTTCTGTTGCAGAATATCAATGAACGCTGACCTACTCGCTCCGTCAAGAGCCGACGTCGGTTCATCGAATAACATGACGGGTGAGTCCTTAAGCAAAACACGAATAATCGCAATCTTCTGCTTCTCACCACCCGATATATTATGGTTTTGCTCGTCCAGCACCCCATCAAGACCATTGGGAAGTGTTGAGACCAGTTTGGTCAGACCAAACTGGTCTACAAGTCGCCCGACTTCAAAAATTGGACAATTATCGCCCGCGAGTAGCGTCAGATTCTCTCTGAGTGTTCCGTTAACGATATCAGGTTCTTGCTCGGCAATACCAACGACATACGAGCGTAGATTTATAGAATCAATCTGACTCAAATCAACCTCGTCATAAGCAATAGTCCCAACGCAATCATCGGGATATAGACCAGCTATGCCATCGAGAAGCGTGCTTTTCCCGCTTCCGTTTGCGCCCGACACGCCGTATAAGACCCCTCGATTAAGCGAGATGAGCTCTGGATAATCTATGATTCGATCGGTATCAGGGCGACAAATCGACAGGCCCTTGCACACAAGTGAAACAGGAGAGCCAATGCGGACAGAACCGTTCACCTCTTCATCCATTGCCCAAAGGCGCTTAAGGCGTTGGGCGCTCACCTTGCTCGCCTGGTAGCTTTTGCCCCAAGAAAGCAAGTTCACCAGAGCAGAATTGGCGCTCGAATAATAGCTCAATGCCGTCAGCAGAAAACCAACCGGCATTTTGCCTGCGACAATCTCACAGCCTCCAATCGCGAGCAAACAGAACTGCGCAAAGGAAAAAATCAACTGATTCGCAAGTTCGAACCGTGATCCGGCTTTTTGGTTAGCCAATATAGCTGGATAAAGACCATCGAAAGCCTTCTGCAGCCTCAAGGAATAGAAATCGAATAATGAATGGCGACGAAGAAAGGAGACGCTCTCCAGCTGGCTCTGGAGAGTCCCATAGAAAGCAGCGGTCTTTTCTTGAAACTCAAAGCCTCGATTGAACAGCAGCCCGCTAAACAATCGATAAACTACTGCCCCCGTAACGATGCAGGCTAGACAGGCAATCGCCATCGCAATGTTTATATTCATCAACATAATCAAGGAACAAACAATCGTTGCAACACCGCCAATGATATTTGACGCCGATGTTATTCCGAATATTATGAGATCGTTTGAATCGTGATTGATTTGCTGATTATAATAGCCCGCATCAAATCCGATGAAAAACTTCCGGGGCAAACGCTTGACGTGTTCAAGTGTGTCAGCGTTAAGTTGATATCCCGCATGCGCTTGAAGGTCGACATAGATTAGGGAAGTCCAATAGGCCAACACCGACCCCACAATGGCGACCACGCCAATCGCGAAAATACATAAGACTAGCGTCCGCAAACTAATTCCGAGGACATTTTTTGCCGCCAGCACATTTACAGTCAGTCCCAACAAATATGGTTCAGCAAGGCTGCACAGTTGAGACAAGACATCGAGAAGCAGATAGACATAAAGCCTTGGCTTATGGAGGAGATATATCTTCCAAAATCTAAACATCGTGATTTGCCTCATGCGAATACTGATAATTACAAGCCAACCGCATTCTCTGCCTTGCATTGAATTTAACGCTCGCGCATTTTCTCTGACCCTCCATCGCGGCGTGGGGACATCCGCCCATACAAGCCGGAAACATTACACACTCGCCACATACCGGGTCGTTTGGTAAATACTCCATCCATTTCAAATAGTTCGAATTAGCTTTCACACCTTCTCGAACATTTCCAACGGCGCACTCGCCCTTGCCAACCTCATCCCAACATTTAAAAAGTCTACCAAGCGGATCGATGACAAACGAATTAAGGGAAACCGCACAGCAGACACCTGGTTCATACGGCGTAAACGGAATAACGTTGAATCCGCGCTCGCTAGCTTTATCCATAAAGAACGTTTCAACTTGAGAGAACCCACGCTGAGAAAAACAATGAATGTCATTTGCGCAAGTATCGTTAACATTGTCGACCGCAGCAAGATAAATCGCGACTTTACCGCGAAGCCCTTTAGCGTCAAGCTCGTCAATCAACGCATCGACCTCTTTGCTATTGGACTCATCGACATTCACGCGAATGGTAATCTGAAGAACATCGGCACATGAGATTATATTGTCGATAATGGCATCATATGTCGGACGACCGTCGGCCGGGACCCTCCGCGAATCATGATCCCTCTTTGAGCCATCGATAGTGATTTGAACCGAACCGACCTGACAATCAGCAAGCTTCTGAGCAATTTCTCGCGTCAGGAGATATCCGTTCGTTACCATTCCGGCAGAATAAGTAGCGCCTGGCCTAATCGCCCCTCTCAGTTCTTTTGTCAGTCGCTCGATCATGTCCACGCAGAGTAGGGGTTCGCCTCCATACCAGTCAACGTGAAGATCGTTGATCCCGGGATAGCCGGAACGCACGAATTCTGCGATATCCGTCATTGTCTCTTCTGACATAGTGGGGTGCGAGCAGCCCTTTTCATAGCAATAGGGACACCTAAAATTGCATGCCAGCGTTGGAGCAATCGTCAGTCCTAAATAGTCATTTGCAAACCTTGCCGACAAACTCTCAAGCATCAACATTCGCCGCTCGTCAACATCGTCATCTACCAACATGCCACCCATCTTAAGGGCCTCTTCGAAATCACCATCCAAGGCGGCAGCACCCTTGCGATATAAATTCAGCTCATTCGTGTGCGCAGCGTCAAGGTCGAGAACGCCACCAGACTGGGTATTGTAGATAGTGATACCGTTCACATCATTCTCTTCAATAACGTTAAATTCAGACTCTTTCATTTATATGCTCCGTTTTCTGATAGCACCCTTGATAGCCCAACAAAGTCCGAGGATGACAATGGGAACGACTGTTGCCAGCGCTACAAATAGCAACGTCCCCGGCACGATGAATTGAATTGGTCGCGGGGACGCAAGGGTCGCCAGCCATGTCAAGTGCAGTGGCATATTTGGATTCCCGTACCCCAAATAAAGCAGCAGGATGATGAACGATAGAACAAACGCGCCATTTCCAAAGAGCGAGATGGCCAGGACGAGCAGCAGGCATAACGTTGTGCAAATCAAGGCAGCAAGAGACAGCCGAAGAAGAAACTCTCCGATCATATCCATCGTCATTCCTATGCCACTCGCGCTTTGGACCGCACCAACGAGTATCGAAAAGAGAACAAAACCACCGACAAGCGTGACAATCGAGACAAGAGTCCTTGCAACCAACAACTGTACTGTTTTCATTCCCCTTGCATAGGAAACAAGCCATTGAGATCCCGTTATCGGAGTTCGAAACGCATAGCCGATGACGAGAACAGCAACAATAGGAAAGAACAGAGAATGGGCAAGCGGTGCCACAGCGGAAAGGTAGCGAGCTCCATCTTTAACGAGGTCTCCCGGAATTCCCCCAAAACCATATTGTGGGTTTGGAAAGAAGCCCATAACACCGTCGCCAAGCCAATCGCTCGTTCCGTAGGCTCTCCATGGTTCATAAGACGCAGAATAAAGCAATGCGAGCACGAAACCTGCCGCAATCAGCAGAAGAGGCGCTTTGCTCTTCATAACTCGATAGGCTTCAGCCTTAATCATATCTTCGCAGCGCATTTCTACCCCCTCCTCGCTTTGATTCCCATGACCCCGAGCTGCAACGAAACAACGGTGCAAATAACAGAGAAAAGAATGATCTGATTAATGGCTAGGCCTTGAAAGCACAGATTTCCAAGATGGCGTAAGTATGGTCCGACTGAGAGCCACCAGGGAATTAGCGTCGATGCGTGATTGGAAAAGACCACCAGCGTATATTCATCGGAGGCGAGCAGCGTCCCGACCAACACCAACATAATGCTAAGCGGTGCATTTCTAAGTAAATAGAAAACTGCCATCGACTGAGCTACTAATGCAGCCAAAATAGCATCAATCAAAAGCAACACGGGTAGGTATCTATCAAGAAACACCCGCCCATCCACATAGCAGCCAAGCGGAGATTTGAAGAGAGCGAATCCCGAAAACAGGTTGAACGCTGCTGAAGTTGCAATCGTCAGAACAAGCCACTTTGCGACAACGGCCTTTGCTACACCCGTCCCTTTCGCATACGTCACTTCAGAAGACCTGCTTTGATAATCCATGGCGCAGGAAATAACAATGCATCCGACTAGAACGAAAAACCACTCGTAGGTCATGAATAGTGCCGTCCGAACCGCCGAACCAGCCGGGTCAGTCTTGTCGAGGATGTTTGCAAAGAAACCAATCTGTTTGCCGACTCCCCCTAAATCAGATGTTCCATAAGTCCCATACATATTTGGATTACAGACATCTTTAACAATCCAAACTCCCCAGATCAACAACACGAAAAAGGCTGGATTTCTGAGCAACCGACGGGCTTCGCATCTAATCAGTCGCAGAAGTTGCATTATCTGCCTCCCCGATCAAATCCAAAAACCGCTTTTCCAGACTTCTGTCTTTGTAGGAGTTTTCTTCCTTAACGAGAAGTCTGCCTTGATGGAGAAAAGCAAAAGATGTCGCAACTTTCTCCAATTCATCTAGGTTATGGCTTGAAATGAGCACCGTTTTATCCCGTTTGTCCTTCAACGACAGCAGGAGATCACGCACCTCAATCACACCCACTGGATCGAGCCCGTTTATGGGTTCATCCATGATGAGTAGTTGCGGGTTGCCCAGAAGAGCCGTTCCGATATCCAGACGACGCTTCATGCCGAGCGAGTATTGTTTTACCGATGCATCCGCCGCATTTTCTAGGCCAACGGCAGCGAGCACTCGATTAACTTCACTTTTCGGCAGCCCCCACTCGATACAGCGTGAGATCAAGTTTTCTCGACCGGTTAAGTTCAAGAATGCCCCACAGCCGTCGGGGACGAATCCGATATTTCTGCGTGCTCTTGCCAGACCTGTTCTCCCAGACTCGCCGAAAAAACTGATTGAGCCTTTCGTTGCTTTAAACAAGCCAAGAAGAATATCAATCAACGTACTCTTCCCCGCGCCGTTCTCCCCAACGAGAGCGCACACTTCGCCCTCATCTATATCAAATGAAACATCAGACAACGCCCAGTTTTTGCCGTAGCGCTTTGATAGATCCTTGATTGAAATCGCATTACCCATGTCTTATGAACCTCATTAAAAAGGCAGCGCGGCCGACGGATGGCAGTTATCGACCACGCTGCTTACCCTCTGCTGTCTTAACCAGCATTAGCGTTCGCGTTGCTAGAAATGAACATATACGCCAAAACAGCTACAGCGCGAACACGGGTGGTAATTGCGGCAGCCACCACCGCCACCCTGCACGTTGCTACACGGATCGATTACCCAGTTCATAATTACCTCCTTTCGATTTATCGTCTGTTTTAATACTCCGTTATCGTATATCGATAACCTTATGATTTCAAGAACTATTTTCAAATAAATTAAGGCTCCTACCGATCGTTTGCGGTAGGAGCCTTGCGTGCATACGTGTTTGTCTTCTTGTCTTCTTATTCTGTTTTGTTATTCCTTAGAAAGATCTACCACGTAAACCTCTGTGGGCAATATCTCGGAGGGGTCGGGATTGCGTCTTTGCAAAATCTTATTCCGCGCGCGCGCGATGGTAAGTTCCTCAAGTTCTATTTCACTCACGCGACGGATCAAATCTCCCGGCTGACAATCCAACTCAACACAGATATCGAGCAATGTCTTCAAGCGTATGGCCTTAATTTTTGCATTACGGATTTTAGAAATGTTAGCTGGCGTATGCCCAGTCGCTCTTATTAGATCGGCATTTGTTTTCCCGGTCTTGAGCAAAAGTGTCTCAACCTCAATAATGAGATAATCCATGGTCAATCACCTAGACCAAATCATCGGACTGGGACTGCAAAAGCGCCCCATAGCGCCAGAAGATCGACAAAGCGAAAGCAACCATCATTGCAATGATGGATCCCACATCCAAAGTGATGCCTGAGTCACCAATCTGAAGGAGAGCGGAATTCATACGACAGCTCAACATACAATTACCCATCATTATTTTTAAATCGCTGCCAATCTGTAGAGAGCCCATCACGGCATTGATTGCAAATAGGCAAGCAATAACGGTAATCATCCGTGCATGTCGAATAGTAAAAGGCGATTGACGACGGGCGACATCGAAGCTGATGCTTAACAATGTGAACTCCCCTGCAAGGAGCAAAACCGCCCATAGCGCCAAGTTTGGGAGCGCGATGCTGCCGCCCTTACCAAGCTCAACGACCCCCTCGATTACCACTGCGCCGTTCAAAATACTTTGGCATGCAACAACAAATGCCGAACCAAAGACGGCGATGGTAGCGATGGCTATAAGTACCAGCACGGCACAAAGAACCATTCCGATTTTTCTCATGTTATCGAACGACATCTCAATTCTTTGAGCGCTATTCGCCATAGTAACTCCTTTTGCCATCCAGCAGAACTCTTTCAATTATTTTATCGTTACCGGAAACTCTTCTCTACAAGAAAAGGGGCGCACCTCCATCGGAAACGCCCCCTATCATGCAAGGTTATATTCAATCCCTACAGCGCGCCGGAACCGGCTTGCATCATGCCGCCGGGGCCCGAGGTTACGCCGCCGCTCACGGGCGCGGCGTTGCCGGTGTGCGGTGCCGCCGGGGCGGTATCGCCACCGAGCGTGCCCGCCGGACGCGGTGCCGGGATCTCGCCCGTGCCGTGGCTAAAGACAAACTTGCCATCGGCCACGTCGCACAGGACGGTATCGCCCTCGCCCCACTCGCCGGCCAGAAGCTCCTCGGACAGCGGGTCCTCGATGAGCTTTTGAATAGCACGGCGCAGCGGACGCGCACCGTTGGTGAGGTCGGTGCCCTCGGCCACGATCTTGTCATAGGCCGCATCGGTGAGCTTGATGTTCATGCCGTTGGCGATCAGACGCTGGCGCAGGTCGTCCACCAGCAGGTGAGCGATCTTGGTCAGGTTCTCACCCGAGAGCTTCTGGAACACCACGATGTCGTCGATGCGGTTGAGCAGCTCGGGGCGGAACAGGCGCTTGAGCTCGCCCATCGCGCGGCCGCGGATCTCACTCGACGTGAGGCCCTGCTCGCCGGTGGTGCCAAAACCGACGTTCGCATCCTGTGCGATCTCGCGGGCGCCCACGTTGGACGTCATGATGATCACGGTGTTGCGGAAGTCGACCGTCTTGCCCTGGCTATCGGTCAGACGACCCTCCTCCAGCACCTGCAGCAGGATGTTAAAGATATCGGGGTGCGCCTTCTCGATCTCGTCGAACAGCACGACCGAGTACGGGTGGCGACGAACGGCCTTGGTGAGCTGGCCGCCCTCGTCGTGACCGACGTAACCCGGAGGGCTACCGATGAGCTTGGAGACCTCGAACTCGCTACCGAACTCGGACATGTCGAAGCTGATGAGCGCGTCCTTGCTGCCAAAGAGGTATTCGGCGAGCGTCTTGGCGAGCTCGGTCTTGCCCGTGCCGGTGGGACCCAGGAAGATAAAGCTGCCGCCGGGGCGACGCGGATCCTTGAGCGGCGAGCGGCTGCGGCGCACGGCCTTGGCAACGGCCTCGACAGCCTCATCCTGACCGATGATGCGCGTCTTGAGTACGCTTTCGGCCTGCAGCAGGCGACGGCTCTCGCTCTCGGTAAGCGAGGACACCGGCACGCCCGAGGTCACGGACACGATATCGGCGATCTGACTCACATCGATGGTGAGCGGGCTGGCGTCGAGCTCGGCGGTCCAGGCAGCCTTGGCCTCGGCGAGTTCAATCTCGGCGGCCTTCTGCTGCTCGGTGATCTCGGCGGCCTTGTTCATGTCGTCGCTCTCGGTGGCCTCCTGCGCGGCGGTCTTGAGCTCCTCTATACGATGCTCGGCCTCGCGCACCGGCTCGGGCGCGCGATTCGCGGCGATGCGAGCGCGAGCACCGGCCTCGTCGATGAGGTCGATTGCCTTATCGGGCAGGAAACGATCCTGGATGTAGCGGTTGGAGAGGTTCGCGGCGGCCTCGATGGCACCCTGCGTGTAACGCACGTGGTGGTGCTCCTCGTAACGCGGCTTGAGCGCAGTCAGAATCTTGACGGTGTCCTCGACACTCGGCTCCTCGACATCGATGGTCTGGAAGCGACGCTCGAAGGCCGGGTCCTTGGTGAGGTACTTGCGGAACTCCTCGGCCGTGGTGGCACCGATAATCTGGAAAGCGCCGCGCGCGAGCACCGGCTTGAGCATGGAGCTCGCATCGATAGAACCCTCGGCAGAACCGGCACCGATGATGGTGTGCATCTCGTCGATAAACAAGATGACGTCGTCGGCTTCGGTCGCCTCCTGGATCACGTTCTTGAGGCGCTCCTCAAACTCACCGCGATACTTGGCACCCGCGACAAGACCCGGCAGATCGAGCGTCCAGATATTCTGGTTCATAAGATTCTCGGGCACATTGCCAGCAGCAATCTGCTGCGCCAGGCCCTCGACGATGGCCGTCTTGCCCACGCCGGGGTCGCCCAGAATGAGCGGGTTGTTCTTGGTGCGACGCGAAAGAATTTCCATCATACGCTGGACTTCCTTTTCGCGGCCGATCACCGGATCGAGTTCGCCGTCGCGCGCCTTCTGCGTGAGGTTGGTCGCGAACTGCTTAAGTGTATCGGTGCCGCTCCCCTTTTGCTGGGAGGCATCCGAGCCGCTAAAGAACGGCAGGCCCGTACCGGGACGACCAGCACCGGCACCAGCGAGCGGACGCTTCTTGTCCTGGTCCTTGGCAGTGAGTTTCTCGATAGCCTTTTTGATGGAGGCGGACGACACACCCAGGCGCATGAGGATGTCCATGGCCATGCCGTTGCCCTCTTCGACGATTCCGATCAGCAAGTGCTCGGTCGACACGTAGGTCTGGTTGTTCTCACGCGCCACGCGGAATGAACGCTCCATCACACTAATGACGAGCGGCGTAAAGGCGAGCTTGGCCGCCTCGGTCTCCTCACTGGGCTCGGGAACCGTGGTCTGGACCTCCTTGAGGGTGTCCATGATGTCGTCGTAGGAGATATCAAGCGAGCGCAGCGCCTCGGCAGCGATGCCCTCGTCCTCCTTGGCGAGTGCGAGCAGCAGGTGCTCGGTGCCCACCTTATTTGAGTGCAGATCGAGCGCCTCCTGTTTGGCCATCGACATGACCTTGCGCGCTCGATCGGTAAATCTATCTAACATGCTCGTTTCCTTACATGAGTTCATCGAAATCAAAACGCCCGCCCGTCGGCGGCGCTTTTGTCTCTTTACCCACAGGTTGTCTATGTTAACAGCTGGAGGAATATCTATAAACCCGGCTCACATGAATGCAGGTTATGACCGCATCGCGGGACTCACCGCGCGATGCGCGACAGGCGCCCCGCAAGAGAAACCCTAGGCGTCTTTCACCACGTCGGGACTCGTCGCACGCGATGCGCGATAGGCATCGGCCTCCTTGGAGACGCGTTCGAGCAGCTCGGATGTATCGACGCCCTCGACTTGCGCGACCGTTTCCACCGTCTGCATGGCGACCGCCCTCAGGTACGCGCACGCGCTGTCCCCCGGCTGCTCGAGGTCTATCTCCTCGCCGCCCTCCCGGGCAAAGCCGACCGCCATCACAAAGCCCATGATGCCCGAGACCAGAAAGCCCACCGCAAAGCTCGAATCTGCCTTGAGCTCTTCTCCGTCGGGGTGGACGATCTCTCTCACGCGGTCGATGATGATCGTATGGATGCCCTGCACGACCTGCTCGGCGGCACCCGCCCTCATGGTGATGACGATGCGCCGCAGCAGGCAGCGGACGTCGCGCCGGTCGAACGCCGAAAGGTCGCCCTCGCTCGAAAAATGCCAGAGGGCATCGGTGATGAGCTCGTTATCCTGCAGCAGCTGGGCTATGGCGATGGCGACGAGTTCATCGAAATCGTGAAAATAGTAGTAAAACGTTCCGCGATTGCACTGGGCGGCGCGGGTCACCTCGCCAACCGACAGCTCGAAGATGCTGTTGTTCTCGATGAGCTCCCAAAACGCCTCGATGATACGGGTGCGTGCATCGGGCGCATCGGCGTCCTTACGCGGTCTCGCCATGCGCCTCACCGCACCCCTGCGCCTTGGCGTTCATGATGAGCATCTGAAGACGGTTCTCCACGTTGGCGAAGCTCACGTCGGGATCGTAGTCGAGCGGCAGGAACTGCGCCGTGGGATACTGCTCCTTGAGCGCATGGATGAGCCCGCGCCCCACGACATGGTTGGGCAGACACCCGAACGGCTGCAGGATCACGAAGTTGCGGCAGCCGCGCTTGGCGTGCTCGAGGATCTCCGCCGGAATCAGCACGCCCTCGCCCGCATCGAACGTATGGTGCAGGATCTTATCGCTCGCGCGCACGAGCTCGGGCATGCGCGTCGGCGGCTCGTAGAGCGGGCTCGCCGCGCCCAGGCGGTCGCAACGGTCGTGCGCGAGCTCGAACAGGTTGTCCGCCGTGGCGTACCAGGCCTTTTCGGGCAGCGACAGGTCGACGTGGAACTCGCGCGACTGCGCATGCTTGTAGAAATAGGTCTTGCGGATCACGTCGGTCATGCGCGCCTCGATGACCTCGAGCCCGTTGTCCTCGAGGTAGCGCTCAATCTCGTGGTTGGCGCCGAGATGGAAATTGAGCAGGTACTCGCCCACGATGAGAACGGTCGGATGCGGGTTCGAGCGGTCGTACGGAACGGCGTCCATGATCGCAAGCGCGCGTTTGAAGCCCGTCGCCTGGCCTCTCAGCCCGGAGCGCTCCATGCCCTCGATAACCTCATCGAGCGCGCGGTCGAACGCAGCGTCCGCCGCGCCCTTCTCGAGCTCGTAGGGACGGATGCGCCTAAGCATGGCCTCGAGGGCATCGATCATGGGAAGACCGTAGGCGATCTGGATGCTCGGGCCAAGGCCGAGCTTGAAGCCCGGATGCGCATTGTGGGCATCGACGTCGTCGTTGGTGAGCACCGGGACATAGTCGTATCCCGCGTCGTCGAGCGCGCGGCGCAGCAGGGGCATGTAGTGCGTCAGGCGGCAGTCGCCGATATACTTGCCAGTCACCACGGCGACGTCGTGCGGGTCGTACTTACCGCTCTCGAGTGCCGCGAGCGCCTCGCCGATCACGATTTGCGCGGGGAAGCAGATGTCGTTGTGCACATAGCGTTTGCCCAGGCGGATGGCATCCTCGCGCCCGATATCAAGGGCCTCGGCGCGCACGCCCTGATTGCGCATCGCCGCGGTCATGAGCCTGCAGAACGCATGGGAGGTGTTGGGGACCAGCGCGATCTTGTCGTGCCGGTCGCGCTTGGTGTACTTGACCTTATACGGGTCGTCGAGCGGATGGACCGCGTGCACCCGGGCGCCCTCGGCACGCTCCTCCGCGCGACGACGGTTGACCGACTCGATAAACGAACGCACGCGAATGCCCATGGGACCGGCGACGTCGCTCTCATCGAGCTTGATCATCATCGGAACCTTGGAGCCCATCTCGCCCATCATGCGCGCGATCTCGTCGGTGAGATACGCATCGTGGCCGCAGCCGAAGCTGCCCATCTGCACGAGCTCGAGCTCGGGCGTCGATGCGACGATGACCGCGCACGACAGCATGCGCGCATGGTAGTTGTTCACGATGTCGATGCGGCTGTTGGAAAGATCGACGTTGCAGACCCCCGGCACCGCATCGGGCGTCAGCACGGGGATGCCGCGCTCAGAGAAGAGCTTGGGCAGCCCGTGGTTGACCAGCGGGTCGTTGTGGTACGGGCGCGAAGCGATCACCACCGCGTAGCCGCCGTCCTCGCGCACGTTCTCGAGCACCTGCCTGCCGCGCAGCTGCAGCTGGTTCTCAAACGTCTCCTGCGCGCGGTCCGCCTGCTCGGTCGCCTTGGCAACCAGGTCGGCATCGATATCGAAGGTCTCCTTGCACCACGCCTTGAGCTGGCGGTTTCGGTCGCCCTCGTCGTACCAGTGGAACAGCGGCGTATCGAACGGAACGCCGAAACGCTCCTCCGGGTTATCGGAATTGCGCATCACGTAGGGGTATCCCTTTACGACGGCGCACATCCACTCGCTGGTAGAGGCGGCGTTTTCGGTGGGCACCGTCGTGATGATGGGCATGAAGATGCGGTCGACGCCGGCGTCGACGAGATTGCGGATGTGCCCGTGGACGAGCTTGGCCGGGAAGCACACGGTGTCGGATGTGACGTGCGCCAGACCGCGCTCGTACATCGCCTTGGTGCTGCGTCCCGAGACGCGCACCTTAAAGCCGAGCGTGCTGAAGAACGTCGACCAGAACGGCATGGTGTCCCAGAACTCGAGCACACGGGGAATGCCGATCGTGACATCGCGCCCCCCGCTGACGGGAACCGTGGGGTACGACTCGAACAGCAGCTTCTCGCGGTCGACAAAGAGATTGGGGGCAGCCGCGGTCCGGTCGCGCCCCGTGCCGGGTGCCTGTGCCTCGCAAGCACCCTGCGGACGCAGCTCCTCCGCCGCGGGAACCTCGCGCACGAGCTCATCCCATGAGATGGCGCCGCCGCGCGGGCAGCGATTGCCCGTGACGTAAAGCGAGCCGTCGCCAAATGCCACGACCGCGCGCTGGCAGCGGTTGTTGCACCGACGGCAGGTAACGCCGCCGAACTCGCGATGCTCGAAGCGCTCCACGGCATCGAGCCCGATAAACGACGTGCCGGCGTCGCCCTTGCGGCATTCCTCGCGCGCGAGCAGGGCGATACCGATAGCGCCCATCAGCCCCGGGTGGGGCGCACGCGTGACGGGTTTGCCCAGATACTGCTCGAATGCGCGCAGCACCGCGTCGTTTCGGAACGTGCCGCCCTGGACGACGACTTTGTCGCCCAGACGGTTGAGATTTGAAACGCGAATGACCTTGGTGAACACGTTCTCGATAATCGAACGGCAGAGACCGGCCATGATGTCGCCCGGACCCTTACCGCGCCGCTGCTCGGAAACGACGCTGCTGTTCATGAACACCGTGCAGCGGCTGCCGAGAACGGCGGGGGCTTTGGACGAAAATGCCTCGGTCGCGATATCCTCAACGGCTATTCCGAGGTTTTTGGCAAAACCCTCGAGGAACGAGCCGCAGCCCGCAGAGCACGCCTCGTTGACGACGATATCGGTCAGCACGCCGTGGTTGAGCCAGATGGCCTTCATATCCTGTCCGCCGATGTCGAGCACGAAGGTCGCATCGGGAACGCATGCGCACGCGGCGCGGGCGTGCGCGACCGTCTCGACCGTATGGTAGTCGGCGTGGAACGCGCGCGCGAAAAGCTCCTCGCCGTATCCCGTGGTGCCCACGGCATCGATCGCAAGCGTGACTCCCGCTGTCTCCCAGCGGTTCTTCAAGCTGACAAGACCCTGTTGGGCGACGTCGAGCGGTCTGCCGTTATTAGACGCGTAGAACGAATCGACAAGCTCACCCGCCTCATCGACCAGGGCGAACTTGGTCGTCGTGCTCCCCGAATCGATACCGAGCGCCACACGCACCGTCTCTCCGGGCGCATACGCATCCGGACCCTTTGCCGGCGTCTCTTTGCCATGGCGTGCCGTAAAATCCGCCTGCTCGGCAGGTGTGGCAAAAAAGGGCTGGGCAAGACGTCCCTCCCCGCTTGCGGGCGCGACCGTCTCGAGCTTATCCAGCCGGACAAAAGCGTCGGGAAGGTCGATCGGTTGGGACGATGCGAACATGTCGGTCAGCGACAGGGCGGCACCGCGCGCGACCATGATCTGCGGATCGCGCGGGACGATAACCTGATCGTCCGATAGATTCAGTTGCTCCCGGAACACGCGGACCAGTGTGGGGTTGTAGGCGAGCGTACCGCCCTCGAAGATTACCGGCGGCTCGATGTCGATACCCTGGGCCAGACCGCCGATCGTTTGGCGGGCGACCGCGTGAAGCGCCGAAAGCGCCAGGTCGGTGGTAGGAATGCCCTCGTTGAGCAGCGGCTGGATATCGGTCTTTGCGTACACGCCGCAGCGGCCCGAGACCTCGTGGACGGTCGTTCCCCGGCTTGCGAGCTGCTCGAACTCGCCCGATTCGGTGCCGACCCCCATGAGCTTTGCCATCTCGTCGATAAATGCACCGGTACCGCCTGCGCACGAGCCGTTCATGCGCATGTCGGCAACCTCGATGTCTCCCTTATCGTTGGTGCGGAAGAAGATCATCTTGGCGTCTTGGCCGCCCAGCTCGATGGCGCAGCGCGTCTGCGGATAGAACCTGCTGATCGCGAGCGCGTTGGCGACCACCTCCTGAACGTACGAGGCGCCCAGCGCGGTCGCGATATCGCGCGCACCCGAGCCGGTCACCGCAACGCGCAGTGACTCATGGGGAAAGCGCTCGGCGAGCTCGCCGAGCATGGCGCGCACGCTCGCTGTCTGACACGCCCCGTGGCGGCGATATCCCCACCACGCCTCGGTCATATCCTCGTGCATCGCGTAAACTTTGGTCGTCGTCGACCCTACGTCCAGTCCTACTAGCAACGCCATAATGCTCCGTCTCTCGCATTTTTCCCGCTAGAGATATACCACTCTACGTAATACAACAGACTGTTGTATTTAAACTCCGTATAAAAAGCGGCTGCCGAAACGCTTCAGCAGCCGCCGAATGCACCAACAGATTGTTCTGCGCGCTAGCACGTCGGGCAACGGAGCAGCACGGGCCCTCCGGTCATGCGCACCGCTCACGCCCGCGATGTCGCCGAGAGAGCTATCCACGCTTAGGACTCCAACCAAGCAAGTCGCCCGCGCTCAGCAGATCCCTAAGCGAGCTACTCGCACTCAGGAGCCATAGCCTGCTCCAAGAGCTCGGCATGCTCCTCCTCGAAAACCGTCCCCACAGGGAAGGCGCGACGGAAGACGAAGCGGGAAATCGGACCGGCTACCAAAAGGTTCCACGGCAGCGCCATCACAAAATTATGCGGGATGTTGATCATCCAGATCGCGGGCACGGAATACAGGTTCGCAAGGATGCCGCCGGGCATGTGCGTCAGACCCTCACAGGCACCGTACAGCGACATGATGATGACCATGGGAACGACCATGCAGGAGCTGACGGCGAGCGTCATGGCAAGTGGCGAGCTCTTGCCCGGCGTGACCAAGTACTTAAAGGCGAAACCCTTGGCGAGCGGGCTGGCGACGAACCAGTCGCAGCACATGGCAAAAATGTAGGCAACGGGGAAGCCGAGCCACGCAGTGGCAACGACCTCGCCGTTGATGGCCCCGTGCTGCAGGGCAACGTTGTAGATGCTCATCCAGAGCACCATGCAAAAGCACATGATAAAGGTGAACAGCAGGCTCTCTCGTTTGTTGATAGGCATAAAGGGCAGATTCCTCTCTGTGTTGTACCGCGGCGCCACGCAACAAAAACGGGCGGGCAAGATGGAGCTGTTGGAACTTCATCTCGCCCGCCCGTGGTACGCGCGTCTGCGACTACTTATGTGGTGGAACCAGCCTAGCACGAAACGCATGCGCTTCGTAAGCGTTGAGTTTATGAAGATGCAGGGCACCAATAATCCCCCGACCCCATAAGTTGCGGTGGAATACGGACTGTTTTGACCCTTTAAGCAGCAATTCAGTCCCTATTTCACCGCAACTCATTTGGTGCAAAGTAACCTGTCTCCCTTGCACCAATTAGCTGGTGTGGCGCCAGCGAGGGTCGGTGAGGGTTCTCGCCACGCCCAAGCCAACGGGCAAAAACGCCACGATGAGCACCGCGCGCACAAACCAGCCGAGCATATTAACCGTATCGAAGGTGCACATGTAATACATCGAGCGATACAGATACAAGCCCGGCACCATAATGACAATCGATGGCACCGTGAGGGCGATACGTGGGTAGGTGAGCTTGACTTCGGCCAAGCTTGCCAGCAGCCCCGATACCAGAGCGCCGATAAACGCTGCCGCCTCGGGAGGCATACCTACGCTCAGGCCCAGAAAGGGAAACAGCGTCGGCGCATCGACGAGCGTAAGGCGCAAGGTATTGGACACGGCGCCGATCAGCCCAGCTGCCGCGGCCATCTTTACCGGGCTGTTGAACATCACCGAGAAGCCGAATACGCCGATAAAGCTCATCAGTATGCGCAAGAGCGTAAGAGCCAACGGTGAGAGACCAAGCGGGGCGAAGTCATCCGGCGCCAGTCCCACACACTCGGCAACCATCCAACCTACGAGGGTCGCCATCACAATAATTGACACAGCATACGAAAGACGCTCGATACCGCTTCGCATGTCGAGCTTAGCGATGTCGAGGCCTGCCGTAATGAGGGGAAAGCCGGGAATCACAAAGAGCATGGCGCCGATATAGCCTTCTTGGTGCGACATTGCCCCTGGAATGACCTGGCCAAGGCCGAGCAATGCCAGCAGATACGAAACGCAAGCGAGCGCAACACCAGTCGTCAGCGCGCTAAACTGGCCAAGACCCTGCTTGAGAATATGGGAGCGAGCAAAGTTACCGACACCAGCGCCTACGAATGCGCAGGCCATCTCGATAGGGCCGCCGCCGAGCAAGAAGACGAAGGCGCCGCAAGCACAGGCTGCCGCAAGGCCCTGTTGCCAGGAAGCGTAATCGGGCTTCGAGCTCTCAACGGTCCTGAGCATCTCGTGATACTCGTGTACCGTGAAGCGACGACCATAGGTCTCGATTTCCTTGAGGAAACTCTCCATCATCCAAATGCGATGGGTATTGACTCCCGTTGTGGGCAGGCTGACAACCTCGTTAAAGCAGTGGCCATCTTCGATGCAGGTGCACTCAAACGACAGAAGACTCAGGTCGACGTGAATCGTGACGCCGAGCACAGCGGCAACACGATTCATGGTATCGCGCACGCGCCAGGCACCCGTTCCGCTTGCCAGCATAAGCATGCCGGTGCGGCAGATGATGGATGATTTATCGGTGAGCGGCGCATCGACGGCAAGCTCATCGCCTGCCGTCACGATCTGGCGCCAGTCAGTTTTCATATGGAGTGCACCGGCACGAGCGCCGTGGTGCATAGGGACTCTCGAAAGCAGCGAGTCCAGGCGCGAAGACTGTGGGGGCTCCGTTGATTCACCCTCGTCCTCGTTGGGCTCTTCATCGACCAGATCAAAGGAATCAAGCGGCGCTGGCTCGCGACGATCGATTAGCTCCTCATCCTCATCATCAAAGTAGTTGAACTGATCGAGCATGTCCTCTTCGATTGCACGCTCGCTCGCGTCGTCCATACAGGCGCTCCTTTCCTACCGACTAACCCCCATCCTAGGCAGCAACGGCTAAAGGAAACATAAAAGAGACGACTGTCATGCGAGCCATATGCGCAAACGTCGATTCATCGATGGACCACTCTCGTGTATTTGGTGCAAAGTAATGATCCCTTTTCCTCCGTCCCCAAGGGATCAAAGTGCCGGCAGAAAAGGAACGTCCCTAAGTGCCAACCAGGGCAACGCCGCAGGTAGAGGACAGACAGCGAAAGCCCGCCAGAGCGAGCAAGGTGCCTTGAAACAAGGCGGCATTGACCTTTTGGTCATGCCGCCGAAGTTGAAAGGCAGATTGCCGCTCTGGCGGGCTTGCAGCGTCAACTGGTTACGGCGTTTGGCAAAACGCCGTAACCCCCTAGTACATCTTTGCGCCGGCGGGGATGGAGGCGTCGAGCTGGATCAGGTTGAGGCGCTCCTCGCCCTCCTCCTCGTGGATAGCACTGATGAGCATGCCGCAGCTGGGGATGCCCATCATCTTGCGCGGAGGCAGATTGGTGATTGCAAGCAGGGTCTTGCCGACCAGGTCCTCGGGCTCATAGTATTCATGGATGCCGGAGAGGATGGTGCGGTCGGTACCGGTACCGTCGTCGAGCGTAAAGTTCAGCAGCTTCTTGGACTTCTTGACGGCCTCGCATGCCTTGACCTTCACAGCGCGGAAATCGCTCTTGGAGAAGGTATCAAAGTCGACGAACTCCTCGAACAGCGGCTCAACGGCGATCTTGGAGTAATCGAGCGTGGGCTTAAGCGACGTAACGAACGGGCTCGCGGCGCTGCCGGCCTCTGCAGCCTTGGCGGCAGCGGCACCGGACTGGAAACCCTTCTCGGGCTTCATGTGCGGGAACAGCAGGACGTCGCGGATAGAAGCCTGGTTGGTGAGCAGCATGACCACGCGGTCGATACCAATGCCAATGCCGCCCGCGGGAGGCATACCGTACTCGAGGGCGCGCACGTAGTCCTCGTCATACTCCATGGCCTCATCGTCGCCGCCGGCCTTCTCGGCCATCTGGGCAGCAAAGCGCTCGGCCTGATCGACCGGGTCGTTGAGCTCGGAGAATGCGTTGGCGTACTCGTGGCCGGCGATGACCAGCTCAAAGCGGTGGGTCAGACGCGGGTCGTCCTCAAAACGCTTGGCGAGCGGACTGACCTCGATGGGGTAATCGCACACGAAGGTCGGGTTGACGATGGTGTCCTCGCCCAGCTCATCGTAAATCTCGGCGATGATCTTGCCAGCAGTCCACTCGGGCTTGATCTCCAGGCCCTTCTCGCGCGCGGCGGCAGCAAGCTCCTCGACCGGCGTGTCAATGGTGACCTGCTTGCCGAGCACGTCGGAGACGATGTCGGTCATGGGACGGCTGGCCCACTCACCAGAAAGGTCGATGGTCTGGCCCTGGTACTCGATGACCTCGGGGTTGCCGATGGCCTTGTTGGCAGCCTTGATGACACCTTGGGCGAGTGCCTTCATGCCCTCGAGGTCGGAGAAGGCACGGTAGGCCTCCATCGTGGTGAACTCGGGGTTGTGGGTAAGGTCCATGCCCTCGTTACGGAAGATGCGGCCGATCTCGAACACGCGCTCAAAACCACCGACGATGCAGCGCTTGAGGTGCAGCTCGGTGGCAATACGCAGGTAGCACTCCTGATCGAGCGCGTTGAAGTGGGTAATGAACGGCTTGGCGGTAGCGCCGCCTTGGATGGTCTGCAGAATGGGGGTCTCGACCTCCATGTAGCCGTCGGACTCCATAAAGCGACGGAAGGTGGAGAGAATCTGCGAACGCTTACGGAAGGTCTCGCGAACGTCGTCGTTGGCGATCAGGTCGACATAGCGCTGGCGATAGCGGGTCTCCTTATCGGAAAGACCGTGGAACTTCTCGGGCAGCGGACGAACGGCCTTGGCAAGCAGGGTCGCGCTCTTAGGGGCAACGGAAAGCTGGCCACGCTGGGTGCGCACGACCACGCCGGTCACGCCCAGGATGTCGCCCAGGTCGAGGGCCTTGAGCGTACTCCAGGCAGCCTCGTCCATGTCGTTGATGCGGCAGAACAGCTGAATCTCGGCAGTCGCATCGCGCACGACGATGAACATGATCTTGCCCTGACCGCGCTTGGCGACCACACGGCCGGCGATCTTCACGACGTCCTCGGTGTCCTCGCCATCGGCAAGATCGGCGTACTTAGTCTCGATATCGGCGACGTAGTCCTCAAGCTCAGAGTGCTCGGGATAGGGGTTCTGGCCCGCCTCGAACAGGGCGGCGCGCTTGGCCAGGCGGGTGGCGCGCTCGTCGTTGAGCGTCGATGCCTGATCGGCGGCGTTCTGGTTCTCTGCCATAAGTTAGCTCCTCAAACTAAAACGCTCCCCAGGATTCGGTCCCAGGGAGCGAAAACATACCTTTACGCGGGACCGTGGTCTAGCGTGCGATCTTGGCGATGGTGTAGACGCGAGTCTTGCCGGAAGGCGTAACGACCTCGACGGAGTCGCCCTCGCCGTGACCGATGATGGCGTGGCCGACCGGAGACTCGTTGGAGATCTTGTGCTCGAGCGAGTTGGTCTCGGTGGTACCGACGAGCGTGACTTCCATGACCTCGCCGTTGGGATCAATCAGCGAAACGGTGGAACCGATGGAGACGGTCAGGTCGCCCGTGGTGGCAGCAACCTGAGCGTTGGCGAGGATGGCCTGGATCTCGGCAATACGAGCGGCGTTCTGGGCCTGCTTGTCCTTGGCGGCGTCGTACTCGGAGTTCTCCGAAAGGTCGCCGAACGCGCGGGCTTCCTTGATGTCCTCGACGATCTCCTTGGCGTAATCGCCCTCACGCCAAGCGAGCTCCTCGACGAGCTTCTGGCGGCCCTCAGCGGTCAGTACGATCTGGCTTGCGTCCATACGGATATCTCCCCAACTCTGATCAAACAATCAACTGTCAACAAAACGAAAAAGACCGGCTAGCCTGCGGGCAAGCCGGTCAGGTGCTCACCCCAAAGGGATGGGACTACTCTGCGTCCGCGTCGCTGTCCTCTGCCTGCTTCTTCTTGGCAGCAGCGAGCTTGGCCTCGAGCTCAGCGATCTCCTTGTCCTCCTCGGACTGCTCGACCACGACCTCCTCGGCCTGCTTGGTCTCGGCCTTATCGTCGCCCTCCATACCCTCGCGGATATTCTTGACGGTAGAGCCGAGGGACTTGCCGAGCTTCGGCAGGTTCTTGGGCCCGAAGATAATCAGGACAACGACGAGAATAATGATGAGCTCAGGAGCCCTCAGTCCAAACATGTAGACCTCCACAATACAGCGAGACAAGCTCGAATGAGTATACCGCGGGTATCGCGGTATCACAACAATAGCTAAAAAAAGGGACCGCAAGAAGCGGTCCCTCCTCATGCTCTGGTCGGGTTGACTGGATTTGAACCAGCGACCCCTGCGTCCCGAACGCAGTGCTCTACCAAACTGAGCCACAACCCGTTAGCTCGACTATAGTAACAAAGATTTCCGTCGTGTGCTAGAGAAATTTTTACTTCTTTGGCACTTCGACGCGAACCGTGTTGGGAATGAACTGCGTCGCGCAGGACCACCAGCCGTTTTGCTGGGCAGCGTCGGCAAGCCTTTCGGCCATGGCGGCGGTGCCGCAAATGGCAAACGAGCAGGCACCCGATCCGCACACATCTACAGCAACGGTGCCGTCCTGTTTACGCAGCCAATCGAGAACCGTTTGAATCTGCGGCTCCATCTGTGCGGAAATGACACCCAAGTTGTTATGGATGAGTGCATATGCCGTCTCGGCATCACCAGCACGCAAGGCAGAAGCTATCGCGCCGGGCTCGTCCGCAGGCACCGGGGCCTCGTCAAAACGTCGATAGGCTTCAATTGTCGAAACACTTGCCTCGCGCGGCTTGACCAACACGACGGGCGTTGCGGGCAGCGCGGGGTACTCAGTTGCCAGCACGTCTCCCCCACCTACGTAGAACGCAGGGCTCGCGTGCAAAAAGAACGGGACGTCAGCACCAATGCCGCGCGCGATGTCGTCGAGCACGGGGTCGGTGCGATCAATTCCCCAGAGCTCCGCCAAGGCGACAATGACCGCGGCCGCATCCGTCGAGGGGCCGCCCAAGCCGGCGCACAATGGAATGCGCTTCTCAATCGTCACGCAGATGTTTGCCTCGCGACCATAATGCTCGGCCATAGCAATCGCAGCCCGATACGCCGTATTCTTTTGCATGGGAAAATCTGATGCTGGAACCGTCTGGACAGTCAGCGCCTGCGCCGGCGTGACCGTCACGGTATCGGAAAGACTGACGGCTGCCATCAGGGAATCGACCCTGTGGTAGCCGCGGTCATCGCGCTCGGTATGAACCCCCAGGTAGAGGTTAATCTTTGCCGGCGCGGAAAGGGTCAGGGACCAATCGGTCACCGCTAGTGCTCCTCGAGCTGATTGCCGAGCGGGGTAAAAATGTGCTCGCCGCTCTCGGGGTCGAACAGCTCGACCTGACCGGTGAGGACATCGATGTACTGGTAGGACTGACGCGACTTGCGGCCACGACGCTCGTCAACCTCGACGATAAAGACGGCGGGGTGCACGCTCTTGATGGTGCCCATGCGCTCGACGACGCGGGTGCGGCCCATGTTGGCCTTCACCTTAACGCGATCGCCCACCATATCGGTCAGCTTCTCGTGGATGTCGTCGACGTGATTGACTTCCATCTCTTCCATGAACAGGGCCTCCAGAAGGTGCAATTCAAAAAGGGGATAATACCCCTAAGATAGACAAAACTCTAATACTATAGCACCCTGCTGCCGTCATACGCAAGTAGCTTAAAAAGCCCGGTCCCAAATTGACTACTTCCTTGATTATCGACTTTATCCGAACACCTCCCACATTCATCCGTACATGTGCGGATGAATGTGGGAACCCGATACCCTGAGGGCCGGATCGGCCGGCCC
>CATXXC010000005.1 GCA_958403385.1 uncultured Collinsella sp.
AACTGGGAAAACGGCGCCCCCGGACCCCAGGAGGGGCCGCGGGGGCGTTCGGCTAGCTGCGGGAATGGCCTATTCGCTCAATGTGTTCGGCTGAGATCGGAAATCAACCTATGGCACACGATAGGCCATGCCAACGCAAACATGGGACACATGGCCCACCTTTCGAGACTCCCGAGCAGCACAAGCTGGGGCATATCTATAAGTAAGGAACCCGTTGGGGAACGGCCGCGCAACGGCCACAAGCGATGAACGGAGGCATAAGTCGCACAGTACACAGAGACATCCGCCGCCAGCGCAATCAGTACCCCAACAGCATGCGGCGCCGTGATGTCATCAGCAGACAAGGAGGACGCCACCATGATGAAAAAGACCCTATCAATCCTTTCCCTTTGCATCGCCCTCTTTGCCGCGCTCGCCCTTGTGGGCTGCGGCGGGAGCGCATCGGGCGGCGGCAGCGCCCCCAAGAGCGAGAGCAAGGAAAAGGCCCCCGTCGCCAAGAAGACCGACTACATCTGGTTTAAGGTCGAGATGCCCGAGGGCGTCGGCGTAAGCGACTCTGCCGGCAAGAATGCCGACAGGGTCCAGCTCACCTTCCCCGAAGACGAGAACGCCTCGGCCGATCGCTTTATCCCCGTTTGGAAAAAAGCGCTGACGGCCGAGGAATCCCACGCCGACCAGGCGGAAAAGAAGGGGGATACGTTCCAGTGGAAGGATGGCGGGTCCGTCGAGTATAACGGCAGGACGTGGCTCGTCGGAACATACGAGGACAACAGCGGCATCTCAACCATGCTTTTTACCGATGTTGAGCCGGGAAGCGTCTACGTCCTCATCTCGAACTTCGACCAGCACAAGAAAGAAGCCGAGGCACTCCTCAACTCCATCGAGTTCCCCGATGACATGGAAGAGGCAGTTTCCGAGGCACGCGAAGTCGAGATTTCGAGCATCGAGATCAAGTAACGGGACACCCGCACGCGCCTACGCGCACCCGCGCACATGCGCCCCATTAAAACAACGGGCGCCCAACCCGGGGAGGGCCGACAGCACCGGCCCTCCCCTCTTTTGGACCCGTGCATATTGCCACTTAACGGCGCAAATCCGGCCCTCAGAATGGGACACATGGCCCACCCTAGCGAGCCGTCCACGCGTACAGTAAAGGCAGGTAATCCATGGGCGGTTACAGATCGAGGAGGACACGACCATGAAAAAGAAGGCCTTTGCGATTCTCACCCTCTGCATCAGTCTCTTTGCCGCGGTTGCCCTGGTGGGCTGCGGTGGCAGCGGCGGCGCTACCGGCAGTGGAGGTGGCGGCGGAGCAGAAAAGCCAGCCGTGGATATGAGGACCGACTTCATTTGGTTTAAGGTCGAGGTCCCCGAGGGCGTCGAGATCACCGACGTCGCAGGCGACACCGCCGACAGGGCCCAGTTTAAGTTCACCGAGAGCGAGCACGCCAGCGATCGCTTCATCCCCGTCTTCGACTCTGACAAGAACGCCGATGAACTGTTCGACTACGAGGCAAAGTGGAATGCCAGCTTTGAGTGGACCGAGAATGACCCCGTCAAGTACAACGGCAAGACTTGGCGCAACGCTTCCTATACACACTCGGGCGGCGTAACGACCGAATACTTCACCGACGTTGACGGCGGCAGTGTGTATGTGCGTATCGACAACGTCGAGGAGCACAAGGACGCCGTCGAGACCATGATGAAGTCTCTGGAATTTGCCGACGACATCGCCGAGGCCAAGACCGAGGCCATGGACGTCAAGCTCGACGATATCGAGATCAAGCGCTAAGCGACTGGCGAGCGCAACGGGAAACACGGTCGCAGTGCAAACAAGCGACGGTACCCCAGCGCTTCGTACCCAGGGAGGGCCGGTAAACCGACCCTCCCTTTCTTATGCCTGTAGCCGACGAACGCGAGGATGCCGGACGCCGGAACCGCCCCAAATGTGGCAACAGTACGAAAACGACAAACACCCCAACACGTCCGCCCACCGATTTATTGCGCCGCGCAGACAATTAAACCAGCATCTTTAAACATCTGGGCAGTATAGTGACCAAAACTATCGCATAACCGCACTCTGCGAATGGAGAAGTTATGACCGAACACCATGCCATCAGCCGCCGAGCGTTTACGCTGGGCCTAGGGCTTGCGGCGTTGTCACCACTTGCAAGCCTGCCCGAAACCGCAGCGCCGGGCATTCCCCTGCGAGCGGCATTTGCAGACAACACACCCGCACCGTCGGACAGCCTCCACAATTTCGTCATTCGCCTTCGCCCCGCGGGCTATTTTCGCACCGCGAGCGTCAACCAAGACGGCAACGTTCGCGGCAACGTCTGTCACCTGTTTAACGACGGCACGTCCAGCAAGCTCATCCTTGAGAACGTAACGACCAAGAATGACGATACAAACTGGTACGCCATCCGCACCTTGCTCAATTTCGAAGAGCATAAAAAGACGGGCTACAGCATTTGGTCGGTCGACGACGACTCGGACAAAGATGGAAAGGTCATCCACGTATGGGGCGGCGAGTATGACAACAAGCCCAGCCGCGCTTTTGCGTTCGAGCGTCAATCAAACGGAACCTACATCATCCGAGACCGCACGGTCGAGAAAGAAACCGAGAAAAAAGACATTAAGTACCTGGCAATAGAATCGAACGGCAAAGACCAGGACAACAATAAGATCTGCCATAAGAGTAAGAGCATTCCGTGGGAGCTCGAACTTATCGGTTACGACATGAAAAAGAACGATGCCACGGTTAGCAGCCTCGACTGGATCACGTACAGCAGCTACGTCGACGGACCATGTTGGATGAAATACGTCGACGACAACAAGTTCCTCGACGAGCTGAGCATCCCGGGTACGCACGATTCGGGCACCTGCAGCGTGGACAACGACACTGAGCCCCAATCCTCGCAAGTAAAATGCCAGCAGGATTACATTCCCACGCAGTTGCTCGAAGGCATTCGCTATTTCGATATCCGGCTCGGAAAGGGCGATGACCCCGGCATCGACCACGGGATTTTCTACCTACTCAAAAAAGACGGGAACTATCTGCATCTCTCCGATGTCATAGGCTACTTCAAAACGTTTTTGAACGAAAACCCGACAGAAGCGCTCATCATGCTTGTATCACGAGGCAACGACGAGGCTACCGACGAAAGTGTTACGACGGCTTTCGCCAAGGTTTTGGACGACAACCCCAAACTGTTCTATACGTCGAGCCGCGTTCCCACACTGGGCGAGGTGCGCGGAAAGATCGTCCTGCTACGTCGATTTGGACTCGACGGCGACAGCGTAAGCGGCCACACGTGGGGACTCGACCTCACCGAATGGGATAACAAAATCGCAGTGCACACCGACAGCAGTTCCATGTGTCTCGTCCAAGACGCGCGGGGCTTTGAAGCCGCGGGGGAAACAGGCGACAAAGAGCCCTATTGCACCAAGGTATACGCCCAGGACAAGTACAAACTCACGGGAACCGACAAGCTCAGCTGGGTCGATAATGCGCTGAAGGAAACGACCGGGCGCACGCGCAACGAGGTAGATGTCGAGGACGATAACGGGGCCAAGGAGAAAGTCCTGGAGCGTTGCTGGTCTATCAACTACACCAGCTGCACGGGCTTGTCGCACGGAGGCAATCCTTTTACCTCGGCACGAGTAGTCAACGAGCATCTGTATAAGAGCCCGTACATCAATCCCAGCGGCATCGAGGATACAAAGTCAGATTACCTCAAGCACATTGGCATCATCGCATCCGACTTTGTTGATGCGGCGCTGGCCCGGAGCATCTACCAGCGCAATTACAATTACGATACGAAGCACACGCAGTCGGCTTCGTGCTGCCTCCCGACCCGCATGCGCATGACGTACGGCGACTCGCTGAGCGATGCCTCGCTCCAGGATGGCAAGACCGTTGGCGAGGGCCATTTCCGCCTTGTCGACAGCAGCAACGTACTCAACGTGGCGGCTTCGGGCCATGCGTTTACCATCGAATACGTGGATGTCGACGCCTTGGGCAACGAGACCGTTACGGGGCTGCAGGGATCCGTGCCCATCGATATCGATCCGCGCGCACTGACACCCCACTTTGAGGGGCTCGAAGGCCTTAAGGCCGGCGAGGATGTGCGCACAAAGGTCGCGGCGCTGCTCGAGGGCAAACTCGAAAACGATGCCTGCACGGCTCAGCTCGAGTTTGTGCACGACGCGGACGGCGCTCCGGGCACGGCAATGGTCGAGGGCGAGGCATTTACCGCGGGAACGTACTGGGTGCGCGCGAACGGTCTTTTGGGCGACGCGGCGCAAAACTACAAGCTTGCTAATGACGGAGCCGCGAGCTTTACCGTAGCGGCCTCGAGCAGTGCAGGCGGCACCGACACCGACGGTGGCACGGGTTCCAACGCAGGCAGCGCTGATAAGAACGGTAAGGGCAACAAGGGCAAGAACTCGGGCGGAAAACTCGCCGACACGGGCGACGGCTCCGGCATTGCCGCCGGGCTCGCTGCCGCCGCCGTAGCGACAACGGTCGCCGGCGCGGCAATGCTTGCCAACGACCGCGAAAACGCTGGGGACGGTAGCGAATAGGCAAGCCGGCCTTTTAGACACATCGACTCAATGGGGGCGCAGGACACCGTTCTGTGCCCCCGATTTTTACCTTGGCCCAAACGCCGCCATAGGCTACATCACCATGTTCAGCGCGTTAACAAACTCCTGGGCCTTCGCACGGCTGCTCAGGCTAAAAACACAAGCAGTCAACAGCCTGTTACGCAGAAAAACATCGCGGCCCTTGATCCTGTTGACCCCCGTAATGTCCTTAAGATAGACAATCTCGGTGTGCTTGCCACCAAAAGTGCCCTTCTTGAGCACCTCAATACGGTTGGGGTAGATCTTGACGTCTTTATACCTACCCGAACCTTTGTCCTGGAATAGCAGCGTGTTATTGTCCATACGCGTCACTCCCGTGGGATTCGCTAAAACTGCCTCTATGGTCACATTTTAGTCACCGCAAGGCCCCATGCGAAGATGTCAGACAGCACAGCAATTCGTGTCCGCGCGAGGCTTTAAACTAAATGCGATAAAGACGCATTCCACAAAAGGAAAGTGGGGCGACAGTGATGGGCGAACTGGTAAACCGTGGAGAATCGGCAATCGTGCCCGAAGGTTTTTACAAGCAGGTCTCCTCGATTCTCAACGCCGCTCGCGACAAGGCCTATACCGCCGTTAACTTTGCGATGGTTGAGGCATATTGGGAGATCGGCAAGAGTATTGTTGATGAACAGGGCGGAGAGGGGCGCGCCAAGTATGGCGATGCACTGATCGACGAACTTGCCGTTAGATTGACTAAGGATTTTGGCAGAGGCTTCAACGCCAGAAGCTTAAGATACATGCGTCAGTTTTATCTTGCGTTCCCAATCCGGAACGCGCTGCGTTCCGAATTGAATTGGACACATTACCGCAGGTTATCGCGTATAACCGACCCTGATGCTCGAACATGGTACATGAACGAATGCGCCGATTCTCGTTGGAGCACGCGTCAGCTCGAACGCCAGATCAACACTATGTTCCGCGAGCGCCTACTTGCCAGCAAGGACAAGGAGGCCGTCACCCAGGAAATCCAAAAGAGCGCCCCGGCTCGTCGCCCCGAGGATATCATCCGCGACCCATATGTACTGGAGTTTTTAGGTTTCTCGGACGATACTGCGTTTCGCGAGAGCGATCTAGAGCAGGCGCTCATCACGCATCTTCAGAAGTTCCTGCTGGAGCTTGGCCGTGGTTTCGCTTTCGAGGCGCGCCAAACGCGCATCACCTTTGATGGGCGCCATTTCTATATTGACCTTGTTTTTTACAACTATCTGATGCGCTGCTTCGTGCTCATCGACCTTAAGACGGACGACCTTACGCATCAGGACCTGGGCCAGATGCAAATGTATGTGAACTACTACACGCGCGAGCTCATGAACGAAGGCGACAATCCGCCCATAGGCATCGTGCTCTGCGCGGACAAAAGCGATTCGATTGTCGAGTACACGCTGCCCGAAGACAACGACCAAGTGTTTACCGCCAAATACCTGCCGTATCTTCCAAGCAAGGAAGAGCTGGCGCGCGAGCTGAGTGCCGAGTACCGCGCCATCAACGAAGCGACTAATGGCGAAACGCAAGGGTAGCAGCACGTTGCGACCGAAGCCACCGCAGCCGTCGCAGGCGCACTCGCGGTTGCGACGCACGCTACGAAACAATACCGGTCATGGACGCCGGCAACGACATTCTAGCCGTGGCTGGCGAGCGTGACCTGACAGGCAAAGACGCGGCCTTCGTCTGATGTGGGTCCATTGGCTGCCACAGAAAAGGGCCGGTTGCAGCCGGCCCTTTAGACGATAATACCTGCGTTGCCCGCGCTTCCGAAGTGTGACTAGCTGAGGAGCGGGTTCCGCGGCACAACCTGATTTTACCCAGTGAGGAGGCTCTTTTGCAGCCGCTCCACTGTTTATTTACATCTGGCACCCTCAAACAATCAGACGGCAGCCCGCACTCCTGAGAGCTGCCCCGCACCCCCGGCCATCACCTTACGGCAACAACCGGTGCTACTCCCCTACTTCCCAAATAGCGCACCCAGCAGACCGCGGCGTTTGGGCTTCTCCTCTCGGTAGGAACCCTCGACGGCGGCTGCAACCTGGCGCGGTTGCTCGCCGCCTCCACGGCGCACGATCTGGTACAGGAAGGGCGATTTAACGTATTTGACCTCGAAGGGCGTGGCGTGCACGGTGCTCTCACCGGACAGATGCAGGCTCGGGCTGAGCGGCGCAACGATATGCGTTTCGCGCTTGTCGCTAAACACCACCGCGGCCGCGCGGCCCGTCTGGCCGTTTACGGCAATGCGCACCTGCTCGCCATCGCGGCCGTCTGTCGCCGGACGATCGACAAAGTAGACCGGCACCATCACCAGGCCGTCCTTATGTTTGCGGGCCTTGCGCGCCCACATGCGAATGCTCTTTTTATTGAGCCCCAGTACAGCCTCGGCGTCGTTGCCCGCAACGTCGAGCGCCAACTTATCAATGACCACCTGGTCCTTGGTAGACGCATCGACTGAGACAACGCGAAAGTCACCTTCCTGCATGGCGGGATCGAACGGACCGACCTTGGCAAAGTCCCACGGCTCCAAAATGCCCATGAGGCGAACGTCCAGGTAGTTTGCCCTGGGGTATGCCCAGTCGAGCACCTCGTAGTACACCAAGGCCTCCTTGCTCAGGCCCTTGCCCGGGAAGCTCGCCATCATGCGCAAGTCCGCCAGCGCCATGGGGAAATAGAAGAGCATCATGTCGTTTTGGATCGCGTCTTCCACGTCGTGCCCGGCAAAGGCATCCGGATACTGGCGCACCAGCTGCAGCGCGTTGGCACGTGCCTGCTGCGGCGAGATTTCGCAGGGAATACCCTGCTCGGGCACATACTCCGCACCAACGCCCATGGTCAGGCGCTTGCTAAACGTCCCCGGCTTGAGCAGGTCCGCAATGCCGATCTTATTGCCGCAGGACGGGCACTCAAACACACACTGCGTTGACTCGCCCTCAAAGGACGCTCCGCAGAAGGGGCAAGGAATGCTCACATGCGTGGCCTCTTGGAACTCCTGCGCCGTGCCGCGATCCTCCCACAGCAGATGTTCCAGGACCGACTGATTGCGCCAGTGCGCATTGAAGAAATACCAGTCCGGGTCCTGCGGGCGCTCGAGTTGCGACACATGCGTGAGTTTGAGCAGTCCATCCACCACCGTCAACGGCGTATGGCGAATACCCAAAGCGCTCTTGGGCTCTCCGGCGTCCGCCTGCCACGGAACCACCGTGCCGCAATAGGCGCACTCAAAGCTGCGCTTAGCCTGGTGCGAGTACATAGGGCCGCCGCAGTTTTGACATTTTATGGCAAACATCTCGTCCATGGAAACGTCCTCCTTTGCACAGGGGCTGTCGACATTAAGTATGTCGAGCAAGCAGGCACATGCCCATACCCATGTGGCCCAAAATGGACCACCCAGGCAGACGAGAAGGCTCGTTCGTTAGCACCGGCAGACTATTGCTGCATTTTCTGAGCATCGGCGCACGGCGCCCCCGTGCGAGCTACACTATCCCCTTAAACATGATTGTGAGGACGACCGCTATGCTATTTGTAAATCGGCTGGTACATACGCTTGTTCCCGGCAGCGAGAGCGAGCCGGTCGATGCATCTTGCCGCACCAACGCGGGCTTTTCCGCAAGCCTCGTCTGCATTGGCCTCAACATCACCCTGTGCCTGGCCAAGGGCATCGCGGGTCTGCTCGCCGGCTCCGTCTCCCTCATCGCCGACGCTTTCAACAACCTCTCCGATGCCTCGAGCAACATTGTGAGCCTGCTCGGTTTCCGCCTTGCCAGCCGCCCGGCAGACGAAGGCCACCCCTATGGTCACGGCCGCTACGAGTACCTAGCCGGCCTGTTCGTCGCCGTCCTGGTTTGCGCCGTCGGCATCAACCTGATTCTCGAGTCGGTCACCAAGATCATCAAGCCCTCGCCCACCGCTTACACGTTTATTTCCCTTGCGGCACTGGCTACGTCCATGCTCGTTAAGCTCTGGATGGCAGCGTTCAACCGCACGCTGGGCAACCGCATCGATTCCGAGACACTCATCGCCACGGCGCAGGACTCCAAAAACGACGTCATCACCTCGGGCTCGGTCTTAGCGGCGGCGCTTATTTCGCAAGCGACAGGCTTTGACCTCGACGGCTGGGCGGGCCTGGGCGTGGGCATCTTCATTTGCATCAGCGGCATGGGCCTGGTGCGCGACGCCATCAGCCCGTTGCTGGGGCAAGCGCCCGACCCCAAGCTCGTCCAGGCAATCCGCGACAAGATCATGTCCTATCCGCAGGTCCTGGGCACACACGACCTCATGGTGCACGACTACGGCCCCGGCCGTCAGTTTGCCAGCGCACACGTGGAAATGCCCGGCGAGGGCGATGCCTTTGAGCACCACGAGATTCTGGACACCATCGAACACGATATCAAGCATCAGATGGGCATCGGTATCACGCTACACTGCGACCCCATCGCCACCACCGGCGACGACCTGCGCGGCTGGGTCAAGCGCGGCATCATGCAGATCGATCCTGCGCTCTCCATCCACGACCTGCACGAGCACGATGGCTTTGTGTCATTTGACCTTGTGCGTCCCGACGGCTTTGACATATCCGACGAGGAGCTGCTGGGGCTCGTCACGCGCATCGTGCACGAGCGCCGACCCGATGCCTCATGCGTCGTTACGTTTGACTCGGGCTTTAGCTCGCCCGACCGTCCGGCCGAGCAGCTGTAGCCCACTTAACAGCTAGTTTCCCTGCGCGCCCGAGATGCCGTTTTGTAGGGCGTTCCAGGCATCCGTCGCCATGTCGCCCAAGTTCTGCGCGGTATCGCCCAGATTTTGTGCCGTATCGCCCAGCTCTTGCGCCTTGTCTCCCAACTCCTGCGCCTTGTTGCTCAAGTCCTCCAGCGTATTGGAGCTCGAGCTGTCGGTACCGCTTTGGCCGTCGGACGAGTTGCCCGAACTGTTCTTGTGCGTGAGTTGAATTTCGAGGTTGCCGTTGTCGTTATAGTAGGCAGAAGTAACGACCCAGTTGGCATCGACGACGGGCGTTGAGCCATCATCAGTCAGGACCACGGCATTCGAAAGATCGGCGCCGCGCGACTTGAGGATCTTCTTGGCGTTGGACCAGTACTGCCCCGGGATATCACTCAGATCGACGGTGCTAGACGAGGCGGACTCGGTTTGCTCGGCAGCGGTATCGGCCGTTGAACTCCCTCGCTTGTTGAGCATGCCCGACACGATGGCAAACACAACCGACAGCGCAAAGAAGATCGCCAGCACGATGAGGATCTTCTTAATCACGCTCGACGAACGCGACGGCGTCTCTTCCTCGTCCTCGCCATATTGCGGAATCGACTTGGGGTACTCGCGATACGGCTCGCGCGACTCGTAGCGAGGCTGCGCCGTGCGAGGCATATACGTCGTCTGCTGAGGCTGCGGAATGGGATTCTGCGGCAGGTCATCATAGGGATTCGGCGTCGAGGCGGCATAAGAATCCTGCGGCGCGTAATCAAACGGGTCTGCCGCCGCGTTGCCATAGGGGCTTTGCAAAGATGCAGCGTAAGGGTCCTGCGCCGCGTCGCCATAGCCCATAACTCGTGTGGGCTCGGCAGAAGGCTGCGTCGCGGCGGGGTCGACATAACCGGGGTTGGGAACAACGCGGGTCGCATCGGCGCTATCGCCAGCCTGCGCGGAACCGCAGCCGCCCATCACGGTTGTCTTGTCCTGATCCATGCAACGATTCCTTTCCGTCGCCTGTAAGCATCAAGTTATCCATGCATTCTACCAGCGCAAAAGCCTATGATGGGCAGAGTCCGTCGGTATCTACAAGACATGCGCGGGCCTAAGGATCAAAAAGCCCCGCCGGGCCTTGGTAGGCGCGACGGGGCGGGCAAGCGGCTATGAGCAGCGAGCTTAGAACAGGCCGGTGATGTTGCCGTCGTTGTCGACGTCGATGTTCTCGGCCGCAGGGACCTTGGGCAGGCCCGGCATGGTCAGAACACTGCCAGTCAGTGCGACCACAAAGTGGGCGCCGGCGGAAACCTTGAGCTCACGCACCGTGATGCGGAAGTTCTCGGGAGCGCCCAGGGCCTTGGCGTTGTCGCTAAAGCTGTACTGCGTCTTGGCCACGCATACCGGCAGGTTGCCAAAGCCGTTCTCGCGCAGCTCGGCAAGCTGACGCTTGGCGGCCGGCGTAAAGTCAACGCCGTCGGCGCGGTAAACCTTGGTGGCAACAGCATCGAGGGCGTCGGCCACATCGGCGCCGTCCTCATAGGCAAACTTGAGCTCGCTCGGCTGCTCAATCAGACGCATGACCTCATCGGCCAGCTCGAGCGCGCCCTCGCCGCCCTTGGCCCAGACCTCGGAAAGCTTAACGTTGACGCCGAGCTTCTGGCACTCGGACTCGATGAGCGCAAGCTCGGCCTCGGTGTCCGTCGGGAAGCGGTTGATGGCGACCACGCAGGGCAGACCATAAACGTTCTGGATGTTGTCGACGTGACGCAGCAGGTTGGGCATGCCAGCCTTGAGTGCCTCGAGGTTCTCCTCGTTGAGGTCGGCCTTGGCGACGCCACCGTTGTACTTCAGCGCACGAGCGGTCGCAACGACCACGACGGCGCTGGGGCGAACGCCCGTCATGCGGCACTTAATGTCGAGGAACTTTTCGGCGCCCAGATCGGCGCCGAAGCCGGCCTCGGTAATGGCGACATCGCCAAAACGCATGGCCATGCGCGTAGCCATGATGGAGTTGCAGCCGTGGGCAATGTTGGCGAAGGGACCGCCGTGGACAAACGCGGGCGTGCCCTCGAGCGTTTGCACCAGGTTGGGCTTGAGCGCGTCCTTAAGCAACGCGGCCATGGCACCCTGGGCCTTAAGGTCGCGGGCACGGACGGGCTCGCCGGCAAAGCTATAGCCGACGACAATCTCGCCCAGGCGCTCCTTGAGATCGCTGATGCTCGTAGACAGGCACAGGATTGCCATGACCTCGGAGGCGACGGTGATATCGAAGCCGTCCTCGCGCGGCACGCCCTGAGCCTTACCGCCAATGCCGTCGATGACGTGGCGCAGCTGACGGTCGTTCATATCGACGACGCGCTTCCAAGTGATGCGCTTAACGTCAATACCGAGCTGGTTGCCCTGCTGGATGTGGTTATCGAGCATGGCGGCCAGCAGGTTGTTGGCAGCACCGATGGCATGGAAGTCGCCGGTAAAGTGCAGGTTGATGTCCTCCATGGGAATGACCTGGGCCCAACCGCCGCCAGCGGCACCGCCCTTGACGCCAAAGACGGGACCGAGCGAAGGCTCACGCAGGGCCACGGCGCTCTTGATACCGCGACGACGCAGGCCATCGGCCAGACCGATGGTCGTGGTGGTCTTGCCCTCGCCCGCGGGCGTTGGGTTGATAGCGGTCACGAGGACGAGCTTGGCCTGGTGATCAGTCGGCTCGTTGAGCAGTGAATAGTCGACCTTAGCCTTGTCGAAGCCGTACGGAATAAGGTGCTTAACGTCGACGCCGGCGTTCTTGGCCACCTCGGTAATAGGCAGCGGCGTGACAGAACGTGCGATTTCGATGTCAGTAGGCATGGGCGGTCCTTTCGTTACCGAATGAGAAAAAGACCAATTCAGCATAGCACGGGCGCGCAACAGTAAAACGCCCATAACCGATGAACGGCGATATGTTTACCCGATGCCCAGCGATAGTCCAACAGCCCGCCAAAACAAAACGCCCTAAACGGTAGGTTCAATCCCCAGGTGCTCAAAGGTGCGGAGGGTTGCCTGACGGCCCTGCGGCGTACGAATCATCAATCCGCACTGCAGCAAATAGGGCTCATAGACATCCTCGAGCGTGCCTGGGTCCTCGCCCACCGCGCTGGCAAGGGTCGTAAGTCCCACGGCGCGACCGGAGAACGTCTTGGCGAGCGTCTCCAAAATGCGAATATCCATCCAGTCCAGACCGAGCTCGTCGATCTCGAAGAACTCGAGCGCCTGGCGACAGATATCGAGCTCGATGGGGCCGTTGCCGCGCACCTGTGCGTAATCGCGCACGCGCTTGAGCAGACGGTTGGCAAGACGTGGCGTGCCGCGCGAACGCGAGCCGATCTCGAGTGCACTGGGATGGTCGATCGTCACGCCCAGGATAGTCGCCGAGCGCGTCACAATCTGCGCGAGCTCCTCGACCGTGTAGTAATCCAGGCGATATGAAATGCCAAAGCGGTCGCGCAACGGGCCGGTCAACATGCCTGAGCGGGTCGTTGCCGCCACCAGCGTAAACTTGGGGATATCCAGGCGAATCGAGCGCGCCGCCGGACCCTTGCCAATCACGATATCGAGGGCAAAGTCCTCCATCGCGGGGTACAGGACCTCCTCGACCGAACGGTTGAGGCGGTGGATCTCGTCGATAAACAGCACATCGCCCGGCTGCAAGTTAGTAAGGATGGCCGCCAGGTCGCCCGTGCGCGCGATGGCAGGGCCACTCGTGGTCTTGATCTGAGCGCCCAGCTCGTTGGCGATAACGGTGGCCAGCGTGGTCTTGCCCAGGCCCGGAGGACCCGAGAAGATCACGTGGTCGAGCGTCTCGCCACGGCTCTGCGCCGCTTCGATCAACACGCGCAGGCTCTGCTTGATGTGCTCCTGGCCGCAGTAATCGTCCAGGCGCTGAGGGCGCAAAGTGCGGTCGACATCGAGATCCTCGGCCGTCAGCTCCGAGCCCACCATGCGCTCGCCGTGCGCCATGGATGCCGCCGGCGAGTTACCGGGCGTCGCCCACAAGTCCTGAGAGTCATCGGCTTCCCACATCACGCATCCATTCCGAGTCGCTTAAGCGCCGCGCCGAGCAGATCCTCGACACGCATATTCTGCCCATCATACCCGCTCAGGGCAACATCGGTCTCCTGCGGGCTAAAGCCCATGGAAAGGAGCGCCGCACGGGCATCATCGATCACCGAGGGAGCGGCAGCGGGCACGGGCATCGCAACCTGTCCGGAAATCACGTCGACCGGCACAAAGCCCTTATCCTTGGCAAAGGTGCTCTTGAGTTCCAGGATCAGGCGCTGAGCTGTCTTTTTGCCCACACCGGGTACCTTGGCCATGCCCTTGTCGTCCTCGGCCATCACCAGCGAATACAGCTGCCCCACGGTATAGGTGGAAAGCACGGCGAGCGCCAGGCGCGGGCCAACGCCCGAAACGGACACGAGCCGGTCGAACATCGTGCGCTCATCCTTTGAGGAAAAACCGAAAAGTGTCATGGCGTCCTCGCGCACCTGCATACGCGTGTAGAGGCGGACCTCGCCGCCGGGCGTCGGCAACGTGGCCGCAGTGCTGCCCGAGATGCCGAGCTCAAAGCCAACGCCCGACACATCGACGACAGCCGAGCTCATCGTGGCCTCGACAAGCGTTCCGTGGAGCTGGGAGATCATCAGTATCCGGTTCCTCTCTGTTGATAGAACTCGCCACCGGTGAGGGCGCGGGTGCGGCTGAGGTTTACGTGGCAGATGGCGCAGGCCAGGGCATCGGCGGCATGGTCGGGATGCGGGTCGTGGTCGAGCTGTGTTAGAGTGCGTACCATGTAGGCGACCTGCCGCTTGTCCGCGGCGCCGGTGCCCACCACAGCCTGTTTGATCTGCATGGGCGTGTACTCGCCAATCTCGAGCGCGCATTCCGAAAGCGCTACGAGTGCAGCACCGCGGGCATGCGCCGTGGGGATGGCCGAACGAACGTTGGCGCCAAAGTAGATACTCTCGACAGCAGCCGTGTCGGGTCGATAACGCTCGACGACATCCTTAAGGTCACGGGCGATATGCGACAGGCGCACCGCGAGCGGACTTCCGGCACTGGTCTCGATGCAGCCATAGGCACGGCAGCGAACCTCGCCGCGCCGCTCCTCGATAATCCCCCAACCCGTATGGGCCAAACCGGGGTCGATGCCCAAGATAACCAAGCCAACCTCCCCTCGCCACAAGCACAGCGCAAGACAAGGCCCCGCGCATCATTCACGAACGTCTGTTCTAGAATAACACAACGCTAGCCCTATAAGTCAGCCGAGATCGAATTGTAGGTTGAGTATACGCAAGCGAGCGCCCGCCAGAGCGAGCAAGGTGCCTTGAAAGAGGAGGGCATTGACCTGGCGGTCATGTCCGACGATTGAAAGGCAGATTGCCGCTCTGGCGGGCGCGCAGCGACCTAGTTCTGAGAGAAGAACGGAAATTGTCGGGGATCAACCGGCGGATGCGGCATCGGGCCACCCTGGGGCCCACCCTGCGGGCCACCCTGGCCGCCCATCATCTTATCGATGGCGTCCTGAACCTCGCCCTCGAACTTTTTCATTCCCTCGTGTAAACGACGCTGACCGTCCTCAGAGCGCAGCTCCTCCATTTGCTCGGGCGAAATACCCAGTAGCTCGCCCAGCACGCCCATCATCTCGTTTCGCACGCGCTCGCTCGTATCCTCGTCAGCAAAACGGCGCACCTCGGCGCGCGCCAGCGAATCGACCGTCATACGCTCCTTGCCGTTAAGCCCCAGGTCGGACCACGCGAGCATATACGGCCAGGCACGCTCGGCAAACGAACGGGCCGAGACGATCGGCGTCATCGGCAACATGCGGCGGGCAGCCTCACCCTGTCGAACGAGCATCAGCAGCAGCGAGCAGGCCTCAGGCTTGCCAGCGGCCATCGGGATGTCGTCGAAAGATCGATTGCGGTCCACGTGCGCCTCGAGCGCGCCATCGACCTCACCCGGCTCAAGCCCGCCGAGCAGCTGTGCCGCACGGTCGAGCATATCGACCGGACCGTCGAGCGTCGAGAGCGCCTGCGCCAGCACGCGCTCCATACAATCTTCCACTGCGTTGAGCGTCACGAGCTCTTGGGGCACCACGGCAGACGTGCGGTTGCGCACACGCGCCACAAACTCAAGCGTCGACAGGTACACATCGCCAAAGGGCGCAAAGTCGCCCTGGTAGCCGCCGCAAAGCGCCGGCGCCGCCAGCGCGTACTCAGTTTTGGACAGCGGGCTCAGCGCCATCGCACCCAGCTCGAGCGCCGTATCCTCCAGCATCAGGCCCAGCGTGCGCGAGCGCAGGCGCTCGGCATCGCCCGCCGACACGTCGCGATCGAGCACGCGCGCCGCATCCGGTGCATCGCGCTCGACGGTGCGAATGTGCAGACGCTCGGCGATGGCGCGGACGGCGGCACAGCGGGCAGCCTCGGCTTCTTCCTGCGCCGGCGTAAAGATACGGTTGCGCCCCAGCACCAGGCCAATCACATTGCGCGGGCCCAGAGCGTCGACGGCCAGCGCCGCCAGCAGGGACGACGGCAAGTCACCCTCGAGTGCCACCACAGCACGCGACGCACCGTGGGCTCGGGCGTTGTCGCGCACGGCGAGCACCAGCGCCTGCCACAGCCACTCCTCGGAACGGAACTCGGGCAGTTCGTGATCCTCCAGGGCATCGAGCATCACGCCGCGCTGAATCTCCTGAACCAGCAGGCTCTCCTCAAAGCACGGCGCCTGGGCCACCACGCGACCGCAGTCGTCGAGCACAAACGAACCGCCGGTATACACCGACTCGTCATAGGCACCGACCGGCGCCATGCAGGCAAACCACACGCTGCGCTTGGATGCGATCTTGCGGTAGGCGCCGCTGCGAACGGCAGCAATGGCGGCAGTCTCGCGGTCGGTCATGTCAAACGCGTTGAATTGGAAATACGCAATGAGGTCAACACCGGTCGGCAGCATCTCGAGTTCGCGGTCCAAGTCAAAAATCACGGCGATGCGCACGCCGTCCACGTCGAACACCGGCGGCGCCCAACGTGTGTCGTTGTTCTCGCCACGCTGCAGGGCAATGCTCGAACGCGCCGGCACCACATGACCGTCCTTGAGCATCATGTAGTCGAGCAGCGGCTGGCCCTCAAACGAAACCGCCGCGGGCACGATGCAGATCATGTCAAGCTCCTGGATACGCTCGGCGACACCAGTCAAACCGGCAAGCACGTCGTGCTCAAAGTCGGCAGCGCCCACCAGGCCACCGGGCATGGCGCCCATAAAGAGCGGAGCCGGAACGCACAGCACGCGCGCTCCGCGCACGTGGGCCAGACGAGCCTGGTCCTCGATGCGGCCGCAAATGCCCTCAATATCACCCAGGCGCATATCGATCTGTGCAAGCGCGAGCTTCATGGCTCAGCCCTTTCCGTCGTAAACCATCGAAATCGTAGTAAGAGCGCCGGCCGCATAATGCAGTCGGCGCTTACATGTGCATATGCTAGCTATGATACCCCGAGCGGGGGCGCGCTCCTAGAATGTCGCGGACCACAGCCCGTGCAAGTTGCAGTAGGCATAGACGGTACCGGTCTTGGAGCCGCCCGCGAAAAACGTCGCGGGTTTCATGCCGGGCTCAAGGTAATGGACCTCCAAGCGGCCCTCGGCCTCAAGGGCGATCCACTCAATGTAGTGCTCGGGCAGGCTGGGGTGCTCGACCGAGCCAACGCGTGCGCGAATCACGTGACCGTCACGCTCGGTCTCGACAACAGGCACGTGCTTCTCGTGCGCCGCGTCCTCAGTGTTTGCAGTCAGTTCCGTGCAACCGGCAGGGGTCGCAACGTCGTCGCCAAGGGCGGCGATGAGCTTGCCGTCGGGGTCCTTAAAGAATTTCGCCATGATGTTCTCCTTTGCTGATGTGCCAATGTTCTTGATGGTTCTTATGCCCAAAGGCAGACAAACCATCCACGGCATTGCAAATGAACACATAACGGGCGGGGACGATGGGACAGCGTGTGCCATCCGCCCTGACGGCCCCACCCGCGCGCGGCTAGCGCCCGTCGCCGCCGAGCAGCGCCAGGACATCCTCGCGCGTGAACAGTGCCGACGAGATGCCGTCGCCGCCGAGCACGCTGTTGACCAGATCGCGCTTGGACTCCTGCATCTGCATAATGCGCTCCTCGATCGTGTCCTTGGCGATGAGCTTGTACACGGTCACGGTATGTTGCTGGCCAATACGGTGTGCACGGTCAGTCGCTTGGTCCTGCGCCGCCACGTTCCACCACGGGTCGTAGTGGATGACCACGTCGGCAGCCGTCAGGTTAAGGCCCACGCCGCCCGCCTTAAGCGAAATCAAAAAGACCGGAACCTCGCCCGCTTGGAACTGCGCGACCATCTTGGCGCGGCTCTCCTTAGACGAAGCGCCCGTGAGCTTAAGGAAGACGATGTCCTCCTTGGCCAAGCGCTTACCGATGATATCGAGCATACCCGTAAACTGGCTGAACAACAGGATGCGATGTCCGCCGTCGTGGGCGCCGTGCACGAGCTCCATGCACGTATCGAGTTTGGCGCTCCCCGCCTTGTAATCCTCGTAGTGTAGACGCGGGTCGCAGCAGATCTGGCGCAGCTTGGTGAGCTCGGCGAGCACCTTGAGCTTGTCTTTCTTAAACTCGGATGACTCGCGGTGCTGCACCTGTTGGGCGATACGGTCCTGGTTGGCCAGGTAGAGCTTGCGCTGCTCGCCGGTGAGCTGCGCCATGACCGTATCCTCGATCTTCTCGGGCAGGTCGGCCACCACGTCTTCCTTGACACGGCGCAGCACAAACGGCGACACGAGCGCTTGCAGGCGAGCGGCACTGTCGCCCTCGGCATGCTCGACCGGGCTTTCGAAGCGCTTTGCAAACGATTCACGCGTGCCGAGCAGGCCCGGCATTAAAAAGTCGAAGATGCTCCAGAGCTCGGATAGGCGGTTTTCGATGGGCGTGCCCGTCAGGGCAAAGCGCACGCCGGCAGGCAAGCGCTTTGCGGCGCGCGCCACCTGGGTGAGCGGGTTTTTAATGTACTGGGCCTCATCGAGCACCGCACGGGCAAAGTCCTGCTCGGCGTACTCGTCGATATCGCGCCGCATAAGGTCATACGACGTCACGACCACGTTATGCTCGGCCACGCCGGCAATCTGTACGCGACGCTGCGCCTTGGCGCCCACGATGGCGCACACATCGAGCGAGGGCGCAAAGCGCTCCAGCTCGGCAGTCCAGTTGTACACGAGTGAGGCCGGGCATACCACGAGCGTGGGCTTGGTGTCCCCCGCCTCCACGCGCGCCAGGATATGCGCGATCATCTGGAGCGTTTTGCCCAGGCCCATGTCGTCGGCCAGGATGCCGCCAAGGCCCAGGTGTTCGAGCGAGCCGAGCCACTGGTAGCCGTCGACCTGATAGCCGCGCAGTGTGGCCTTGAGCGAGACCGGCACCGTAAAGTCCATCTTGCCGAGCGTGTCCAGACGCTCGACGGTACGGCGGAACGCAGCGTCGCGATCGGCCTCAAGCGCCGGCGTGCGCGCAAGCATGCTATCGACGAACAGGGTACTCGACGCGGGGAGCGACACGCCGTCGAGCAGGTCGACAGCATCGACACCCAGGTCCTCGGCAAGGCCAAACGCGGCGCGGGCGCCCTCGTCCAGGCGAATGATGTCGCCGGACGTAAGGCGCGCAAACGTCTGGTGGCGCTTGTACGAGTCCAGATAGATGGCAAGGTCGGCCGCCGAAAGACCGCTCGCGCCCAATTCAACATCGAGCAGGTTGCTCTTGACGGTCGCACGCACCGAAAGCTTGGGCGCGGGACGGACCGAAATCTGGCGCAGACGGTCGCTGAGCATAACCTCACCCAACTCGGACAGGGCAGACAGGCCCTCGGTCAGCAGGCAGAACAAGCTCTCGTCATCGCGTTCCTCAAACGCCAGACCGCCCTCGTAAAAGTCGAAATACAGGGCCGCCGTATCCATAACGCGAAACTCTGCCACCTCGTCGCGGGGCGGCACGCCCGGGCGCTGCTCTTCGAAGGGGCTGCCCGGAGCGCCCAGACTAAAGAGGTCTGCCGACCAGTCGCCGTAGGTAACCGTAATTTTGCAGGTCACGAGCCCATCGTCGACGCCGATTGCCATAGCAAAGCTCGGCTCGGGCGCCACGGTATCGAGCGCAGCGGGCGCGGTAAGGTCGGTATAGTCGCGCAAAATGGGCAGAGCCATACGACAGAACTCCCCCACCTGGTCGGCAGCGATATGGACTGGCGTGCGACAGGGCAGCAAGCGCGATAGGAACGGCGCCGCATGCTGGGCAAACGCCACATCGGTGCGGCGCGCACGGCGGGTGTCGACCAGATAAGCTACGTCGCCCGAAGCAAAGCAGTATGCATCGGCCGGCAGGCGCAGATCGTAGCTACCACCAGCCGCCGGCGCGATTTTGGCGGCAAGGAGCGGTGGGCGCTTAGCGGACGCCTCGTCCTCCCCTTGCGGAGACAGCTCAACCGCCACGTCATAGGTGCGATGCGTCGTCGTCCCCCGCGACCAGGCGGGCTCAAAAGAGATGGTCTGGCCGCGCAGCAGGTCCAGCACATATACGATGCTATGCTCGGACAGCGGCAACTGACGCTCGGCGACAAAACCGCTGCGGGCAAAGTCGTACGACGCCGAACGCGAGCTTGTGATGTCATCGAGATAGGCAACTGTCGTCAAGACAAGGCTGAGCAGCTTTGTCGACACATCTTCGAAGGCTTCGGGCGTATGGACAAACGTGAGCTTCTTGCCGTACGAGAAGGTGCCGCCGCGCACGTAGGCATCGGCCATGCCGTCGATATCCTTGACCACGTAGGACACCGAACCGCAGCGAATGCGGAACTCGAGCGCCCAGCTAAAGCGGTCGGCGAACAGCGGATTGTAGTACGGCACCAACGAGGGCTCCAACGCCGCTTTGGGGGCGTCGGGACCAACGGCACCGGCAAGCTTGCGGCGCATGCTCGCCAGCTCATCCATGCGCGCGTTCGAAAGATCGGAGAGCGCCGCCATGAGGCTGGGACTCGTGGGGACAGGTGCTGGGAAGGGAAAGTTGGGGTTGACCGTGGGCGTTGTAGGCGCGGGACGCGCGGACTGTTTGGGCTGAGCCGCAAACGTGCGGACCGGCGTGCGCAAACCTTCGACGGGCTCGGCACCGCTGGCGTCCAGGTACGCCAGCGCCGTGGCGATGGCGTGCTTGCACATGCCGGGGTAGCGATAGGCAGCGGGGCAATCGCAGTCGTAGTCGATCACCTCGTGCTCGTCCATGTCAAGCGCCACGTGCGTCTTGTACAGGTCGCCGCGCGAGCCGCGCACCGAGCCCTCAACCGTCACGTTTTTGGAGAAGCGCGAGCCGCTGTCCTCGATCGACAGAACGGCGCCGTTGAGCATGAGCGAACGCCCCTTCATAAAGGTTCCGCTCAACGCCGCCTCTTTGCGAAGCGCCTGCACAAACGTCCCCTGCGCCATCACTTCCTCCAATCTCACCCGGGGTAGCTTAGATAACCGTCACGCGGCCTTGGTTGCCGACGATGGCCTTTGCCTCTGCCAGCAGCGGAATCGAGCGTGCATTGACCTTGGCCGGCACCTCAGCGCGCAGCACGCGCCCGTCGACTTGCTCAATAAAGATCTCCACGCGGTCGCCGCCCGGGTTGGTGGTGAGCACCGTGGCCAGGCGCGCCATATTGCCCTGGCTAAAGCGGCTGTTGGGCACCATGACCTCAAAGACCTTGGGCTTGTTTTTCTCCTCGCTAAGCTCCAGCGGCACAATCTCCTGCGCGATGATCTGGTCGCCGCGGTCCGAGCGCTCGAGCTTGCCCTTAATGCGCACAAACGCGTCGGACAGCTGCGCGCCGGTCTCGGGATCGACCTCGCCGTACAGATACCCCTCGGCCTCCTTGTAGGTCTTGGGGAACACCACGACCGTGGCCTCGCCTTCCATGTCCTCGAGCTGCACGATGCCCATGGGGTCGCCGTTTTTGGTCACGCGCTTGGACACGCTCGAGACCATGCCGGCCCACCACAGCGCCTTGCCCTCGGGAATCTCCTGGTTGATGGTACCGCCCGTGGGGTTTTGCACCTCATAGCCGGTGTCGATCTGCGAGAACGAGAAGTCGCGCGCTTTGCTAAGTGCATACTCAAACGGGCGCAACGGGTGGTCCGAGACATAGATGCCCAGAACCTCCTTCTCCTGGCTCAGCTTAAGGTGGCGGTCCCACTCCTGGCCGTCCGGATCGGGCACGCTCACCTCAAAGCCCGAGCCCTCAACGTCGCCGAACATATCGAAGAACGACGTCTGGCCGCTCGCGCGATCCTTTTGGCGCTTCACGGCGGCATCGATGATGTTCTCGGGGTTGTTCTTATCCACAAAGTGCATCATCTGGCGACGCGGATACCCCGTGGAGTCGAAGGCGCCTGCCTTGATGAGCGATTCGATCACGCGACGGTTGGCCTGGCTCGAGTCCACGCGCTCGACAAAGTCGTGCAGCGTCTTAAACGGGCCGCCCGCCTCGCGCTCGGCGATAATCGCCTGCGCCACGCCAGTGCCCACGCCGCGGATGCCGGCCAGACCAAAGCGCACGCCCTCCTTGGTAGCCGTGAACTCGGTACCGGACTCGTTGACATCTGGCGACAGCACGGGGATGCCGTCGTGGCGGCACGCCGAGACGTAATGAACGATCTTGTCGGTCTTGCCCGTGTAGGACGTCAGAACGGCCGCCATGTACTCGTGCGGATAGTGCGCCTTGAGCCACGCCGTCTGCATAACCAGGATGGCGTAGCCGGCGGAGTGCGACTTGTTAAAGGCGTAAGACGCGAACTCGAGAACATCGTCCCAAATCTTCTGGGCGACCTCGCGCGTGTAGTTGTTCTTGATAGCACCGTTCATCCAGTGGTCGTAGGTGGTCTCGTCCGAGCCATCCTCCCAGTGGAGCACCGTCGACGTGAGCAGCTTGATCTTTTTCTTAGCCACGGGCTTACGGATACGCGAGTCCGATTCGCCCTTGGAGAAGCCGCACATCTCGACGGAGATGAGCATAACCTGCTCCTGGTAGACCATGGTGCCGTAGGTTTCGCCCAGGATGTCGTCCAGGCGGTCGTCGTAGGAGACGGCCGGCTCCTTGCCGTTCATACGGTTGATGTAGGACGAAACCATGCCGGCGCCCAGCGGGCCCGGGCGGTACAGAGCGATCAATGCCACGACGTGCTTGTATTCGGTGGGTTTCATGTTCTTGATCGTGGCCGTCATGCCGGCGGACTCGACCTGGAAGACGCCGGCGGTGTGGCCGGAGCCCATGAGCTTAAAGATCTCGGGATCGTCAAAGGGAATCTCTTCCTCTTTGATGTCGATGCCGAAGTTCTTTTTGATGTTTGCCTTGGCCTTGGAGATAACCGTCAGCGTGCGCAGGCCAAGGAAGTCCATCTTGAGCAGGCCCATGTCGGCAACGGTATGGCCCTCGTACTGGGTAATCTCGACGCCGCCCTTGGTGTCGAGCTTGGTGGGCACATGCTCGTTGACGGGGTCGCGGCAGATCAGAACGGCGCACGCGTGCACGCCCTCGCCACGGGTGAGGCCCTCAATCGAGAGCGCCGTGTCGATGATGCGGCGGGCGTCGTCGTCCTTTTTATAGGCCTCGGCAAAGTCGGGGTTAAACAGATCCTCTTTGCCGGGTTGTTTTTCGAGCACCTGCTTGAGCTTGACCTTGGGGTCGCTCGAGACCATCTTGGACAGGCGCTGGCCCATGTAGACCGGGTAGTCCAGGACGCGCGCGGCGTCGTTGATGGCCTGCTTGGCCTTAATGGTCGAGTAGGTGATGACGTGGGTGACCTTCTCGGGGCCGTAGAGCTGGCGAACGTGCTCCACGACCTCGAGGCGCCGCTCATCGTCGAAGTCCATATCGATATCGGGCATCTCGGTACGCTGCGGGGACAGGAACCTCTCGAACATCAGGCCGTTCTCGAGCGGGTCAAACGCGGTGATGTTCATGGCGTAGGCGACGATAGCGCCGGCGGCCGAGCCACGGCCGGGGCCGACGCCGATGCCGTTGTCCTTAGCCCATTGCACGTACTCGGCGACGATCAAAAAGTAGGCGGCAAAGCCCTTGTCGCAGATGACCTTGTATTCGTACTCAAAGCGCTCTTTGATGTTGACGCCGCCGATCTCGCGCGTGGCCCAGTCGTCACCGTAGTGCTGGCGCAGGCCTTTCTCGCACTCGCGGCGGAACTGGCTCTCGTGCGTCTCGCCGGGATCGAGCAACGGGAATCGCGGCAATATGATGGAGTCCCAGTCCAGCTCAACGTAGCACTTGTCAGCAATCTCGAGCGTGTTGTCGCAGGCCTCGGGGCAATACGGGAACATCGCCCGCATCTCCTCCTCGGTCTTCATGTAAAACTCCGAGCCGGTCATGCGCATGCGGTTGGGGTCGTCGACCTTGGCATTCATACCAATGCACATGATGACGTCCTGCACGGGCGCATCCTCGCGGCGCAGGTAGTGGAAGTCGTTGGTGGCGATGACCTTGACGCCCACCTGCTTGGCGATGTCGATGAGCGTGCGGTCCATCTGCTCGTCAGTCAGGCCGTTGTCGGTGGTGATGCCGTGTTCCTGGATCTCGATGTAGAAGTCACCGGGCTCGAAGGTATCACGGAAGGTCTCGGCCCACTTGATGGCGCCTTCCATGTCGCCGCGGTCGATGTATTTGGGGATGATGCCCGCGATACAGGCGCTCGTGCAGATCATGCCCTTGGCATGGCGGCGCAGGTTGTCGAGCGTCACGCGCGGCTTGTAGTAAAAGCCCTGCACGGCGGCCTCGGAGACCGTCTGCATTAGGTTGACGTAGCCCTCCTGATCCTTGGCCAGAAGGATCATGTGGTAGAGCTCGGGCTTGTGGTCGCGGGCAAGGGTCTCGTCCGGCGTAAAGTAGACCTCGCAGCCAAAGATGGGCTTGATGACCAGGGGCGGTTTGAGCTCGTCGATGTTGCCCTTCTCGTCCCACATGGCCATGTCTTTGACGTACTGGGCATGCTCGCGCGGGTTTTCCTCGGGATCGGGCTCCACCAGCTCGTCGCGGCGGTCCTTTTCCAAGAAGGCCTTGTCGTGGCTCCAGGTTTTGTACTCGGGCGTGTTGTGATTGACGGCGTCGCAGGCCAGCGCCAGGTCGGGCACGCCATACATGTAGCCGTGGTCGGTAATGGCCACGGCGGGCATGCCAAGTTCAACGGCACGATTGACCATATCCTGGATACGGGTTGCGCCGTCGAGCATGGAGAAAACAGTGTGATTGTGCAGATGGACGAATGCCATGTGATGAGCTCCGATGCGGGTTCGTGTTCTGACTGAACGATTTTACCGCACGGCACGGACAGCACCCGAACCTAGCCAAACCAACACGGCTCCTCTTGCAGTTGCGGTGAAATGCGGACTGTTTGGCGGCTTTTTGGCCAAAACAGTCCGTATTCCACCGCAAGTTATCTGAGGGCTAGAAGTTGTAGGTGACCACTTGAGGTTCGGCGGGTTCGACGAAGAGGGTCGGATCCGGCTGCTCCACGCGGACGAACTTGACGGTCACGGCCTCAAAGCCCGCCTCGTGCAACACGTCGGCGTAAACGCGCGCCTGCAGGGCGTGCTTCTCGAGCAGCTGGTCCGGCGTCTCGTCCGGCGTGCCGCCCGTCTTGTAATCAATGACCAGGGCGCGCGACGGATCGGCCGGGTCGGTGGCCAGTGCATCGATGGCGCCCTCGGCATAGGCACCGTAGCGAGCGATGTCCTCGTCCTCGCAGCCCAGCGAAAAGAACGGCACCTCGGCGCGAACGCACGGCCACGCGAGCAGATCGGCACGAACAGCCGACTTGAGCCAGCGGTTCAGGGCAACGTCGAAGCGTTCGCGCTGCTCCGGCGTCAGGCGCCACAGGCGCGCCAGAGCATCGGCACGCTCAGCGGGCAGCGCATCGGAACCCATCTCGATCAGCCACTGGCAGGCGGCATGGAACGCCGAGCCCAGCGCCATGGGGTTGCCGGCGGGCTCGACAGCGGCCACGTCCGCATCCGTCATCTCGGAACCATCCGACTCCGCATCATCGCCAGCCTCGTCCATGGGCACACGCGCCTCGGCGGCACGGTCCTCTGTCTCGGCATGGAGCGCCGCGGCGATTGACGAGTAGCTATACGAGTCACGCACCGGAAATGGACAGATGCCCATGCGCACGCCCACTGCCTGGGGATACACAAGCTCAAACGAATCGGGCTTGGGGTCGGCAGGACCAGGGACGATTGTACTGGCCGAATCGTCGGCAGCATCTGCATCGGCATCGCCGCGGACAAGCCTGCCCTCGACATCCAGCGAAGCGTTGGCCTCAAACGCCTGCTCGCCAAAGGTAAAGCCCGCGAGCGAGATGAGCTCGTAGTCGCCCGGCTTGGAGTTGTCGAACACCAAACGGTCGCTATCGAGCTGCGGCATGTCCAGAGCGTCCGTCGGCAGAATGCGGCGCAGGACATCGTAGGTCAGATCCGTCTCGACATCGAAGGTCGGCGCCGCCACCTTGCCGCGGCTCACGCCGGCATCCATCGCCAAGATCACCAGCTCGCGCGCACGCGTCATGGCGACATAGAGCAGACGAGCCCGCTCCTCGAGCGAAAGCTGCAGGTCGTCGTTGCGCAGGCGAACGAATGCCTCGGCGGGAGAACCCGTCGCGCAGACATCCTCCATGAGCTCCGGCGGTAGCCACAGCGACGTGCCCTTGCCCTTAAACGCGTGCTCAAACTGCTTTTTGACGTCGTCGCCCTTCACAAAGGTTCCGTCGGTGAGCTTAACGCCGTCGAAGCGTGCCGGCAGCGCCACGACCTGCGCTCCTCCCTCGACGCGACCCATCTGTGCCGCACCCGAGGGCTTACGCACGCCAAAGCACTCGGCGACCGCCACGACCGGATATTCCAGACCCTTAGAGGCGTGAACCGTCATGATGCGCACCGCGCCGTCGCCCTCCTCGTTGAGGGCACCCGGGGCTTCCTTGCCCGCCAAGAAGCGGTCGAAGGCCAGCGCGATGGAACGCGGCGAGTTACCGAACTCGGCCTCCGCCTCGGCCACGGCGTCGAGCGCCTTGAGCACGTTGGCGGCAATGGCCTTGCCTTCGGGACCGCGCTGTGCCAGACGCACAAACCAGCCGGAGGCGTTGACCACGTCGCGCGCGATGGCGGCGAACGAATCGCGGCCCACGCGACGAAGCGCATACCGCAGCACCTCGCGGGCGCGCGTCACCAGCGGCAAGTCTTGCAAACCCGGCACGTCGAAATCACTCATGATGCCCGCATCGATGTTGCGGCGCGACGTCTCGCCTGTCTGCTCGTCGAGTTTGGTCGCCAGCGCCAGGAACTCCTGGGCGCCGAGCGCAAACATCGGCGAGGCGAGCAGCGGCATAAGGCCCTGCGCCGTATCGGCCGGATTGGCGAGCGCGCAGACCAGGGCACGCACCGTCTGCACCTCGGCAGCCTGGGCAAAGACCGAGCCGCCCGCGATGACGCAGTCGAGCCCCTGATCGCGGAAAGCCTGCGCGTAGACATCTGCGTTGGTCATGCGGCCCAGCAGCAGCACCATGCCGCCCTGGGGCTGGCCGGCATCGGCAAGTGCGCGGAAGCGTTCGGCGATCGCACGGGCCTTGGCCTGCGTGCGCTCCTGCGTACTGCCGCCGGCAACAAAGAGGGCCTGGCGACGCGAGGCGTCCGCCACCAGCGTGTCCTTGCGGCCGTCGCTCGCCTCAAGATCCAAAAAGCCCTGCATCAGGCCGCCATCGTCGCCATCAAAGACGCGCGCCACGTAACGCAGCACCTCGTCATGGCTGCGGAAGTTGCGCACGAGCTTAACGAGCTCGCCAGCAGGGGCGTCGGCCGCGGCAGTCGCCTCGGGCGCGGTAGACGAGCCCACCTTGCGCTCCTGGCGACGGAAGACCTCGACCTCGGCGCCGCGGAAGCGGTAGATCGACTGCTGCGCATCGCCCACGGTACAAAGCGCACGCTCCCCCGCGCCGGTCAGGTAACGGATCAGGTCGACCTGCATCTGGTCGGTATCCTGGAACTCGTCGATCATGACCATCTTAAAGCGGCCCTCGTAGGCGGCTCGGATGGCGGGATAATCGCGCAGCGCCTCATATGCCATGCGCAGCAGATCGTTATTGTCGAGCGCGGACTGGTCGGCCTTGAGCGCACGGTACTCCGCCTCCACGGAACGGGCCAGGCCCACCAGCGCATCGAGCGCCGGGCCACCGCAGGCAAGCACGATATTGATAAACGCATCGGCGGCCTCGGCCTTGAGCAGCTCGGCTTGCTCCTTAGGGAATGCCTTGCTCGCGCGCGGCATGGTGCACGACATCATGAGTCGCGCCGCATCGGCCATGGTCTTGCCGCTCGCCTCGAACGCGTCGATGGCATCGAGCGCCGCCTGCGCCTTCTCGGTCGAGGCCTTGCTCGCACCCAGCGCCGCGCGATAGGCATCGGCGAGTGCCGAGGTATCGGCCTGGCCGCGCGCCACGCGCACGTCGTCCATACCGCCCGGCAACTGGCTCGACAGCTCCAGCAGGTCGCGCACCAGACCCTTGATGGTCGTACCGCCGCCAAAGGAACCGCCCTCGCCCGCCATGGGATACCAGGCATAGAGGGCCTTGAGCGATGCCGCGAGCTCGGGGGCGGCATCGGGTGCCGTCGCGCGACCCAGCACATGCTCAACAGCCTGATCCATGAGCTCGTCGGTATCGGTGAGCACCGTGAACTCGGGGTCGATGCCCAGCTCCAGCGCGTGCGCGCGCAGGATACGCGAGCACATGCCGTGAATGGTCGAAATCCACGCGTCGTCGACGGTCAGTGCTTCCTCGTCCATACCCTCGTCGATAAGCGCACGGCGCACGCGGTCGCGGATCTCGGCCGCGGCATCCTTGGTAAAGGTGATGGCGAGTACCTGGTCCAGATGCTCGACGAACGGACCGGATTCGGGCGAGAGCGCATAGACGATGCGGCGCGTGAGGGTAAAGGTCTTACCCGAACCGGCGCCCGCCGAGACAAACAGCGGGCGGTCGAGCGTTTTGACAATCTGCAGCTGTTGCGGCATCAAAGTCGAAAGATCCATGGTCTACACGTCCCTCCTTACAAACGTTCCTTCGTGGTTATACGAGCAGCGGGCATGCGCGGCCTGCGTCGACGCCGGGTCGACAGCAGCGACGTTGCCCGCCTCGAGTTCGCGCAAGCGCTCGGCGATGCCGGCCTCCACGCGATCGAGCAGGGCGTCGAAGTCCATGCTGCCACCCTCGCCGGGGAAACCTTTCTTAAGGCCCGGGATGCGGCCGTCGCCGCGCTCTTCCTCGAGCAGCTCGGCGCTCGCGGCACCGCGCAACGCCGGCTTGCCGCCCTTGGTCGAAAAGTAGAGCGCCGCGCGGGTGTCCAAATCCAGCGCCCGGCGCATGGCCTGGGCGTAGATAAGCGTTTGGGTATGTGGTGGCAACCAGCGCGGATCGTCGATGGGTGCCGTGCCCGATTCCTCGTCGCGCACCGTAGGGTCGGCGAGCTTAAACTCCTCAACGCCCGTGCGATGCTTGTAGTCGATCACCACGGCACGATTCTCGGCGTCCACGTCCACGCGGTCGATGCGCCCGCCAAGCGGCCAACCGGCATACTCGACCTTGAGCTCGTTGAAGGCGAACTCCAGGTAGCGCGGGGCAAAGGGGGCAAGTGCCTCGGACTCGTAGGCAAGCACACCCTCCAGCTGCGGCAAGATCTCGGCCACCTGGCGCTCCTCCACCGGGGAGAGCGGCACCAGCGGGCCCTCCGTGCCGCGCTTGCCAGCGTGCTCGGCCAACGTCTCGTCAAAGACCTCGTGCAGCAGCTCCTGTGCACGCGGCAGATTCTCGGGCGTCACGCGCTCCATGCCTTCTTGGGGCAGACGGGCATGCAGATGCTCCAGCACGTCGTGGACAAAGTTGCCCTTCTCCATGTTGTCAAAGCCCGCGTCGATAGACTGGGGCTTGACGCGATACGACACGAACCAGCACAGTGGACAGGTAGAATAGGCCTCGATCTGCGAGGCGGACGTCAGACGCGGCACGAGCGGCGCGTTCTCGCCCTCGCCATCGCGACGGCGCAGAACCAGATACGGAATGGCTTCATCGCTCAGGTGCTGAGGGGCTTCGCAGGTCACGCGCTCGCGCTTGAGGCCTTCACCTGCCGCGGGATCAAAGTCGGCGATGATATCGCCCTCGCCCACGCACGTGGGCTTGGCAGCGCCAGCGGCCTCGGCATGTGCCCGCAGCTCGGTCCATACGGCTGCCGGGTAGCACTCTCGCGCCTGGCGATCGTGTGTCACGCGGGCAAGCGCGACCGGACCGCTCGTCGCCTGCATTGCACGGCCAAAGCGCACGCGCAGCAGGGCGGCGGGCTCCAAAGACACGCCGTCGCGGCGCAGCTCGGCCATCAACGTGGCAAGCGGGCCCTCTTCGTGCGAAAGCGGATAGCTGTCCAGGTCGACATCGGCAAACAGCACGGCATCGTAGCCGCCAGGACGCAAAACCGACGCATCGGCAAGCGACACGAAGCGCACTTGTGCCCGTGGCGTGCGATCGACCTCGTAGGTCGCGTAATCGTAAGCGGTACTGCGCTTGTCCACCTTGGTTCGAACGCCGTCGAGAACCGGCACGGTCGCGGCCTGCGACACGTCGAGTGCGCGAGCATCGTTCATAAGGATGTCGATGGCATGGCGCAGCAAAGCCGTCTCTGCCTGGCGACGGGCCTGGCCGTCAAGGCCGCCTAGAGCGCGATCGGGCAGCGCCTCGGCAACGGCGAGCATGGCCTTGAGCGCCGTCACGGGTTTGTCGCGCCACAGCGCCTGGAACACGTCCGAGACCACACACGGCACGTTCTTAAACCAGTTTTCGTCGCTCGCCGCCTTGCGCGCGCCCCTCACCTGACCCTGGACGCTCTGCAGCAGGCTCTTAACGCCCGCAGTGGTCTTGTTGCGCGACAGGCGTATGTTCTTGTCGAAGCCGCGGGCGCTCGCGGCGTCGGCACCCGAAAGCGGACTGTAGATCCAGTCGGTAAGCTCCGGCGCGGGCCACCACTCGGTCTTTGACGCCATGCCCTCATCGGCGGCCTTCATGCACTCGATCAGGCCGGCAAGCGCCGCAAACTGCCTGCCCGCAATGGATTGAGAAAACGCCGTGAACTCAGTCGTCTCGGCCGCAATGTGACGCGCCGCCAGACGAGAGGCGAGTTCGCCGAACAGCTGGGGTGCCCGGGCAGAAACAACGAGCACGCGCACGGGGTCGGCAGAAGCGCCGTCGACCTCGGAACCCCGGCACGTTTTTACCAGATCATCAATTGCGTCCGCATAAGCATGAGCACGGGCATGGGGGCCAGCGACCTCAATAAAGGCAGGCTGAGCGGCGGTCCCGTAAGCGGCATCAGACGCGCCGACACCCTCCCCTAGCGGCGCGATCTCAAACAACACATCGCGGGCATCAAATGCCGTGGCAAGCTCCTCGCGCATCGCCGCCTGCTCGCGGGCAAGCAGCACAACGACCTCTCCCCCATTGTTCGCCACGGCAGACAGCAGCTCGAGCAGACCGTGCGTAAACGACGTGATACCGCGCACGCATACGGCGCGAGTGCACGCCGGCAGGCTATCGGCCAGGACACTGGTCATAATGTCAGCTGCCTCGCAGGGCTCAACCATATCTCGACGGTCCAAACCGCCCGCGTAGGCGCGCAAAAGCTCGAACACACGAGCCTCGGCATCGCTTTTTGGCTCAGGCTGGCAGTTGTCGCCACGGCATCGTTCGGCACCCGTCCCCGCAACGCCCGGCAACACGTCGCGGGCCATGCGCGCGAGCATGCGCACTGTGCCCTGGCTGCGCGAAAGCGGCTGCAGGTCGGCATCGTCGAGACGCGTGACCATGTCCGAGAACAGCATCTGGCGCTGCAGGTTGTCGACGAAACCGCGCCCGTCGCCCAAAAGCTCCCAAAGCGAGCGAAGCCACGATGTAGACGTCTTGTAGTCGATACCCAGCGAAACGCCGGCTTCCGCCGCATCATGACGGCACAGGTCGAGCTCGGCAAACGTAGGTGCCAGCAACACGGCACGCCCGTGGCGGACAATAAGGTCGGCAAGCAGCGCCGACTCGGCATCGCTCAAATCCGTGCCGGCATTGGTGGTATAGATTCGAACAGGCATGGTCCTCCGCTCAAACTGTTCGCAATAATCAATGCATCCATCCTACCCGCCCACGCGGACAGATTTGCCCCACGCCAACAGATTTGATCCCTTGAGGACGGAGGAAAATGGATCACAGAGGGGGTCAGTCTAACCCGGTGATCCGTTTTCCTCCGTCCCCAAGGGATCAAAAAACCGCCCCCGGAGGGACGGTTCTTCGTAATTCAATGTTGTCGCCGGCCTACTCGCCATCCTCCAACTTAATGAGGATCTTGCGGTAGCCACCGTACTCGCCGTTCAGCGCCTTTGAAACGCGGCTCACCGTGGTGGACGAAGCGCCGGTACGGGCCTGAACCTCAACATAAGGCTCGCCCTCGTCCAAATAGCGCGCAACCTGCAAACGCTGAGAAAGGTCGCAAATCTCGCGCGGCGTGCAGATATCGGTCAAAAACGCTTGGATATCCTTCTCGTCGTCCAAAAGGCTAAATGCGTGGACCAGCTGCTTGACATCAGGCTTGTCAAACATGTTCTCGATATTCATCGATCACCGCCAAACCCGCCAAAAGGCATCGAAGTTGATACTGACATCGGGCATCGTTCGCCCGTTCTATGCAATAGGGCAACGCCTGTGGCTTTTGCCCGTAGCAGTGTAGCACACCACCAAACTAAAGCGACAAGACTCTCTGCCAGCGGCGCGTTTTTCAGGACGAACGCCGTTTAGAAACCGAATGCGCACGTAAGCTCCACGAATATTTGAGACAATGGGCGCCCAAACACCGCGGCGCGCCCGCGCAACCATCCAGGTCGCCGCCGCAAGCCGCTTCACGCGACGCCAGCAACCCCGGCGCAAGAAAGGATTCACGCCATGCGCTTTATGCTTAACTGGCTCTTCACCTCGATCGCCATCGCGATCGCCACGTTCCTCGTCCCCGGTATCCAACCCTTCGGCTTTGCCGAGGCCTGGGTCTGCTTTGCCTTCGTGGGACTGTTCCTCAACATCGTCGACTCGCTCGTCAAGCCGTTCCTGACGGTCATCTCGCTGCCGCTCACTATTATCACGCTTGGTATTTTTCAGCTCGTAGTCAACAGCTTTATGCTCGAGCTGGCCAGCTACCTGTCGGTCAATCTGCTGGGCGCGGGTATCTCCATTGCCGGCTTTGGATCGGCCTTTATGGGCAGCATCCTGGTATCCATCATGCGCAGCATTCTCGACAGCATCGCCGAGGGCTAGAACTGTTCAATACGAACCGTCATATCGACCCAAAACGAAGGCCGCCCATCGCAAAAATGGGCGGCCTTCTTATTTGTCAAGTCTCAAAGGACGAGAGAGTCTACCATTTCCACCCCGTCCCCAAACGCAGGTGTGGGTTAGATGACGTAGTCGTAGCCATGGTTGGGAGCAACAAGTTGATCGAGCGTCACACCGTCGAGGTAGTCGTTGATGAGCTTGTCAAGGTTCTTCCACACGTCAAGCGTGGGGCACTCATCCGAACGCGAGCAGCCTTTGCAGTCGCCATCCAGGCAGGCGACCGGCGCCAGACTGCCCTCGGTCAGGCGCAAGATCTCGCCCACCGTGTATTGCTCGGGCGGGCGCGTGAGCACATAGCCGCCGCCCTTGCCGCGCATGCCCGAGAGCATGTTGGCGCGCACGAGCGTAGCCAAAATGTTCTCGAGATATTTCTCGGAAATCCCCTGTCGCGCCGCGATCTCTTTGAGCGGGATGCGACCGGCTGCCTGGTGCTCGGCCAGATCGACCATAACGCGCAGGGCATATCTGCCCTTAGTAGAAACCAACATGTATAGTGCTGCCTTTCGGTCATTTAGTCCGTAGAAATTCTAGCCGAAAAATTGGTTTTGAAAATACCCATTCCCGTCAAGATGGTTAATCGACTCGTCATAATCTTCTATTTCCTATTGCGTTACTAGGCTTTAGCGTCTACTATGCTTGCCAACAGCAAAACGAACAACCTATAAGGTTTGTGGGTTTCGCTGCTACACACACACCGTAAAACCACACGGCATCCAGTCATTTGAACACTTTGGAGGTTCACCATGAGCAATGTTTATACGTCCATCGATCAGCTTATCGGCCACACCCCGCTTCTGGAGCTCACTCACTTTGAGGCCGATGAGGACCTCAAGGCCCGCGTGCTCGTCAAGCTGGAATACTTCAACCCCGCCGGCTCCGTCAAAGACCGCGTCGCCAAAAACATGATCGACGAGGCCGAGAAGGCCGGCAAGCTCGTGCGCGGCGGCGACTACACCATCATCGAGCCCACGAGCGGCAACACCGGCGTCGGCATCGCCTCGGTGGCGGCTGCCCGCGGCTACAAGGTGATCATCACCATGCCCGAGACCATGTCCGTCGAGCGCCGCAAGCTTATGCAGGCATACGGCGCACAGCTCGTGCTCACCGACGGCTCCAAGGGCATGAAGGGCGCCATCGCCAAGGCCGAGGAGCTGCAGAAGGAGACCCCCAACAGCATTATCGCCGGCCAGTTTGTGAACCCCGCCAACCCCGCCATCCACAAGGCCACGACCGGCCCCGAGATCTGGGATGACACCGACGGCGAGGTCGACATCTTCGTCGCCGGCGTTGGAACCGGCGGCACCGTGACCGGCGTGGGCGAGTTCCTCAAGGAGCAGAACCCCGAGATTAAGGTCGTCGCCGTCGAGCCCGCCACCTCCCCGGTGCTCTCCAAGGGCCAGGCCGGCCCGCACAAGATCCAGGGCATCGGCGCCGGCTTTGTGCCCGACGTCCTCGACACCCAGGTCTATGACGAGATCATCCCCGTCGAGAACGACGACGCCTTTGCCACCGGCCGTGCCGTGGGCCACAAGGAGGGCGTGCTCGTGGGCATTTCGTCCGGTGCCGCCGTGTGGGCCGCACTGCAGCTGGCCAAGCGCCCCGAGAACGAGGGGAAGACCATCGTGGCCCTGCTTGCCGACACCGGCGAGCGTTACCTGTCCACGGCACTGTTCCAGGACTAAGGGCCTGTCGCCCATAGGTTGAGCCCACGGACGAGCCGGTCTCCTCTCTCCCGGCAGCCTGAGCCCATCCAATCAGGGTGTCCCACGAGACGTCCGAACTTGCTACAATGTCTGCGGCGCGGAACCAGCCTCCCGCGCCGCTTTTCTTTTTTGGCCACATGCCACCAAGGAGAACCTCCCCATGCACAACAAGCGCGTGCTCGTCGCCATGAGCGGCGGCGTCGATTCCAGCGTGACCGCGTACCTGCTCAAAAGCCAGGGCTACGAATGCGTCGGCGCCACCATGCGCCTCACCTGCCCCGCGCCCGATCCCGTCACGGGCATGAGTAAGGTCGACCGCGACATCGCCGATGCAAAGGCTGTCGCCGAGCGCCTGGGGATGCCCCACCATGTGCTCGACCTGCAGCAGGCCTTCGACCGCAACGTTATCGAGCGCTTCGTGACCGCCTATCAGGAGGGGCTGACGCCCAACCCATGCATCATCTGCAACCGCCACATTAAGTTTGGCGCATTGCTGGATGCGGCGCTGGATATGGGCTGCGACTACATCGCCACGGGCCACTACGCCAAAACGAGCCAGGCGTCCGACGGAACCTGGCAGCTGTACCGCGGCGAGGACCCCAAAAAGGACCAGAGTTACTTTTTGTATTCGCTTACGCAGGAACGCCTGGCGCACACGATCTTTCCGCTGGCTGGGCTGGACAAAGAGCGCGACGTGCGCCGCATTGCCGCCGAGCAGGGCTTTACCAACGCCAAGAAGGCCGAAAGCGAGGACATCTGCTTTATTCCAGACGGTGACTACGCGGGCTATATCGAGCGCCGCTGCGGACATCCCGCTGCACCGGGCGACATTGTGTGGCGCGACGGCAGCGTGGTCGGGCGCCACAACGGTGCGCTGCGCTACACCATCGGTCAGCGCAAGGGCCTGGGCGTCGCGATGGCGCATCCCGTGTACGTAACGGGCGTCGACGCCGACAGCAGCACCGTGCATCTGGGCGAGGCCGAGGACCTAACGGCCACAGCGCTCACGGCCAACGACTGGATCTGGAGTGCCCCTGCCGACCGCATGAAGGCAGAGCTCACGTCCGGTGGCATTCGCGTAGGTGCCAAGTACCGCTATCGTCAGAAAGACCAGGCAGCGACCCTTGCGCGCGGCGAAGACGGGCAAATGCTGCTAACTTTTGACGACCCGCAGCGCGCCATCGCCCCCGGCCAAGCCGTTGTAGTCTACCGCGGCGACATCGTCCTCGGCGGCGGCACGGTAACCGGCGCACTTAAGTAGCCCCATCCCCTTCATAAATTGCGGTGAAATAAGGACTGTTTAAGCGTTTAAAACCGCCAAACAGTCCCTATTTCACCGCAACTTAGAGAGGACGGCCTCGGTCGGTACTGCCGTATCAGCCGAGGCCGCTGCATCGCTAGCGCTGTACGTAGGCGCGGACGAGCTCGAAGGTGTTGCGCACGCCGTCCATGTGGCTACGCTCGTAGTTGTGGCTCGCATACACGCCGGGGCCGATCAGACCATGGCGAATGTCGTAGCCGGCAGAGAGCGTGGCTTCGACGTCCGAACCGTAATGCGGATACACGTCGATAGCGTAATCGAGCTCAAGCTCGCGCGCGATATTGGACAGCGCCGTCACCAGGTCGTAGTTGTACGGACCGCCCGAATCCTTGGCGCAGATCGACACCATGTGCTCGGTGCAGCCTAGGTCGTCGCCCACGCAGCCCATGTCAACGCTGATCATCTCGCGCGTGTCGGCCGGCACGAAGGCGCCGCCGTGGCCCACCTCCTCGTACACGGTAAAGAGCAGCGAAACCTTACGCGAAAGCGTCACCTCGCCAGCGGCGACGGCACGCGCCAAGCCCAACAAAATGGCGGCCGATAGCTTGTCATCCAGGAAGCGGCTCTTAATGTAGCCGCTCTCCGTCACCGTCGTGCGAGGATCCATAGCGATGATGTCGCCGGTCTGAATACCCAGCTCGAGCACATCGTCCTTGCTGTCGACGTTCTCGTCGAGCAAGATCTCCATGTTCTTCTCGATGGTCTTGACCGGCTCGTCGGCCACGTGCGCCGAAGGCTCGGTGTTAAGAACCACGCCCGTGTAGACATTGCCGTCGCGCGTGTAGACGGTGCAGTTCTCGCCATCGGCCGTAGACCACTGATGCCCACCGAGCGTCGTGGGGCGCAGGCGGCCATTGTCCTTAATGGAACGCACCATGGCGCCTAGGGTATCGACATGGCTCGCCAGTACGAGCGGCTCGCCCTCGCCGCCAAGCTCAACGAGCACGTTACCCTTATTAGAACGCTCAGGCCCAAACCCCATATCGCGCAGAGTCTCCATCAGATAATCAGTCGCCGCACGGGTATAGCCGGTAGGGGAGGCAATAGAAGTCAGCGTCTTAAGCTGTCCTGCGATATAGGAGAGCGTCTCCTCTAGAGAAGCATCAATATTAGAAGTCATATGCATCCTTCCAAGTAAAACTAAGACCGAGTCCCGATTTTAACCGTTCTGCACGTGCAATGCCCCAGGAGCCGAGCCGCCTCCAGACGTCCCCGCACCGGTTTTGTGCACGTGCACGGTTTACAATCTCAATCTTGCATAAATCCTATTGGTATTTGCATAGAAATGAGGCATCTTTTTGCTTCGTCTCAGGGTGCCCCACCTTGGACCGTGCAAAAAACGGAGTATTCAGCACCGTGGGCCCCAACGGCCCCATCACGAACGACAAAACGACGCGGTTACAGCAGTGTTGCAGGTCGTCGCAAAGCAGAAACTCAGTAACAACCCCCTCCACTCATCGATAGCCCGCCCACAATGGCTGTCGATGGGCGCCTGCGGATCACTACCGCCCATTCACAACGTTATGCATTTTTAAGAGCTTGTTGAATACTCCCAAAAATGCACGCAGGGAAGTGCACCACCTATCCGCAGCGGGCAGTACGCCTTGGTTTTGTCCGTCTCAGGGCATCGACGCAGCACAAAAAGCCCCGCCGTGCGTAGCACGGCGGGGCCAGCGGCACGTCAAAAGACCATACACCTACGGGCGAAGGACCACCAAACTGGGCTAGGCAGCCGGGCAGATCTTCTTGAAGAGCTCGATGACGTCGTCGAGCGTTGCCTCGCGCGGGTTACCCGGGAAACAAGCGTCGGCCATGGCGTCCTTGGCCAGGACCTCGATCTCGTCAGCCTTCATGGCCTCGCAGACGTGCGGGATATTCACGTCGGCGGAAAGCTGCTTGACGGCGGCGATAGCGGCGTCGGCAGCCTCGTCGGTGCTCATGCCCGTGGTGTCAACGCCCATGGCGGCGGCAACCTTGGCCAGACGCTCGGCGCAAACCGGCTTGTTGAACTCCATGGCGATCGGCAGCAGCATGGCGCAAGCGACGCCGTGCGGGGTGTCGTAGTGAGCGGACAGGGTGTGAGCCATGGCGTGGTCGATGCCCAGGCCAACATTGGAGAAGCCCATGCCGGCGACATACTGGCCAAGGGCCATGCCCTCGCGGCCGGAGCCGGGCTGGCCGGACTTGGCCTCGGCAACGGAGTCGCGTAGGTTCTCGCTGATCAGCTTGATGGCCTCAAAGTGGAACATGTCGGAGAGCTCCCAAGCGCCCTTGGTGGTATAGCCCTCGATGGCATGGGTCAGAGCGTCCATACCAGTGGAAGCGGTCAGGCCGGCGGGCATGGAAGCCATCATGTCAGGATCGACGACGGCGACCTCGGGGGCGTCGTTGGTGTCGACGCACACGAACTTGCGGACCTTCTCGGGGTCGGTGATGACGTAGTTGATGGTCACCTCGGCGGCGGTACCAGCGGTCGTCGGCACGGCGATGGTGAACACGGCGTGGTTCTTAGTGGGAGCAACGCCCTCGAGGCTGCGGACATCGGCGAACTCGGGGTTGTTGATGATGATGCCGATGGCCTTGGCGGTGTCCATGGAGGAGCCGCCACCGATGGTCACGATAGCGTCAGCCTCGGCGGCCTTGAAGGCCTCGACGCCGTCCTTGACGTTCTGGATCGTGGGGTTGGGCTTGATCTCGGAGTAGAGGCTCCATGCGATGCCGGCGGCGTCGAGCTCGTCGGTCACCTTAGCGGTAACGCCAAACTTGACCAGATCGGGGTCGGAGCAGACGAAGATCTTCTTGTAGCCGCGACGCTGGAGCTCGCCGGGGATCTCCTTGATGGCGCCGGAACCATGATAAGAGATGGTATTGAGAACGAAACGATTAGCCATTGATAGCCTCCCATCGTGTGCGGGGCATCCATTACGCCCCGCGCTATAAGTCCCATCCTAACGCTTTTGAAACAAAAAACGCGTGAGAACGTCAAAAGTGTTAAAGCGTTTCAACAGATGATGAAAAATATTGCGGCAAAGGGACAGCCCCTTTGCCGCAATCGGTTACTTTCGGCAGCCCTCTTTCCAAGCCTCGGCCGCAACCTTCCAGCGTAAGCGCAAGTCGCGCTCGCGGTCGATGAACATGATGGCAAACGCGACAAACAGCAGCAAACTCGCCACGACGATGGCGTGGAGCCCCATGCGCTCAATACACCAGTTGCCCAGCACGGCGCCAAACACAAAGGTAAAGATCACACCAAAGTACAGCAGGCCGTTTTCCAAAAAGCCGCGCCTGTGGGTGATGATGTAATCGTCCACGTTTTGCAGCGCGTTGCGCAAGTTGCCGATGCACATGGTCGTAGCGATGCCGTGACCGTGGATCTTGCGGAAGCTCTCGACTTGCATGCCGCAGGCAAAAGAGGTGAGGCAGTTGGCGAGCAGGTTGTAACCGCCACCGGGGATAAAGCTCACGCCCAGCAAGATGACGGCTTCAAAGAACACCGTCACCTGACGCCAGTGGATCACGCTGCCAAACCGCTCGTGTACCAGATCGGCAAGCATAATACCCACGGCAAACGACACCACAGGAAAGAAGTAGCGCCCCGCAAGTGCCCAGTTGCCCTCCGAGATGCTCACGCCCACGAGCAGGATGTTGCCTGTCTGCGCGTTGGCGAAAACATGGTCGCGCCCAATGTACGAATACACGTCCATAAAGCCACCGGCGAGCGCCAAGATGATGCCCAGCTCAATAGACTCCGATATCTGTTTGGCACGCTGCATCGTCGTGCATCCTCCTTGTTGACGACTCTCTCGTGCGTTGGCGGAAACATAGCCGCCGTTCATACTGTAACCCATTGACAACATGGCGTGCGCGCGAGACGACCCCTTCGACACAGGGATACACAGTCTGGAAACAAACGACACCCGCATCGACACGCCGATCCGCTAGCTCATGTACTCCACCAGTCTTTTTAGCCCCGTCCTAAAAAGACTGGTTACAATTACGTGCAGCATACAAACACCGGGAGGGATCGTGGCAAAAAAGCCTCAGCACGCTCAGAACAACCAGCGCAGTCAGCAGGGCAAACAGGGCCAGCAGCAAAAGCGCGGCGGTAAGGCGCAGGGTGGGCACACCACGCATACCCCAGCAGCGCTCACACGCCCCTGGCGCCCGGGCCGCGATAAGTTCCTCCCCGTCAGCCGCGCCGACATGGATGCGCGCGGCTGGGACCAGTGCGACTTTGTCTACATCTGCGGCGACGCCTACGTGGACCACCCCAGCTTTGGTATGGCCATCATCAGCCGCGTCCTCGACGCGCACGGCTACAAAGTGGGCATCATCTGCCAGCCCGACTGGACCGACCCCGCCAGCATCACGGTGCTCGGTGAGCCGCGCCTGGGCTTTTTGGTCAGCGCCGGCAACATGGACTCCATGGTCAACCACTATTCGGTGACCAAGCACCGCCGCCACACCGATGCCTATACCCCCGGTGGCGAGGAGGGGCGCCGTCCCAACCGAGCCGTCACGGTCTACGGCAACCTCATCCGCCAGACGTTCAAGGACGCCCCCATCATTATCGGTGGCATCGAGGCGAGCCTGCGTCGCCTGGCCCACTACGACTACTGGCAGGACAAACTCAAGCGCTCGGTGTTGCTCGACTCGGGCGCCGACATCCTCATCTACGGCATGGGCGAGCACGCGATTGTCGAGATCGCCGACGCGCTCGACGCGGGACTGCCCGTCGATCAGATTACCTATATCAACGGCACCGTCTACCGCACCAGCTCACTCGACGAGGTCTACGACTACGACCTGCTGCCCAGCTGGGACGACCTTGCCGCCGACAAGCTCAACTACGCGCGCAGTTTTAACGTGCAGCAGCAAAACATGGACCCCATCACCGGACACCGCCTGGTGGAGCCCTATCCCAACAGCGTCTATGTGGTACAGAACCCGCCGTCGGCGACGCTCACCACCGATGAGATGGACGAGGTGGCCGAGCTCCCCTACGCACGTGATTGGCATCCCGACTACGACGCGGCAGGCGGCGTGCCGGCCTTTGCCGAGATCAAGTTTTCCATTAGCTCCAACCGCGGCTGTTTTGGCGAGTGCTCGTTTTGCGCGCTCACCTTCCACCAGGGCCGCGTGCTGCAGATGCGCAGCCACGACTCGATCATGCGCGAGGCCGAGCTGCTCACGCGCGACCCGGAGTTTAAGGGCTACATCAACGACGTGGGCGGACCGACGGCCAACTTTAGCCGCCCGGCCTGCGACAAACAGCTCAAGCACGGCGTGTGCAAGAACAAGCGCTGCCTGTGGCCGAGCGTATGCAAGAACATGGTGGTCGACGAGAGCGGCTACACGCAGCTGCTGCGCGACCTGCGCCAGCTGCCGGGCGTCAAGAAGGTCTTTGTCCGCAGCGGCATCCGTTTTGACTACACCATGGCCGATGCCTCGGACGAGTTTTTGCGCGAGCTGCTGGAACACCATGTCTCGGGCCAGCTACGCGTGGCACCCGAGCACGTGAGCGACGCGGTGCTCTCCGTAATGGGCAAGCCGAGCCGCGCCGTCTACGATGCGTTCTGTCGCAAATTTGAGCGCTTGAACCGCGAATACGGACTCAAGCAGTATGTGGTGCCGTATCTGATATCGAGCCATCCCGGCTCGACGATGAAGGAAGCCGTGGACCTCGCCGAGGCCGTGCGCGACATGGGCTACATGCCCGAGCAGGTGCAGGACTTCTACCCCACGCCGTCCACCATGTCGACGTGCATGTACTACACCGGCGTGGACCCGCGCACCATGCAGCCGATCTATGTGGCGCGCGACCCGCACGAGAAGGCCATGCAACGTGCGCTCATCCAGTATCGCAAGCCCGAGAACTACAAGCTCGTGCGCGAGGCGCTGGAAAAAGCCGGCCGCCGCGATCTGATTGGCTACACCAAGCATTGCCTGATTCGTCCCGTGCCGCCGCGCCCGGGCGAGACATCTGCCAACGGCGGGCATGGAACCGGCAAGAAGGGCGGCAAGCCGCACGGTGGCGCCGGCAAGGGGCCCAAGGGTAGCAAGGGGCACAGCGGCATGTCGCGCGCACAGAACACTGCCGGTCGCAATCGCGCAGCCCAGGGGCGTCAGGGCGCCAACGGAGGCGGACGCCGCAACTAGGGCAGCGGTGCGCTCGCTGCATCCACCCCACACGCGTGGCGCAGCGAACGCATTGCCTCAACGAGGATGACGCCGGCGATAGCGACCGTAATTGCCACGTCGAGCGGCGTGTTCACAAACCACAGCAGGCCCATGAGATACGACCCGGCATTAAAGGCAAAGTGCAGCAGGATCGTGTAGCGGAGCTTTCCGGTCGTCACGAGCACCCAACCAAAGATGAGGCCGGCGGCACCCGCGTAGCAACCCTGCACCCAATTCATGTGCATAAAACCGAAAATTACCGCCTGCAGCACAATCGCCGCGGCGATACCCCACGTGCTTGGGGCCGCCCAGGGCACCATGGCGCCATCCTGCGCGCTAACACGACGCCGGCGCTTCCAAAGTGGGCGGCACTGCGGATTAAACGCTCGGAGCGAAAACTCAAAAATAATGCCGCGCACCAGCAGCTCTTCACAAAACGGGGCGCCGAGCACCGTGGTCAGGACGGCGTGATAGCTGGTGTCGCCCATACCCGTTTCCTCGACAAGTTCGCTGTAATCGGCCGCCGCCTCGGGCAACAGCGACAGCACAGCGTCGGTCACGTAGCCAACGACCACCTGCAGGGCCAGGCCAATCACGATAACGCAAGCGATGCGTTTCCACGCCCCACGCGCTCCCCCACCGAGCGGATGCTCGCTTTGTCGTCGTGCCATAAACGAACGCGGCCACAGATAACGCCACCACAGCAGCGCCATCAAAAACGATGCCGTCTGCGCGACGGCCTGAAGCAATTGAATGTCGAGGTCATCGATCGAAAAACCCATGAACACCGATGCGACGCCAAGGGCGGAGAACAAAACGACGCTCAGGGCAATATCGGCAGCGACGACGCCAAAACAGGCAAGCGCCCAAATCATCGCATTGAGCATGCCAACCTCCTCAAAACCGTTCCCTAGTTCTACCACAACTCGGCAGAGAGCTGATCCCATGGGGACGGAGGAAAACGGATCACTTATTGATGAGAATCGGGCGCAGTGCCAAAAGCCCCGCTGGGCGAGATGTCGAACGGGAAGGTGCCGCAGCGATTGAACGCGGCGATAAACATGCGGATGGCGTTGGACGGCGTGGTGCCCACGAGCTGGGTTGCCGCCGCGAAGGCTACCTTCTCCTCGGGCAAGACCTTCGCGACTACGGGGGTCATGTGTTCTGCCATGGCGCTTCCTTTTTGAAACGACGGTAGTGCGGATAGATGCGGGCCACGCGGCTGGGCAACGGGCTGTGAAGGCAACCCGATTGGCCCGCATCCGGAGTTTGTTTCTGCGGCGTTGGTATTACTAGGTATTCCTAAGTATTACCCCGCAGATAGAATACCACACCCGACCCCATGGGGACGGAGGAAAACGAATCATTTTGTTGCTGAGTAAGTTTTTAGAGCGTGATGATGTCCGAGATATCGAGGGCTTGAGCGTCGACGACATCGTGCGTGGCGAGCAAGAGCGTGCGACCGTCGAGCAGGTCTAGCACGGCCTCGGCCGTCGCATCGCGCGCGGCGGCGTCCAGGCCGGTAAAGGGCTCATCCAGAATGACGGCACAGCCGCCACACAGCAGGGCTCGAGCGATCTCGACACGACGGCGCTGCCCGCCCGAAAGCTCAGCCACGCGAACATGCACGTCGATTCCCGGCACCAACCGGCGCAGCAAGGTCGTAGCGTTCGAAGCATCCACGCGCGCATCGGCACACACCAGCACGTTATCCAAAGCCGAGCTGCCCTCTACCAAGCGTGCATCCTGAAACACCATCGAGCACGGCGCGCACTCCCCCGCTGCCAACGAAAGCAGCGTCGACTTGCCCATGCCCGAAGCGCCCATCACGCAGATACGCCCACCCGCGGGCACGTTGAGCACCAGACCATCCAGCGCCGGCGCCCAGGGCGCACGATCGCCCACGGCAAGCGCAAGCTCCGCTGCGGCGCCATCGCTCGCAGCCCCCGCACGCCCGCGCAGTCCATGCCCATGCGCCCGCACGGCCGCGCGCCACGCCACGGGTCCCGAAACCCGCAGCAGCCACACCAGCACGCGCTCACACGCCCACGAGGCGGCAACGACCAGCACGGTCCACGCCAGCAAATCAGCCGTCTCAATCAAAAGCTTTGCCTGATAGATGCGCTCGCCCACGGTGCCCACCGCCATGCCGATCAGCTCGGCTGCCACGCCGGCCTTCCAGCTCATGCCGATCACGGCGCGGGCGCACGAAAGCACAAACGGCAGGACTTCGCGCCAGGTATGGGCGCAAAACAGGCGCCAGCCGCGCACGCCATGCAGACGGAACATCTGCTCCAGCGGTTTATTCACCTGTGCCAAGCCCTCGGCCAGCGAAAAATACACGCCCGGCAGCGCCATCAAAAAGACCGCGGCGATGCTCACGCGCGCCGATCCCAACCAAATAAGCAGCAGGACCACCACGCAGGCAACCGGCGTCGCCTTAACAAACGAAAGTGCCGGAGCCACCAGGCGCGCAAACGCCCGCAACCGTGACGAAATCCCGGCAAGCACGCCACCACACACCGCGGCAAGCGCCAGCCCGCCCAGTATCCGCGCGCCCGAGCCCACCAAAATCGCCCAGGTACCGCCATCGCACACCAGGCGCAGCAGCGCCACGGCAACAGCACCCGGCCCCGGCAAGATCAGTGGCTGCGCCACCAGCGCCGCCACCAGCATCCACGCGGCAAGCCAAAAGGCGGCGACGGCACCTGCTGCCGCCACCGCCTTCATACGCTCTGTCATGTGTCGAGCAAACGCACGCACGGGCTACTCCATGTAGTAGAAATCGTCAGCCGGAAGTTTACCACCCACGGCGCTCGCGTCCGCGTCGGACAGCACCTGCAGATACCCGCTAAGCGCCGCCTTCATATCCTTGCCCGTCTGGCACACAAGCATGCACCCGGGAATCGCCTTCTCGGCGATCTTGGCGTTATCCACGATGCCGGCATCGACTACGGCCTGCGCCCAATCTGCCGGCGCCGCATTGACAGCCTTAACGCTCGCCGCATGGCAGCTCAAGAACTCCGCCACGGCCTCGGGATGTTCCTCGGCAAACGCGCGGCGCACCACGGTCACGCCCGTCAGCAAGCGCGAGCCTGTGTCACCTGCCAGCTCGTCCCACACATCGGTCAGGCTTACCGGAGCCGACAGCCTGCCTTCGCTCTTTGCGATGGCAGCGGTCTTGAACGGCTCCGGCAGCACGCCCACGGCAGACGGATCGGCAAGCAGGGCCGACAGCACCTCGGTGGGCTCGCTCTTAAACTCGAGCGTCACCTGGCCGGTCAGGCCCGCGCGCTCCAGCAGGTAGTTCATGGCGTACTCCGGCGTGGTGCCCTTGCCCGTCATATAGACGGTATGGCCCGCCAGATCGCCAAACGAAGTCACACTCGCGTCGCCCGTCACAACGTTTAGCACGCCCAACGTGTTGATGTCGATGACCTGCACCGCGCCCTCGGTCTTGTTGTAGAGCACGCTCGCCACGTTGGCTGGCACCAGGGCAATGTCGATATCGCCCTGAATGACCTTGGGCACAATCTCGTCGGCGGCGGTGTTGATCGCAAAGTCGAACTCATTGTCCGTCTCGCCATCGGCCGCCCGGTCCATAAACTGCACCAGACCGATCGACGTCGGACCCTTGAGCGAGGCGACGTGTACCTCAACCGGCTCGGCAGCGGCACCGTCAGCAGCAGACCCGGCAGCCGAGCCCGCGGCGGACCCGGTACCGGCAGCCCCGCCGCCACAGCCCGCGAGCGCAAGCGACAGGGCGCCCGCGGCGAGCGCCGAGGCAAACCCCCGGCGCGACATCTCAAAATCAAACGCGCGCATCGCTAGCACGTCCCCTCGTTAGGCATCGTCCATGCGTGATGGTCGGTATGCAGCAGCTCCTCGGCCAGCGGCGAGAGCGGCTCGCCCAAGAACTCGCGGTAGCACGCCTGGACATCGGGATTCTCGTGCGAGAAGCGAATGTCCGCAGCGGCATCCAGACCCCACAGCACCTGACCGCGCTCGGCTGCCAGCTCGCAGCCGTCGTGGATGGGCTGACCGCCGCCACCGACGCAGCCGCCCGGGCATGCCATGACCTCAACGAAGTCATAACTCGCACGGCCGTCGCGAATCGCGTCGAGCAGGCGGGCGGCGTTGCCCAGTCCGTGTGCCACGGCGACGCGCACCTTGGTGCCATCGATATCGGCCACGGCCTCCTTCCAGCCGTCGAGTCCGCGCACATCGGTAAAGAAGTCGGCGTCGGGGTTCTTGCCCGTCACCAGGTAATAGGCCGAGCGCACGGCGGCCTCCATCACGCCGCCCGTGGCGCCAAAGATCACACCCGCACCCGTGCCAAAGCCTAGCGGCGTATCGAGTGGCTCCTCAACCAGCGTGTCCACGCTCACGTGGTTCGCGCGGATCATGCGCACCATCTCGCGCACCGTCAGCGCAACGTCCACATCGGGCGTGCCGTCCTCGCCCACCATGCTCGGCAGCGCGCACTCGGCCTTCTTGGCCGTGCACGGCATCACGGACACCACAAACAGACGCTCGGGCTCCACGCCCAGCACCTTGGCGTAGTAGGTCTTGGCGATGGCGCCAAACATCTGCTGCGGCGACTTTGACGTAGACAGACTGTCGACAAACTCGGGGTAACGCGCCTTCACAAAGCGCACCCAGCCCGGGCAGCAGCTCGTGAACATGGGCCAGCCACGGCTGTCGCCCTCGCCCTTGGCGGCCTTACCCAGGCGCTCGAGCAGCTCGGAGCCCTCCTCCATAATGGTGAGGTCGGCCGAGAAATCGGTGTCGAACACGTACTCAAAGCCAACGCGGCGCAGCGCACAGGCCAAGCGCTCGACGGTGGCCTCATCGCGCGGAATGCCGAGTTCCTCTCCCCAGGCGCTACGCACGGCCGGCGCAATCTGCACCAGCACGATCTTGTCGGGATCGGCGATGGCGTCGAAAACGGTCTCGGTATCGTCACGCTCGCGCAGGGCGCCCGTCGGACAATGCGTGATGCACTGACCACACGCGACGCAATCGGTCTTGCCGATCGGCGCACGCCCGCGGGTGCCCACGGCGGTATGCGTGGCGCGGTTGGTCAGGTCCCAAATCCCTAGGCCCTGCACGCTCTCGCACACCTTGATGCAGCGCATGCATTTAATGCACTTGTCGTTATCGCGGATGATGGGGAAATCGAAGTCCCAGCCCTCGCGCGCCAGGTGCTGCTCGTACGGCAGATAGAAGATGCCCAGGTCGTTGGCGATGGCCTGCAGGTTGCAGTTACCACTGCGCACGCAGCTCGTACAGCGCGAGTCGTGTTGGGACAGTAGCAGCTGCACGTTGGTGCGACGCGCCTCGCGGGCCTTGGGGCTGTTGGTGCGGGCCACCATGCCGTCGAGCACGTAGTTGTTGCAGGCGGCAACCAGCTGGTCGCAGCCCTCAACCTCGACCACGCACACGCGGCAGCCGCCGATCTCGTTTAGATCGCGCAGGTAGCACAGGGTGGGAATCTGGATACCGACGGACTTGGCCGCGTCCAGGATCGTGGTGTGCTCGGGCACCACGACCTCGCAATTATCGATAGTGAGCTTGACCATGTTGAGTGCTCCGCTTTCGGTGTTGTCGCTGACAGTGGTTTTGTTGAGCCCTACCATTCCAGGTTCCTCCCTCCGCGGAACGCGCCAAAGCCAAAGTGGTCGCAACGCAGGCAGCGGCTTGCCTCCTGGCGTGCCTCCTCCTCGGTAAGGCCCTGCTCGACCAGATTCCAATCGTGGATGCGCTCGCCGGCCTCGCGCTCGCCCAGCTCGCAGCGGCCGCACTCGTGCTTGCCCTTAAACTGCACGGTCGGCAGCTCAACGTCGAGCTTGATCTTGTGGTCAAAGCCCAGGTAGCGGTCGATATTTGCCGAAGCAACGCGGCCGGCGTTGATGGCCCGGATGACGGTGGCGGGACCGGTCTGGCAGTCACCGCCGCTAAAGAGGCCATCGAAGTTGGGCGCGGCGCCATCCGAATCGGTGACGACGCAGCCCCACTTGCAGGCAACGCCCATCTCCTCAAACGGCTTGGAATCGATGTCCTGGCCAATGGCCACAAACACGCGCTCGCAGGGAATGACGCGCTCGGACGTGGCGGCGGCACGCGGGGCCGGACGCCCACGACGGGGCTCGCCGATAATCTGCGGTTGCACGCGCAAGCCGCTCACGCGACCGTCCTCGCCCGTCTCGATACCGAGCGGGGCCGTGAGCTCCAGAACCTCGCAGCCCTCGGCCTGGGCGCCGGCAATCTCGGCATCCTGGGCCGTCATGTCGCAGATGCGACGGCGGTAGACGATGCTCACCTTTTCGGCACCGCAGCGCACGGCAGAGCGTGCCACGTCCATGGCCACATTGCCGCCGCCGATGACGCACACGCGCTGGCCGCTCAGGTCGGGCAGTTCGTCGTCGCCGATGGCACGCAGCATCTTGACGGCCGACTCCACGCCGGGCGCCTCTTCGCCCGGAAGGCCGAGCTTCTTATCGCTGTGGGCGCCAATGGCCAGGTAGACGGCATCGAACTCGTCGCGCAGGCGGGCAAGCTCCTCGCCGTTGACGGAGTGGTCGAGTTCCACGTCGATGCCGGCGCTCAAGATCCAGTCGATCTCGGCCTGCAGGCGCTCGCGCGGCAGGCGGTAGCTGGGGATGCCGTAGCGCAACATGCCGCCCAAGTGATGACGCTGCTCAAAGATCGTCACCTTATGGCCCATCACGGCCAGGTAGTAGGCGCAGGAAAGGCCGGCCGGACCGCCGCCAATCACGGCGATGCGCTTGCCGGTGTTGTCGACCACGCTGGGCTTGTAATCGTTGAGGTCGCTGTGCTCAACGGCAAAACGCTTGAGGGCAAGGATGTTCATGGGATCGTCGACCATGCCGCGACGGCAGTGCATCTCACAGGGATGCTCGCACACCAGGCCGCAAACGAGCGGCAGCGGGTTGTTCTTGCGGATGACCTTGACGGCATCGGCATAGCGGCCGGCCTCGACCAGCGAAATGTAACCAGGAATGTCGACGTGCGCCGGGCAGCCCGAGACGCACGGGACGCGGGCCTCGCGGTCAAAGCCACAGGAGTGCTCGCGGATATGGTGCTCAAAGTCGTCGCGGAAACCGCGGATAGCCGTAAGCGCCATGGCGCCGGCCTCGTAACCGATGGCGCAGTCGCTCGAAAGATAGATGGTGCGGGCGGTGCGCTCGATCAAGTTGAGCGTGGACTCGTCGGCGCGGCCCTCGAGCACATCGGCGAGCAGGTCGCTCAGCGCGCTCAGGCCCACGCGGCAGGGCGTGCACTTGCCGCAGCTCTGGGTGGAGCACAGGTTGACGAGCGCCGCCGTAAACTCGACGGGGCACGGGGCGAGCGAACTCACCGCCAGACGACGTCCGAGTGCATCGTGCAGGTCGTCCATGACGGCCTGAGCGTGGCTGCGTTCCATTACGTGCAGTCGAGCCATAAGATCCCCTCTCACATGGCAGCCCGGAGGCGAGGCCGGGCGAAGTTGCTACACGCACAACACTGACCTAAAAAGTTGTTAGGTCTCCACGCAGTTCGGCAGGCGGTATGAAATGTCACCATCAGCGGTGAAAATGAACATTACCGCAGATAAATGCCATATTTGATAAAACGCGTTACCAAATAGCAATATCCAATGTGAAAAAGAGCGCCTTACTATTATTCCTTTTTGATCCGTTTTCCTCCGTCCCCTTCGGATCACATGATCCCTTGGGAACGGAGGAAAACGGATCGTTTTTGGTGCAAAAGGGCCAGGTTTGTTTGCACCAATCTCACTTGCGCTAGATGAAGAGCTCGCATTCCTTCCGCACGACGCAAACCTTGCTCAACATCTGGGAAACAGCGGATAGCTTGTTGGGATCAAGCTTGCGAGCGCCTCGCGGACATACGGCGATGCAGCGCATGCAGGAGATGCACGCCTCGCCAGCTGCTCGCTTGGGGTCGCCCTTGTCGATAGCACAAACGGGGCACGCCGCGGCGCATGCACCGCAGGAGGCGCAATCCTCTGTTGCCTCGGGTGCCATGCGATGACCTCCAGCTTGTTTATAAGGACGATTGCCGGGAATAGAGGGCTCGGATGCGTCCTCAGCCAACAGCTTTTGCTGAATTTGCTGCGCAAACTCTGCGAGCTGCGCCGCATCCTGCGCATCCGGTCGCCCAGCAGCAAACTGACGAGCAACGGAATGCTCAGCAATAGCAGAAACCGCTGCAACCACCCTAAATCCGGCGCGCTTCGCAACGTCCTCCAGCTCTACGAGCGTGTCCTCAAACGCGCGGCTTCCGTATACACAAACCAAAACAGTCCGAGCCCCGTTGCCGCGCACCATGCCCAACCGGTCAGCCACCACAGCCGGGATTCTACCGGCATACGCCGGCGCAGAGATTACGGCCACGTCGTCCTTAGTCATCGACACAGCGCTGAAATCTAGCCCGCTATCGGTCAAATCGACGGTAACGGTATTCTTGTCCAGCGCCCCGGTCACAAGGCCAGACACCTTCCGCGTTCCGCCCGTCGGACTAAACACAATTTCGAATACGCTCATCGAGGCACCCTCTCCCTACGCCAGGCAACACGTCAAGCCGTTTTCACATTCAGACAGAGTATACGGCGCATGGGGGGGAGCTCCCCGTTTTGGTGCGCTAGGCAGCCCGATACACCAACCCATACTGCCCGCCTTTTCGGTTTGCATAATTCCCGGTACAGATTGCATATATTTACTGGATACCGCCGCGTTCTCCTGAGGTACCCCATCCTGGCCCGTGCAAAAAACGGAGTATTCTGCAACGTGACCGCGCCAGCACCGCCGCGGGTGGGCAAAACTGTAGGGCGCCGTATCATTCTAAGTCCCGACATGGCGAGAATGACGCGCCCCTGCTCCGGAAAACGGCGAAATCTGACTCGGAACGCTCGCTAGGGATATCCGAAGGCCACCGTTGGCGACGTCGAATCATATGCAGACAACTCGAACTGCAGAATACTCCAAAAAATGCACGGCGCACCCCATAGGACCCATTGCTGCATGGCGGAAAATAGGTCCTCAGCATCCCCCAGATGCATTCCCGAGAACATCACGTTTGAATTAGCGATGGACACGGCAAACAAAAGGGCCCGAGCGTTATTTGCTCGGGCCCTTAGCTTGTCTCACGCTAGCGCGCGATGCGCATCTTACTTGCGCTTGCCGCCGCCGTCGCCGGGGCGACGGGAGCTGCCACCGCGCTTGCCGCCACGGCTGTTGCCGTAGCTGCCACGGTTATCGCGACCGCCGGCACGGCCGCCACGGGAGCCGGCCTGGTTGCCGCCACGACCACCACGATAGCCGCCGCGACGCTCTTCGCGGGTATCGTCGTAGTTGCGCCAGTCATCGCGACGATCACGGCTGGCACGCGGGTCACGACGATCGCGCGACTCGTTAGAACGACCAGCGCCGCCGCGGCCGCCATTGCCGCGAGCACCCTCGCGACGCTCGCCGCCGCGGCTACCGCGCTCTTCAAAGCGCTTGCCGCCACGGGACTCACCGCCACGGGCACCTCGCTCACCGCGACCCTCGCCGCCGCGACGCTCATCACGGCCACCGCGCTCGTCATCACGACCGGAACGACGGCGGTCGCCCGAACCGCGCTTGCCACCGCGCGAACCGCGGCCCTCGTCCTCGCGCTCGACACGACGACGGCCGCCACGGTCCTCGTCCTCACGACGACGGCGGTGTGCCTCGCCCTGGAACTGCTTGGCACGACGCTCGGCACGGTTGCCGCGCGCAGGCTGCTCAGCGGCACCAGCACCGCCGCGCTCCTCGGCAGCTACCTCGCGAGCCACGCTCTCAACAGCCTCGTCCACGCGAGCCTGAACGCCCTCGCGCACGCGGGTCTTGCCGCCGCGCTTGGGACGGCTCGGACGCTCGCCGTCGCCGCGGCGCTCGTCGCGACCGCGGTTGGAACGACCGGCAACATCGCCGTAATCGTCGCCGTTGCGCTTGCCGTCGCGACGCGCCTGCTCAAGCTTCTTCTTGCTCTTGGACTTGCCGCGCTTGGTCTTCTTCTTCACCTTAAAGGCCGCAGGATCGCGCTCGGGATCAACCGCGGGCGGGTTGGGACCCACGTGCAGGTCGCCGGCTTCGTAAATATCGGCCGTCTTGTCCATGAGCTTCTCGATCTCGTAGAACTCATCGACGTCCTGCTCGGTCACAAACGTAATGGCCCAGCCCAGCTCGCCGGCGCGGCCCGTACGGCCAATGCGGTGGATATAGTCGGTCGGCTCGGCCGGCACGTCAAAGTTCACGACGTAGCGCACGTCGCTAATGTCGATGCCGCGGGCGAGCACGTCGGTTGCCACCAGCACGTCGACGGTGCCGTCGCGGAAGGCAGAAAGCGCGCGCTCGCGCTGGGCCTGGCTGCGGTTGCCGTGAATTGCGGCGGCCTTGATGCCCTTGCGCTCCAGACGACGGCAGCAGCTGTCGGCACGGTGCTTGGTGCGCATAAAGACGATGGTGCGCTCCGGGCCCTCCTTCTTGAGGAACTCGGGCAGCAGGTTGTTTTTGGCCTCGATGGACACCGGGAACACAAATTGGTCGACGGTGTCGGCGGTCGACGTGGCAGGTGCGATCTCCACGCGAGCCGGGTCGCTCACCAGGTCGGTGATCTCGCCCACGGCCTCCTCGTCGAGGGTCGCCGAGAACAGCAGCGTCTGGCGCTCGGCCGGCGTCTCGCGCACAATGCGCCGGACGGCGGGCAAAAAGCCCATGTCGAGCATACGGTCGGCCTCGTCGAGCACCAGGACCTTAACCTCGTCCAGGTGGCAGGCGCCCTGCTCGATCAGATCGACCAGACGGCCCGGCGTTGCGACCAGGATGTCGCAGCCGTACTTAAGTGCCGCGGTCTGCGGCTTGTAGCTCACGCCGCCCACGACGGTCACGGCAACATGGCCGGTGACGTCGGCGATTTTGCTTGCGACCTCGTCGATCTGCTGGGCGAGCTCGCGCGTGGGGGTGATGACGAGCATCACGGGGCCGCGGCCGTTGCCCTCGGGCTTCTTGGCACCGCGACGGCGGTTGCGGCCGCCGCGCTCGCGCACGGGCTTGGGCGGAGCGATGTGCTCCAGATTGTTCATGGTCGGCAGCAAAAAGGCGGCCGTCTTGCCGGTGCCGGTCTGAGCGGCGGCAAGCAGGTCGCGGCCCTCGAGCACCACGGGGATCGAACCGGCCTGCACGGGCGTCGGCGCCGTGTAGCCCAGGTTCTCGATAGCACGGAGCATCTCGTCGGAAAGGCCCAGCTCGTCAAAGGCGGGCAGGCTCTCGGTAGCGGACTCGACGGCCTGGGCAGCATTGGCCTCATCGGCGGCATCGAAGGCAGCCTGGGTCATGGCCTCGCGGGCCTCGTCCAGAATCTCGGCGTCCGTGACGTCGGATACAGAATTACGCATATGTTGTTGTTCCTTATCTGCACGCGCTATGGGCACGGCATGCGGCCGCGCGGGCGTGCTTGGTAGTGCGCTAATACATACAAAAACGGGTGCGCACAGAGAGGACGTTGCTCAGCACGCTGGCGATCGCTTTGGCAGCCCTATCACGCGCCGTCCAGACGCAGCAGCTCTAAGCGATGGAGCAGATTCGCCGCGGGTTAGTATACCCGTACTCCGTATGCCCCCACGTAAATCACAGATGACGAGGCGGACGAGGTGGGCCCGGCTGATTGTCTCAATCTGTAACAGTTAACGAGTAAAATCGGCCCTAATTGTTATAGATCAAGACAGAGGGGAATTTCCGTCCAGTCCAAACCAAATCTCTCAGTCTTCCTGCAATTTTGAACATGTGGCCTATAATGTTGCTTTGGTTACGCTATATATTGCGCAGCCATTTAATACGTCGCCCACCGGGGGCCATTAATTCCTATCGCCATATTGGCTAGGAAGCAATCAAAGGAGGTATCCGTGACAGCAGAGACGCCTTGCTCGGTCCTCTATAACGATATTCGCTCGTTCGGCGGTCTTAAACATCTCGAGATCGCCCGAATGCTCATCAATGGAAACTCTTATCTCGGCAGTACCCTGCTCGAGAAATGCTCTTCCAACCGCTCGTATCTCACCCGTTACATCGTCCATCGCAAGCCTGACCAGTGCGCGCCCTCCATCTACAGCGACTTTACCGTCACCACGCTCAACCTTTCCGCGGCAATCTGCAGCAAGCTCGGCGGCGGCGAGTCCGCCTATCGGGCAATCGCCGAGCACTATCGCGGTCCGGCCGCCAACGAAATGATGTCGGCTCTCGCCAGCTACAAGCTGGACAGCCGCCTATATGCAAATGCCCTCAATCGCATCGACAACTTTGACGGCAATGCCGTGCGCGAGAAAAGCACGCTTTACCTTATGCTCTTTGTGGCAACGGGGGCGCTCGCCGATCCCGTTCAGGGCGTGGCCACCGTCGAGCGCTTTTGCGACAGCAAGACGGGCGGGCACTTTGGCACCACCGAAACTACCGTCGGACGTGGCTTTATGGGCAGCCTGGAGCAGCCGCACGCCGTCGCCCCCAACCTCGGTCTGCTCAGGACACATGCCGACAACTGCATCGATATGCAAATCCATCCCCTCACACGCGATCCGCGCGGCACCGTGATTGGTTCTTTGCCCAAAACCTCGCCCAGCATCACCGATGTGGGCGCCGACGCCTCGCGCGAGCATCTTCGCATTTGGCTTGAGGGTGAGCACTGGTACGCCCAGGGCCTTGGATCGACCAACGGCACGGTACTCGAATCGGGTGCGGGCGACGGCGATATTGTGATTGAGCCGCCGCGCGACCAACGCGAGCCCGGCAAGATCTATCCCCCAGTGGAAATCGAAAACAGCGACAGGCTCCATCTGGGTCTCTACACGACATTCCTTGTCATTGTGGACTAACACGGACGGCGATCGGAAGACGGTCGCCGTCCGTCTTTCGTCTTCTACCTTCTGCGTCGTAAACGACAATGCTCGGCGGTATACGTGGGCAGTGCGGCTATCATGGTACTTTACCGATATCCGCACTGCTCACGTATACGTGCGGCAACCCATGCCAGACAAAGGAACGCCATGGATACTACCGATAGCGCCTATGGCGACAAACTCATCCGTCTCGATACGTTCGATACCGCCGTGGCGGTCGACCCCAGCGCCGAGGACGACGCCAAGCGTCGGTTTATGACGCTTATTCTCCAGACGGCCCACCGCAACAACGGCAACATCGGGCACGTGCTGCGCGCGACCAACACGAGCGGCGAGGTCTTTGCCGTCAAGCTACTCAAGGACAACGCCATCCTTTCCGGCCAAGCCCCCGACCGTTCCGCCGAGCAATCGGCAGCGCACCTGGCCAACACCGCTGCGCTGTTCGAGGAGTACCGCCATCTGTGTACCGTCTCGCACCTGCGCGGATTTCCGCGCGTCTATGGCTACGGCTCGTGCGAGGATGACCCGCTCATCCTCATGGAGTGGGTCGAGGGCATCTCGCTCAAGCAGGCGCTGCCCTTGCTTCCGCACGACGCCTCGGGCGGGCTGACCACCCAGATGGTCGCCGCCGTCGGAAACGCCGTGCTTCGCGCACTCTTGATGACCCAAGGCCTCGTGAATCCGGTCATTCATCGCGACCTGTCGCCTGCCAATATCATGTTCCGCACCACCAGCCGAACGCTCGAGCAGCAGATTGCCGATTGCTCCTTTGACCCCTGCCTCATCGACATGGGCTCCGCGACCATGGCCCTCGGCGACGACACGATCACCCGGCGCGCCGACATCTGGCGCTTTGCCACGCCCGCATACGCCGCGCCCGAGATGCTCACGCAGGATATCGAAGGCATCGCGGCCCTTCGCCGTTCGCCCGCGGTCGACGTCTATGCGCTTTCGAGCATTCTGTACCAGCTCTACAGCGGTCGCAAACCGTTTGACTTTGAGTCGACGGACGCCGCTGCAACCGGCTCGTTCTATCTCGTAAAGACCAAGACCAAGCCGGCACCGCTCGAGCCGCGCTGCGAGGGCGATGAAGCGCTCGTCAAAATCATCATGAAGGGTCTCTCAGTCGAGCAGTGCGATCGTCCCACCGAGCAGCAGATGCTCGAGGTGCTCTCGGCATACCTCACCGATGCCGAATCCGAGGGCCGCGAAGGCGCGGGCAGTGACACCGCAATTGACATCGACTCCGGTACGCACCTTAAGGTCGACGTCGCCGGCGAGCGCGCGAGAGAGATCCTGGAGCAGGCCCGGCACGATGCCATGACCCGCCGCCGCTTTATTATCGGTGGCGTTGTCGCAGCCGTTGCGGGGCTAGGCGTTATCGGGGCGGCAACCCATGGCTTTGGCATCCCCGACTACCTGGACGGCATCCGCAGTTCACTTGACGACTACACTTGGGATCAGCTGCAGGAGATTTCGCTCAAGATTAAGGCCACCGAGACCCTTAGCGAGGCACGCGAGATTGCCAGGCGCTATCATCTGCTCGATGCCGATGGGCATATCCCCTATCCGTGTACCAAGCGTGTCACGCTCACCAACGGGCTGCAGGTTGGCGCGCAGCTTGTGGGCATCCGCCACGATGAGCTTCTGGACGGGACGGGCAAGGCCGGACTAACGTTTATGTTCGACGCGGGTATTGCCGAGCGCAACGCTGCGGCTGAACCGCCGAGCGCCGGCTGGGCAGATTGCGAGCTGCGGGAATGGCTCAACGGCGACGGCCTTAAGCTGCTGCCCAACGAGTTGCGCGCACTCATTAAAGGGGTCAAGAAGGTCTCGAACAATGTGGGCGCCGCCAACAGCGCATCGTGCCTGAGCGAGTTGCCCGCAACCCTTTGGCTGCCCGCCATGGTCGAGCTGTGCGGTACGCAACCGCCCGATTCGTTTACCGAGGGCTATCACTACCTGGCAGACATCTACAACGGCGAGGGCAGGGAGTATCAGCTCTTCCGCGAGCTCAAGGTGAGCCCGTATTCCACGAACGAGACGATGGTCCGCCAGTGGAAGGGCAAGGACACCTGTTGGTGGGAGCGCACGGTGAGCCCCGACACATCGGAGAGCGAAGGCACGCTCTATATGAACCGCGTGGGGCACGACGGCGACGTCTTTACGTACGCAACGCCTGCGGAAAAGCCAAGCAAGCTAACCTGTGTGATCCCCGGGTTCTGTATCTAGGCGGCGGGCGTCTTGCCGTGACGGGACCCCTCCCCGGCAATTGTCTCGATCTGTAACAGTAAGGGGTCAAAAACCTCTCTAGATGTTACAAATCAAGACATTTGAGTTGACCGCGGACGGTTTGTCTCGATCTGTAACATCTAGCAGGAAAAACGGTCCTTAGGCGTTACAGGTTGAGACGTTAAGTTGTGGCTCGATGTAATGTCTCGATCTGTAACAGTTACTCGACAAAAACGGGTCTAGTTGTTACAGATTGAGACATTAGACCGGCTACGGTCCGCCGACCTGGCTATCACCTCGACCAATACCAGAATGTCATACATTTCAATCTCCACTGGACACCACCAGGGGGTATGGGTGTATAGTATCGGATGGTTAACATTTCCGACACTACGCCACAGAAAGGAGAAGCCATGGCTCAAGATAAGTTCGATGTGGGCGGCATGACGTGCGCCGCCTGCCAGGCGCACGTGGACCGTGCCGTGAGCAAGCTCGACGGCGTCCAAAGCGTCGCGGTCAACCTGCTCGCCGGCTCCATGCTGGTCGACTACGACCCCGCGCAGGTCTCCCCCGACGACATCTGTACCGCCGTCGATCGCGCGGGTTATTCGGCCTCGCCCGTTAGCACGGGCACCGATGCCGCCAACTCAAACGGCAACGCGCAAGCCAGGTCCGGCGCCGCCCATATGGAGTCGCCGACCAAAAAGTTGGAGGCCGCCGCCTCTGCCATGCGCACCCGCCTCATCATCTCGATCATCTTCCTCATCCCACTGTTCTACATAGGCATGGGGCACATGCTCGGTTGGCCACTGCCCGGCGTCTTCACCGACCACACCCACAGCATGACGCTCGCGCTCACCGAGCTCGTCCTGCTCATTCCCATCGTCTACGTCAACGACGCATACTTTATCAACGGGTTTAAATCGCTTACGCACGGCGCGCCTACCATGGACGCCCTTATTGCCGTGGGCGCCACCGCGTCCATCGCCTGGTCGCTCTACGCCATGTTCATCATGGCCGACCAGCTAGCCGCGGGTCAGGTCCACGAGGCCATGATGACGAGCATGGACAACCTGTATTTTGAGAGCGCCGGCACGATCTTGTCGCTCGTCACCGTAGGCAAATATCTCGAGACACGCAGCAAATCCAAGACTGGCGGCGCCATCGAGGCGCTCATTGACCTGGCGCCCAAGACCGCGACCGTCGTGGCCGTCGACGGTACCGAGACCACCGTCGATGTCGATGCCATTCTGCCCGGCCAGGTGCTGCGTGTGCGCCCCGGCGAGTCCATCCCTGTCGACGGCGTGGTACTCGAGGGCGCTTCGGCCGTGGACGAAAGCGCACTGACCGGCGAGTCCATCCCCGTGGAGAAGACCGCCGGCGCCACCGTCAACGCCGCCACCGTCAACCGCACCGGATCGTTTACCTTCCGCGCTACGCGTGTGGGCGCTGACACGTCGCTCGCCAAGATTATCCAGCTCGTCGAGGACGCCAACGCCACCAAGGCACCCATTGCTCGACTGGCCGACAAGGTCGCCGGCGTGTTCGTGCCTGTGGTATTCGTGATCTCGGCCGTGACCTTTGTGGTGTGGATGGCACTGACCAGCGACGTGAATGAGGCGCTCACCTCCGCCGTCGCTGTGCTGGCGATCAGCTGCCCGTGCGCGCTGGGCCTGGCCACGCCCGTCGCCATTATGGTCGGCACCGGCAAGGGCGCCGAGATGGGCATTCTGTTTAAGAGCGCCGAGGCGCTGGAGAACCTGCGCAGCGTGGGCACCGTGGTGCTCGATAAGACGGGCACGGTCACCCGCGGCAAGCCTGCCGTGACCGATATCGTGGTAGCCACGCGCGCTGACGGCTCGCCCGCCATGAGCGAAAAGGCGCTGCTCAAGTTGGCCGCCGCGTTGGAGCGCTCGAGCGAGCACCCGCTGGCCGAGGCGATTATGGCCGAGTGTGAGACACGCGGGATCGTCGCGCGCATGGTCGAGGACTTTACTGCCGTGCCCGGGCGAGGCGTTACGGCACGCGAGGGGCAGAATGTCATTGCCGCCGGCAATATGCGCCTGATGAACGAGCTGGGCGTTACCGTGCCCGAGGGGCTCGCCGAGCAATTTGCCGCCGAAGGCAAGACGCCGTTGTTCTTTGCCAAGAACGGCGAGCTTGCCGGCACCATTGCCGTGGCTGACGAGGTCAAGGAGACGAGCGCCGGGGCCATCGCCGCATTGCGCTCGCTTGGCGTCGACGTGCGCATGCTCACCGGCGACAACCGCGTCACTGCCGAAGCAATCGCCCGCCGCGTGGGACTGAGCAGCGAGCAAGTCATCGCCGACGTCCTCCCCGCCGACAAGGAACGCCATGTGCGCGAGCTGCAGGACGCGGGCGGCAAGGTCGCCATGGTGGGCGACGGCATCAACGACTCCCCCGCCCTGGCGCGCGCCGACGTGGGCCTTGCCATCGGTACCGGCGCCGACATCGCCAAGGAGGGCGCCGACGTGGTACTCATGCGCAGCGACCTCATGGATGTCGCCCGCGCCATCGAGCTTTCGCGCGCCACGATCCGCAACATCAAGCAGGACCTGTTCTGGGCACTGTTCTACAACGGCATCGGCATTCCGCTGGCGGCGGGCGTGTTCTTCCCGCTCACCGGATGGCAACTCTCGCCGATGTTTGGCGCCGCGGCCATGAGCCTGTCGAGCGTGTGCGTCGTGTCCAATGCCCTGCGTTTGAAATCCTTTAAGCCTAAAGTGGCAAAATAGGCTCACCATTAAGTCCATTTAGAACGGGTTTTCCAAGTGCCCGAGATTGACCTGAAAGAGGAGCGACGCGTACTTTGGTACGCGAGCGACGGTTTGAAGGTCAAGGTCGGGTGCCTGGGAAAGCCGACACAACAGAGAGGAATACCCATGCGTTTCACAATTAAGACTTCCGGCCTTATGTGCGGCCACTGCGACGCCACCGTCGAGACCGCGCTGCTCAACGTTGCGGGCGTAACCGACGCCGACGCCGACCACGAGACTCAGACCGTCCAGGTGGAGTGCGCCGACACCGTAACCGCCGAGCAACTCGCCGCCGCTGTCGAGGCCGCGGGCGAGAAATTCCACGCCCTGTCTGTGACCGCCGCATAGCAGTCGCTGCCTACTGAATCCTCAGAAGTTGCGGTGAAATACGGACTGTTGTGCCGCCCTAGGCCTTTAAACGGTCCGTATTTCACCGCAACTGACGGGGACATCCGGAAGATCGACCAGAAACGAGGACCCGCCATGATGGCAGACCATAAATCGGTGACCCGCATGCTCAAGACGGCACGCGGTCAGATCGACGGCATCCTGCGGATGGTCGAGGAGGACCGCTACTGCGTCGATATCTCCACGCAGCTCATGGCCACACAGGCGCTCCTCGCGCGCATTAACGCCGACGTGCTCAAGGCGCATATCGAGGGCTGCGTGACTTCGGCAATCGAATCGGGCGACGAAGACCTCAAAGCCGCCAAACTCGCCGAAATCGAACGCGTCGTCGACAAACTCTCCAAGTAATTGGGGCATTGGGGACAGGTACGTTTGCACCGTCTTGGTATTCCGGGGACAGGTATGTTTGCACCACATTGGTGCAGATTAACCTGTCCCCCTTGCTCTAAATCGGGTATAAAGGCGTGCAGCATATCGAACGAAAGGCAATTTGCATGAATGACTTTATGAAGGGTCGCAATGGTGCCGATGAACTCACCATCGTGATGGGTTTTGCCGGCATCGTCATCGCGATGATCGGATCGATAGCCCGCATCCAGTGGCTCAGCTGGATTGCCATCGCCGTAATCGTGATTGGCGTGCTGCGCGGCCTGTCCAAAAATATCGACGCACGTCACAAGGAGAACGAGGCCTTTGTCGCCGCGACTGCAAACGTCCCCTGCCTGGGCAAATTCGTCGCCAGCTTGGGCGGCGGAACCGCAGCGGCCAGCACCTCACGCGCGGCCGGCACCAGTAAGGAAGACTTTGAGCGTGCCAAGCGCACGGCCAAGAAGATGTGGAAGGGCCGCAAGACCACGGCCTATCTCAAGTGCCCCAACTGCGGCCAGATGCTCTCCGTCCCCAAGGGCAAGGGCAAGATCCGCGTCACCTGCCCCAAGTGCCACGCCAAGATGGAGACGCGCTCCTAGCCGCCATACCATAGGACAAATAAAAGCCGAGGCCTCGCGCTGAGACCTCGGCTTTTTGTATGCGACAACGGAGCTGTCCCTTTGTCACACCTATGCTACGCCGTCGCGGGCCAGCTCCTCAGCCAGCGCTTCGGCTGGCATGGCCATAATCGCGTCGAGCTCGGCATCCACCTCGGGGATGCGCTTCACCTTGAGTTTGCACACCAGATCGCCGCGACACATCACGTGCATCGGCTCACGCAGAGCGCACAGGTCATCGAGCGGGTTCTCGCGCGTCACCAAGATATCGGCGGCCTTGCCGCACTCGATCGTGCCAGTCTCGCCGTCCAGCCCCAGCAGCTCGGCGTTGACTTGCGTAGCCGTATGCAGTGCGAAGGCGTTGCTCACGCCGACATACTTGGCAAAATAGGCCACCTCACGCCACATGTCGTACTGCGTCACGAACGGGCAGCTCGAGTCCGTACCCAGGCCCACCTTAACGCCAGCTTCCAGTGCGGCACGGGCGCTCTCGATAATGCCCGAGCACACGATATCGCCGTTCTTCTTTTGCGTATCGGTCGAATGGGTCTTTTTCGGGTCGAGCAATACAAACGGCAGCGCCGGGCTGATAGTGCAGGTAACACTGGGCGCACGCCCCTCGAGTTGCGTGCCCGCGGCGCCACGGTACAGCTCCAGAATCTCGGGCGTCAACGGAGCGCCGTGCTCAATCGTGTCAACGCCGGCCTCAAGCGCGGCCTTCACGCCCTCGGTACTCTCGACATGGGCCATAACCGGCAGACTCACCTCGTGCGCAGCCTTGCACGCCGCCGCGGCAACCTCGACCGGCATGCGCAGCACGCCCGGCTCGCCCACCTCGGTAGCGTCGAACACGCCGCCCGTCACGAACAGCTTAATGACGTCGGCACCACGCGCATACAGGTCGCGCACCTGTTCGGCTGCCTCGGCGGGACTGTTGGCCACCTGGGCGAACAAGCCCGCACCATGGCCGCCCGGCACCGTGACGCCCGTTCCCGGCGCCACCAGGCGAGGACCTTGATACTTGCCGGCATCGATAGCATCGCGCACGGCCAGATCGGCAAGCAGCGGGTCGCCCGCACCGCGCACCGTGGTCACGCCGCTTGCCAGCTGCTGCTGGGCGCTGCCCTTGAGGATATGGCGCACGATGGCGCGCCCCACTGGATTATCGAGCTTTTTCATCAGCGCGCCCGCATCGCCCGCCGAAACCGGCTTACCCGAACCGCACAGATGCACATGCATATTGATGAGACCCGGCATGAGATACGCCCCTGCCAGGTCGATGACCTCGGCACCTGCAGGCGCCTGCGCCACAGCACTCGGCCCCATCCACGTGATGAGACCGCGCTCAACGGCCACGGCCATGTCGGGCTGCGGCTCCATATGTTCCGAACCATCCAGGACGGTCGCATTGATGAACAACGTGGAACGATCGGCAGACGCCATATCGAGCTCCTCCCTCACAATTAACTTGAACATTTGTCCATTATCACCTAGTCCCGCTGGATTGCTGCAGACGCATCGGTTAACGGAGGGAAGAGGGGATGTGGGAGACGGAATATGCTGCAGTCCCACCCCAGCGACACCAGGGAAATATCTCGATCTGTAACAGATACAGGGTTGTTGGGCCCCTTGATGTTACAGATCGAGACATTCGGTCGACGTTTCACCGGTTTGTCTCGATCTGTAACAATTACGAACTCAAACAACTTCTAAACGTTACAGATCAAGACAAAACCTCTCAGCGCCCATACCACCGACGTCTCCACTCCTCAGCCAAATCGGGCCGTCGCGGAATACCCGCCAGCCTCATCTTCTCAACCAGCTTCCCCGGATTCTTGAGCTCATCAAACGTAAACCGAAGCACCTTGTGCCCGAGCATTGTCAGATGAGATTCCCGCTGACGCTCTGCCACGAATGGGTCGACCGGCTCCCGGGCCTCGCCGCTCTGCAGGGTGTACTTCCCCTTACCGTCCAGCTCGCCAATCACGCACGTTCCCTCCTCGAGCCGCCAAAAAAAGTCGACGCGAAACACCTGGCTCGGATCGAGCGGGTCGCGAAACTCCACCTGCAGCTCCGGAACCGGAAAGCCGTACGCAATAAAGAACGCTCGGAACCGAGACTCGCCGCCGTTTTCGGACAGCCCGTCCGCATACGACGCAATCGCCTGTGCCCTGCGATACCCTCGCCTGCCCTCGCAATCGGCGCGGAGGCGCTCGCACAAATCCCCACGTGATACGTCTTTCACCCGCAGTGCAGAATCGGCAATCGCCAACCCGTAGGAGAACGGCGCACGCAGCAAGCAATCCTCCGCCGTGCGCCAAAACGACGTCACCCGCACGCCGTCGACGCGCTCGAGCGCGCCCGCAATCTGCGGACGCAACAACCTGCACCCGCCGCTCAACGTCACCGAACAGCAAGTCTTAACAAGGAAACGCGGCCCGAGCAGATCATTCGGCACCTCCAGACCCCATATCAGCGCGGCGTCATATCCCCAAAACGCCCAATCGGGATGAAATTTCGCAAGCCCTTTGATAGTCCTCAGCGCTCGCTCCGCCGGCGTCAATGCATCCCAATCATGCTGAAAACAGAACAGGTACGGCTCGGGCTCCGCGATATCGTCGGTTCCAACATGGCGTCGCAGCCACATGAGCTCGGTATTGTCATGCGTTGCGAGCAGCGCACCTTGCTTGGCCGTCTCCGCGAGCCGCGCGAGCATCCTATTCCGCGCCAACGTGTTGCGAGTCGCATGTTTGTGTTTGAGAACGGTATTAGGCACTTTCATCACCACCACGTCAGACAAATGGACCATCGTCACCGTTGCCTCCGCTGACAAATGTCTTGATCTGTAACAGGAAGACAGTCTTTGAGCCTCTAGTTGTTACAGAACAAGATCTTTCGGCAGCCGCCAACCTTCCGTCTCAATCTGTAACAGTTACGGGCCCAAACAGCCGCCAAACGTTACAGATTGAGACAAAGTCAGGGCAGCAGGGCGACGCCAGTCACATCCCCTACTCCCACTCCTGCTCGTAGATGTTGAGCGACTTCACGTACCGCCCCTGGGCGCCCATGATGTCGCGGACCAGGCGCAAAAAGAAGCTGACGCACGAGGTGTCAAAGCCGTCCTGCAGATCCTCGGGATGCACCGCACCCGGTCCATCGACCGCCGTGTCACTCAGGCGCGCGATGTCATACAGATAGAGCTGTCCCGCCGTCAGCCAGACATCGTCGATGCAGGCGAGGCGCACCGCGATCGCGCCGTCGCTCCAATGCTCCTTTTGCACGATATGCGGGTCGTAGACATCAAAGCGACGGTCGGCACGCGTATCCTTCAGCGCAACCATGCCGTTCGCAGGATCCTTGTCCAAAATGCCAAAGCGCGAGAAATACTGCGTGTCGCGTACCTGCTCGAGCCGCTTGAGCGAGACAGGCGAAAGCGATGCCGGCGGTTCGTCAACATACAGCTCGAGCAGCGTCTTGCCATGGCGATAGGGGCGCTCGAAGAGCAGCCAATCGGTAAATGCCATGTTGTAGGCCATGATTTCGTTTTGCGAAGGCTCGGTGCAATAGCTGAGCCACGGGTCGACAATGATCTCGAACTGTTCGCGTGCCGGCTCCAAAAACTGGAACTTCCGCAGCATCCAAAAATGGGCCATGTCGGCAATATCGTTGCCGACGGCTTCAGCCAGCTGCGCTCGGTCTAAAACGTGGTCAGTCACGGCATCCTCCTCAAACTGATGAACCTCAATTTGAGCTTACGAGGAGGGTGGGCAGCCACGACCAGCGCGGGCAAAATAGGCCTCCGGCTGCAAACCAGATGCTGACCAAACACTTGACGGGACACTTGACCGAATGAGCGCACCGCAAAGAAACCGCAGGTAGATATAGACAGTCAGTTCACTCATTTGAGGCAAACGCCCGCTACCACCACAGAAAGAGCAGAGTAGCACAGTCGCAAACGTCGACGAATGAACACTTGCACGTCGGCAAATGACAAAGTCGCCTGCGAACTCGCAAGGAGTGTCCCCGAATGCCGGCACATAAGGAACGTCCCCAGCTGCCGGCACTTGGGGACGTTCCTTTTGGGCCGGCATTCGGGGACAGCCCTTGACGATTCAGCTGTGGACAGCCGCCTTACAGCTCCAGCGCGTCGGCGACTTCGGCAGCGCAGGCCAGGGCGTCGGCCATAGCGTTCACCACGAGCGAGCTGCCGTTACGAGCGTCACCGGCAACATACACCGGCGCGGCATCCACAGCGACGCCGCCAACACGCGCCGCAAGATGCGAGCCCTCGGCGGCCATCACCGGCAGCGGACGACCAGCAGTGGCAACGGGCACGCCAACGGCGTCGAACACACCGTGCTCTGGGCCCGTAAAGCCGCAGGCGATGAGCACCAGCTGGGCCGGCACCTCGTGCTCGGAGCCCGCGATGCGCTCGGGCTTGCCGGCCGACCAATCCAGATCGACCACGCGCAGGCCCGCTGCCGCGCCCTTCTTGTCCAGCAGCACCTCGAGCGTATCCACGCCCCAAGCGCGCATCTCGCCGCCCATGACAGCGATGGCCTCCTGCTGGCCGTAGTCGGTCTTCTTAACGTTTGGCCACTGCGGCCAGGGGTTGCTCGCCGCGCGCGCATCAGGCGCCGCCGGCAAGAACTCAAACTGGCGCACGCTGCGCGCACCCTGACGTACCGCGGTGCCCACGCAGTCGTTACCGGTATCGCCGCCGCCAATGACCACGACGTCCAGGCCGTGTGCATCGACGACAGGCTCGCCGCCATCGAGCACCGAGACGGTCGAGGCCGTCAGGTAGTCCACGGCATACACCACGCCGGGTGCGTCAATATTCTCAGCAGCCAGCCCACGCGGGGCGCGAGCACCGGCAGCCACCACGACGGCGTCAAAGCCATTGAGCTTGGCCGCCACCGCAAGGTTCGTAACGTCAGCACCCAGCTCGAACACAATGCCCAGCTCGCGCATGAGCGCCACGCGACGCTCGACCACGGACTTCTCGAGCTTCATGTTGGGAATGCCGTACATGAGCAGACCGCCCGGGCGGTCGTCGCGCTCAAACACAGTCACGCGGGCCCCACGACGCGCAAGCTCCCATGCTGCCACCAGACCAGCGGGACCGGAGCCCACCACGGCAACCGTGGGTGCACCCTCCCCTGCCGGCTCAAAGCGGTGCGGACCGCCATTTGCCCACTCATGGTCGCTAATCGCGCGCTCGTTGTCATGGATCGTCGTGGGCTGGCCATCGACCGAGCCCAGGTTGCATGCGGCCTCGCACAGCGCCGGGCACACGCGACTCGTGAACTCGGGCATGGGCGAGGTGAGTGACAGGCGCTCGGCAGCCTCGTCCCAACGGCCGCGGTACACCAGCTCGTTCCACTCGGGAATCAGGTTGTGCAGCGGACAGCCGCTCGGACGTGCCTTGCCAAAGCTCGCGCCCATCTGACAAAACGCCACACCGCACATCATGCAGCGACTCGCCTGGGCACGGCGCGCGTCGTCGTCGAGCTCCACGTACAGCGGATCGAAATCGCGGCTGCGCTCCTCCACGGGGCGCAGCTCGTGGGTCACGCGATCGATATCAAGAAAAGCACCGGGCTTACCCATGGCACTTACGCCTCCTTCTTGGTCGAAGCAACAGGGCTGACAGCCACGGGCGCAGCGCCAGCCGCACCGCCCGCGACATCAAAGCGAGCGACATCCGCGGCACTTGCGCGACCGGTCACAATGTCAAACGCCAGCTCCTCGGCCTGCGCATGCGTCTTGCCGACGGCCTCGGCGGCGGCGACAATCGCCAGCACGCGCTCGTACTCGGTCGGAATGACCTTCACAAAGTGCTTGCTCATCGTCTCAAAGCTGTAGAGCAGCTTAATGCCGCGCGGGCTCTGCGTCGCGTCCACGTGCTCCTGGATGAGCTCGCGAATCTGCGCCAGCTCGCCGGCCGTCGGGGCTTTAAGCTCAACGCTCGCGTGGTTCACACGGGCATCGAGCGTGCCGTACTGGTCAAAGACATAAGCCACGCCACCAGTCATACCGGCGGCGAAGTTCTGTCCGACCTCGCCCAGGATGAGCGCCAGACCGCCCGTCATGTACTCGCAGCCATGGTTGCCGCAGCCTTCGACCACCACCGTGGCACCGGAGTTGCGCACGGCGAAACGCTGGCCGGCAAGGCCGTTAATAAAGCCGCGACCGCTCGTGGCGCCAAAGAACGCAACGTTGCCCACGATGATGTTCTCGTCGAACTTGTAGGTCGCATGCGGGTTGGGGCGCACCGATACCTCGCCGCCCGAAAGGCCCTTGCCAAAGTAGTCGTTGGCGTCGCCGCACACGTTGAGCGTAATGCCGCGCGGCAGGAAAGCGCCAAAGCTCTGACCGGCCGAACCATCGCAATCGATGGTGATGGAGCCGGCGGGCAGACCCTCGGGATGCGCCTTGGTCACCGCGTTGCCCAAGATGGTGCCCACGCAGCGGTTGACGTTGGCGATGTCGGCGCGAAAGCGAATCGGACGCAGGTGCGCACGGGCATCGGCCGTATAGGGCACAAACAACGTGGAGTCGAGCGTCTTGTCAAGCTCGCTGTCGGCAGCCATCTGGGGCAGGAAGTGACGGCCGTCGGCACCCGGGATGTGGGCACCAAACTCACAGGTCGCGCTCGCCAGCACGGGCGACAGATCCAGCAGGTTGGCCTTGCGGTTGTCCGGGACCTCGATCTGGCGCAAGCACTCGGGATGGCCGACCATCTCATCGATGGTGCGGAAGCCCAGGCTCGCCATGACCTCGCGCAACTGCTCGGCAACAAAGAGCATAAAGCGCTCGACGTGCTCGGGCTTGCCGCGGAAGCCGCGACGCAGGCGGCAGTTTTGCGTAGCGATGCCGGCCGGGCAGGTATCCTGCTGGCAGTCGCGCTGCATGAGGCAGCCCATGGAGATGAGCGGCATGGTCGCAAAGCCAAACTCCTCGGCACCCAGCAGGCAGGCGACGGCGACGTCGGTGCCGTCCATGAGCTTGCCATCGGCCTCGAGCACCACGCGTGAGCGCAGGCCGTTTTGCAGCAGCGTCTGCTGGGCCTCGGCAAGGCCAAGCTCCAGCGGCAGACCGGCGTGCCAGATCGAATCGCGCGCCGCAGCACCGGAGCCGCCGTTGTGGCCGCTGATCAAGATCTTGTCGGCGGCACCCTTGGCCACACCGGTGGCGATGGTGCCGACGCCGGCCTCGCTGACCAGCTTGACCGACACGCGTGCGCCGGGGTTGGCGTTCTTAAGATCGAAGATAAGCTCCGCCAGGTCCTCGATGGAGTAGATGTCGTGGTGCGGCGGAGGCGAGATCAGGCCGATGCCGGGCGTGGACTGACGGACCTCGGCGATCCAAGGGTAGACCTTCTTGCCGGGCAGGTGGCCGCCCTCGCCGGGCTTGGCGCCCTGGGCCATCTTGATCTGAATCTCAAAGGCGCTGCACAGGTAGCGGCTCGTCACGCCAAAGCGCGCGCTTGCCACCTGCTTGATGGCGGAATTCTTGGAGTCACCGTTAGCCAGCGGGGTCTCGCGGCGCGGATCCTCGCCGCCCTCGCCCGAGTTGGAACGGCCGTGCAGGCGGTTCATGGCGATGGCCATGCACTCGTGTGCTTCCTTGCTGATGGAACCGTACGACATGGCGCCGGTGTTAAAGCGGCGAACGATGTTGAGCGCGGGCTCGACCTCGTCGAGTGCCACCGGGGTGCGGCCGCCGGCATCAAAGTCCAGCAGGTCGCGCAGGCGCACGGCACGGCCGGTGCGGTGCAGGCGGGCGCTGTACTCCTTAAAGGTGTCGTAGCTGTCCTCGCGGCAGGCGGTCTGCAGCAAGTAGACAGTCTGCGGATCGATGAGGTGATCCTCGCCGCCGAGCGGGCGCCACTTGGTCAGGCCCAACGTGGGCAGTTGATCGGGAGCCGGGCTCTTAAGGATAGCGAGCGCGGCGTCGTAACGCTCGTTTTGCTCGCGCTCAACGTCCTCGACACCCATACCGCCCACACGGCTCACCGTGCCGGCGAAGTACGCGTTGACGAACTCCGGCGTAAAGCCAACGGCCTCAAAGATTTGCGCGGAGTGGTAGCTCTGCACCGTGGAGATGCCCATCTTGGACATGATGGAGACGATGCCCGCCGTCGCGGCCTTGTTGTAATTGGCGATGCCCTGCTCGGCCGTCACGTCCAGGTCGCCGCGTGCCGCCAGATTGCGGATGCACGCATGCGCGTTGTACGGGTAGATGCCGCTTGCGGAGTAGCCCACCAGCGCCGCAAAGTCGTGCGGAGACACGGCATCGCCGCACTCCACCACGATATCGGCAAAGGTGCGCACACCGGCACGGATCAGGTGGTTGTGCACGCAGCCCACGGCGAGCAGCGACGGCACGGGTACCTCGCCCGCAGCGGCACGGTCGCCCAGCACCACGATGTTCACGCCATCGCGAACCGCAGCCTCGACGTCTTCGGCAAGCTGCTTGAGCGCAGCCTGCAGCGCGCCCTCACCCGCGTCGCGGCGGTACACGGCACGGAACCGGCGGGTCTTAAAGCCAACACGGTCAATCGCGCAAATACGCTCGAACTCCTCCTCGCTCAGCAGCGGACGCTCCAGACGCACCAGCTGGCAGGCCGTACGGGAGTCCTCGAGCAGGTTGCCGTGGTTGCCCAGGTAGAGCGTGGTCGAGGTGACCATATGCTCGCGCAGGGCGTCGATCGGCGGGTTCGTGACCTGGGCAAACAGCTGATAGAAGTAGTCGAAGAACGAGCGCGTCTTCTTGGACAGGCAGGCCAGCGGCGCATCGATACCCATCGAGGCGAGCGGCGCCTTGCCCTGCTGGGCCATGGGACGCACGACTTCGTCAACATCATCCCAGTGATACCCGAGCTTGGCCATGCGCACGGCGGCGGGCACCTCGGTATCCTCGGCGGGCGTGGGCGCGACGGGCTTGTCGAGCGCGTCGACGGTCAGCGTCTCTTCGGCGATCCAGTCGCGATAGGGCTTTTCCTTGGCGTAACGGGCGCGCAGCTCGTCGTTGTAGATGACGCGGCCGCGGGCAAAATCGACCTCGAGCATCTGCCCCGGTCCCAGACAGCCGCTCGTCAGGATGTTCTCGGGGCTCACCTCGATGGTGCCCACCTCGCTTGCCAGCATAAAGCGACCGTCGCGCGTCACATAGTAGCGGGCGGGACGCAAGCCGTTGCGGTCGAGGGCGGCACCCAGCGTGCGACCGTCGGTAAAGGCGATGGCCGCCGGGCCATCCCACGGCTCCATGAGCATGGACTGGTAAGCGTCGTAGGCGCGGCGCTCCTCACTCAGGCTGTCGTTGTGGTCCCACGGCTCGGGCAGCAGCATGGATGCGGCACGCGTGAGCGGACGACCGTTCATGACCAGGAACTCGAGCACGTTGTCCAGAATCGCGGAGTCGGAGCCCTCGCGGTTGATGATGGGCATCACGCGCTCAAGATCGTGCTGCAGCACGGGGCTGTACAGGTTGGGTTCGCGGGCGCGAATCCAGTTGACGTTGCCCTTGAGGGTATTGATCTCGCCGTTGTGGATGATAAAGCGGTTGGGATGTGCGCGCTCCCAGCTGGGTGTGGTGTTGGTGGAGTAGCGCGAGTGGACGAGCGCCACGGCCGTTTTGACGGCGGCGTCGTTGAGGTCGATGAAGAAGCGGCGCATCTGCGTGGCCACAAGCATGCCTTTGTACACGATGGTGCGCGAGCTCATGGAGCAGACGTAGAAAATCTTGTCGCGCAGGGCAAACTCGGCGTCGGCCTTCTTCTCGATGGTGCGGCGGCACACGTACAGGCGGCGCTCGAATGCGTCGCCGGCCGGCGTGTCGTCGGGGCGGCCCAGAAAGGCCTGCAGGATGGTAGGCATGCAGGCGCGGGCCGTCTCACCCAGGTCGTGCGGGTCGACGGGCACCTCGCGCCAAAAGAGCAGCGGCACGCCGGCCTCGGCGCAGCCCTCCTCAAACACGCGACGGGCATCCTCTACGCCCTTGTCGTCCTGCGGGAAGAACAGCATGGCCACACCATAGTCGCCCTCTGCCGGCAGAATCTGGCCGCACTTTTGAGCCTCTTTGCGGAAAAAGTGATGCGGGACCTGAAACAGGATGCCGGCGCCGTCGCCGGTATTCTTCTCGAGTCCCGTACCGCCGCGGTGCTCCAAGTTGACCAGAATGGACAGCGCATCGTCCAGAATCTGGTGATGGCGCTCGCCGTTGATATCGGCAAGCGCGCCGATGCCACATGCATCGTGGTCGAATTCGAGGCGATAAAGGCCCTGCTGCTGAACGGAATCTGCCTGCATCGCGATCCTCCCCTAGATATTAGACAGTCAGTTGAATAGGCATACTAGGAGCATCGCCGGCCCGTTGTGTTTCCCGCCCGTTTCGAAACAATCGCGTAACGCACGCCCTACGAGTGGACACCGCCGACCTCAAGGACGACGACAAGGCCCCCAGGTTCGGCCTGCAAGCTCACCGCTTCAAACATCTCAATCTGTAACAGTAAGACCCAATTTCGACGACTAACTGTTACAGATTGAGATGTTTTCGAGAGACGGTTCCGAATGTCTCAATCTGTAACATGAAGGGCCGGTTTTTGCAGCTAACTGTTACAGATCGAGATATTCCATAGGACCATTTCTTCTTGTCTTGATCTGTAACACCTAGACCCAATTTCCATCCCTAGTTGTTACAGATCAAGACATTTCGGCAACTCCCTTTCACCATCCTATTCAAATACAATAATTTTGTTAGTCATGGTTAACTTTTGAGCCTAAAACGGGTATCCTTTGCGGCGTCAAACAAACGGCACGCAGGAGCTCACCATGCTCAACCATCTCAAACAACACTTTGGCTCCCGACGCACCGGTGGTCACGGAGGCCTAGACATTGCGCGGCACATCGGCCCCGGGCTGCTCGTGACCGTCGGCTTTATTGACCCGGGCAACTGGGCCTCCAATATGGCCGCGGGCTCGCAGTTTGGCTACGCGCTGCTGTGGATCGTCACACTGTCCACGATTATGCTCATTGTGCTGCAGCACAATGCGGCGCACCTGGGTATCGCCACGGGCGCCTGTCTTGCCGAGGCCACGACACGTTACCTCCCCCGCTTCGTTGGACGCACGGTGCTCGCCAGTGCCTATCTCGCGACCATCGCCACCGCCATGGCCGAAGTCCTGGGTGGCGCGATTGCCCTTCAAACGCTCTTTGGGCTGCCCGTGCGCGCGGGCTGCGTCATCGTGGCGGCAGTATCGATGGCGATGCTCATGACGAGCTCCTACAAGCGCGCCGAGCGATGGATCATCGCCTTCGTCGGCGTGGTAGGACTCTCGTTCTTGGCCGAGCTTGCACTAGTCAAGGTCAACTGGCCGCAAGCCGCCGCAAGCTGGATCACACCCAGTATGCCCACCGGCTCGGCCGCGATTATCGTGAGTGTCCTGGGTGCGGTCGTTATGCCCCACAACCTCTTTCTACACTCCGAGGTCATCCAATCCATGCACTTCGAAGGCCAAGGCGAGCAGGTTATCGAAGAGCGTCTGCGCTACGAGCTCTTCGACACGCTCTTTTCGATGGGCGTGGGCTGGGCGATCAACTCGGCCATGGTCATCCTGGCCGCAACGACCTTCTTTGCGCACGGCATTGTCGTAGACGACCTCGCCGTCGCAGCGGACACGCTCTCCCCCATCTTGGGCCCGGCGAGCTCGACTATCTTTGCGGTGGCACTGCTGTTTGCGGGCATATCGAGTAGTGTGACGGCAGGCATGGCGGCAGGCACCATCACCGCGGGCATGTTCGACGAGGAATACGACATCCACGACCGACATTCCTCGATCGGGGTGGCGGCCTGTTTCGCCGGCGCAGTGGCGGCGTGCTTGGTCGTCCCGAATCCTTTTGAGGGTCTCATTTGGAGTCAGGCGCTGCTGTCTCTTCAGCTGCCGATTACGGTCTTTGTGCTCATACGGCTCACCAGCTCACGCCGCGTCATGGGCAAATACGCCAACTCGCGCCCGCTCAACGCGCTGCTCGTAGGGATCGGCGTCATCGTGACGATTCTCGACATCGTGCTGCTAACGGGAATGTAATTGAGATGGCGTGACTGTCCAGATATAACGTCTCAATCTGTAAAACGTGAGACCGTTTTAAACCGTCAGATAAATCAAAAGGGTCCCGGCCGGAATATCCAGCCGGGACCCTTGGACAGAGCTCTGTATGGCTAATCGCCGTGTGTCTACGAGTTACTCCTCGACGAGCTCAAACTCATCGGGGCCGACGCCGCAGACCGGGCATACGTAGTCCTCGGGCAGCTCGGGCGTGTCGACCTCAACCTCGTAGCCGCAAACGGTGCACACAAACTTATACGTCTTCTTCTCCTCAGCCATGATGTTCTCCTCTCGAACGTGACTGCTGGTGTACTTGCTTATTAGTATATATTCTCAATAATATAATGCAAGTATTTTTAGAACATTTCTAGCCTTGATACGACGAGGCTTTGGGCGGCGTCTTGCCCTTCAAGACCTTGTGATAGTAGTCATAGGTCAGCGGGGTCTCGCCGCTCAAGCGCTCGGCATCCTCCACCTCGCCGATAAAGAGCAGGTGCGTGCCCACGTCCACGGTATCAATCAAACGACAGCTAAACAAGGCCGCCGCGTGCTCAGGCACATAGGGCATGCCCAGAGCCGTCTCGCGGGTCTCGTATTTGGCAAACTTGTCATAATCGCTGCTGGTGCGGAACCCAAAGTTACCGATGTAGAGCATGTCGGCAGTCTGATCGATCACGGTCAGCGCGAACGCTTTGGCCGATGCGATGACGCCCGAGGTGACATTGTCCTTGTTCACGGCAACCGAAATACGCGGCGGCATGGACGTCACCTGCACCGCAGTGTTGATGACGCAGCCGGCGCGCAACCCGTCTGCCGCAGCGCTCACCACGTACAGACCGCTCGGCATGGTAAAGAACGCAGTTTTGTCCATAACGATCACTCCCCTAGCTCGGGTTGGAACCTCATGAATGTATGTACCCACAAAAAAGGCGGCACCCATAACGGACGCCGCCTTTAAGACATATGTGTCAGAACAGTAAGAAAGATGAGACGCCCGCAGTTGCGGTGAAATAGGGACTGAATAGCCCCTCAAACAGGCAAAACAGTCCGTATTCCACCGCAACTTATACAGAGTGCCTAGCGGTTGCGTTCCTTAAGGGCGCGGTCAATCTCGCGTTGGACATCACGCTTGGCCATGTCCTCGCGCTTGTCGTAGAGCTTCTTGCCGCGACCCAGACCCAGCAGCAGCTTTACGCGGCCGTCCGTATTAAAGTAGAGCTCCAACGGAACCAGCGCATAACCACGGTTGCGAAGTTTGCCGTCAAGAAAGTCAATCTCCTTGCGGTGCAGCAGCAGACGACGCCGACGGTCGGGATCGCGATTCCACACGCCACCATGGCTATAAGGATGGATATGCAGTCCGACGAGCCAGCACTCGCCGCCACGAATCAGCGCAAAAGTGTCAGTGATCTGACAGGCGCGCTCGCGAATCGACTTGACCTCGGTGCCGCTCAGCTCAATACCGCACTCAAACGTCTCATCGATAAAGTACTCGTGATGTGCCGAGCGATTCTTGGAAATGAGTTTGCGCTCGCGCTTACTGGGCATCGCCGGCCTCCTTGGCGCCATCGGAACCCTTGCCCGTAGCTTCGCGCTTTGCCTTGCGCTCGGCATTGAGCTCGGCATCGCTCTCGCGCACCAGTTTAATAATCGCCGCGCAGGCCTCCTCGCCCACCAAGTCGCGAGCACGCACCGTCAGGCGCGTCGCCTCCTGCTTGTCGCCGTCGCTTGCAGCATCGGTCGCGCACATAATCAGGCAGATGGCAATCTCGGCCGAAGGCGAGGTCGGCACGCCTTGCAGGGCCAGTTCACCCATCACGTGGTCGTCGCTCTCATCAGCGGCATCCGGATAGGTGGTATGGATCTTGTTGAGCAGGCGCGTCGTATGCGCATCGTTGGGCGCCAGGCGCAGCGCCAGACGCGCGCAGCCCACGGCAGCCGAAACGTTCTCGGTCTCGGGCTCCAAGAAGTACTGACCTAGATTGGCGTAAGCGCGGGCGGCGCACTTGCCATCGCTTGCACGCTCCAGCACCGAGAACGAGAGCGATGCCCATTCCTGCTTGTCCTCGAGTGCGCGGAACAGCTCGGCCAAATCCAAGCGATAGTTGCAGTTCATGGGGTCCCAACGCACAGCCTGCATCAGGGCATTACGAGCGCTCACATAATCCTGCTGGCGAATGTAGGCAAACGCCATGTCAGAGTACAGGCGGTCAAACGGCACCTCGACCTGCACGAGCTCGCGCGGATCCTTCTCCACGCGGCGATAGGCCAAGCGCTCAAACTTGCTATCGAAGCTAAAGTATTGGCGCTTCTCCTCCGTCTTGCACTCAGCGTCGATATACTCCTCGGCGAGCTCCACCAGACGCTCCAGCAGCGGCGTCGCCGTAGCCAGGTCGCCCTGCGCCAGATAGTTCTCGGCATACGTGATGTCTTGCAAGCTGATGGGCAGATCCATGGCTACTCCTCGATCTGAGCGAAACACGGCAGGCGCCGTATATACGGTCAATACACAAAACCCGGGTCTCTTACGAGGCCCGGGCGTTCAATTTTGGTAGCCCGTACCAGATTCGAACTGGTGATCTCCGCCTTGAGAGGGCGGCGTCCTAAACCGCTAGACGAACGGGCCATATGTAGCAAATGCAATGGCTGGGATGGAGGGAGTCGAACCCCCATTGACGGAACCAGAATCCGCTGTCCTGCCATTAGACGACATCCCAATGACTGCATCGCTGCGCTCGGCTGTGCCTTTGCGCAAGAAAGAAATATACGGGAAGTCTCGCCGTGACGCAAGCCCCAATTTTGACTTTTTTGAAATTCAGTCAAATTGGCCTAATTTAGTCCAACCCGTGAAGGACCTGTGAAGCCGACCGCTGTACACGAAGGGCAAAACGCCGCGAGCGGTAGCCGTCAACCGTTGGCAGATTCTACCGCGAAAACGATAGCACCAGGCAACACAATCGAAGTATCAATGATCGCGTAGATATCGAGGCGCCATGGACGAAGAGCTTGATTACCTATGGGAGACCCTGGGCCTCGAGATCACTGCCGACCTTTGGCCCGAACGGGACAAAATTCACCCCACGTTACGCCCCGCCATTACTGTGGTGCAGGCAAAATACCGCCGTGCATCCTTTTTGATCATGCGGATGTCATGGCACGCGGGACTCCCCGACCTTAAGCGAATCCAGGCAAGCCTCGTCGAGCTGTCCGGCATGCCGACCGTCATATCCGAGGCGCATCTGGAGCAGCGCCAGCGCGAGCGACTGCAACAGCAGCGGATTCCCTTTATCTGCCCCGGCGTTCAGGCATATCTGCCCTTTATGGACGAGGAGTACTGGAGCGGCAAGCCCAACAAGCACGTAAAGGTCTACGATCCGCACGAATGGGCGCGGCTTGAGGATTAGCGCATATGCCCGCCAGCCGGGATAGTGCGCATGCCCGCCAACCGGAAAGCTCATCCCGGAATTTACGTCCAGAACGGGACGCGCTTTCCCCTAGAGGCCCCAAACGGAAACCGTATCCCAGATTTCGCGCTCAAACTGGGATACGATTTCCGCTAGCCCCTTCAACCGGAAACTGCGTCCCGGAATCCGAGCTCAAAACGGGACGCACTTTCCGCAACCACTACAGCAGCACCTCGGTCCAGGTCGCTTCCTTAAACCCAGGAATCGCAAAGTCGTCGCCCACCAGCAGCGGACGCTTGACCAGCATGCCGTCGGTCGCCAGCAGCTCGTAGCACTCCTGATCCGTCATGCCCGCATCCAGACGCGCCTTCAGGCCCAGTTCTCGATATTTCATGCCCGACGAATTAAAGAAGCGCCGCACCGGCAGCCCCGAACGAGCAATCCAGGTCGCAAGCTCATCAGCCGTGGGATTGTCCAAAACGATATCGCGATCGATATACTCTACCCCATGTTCGTCCAGCCATGCCTTGGCCTTCTTACAGGTCGAGCACTTGGGATATTCAACAAACAATACCGCCATGGGATTTCCTTTCTTAGAGAAAACAGGTGTCTGGAAAACCGCACATCGACGACCACTCGCGATTGCAGCCGTTATTGTAGTCAATGTCGAAGCATAGGCAGTCGCGATGTCTCGTCTTAAGGCTAGCGCCTCGCATGGGCGCCGATCGGCCGAGTCGCATGGCGCACTAACGCCGCCGCCAGCAATACCAACAGCATGGCGGTGACATAGCCCGCAGCATCGAATCCTAAATCGATAACGTCGAAATGCCTGCCGGGAACAAAGATCTTATGTACCTGATCGCCAACGGAGCAGGCGGCGCAAAAGAGCAATACGGGCACGCAACGGGAGCATACGCTCCACGGACACCTGGAAAAGCAAACCACGACCACGGAGGCGAACAATCCGACGAAGAAAAACTCTACGGTATGGGCAACGCGACGGACGTTTGTGCCTACCCACATGCGAATGGAAGCAAGTCGGCCAGACCGGACATTCGAGGCAGCCGAATCGGTGCCCCCAGTCATTCCGTTCTCCGCCTGAGCTTCACCCGTGGCATCGACAGCCTGAACGCTCGCAGCCTGACCCTCCACCACGCGCGTGGTGGACTCGCTCAGCAACGACGTCTGCACTGCGTTTTGCTCCGTCAGCACCCAGATGCCCGCCAGCGTTGCGGCGAACAGAGCGATCGCGGTCCATCCGATTATTTGTTTTACGCGAGCCAAGGGCCAACCTCCTTTTTTGAATATCAGCGAGTGTAGCCCCAAATGGCATCGTCACCGTATCAAAATTTGAATCGCAACAGGAAGCGACAAAGCGACGCAAACCCCTACCCCGCCTCGCGCATCCAGCGATCGAACGTCCCCACGCACACGCCCAGGCACTTTGCTGCCTGGCTGCGGGTATTATCGCCCGCCTCATAGCTATCGCGCACCAGCTCAAACTGAGGAGGGCACGGCTTGCGAGGTCGACCGAAACGGACCCCTCGCGCCCGCGCCGCTGCAATTCCCTCCGCCTGGCGCCGATGGATATTCTCGCGCTCCACCTGCGCCACGTAGCTCAGCAGTTGCAGCACAATATCGGCAATCAGGGCGTTGGTCACATCCGGCGCGCCGCTGGCCCTGGCGCGCGTGTCAAGCAATGGCATGTCCAACACCACAATGGCAACCCCGAGCTCCTTGGTAATGCGTCGCCATTCCTCAAGAATCTCGGAGTAATTACGGCCAAGTCGGTCGATAGAAAGCACCACCAGCACGTCCCCGTCTCCCAGGACGTGTAGCAGCTCGCGATAATGCGGCCGATCGAAGTCCTTGCCGCTCGCATGGTCGGCATAAATATTCGCCGAGCCCACACCATAGGCGCCCAGCGCATCCAGCTGCCGATTAAGATTTTGATCGCGCGAACTCACCCGCGCATAACCGTACACCGTCGCCATCTCATCCCCGCTTTCTTGTAAACCTGCCAAAAAGGGACAGGTTTATTTTGGTAGGTTTTACCTCCCAAATAGCAGGCAAGCGGGCAGCCAGGCAGACGGTAAGGTGGCCACAATTCAAATGCGGAGGGCGGTCCCGAAAGGCCGCCCTCCGCTCCTCCACCATGAGTCGGGATTTGGCTAATGGATAAGCTTGAAGTCCAAGTGCCCACGCGTGGTATTGACACGTGAGACCTCGATAATCACGCGCTGCCCCAGCTCGTAACGGGTGCCTGTGTCGGCGCCCGTCAGAGTAAGCGCGTCCTCGTCGAACTCGAACCACTCGTTGCCCAGGCTCTTAATCGAAACCAAGCCTTCGACCTGAGTCAGGTCCAAGCGCACAAAGAGGCCCATGCTGCTAACCCACGAGACGGTTCCGGCATAGCGCTCGCCCAGGCGATCCTCATAGTACTGGGCAATCTTGATCTTTTGCGTCGCATGGCTGGCGGCATCTGCCGCGCGCTCGGCATCGCTACATGCGCGGCAGATCTGCGGCAGAATGCGCGGCAGCGACTCGCGCCCCTTGCCGATCAGCCACGGCGTACGGACCAAGGCGTCCTTGCCGCCGAGCTGCTCATAGGCCAACTGCAGTTTGAGCACGCGGTGCACCACCAGATCGGGGTAGCGACGGATGGGACTCGTAAAGTGACAGTAGCACGGCGCGGCGAGCGCAAAGTGGCCCTCGTTGCGCGGCTTGTACAGCGCGCGCTGCATGCTGCGCAGAAGCAGCGTGTTAACGAGCGGTGCGTTGGCCGAACCGGCGGCAGCATCAACTGCAGCCTGCAGCTCATCGGGGCTCCCCAGGGCAATACCGGCAGCACGGCGATCGTCGATGATGCCTAGCTGCGCCAACGCAACGGCAGCACCGTGCAGGCTATCGGGGCTCGGATCCTCATGCACGCGATAGCAGGCCTCGATATCACGGTCTGCCAGCCACTCTGCAACGCACTCGTTGGCGAGCAGCATGGCTTCCTCGATAAGCGACGTGGCACACGAACGCTCACGCGCCACAATCTGCACGGGCACTCCGTCCTCATCCAATAGAGCGCGAATCTCGGCCGTGTCAAAATCGACTGAGCCGCGGGCGCGACGAATACGACGGCGAAGTTCGGCGAGTTCGTTAGCGGCGACAAGGAAATCGCCGAGGTCGATGTTGTAGCCGCGGGCAGTCTCCTCGCACGCAAGACCGCGCTCAAGCGCTTCCTCGCGCGAGGCCTCGGCAGCCGCAACATCCTCGGCCGCACCCTCCAGCACCGAATACTCAACCGCACCGGCACGCACCAGCAGCGCCTCGGCGCCGTCATAGTCCATACGCACACGCGAGCGAATCACGCTGGGGTACGGATCGTAATGCCGCACGCGACCCTGCTCATCGAGCTCGATATCGACGGTAAACGCAAGACGGTCCTCGTCAGGGCGAAGCGAGCACAGGTCACAGGACAGGCGTTCGGGCAGCATGGGAAGCACGCGATCGGCCAGATACACCGATGTCGTACGATGGCGAGCCTCAAGATCGATATGCCCGTCCCAAGCCACATAGTGTGAAACGTCGGCGATATGCACACCCAGCTTGTAGCCACCCTCGGGCGTGCGCTCCAACGAAATGGCATCGTCAAAGTCGCGCGCGTCGACCGGGTCGATCGTGATGACAAAGCGGTCGCGCAGATCGCGACGGAGCGGGTCCTTAAGCGCCGCGGACACATCGAGCGAAAGCCCCTCGGCCTCGTCCAGCGCGGCCTCGGGATAGCTATCGGTATAGCCGTAACGCGCCATCACATATTGAACGCCCAAATCGGGCGCGTCATCTCCGCCAATGCGGCGCTCGATCGTCACGGTGCCCGATTCCAGGCGCGTCGGGTAGGTCAAAATGCGCGCGACAACAGCATCACCCGGGTGGACACCCAGGCGATCCGCCGAGGTATCCTCGGGCAGAATGAAGAAGTCGGCCTTCAGACGCGAATCGAGCGACTCGATCACACCGAGCGGACCGGCGGTCTGGTACGTACCCACTACGCTTATGGCTGCGCGCTCAACCACGCCTTCGATCACGGCGCGCCGCTCACCGTGCGGGCTGTTCTTAATGCTCACGGCAACGGTATCGCCATCCATAATCTCGCGCTTGCCACGGCCCATGACCTTGTAGTCGCCATTCTCGGTTATGACATAGGCACTGTGCTCATGGAGCTGCACGCGCCCGGTCAGGCTCGGACGGCGTTCGCTGCGCACCGGCCCGCGTTTATTGCGAGCTCCACGCTTATGCTTGTTATTGCGCCCCATGGCGCCTCCTAACTATCGATCGCCGTTTACATCCCAAGAGTCTACCCAAATCATCCCTAGGGGACAAAAAACGGGCCGCCCCATAAGAGACGACCCGTTGGAAGGGATGAATTCCAGGCATGCCTACACGCGCAGGTAGCGGCGCATGGCAATGGCAGAACCAAAGAGACCGATAATCACGCCGACCAGAATCAGCGCAGCATAGGTCACCAGGTAGTACTGCGTCGGCAGGGCAAACGACATCCAGCCGATGCTCTCCTGCAGACGCGGAATCATCAGATTGCGCAGCAGCTCCAGAACGCCGATGGAAAGCAGCGAGCCCAAAATGGCCTGCAGTACGCCCTCGGTGATAAACGGGCCGCGAATGAAGCCGTTGCTGGCGCCGACCAGACGCATAATCGCAATCTCACGACGACGCGCCGTGATGGACAGGCGAATCGTGTTGTTGATGAAGATGAATGCGATAAAGGTCAGAAGGCCAACGAGCACCACGGCGGCAATGCGGATGTAGTTGGTCACCTGGAACAGGCGGCTCACTTCCTCCTGGCCGTACAGCACGCTCGCGTTGACGTCGCCGTCATCCGCGATCTTCTGGAAATCGTCATCCTTCTTGAGCTTCTCTGCCGTGCTCTCGACCTTGGACGGATCGTCCATCTCAATAGCAAAGGAAGCCGGCAGCGGGTTCTGGCCATCGAGCGCGCTCATGGTGGCGTCGGCGTTGCCCGACATCTTGCTCGTATACTCGGCCAGCGCGTCGTCCTTGTCCTTATAGGTCACGGACTTGACGTTATTCCACGTCTTAAGTTCGGCCTCAAAAGCCTGAACATCGGCCTGATCAGCGTCATCGCTAATGAACGCGTTGATGACAACCTGATCCTCGACGGTACCGATCACGGAGTTCAGCATCGCGGAGCCCATGATGAACAGGCCGATGATAAACAGCGAAAGGAAGATCGTGATGACGGCGCCGAGCGAGGTAGTCCAGTTACGGAAGAAGTGGCTGATTGCCTCTTTGAAGGAGTAGCCCACGTTAGTTGGTGCCATAGTTGCCGTAACCTCCCCTCTCCTGGTCGCGAATAACGTGGCCGCCCTCGAGGGCGATCACGCGACGGTGCATGCTATCGACCATCTCGCGGTCGTGCGTGGCGACGATCACGGTGGTGCCGGTGCGGTTAATACGCTCGAGCAGCTTCATGATGCCCAGCGAGATCGCCGGGTCGAGGTTGCCCGTCGGCTCGTCGCAGATCAGCAGCGGCGGACGGTTGACCATAGCGCGGGCGACGGCAACGCGCTGCTGCTCGCCACCGGAAAGCTGGTCGGGCAGCGAGTCCATCTGATCGGCCAGGCCGACCAGACGCAGCACCTCGGGCACCTGGCTGCGAATGACGCCCTTGGGCTTGCCGATGCACTGCAGGGCAAACGCCACGTTTTCGTAGGCGGTTTTTTGCGGCAGAAGCTTAAAGTCCTGGAACACGGCGCCAATCTGGCGGCGCAGGAACGGAACCTTGCGGTTCTTGATCTTCATGAGGTCCTGACCGGCAACCAAGATGCGGCCGCTCGTCGGCTTGACGTCGCGGTTGAGCGTCGACAGCAGCGTGGTCTTACCCGAGCCGGAGTGACCGACCAAGAAGACGAACTCACCCGGATAGATCTCGATGTTGATGTCGTCGAGTGCAGGCTTGTTGGGCTGTGCCGGATAGATCTTGGTGACATGCTCCATAAGGATGACGGGCTCGACACCGGCCTGCTTGGCCATCTTCTTGCGGCTGGCCTGCGGATCGATGGGCGCAAACACCGACGTAAAATCGGGATTGTTGAGCGCGTTATCGAGGCTTGCGACCTCGGCGGCCTGATCGCTCTCGACCACCGGGGCAGCAGGCTGCGTGGGGTCGGGAATAGCGGCAAAGAGACCGGACTGTGCAGGCTGAGGAGCCGGCGTCGCAGCGGCCAAGGGGTCGGGAATGCCGGCCATGGTAGGCTGCGGCGTGGCGGTGCCAGCCTGAGGCTGCTCCACGCGAGCGGTCACGGCCTGAACGGGCTCAAAACCCGCCGTGCCGGAAAGCGCGACATCGCTGGTTGGATTGTAGGCAAAGGGATCGGATGCCGGCTGTGCCTGATCTGCCGGCTGAGCGGGGGCCTGAGCAACAGGCTGGCCCTCTGAATCCGGAGTGGCGAAACGACTGCCCTGGACGCCTGCCTGCGTCTTGGGGGCATCATCGCCCGCACCGGAGGTACGGAAGTGGTTACCCACTGGTGCTCCTTATCGTCGTGCGTTTAAACTACATGAGCGCTTTGTATTTTAGCAGTATTAGCTTTACTGCACATAAGAAGCATGGCGGGGCCTGGTCCCTCCGGCCGCGTACAGGGTTACCTCCCAAATCGTCCTCGGACATGTCGGAGCCCCCGCTGCGCGCTTCGCGCTGCGGGGGCTCCTCCGTCCTGCGGAAAGATTCGGGAGGTAACCCTGTACGCGGCCTGCGGCTACTAAGGGGCCGCCGCGTTTATCTTGGGGTGCTGCATATACAAAGTTGGAAGGGTCTGAATTGCACTTTGCCGATATATGCCCTTTTCCCTGATGGGACCGTGCTTGAGGGGCGTCTTCATGAGTTGCGGTGAAATAGGGACTGTTGAGCCTTTAAGCTGGCAAAACAGTCCTTATTTCACCGCAACTGAAACAGGGGCGCTCTCCAAGAGAGCGCCCCTGCCGGGTTTCCATAGTACTGGCGAAACAGTTTTATAGTTCTGACGAAGCAGTCCATGAAATCCGACTTGCCTTATGCCAAGAACTCCTTGGTGGTCGCCACGATGTTGGCGGCGTCCAGGCCGTACTTGTGCAGGAGCTCGGCACCCGGGCCGGACTCGCCGAAGGTGTCGTTGACACCGATCTTCTTGAGCGGCGTCGGGCACTGCTCGCACAGGACGTCGGCGACGGCGCTGCCCAGGCCACCGATCACAGAGTGCTCCTCGACGGTCACGACGTGACCGGTCTTGGTGGCGCTCTTGACGATCAGGTCTGCATCGATGGGCTTGATGGTGTGCATGTTGATGACCTCGGCGTCAATACCCTCGGCAGCGAGCTGCTCGGCGGCCTCGAGGGCCTCGCCGACCATCAGACCGCAGGCAATGATGGTAACGTCGGCGCCCTCGCGCATAACGATGCCCTTACCCAACTCGAACTTGTAGGTCTCGGGGTCGTTGATAACCGGCGAGGCCAAACGAGCGAAGCGCATGTACACCGGACCGTCGCACTCGTAGGCGGCGCGCGTCACGGCGCGGGCCTCGACGTCGTCGGCAGGAACGATCACGGTCATGCCGGGGATGACGCGCATGAGGGCGATATCCTCGCAGCACTGGTGCGTGGCGCCATCCTCGCCCACCGAGATACCGGCGTGCGTGGCACCGATCTTAACGTTAAGGTGCGGATAGCCGATGGAGTTGCGGACCTGCTCAAAGGCGCGGCCGGCGGCAAACATGGCAAAGCTGCTCGCGAAGGCGACGCGGCCGGTGGTTGCGATACCGGCGGCAACACCCATCAGGTTGCTCTCGGCGATGCCCACATCGAAGAAGCGGTCGGGGCAGGCGGCCTTAAACTTGCCGGTCTGCGTGGCGGCGGCCAGGTCGGCGTCGAGGACCACAAAGTCATCGTGCTCGTTGGCGAGCTCGACGAGGGCCTCGCCGTAGCTTACGCGCGTGGCGATTTTCTTGACGTCTGCCATCCTAGAGCTCCTCTCCGGCGGCCGTGAGCTCTGCCATGGCCTGCTCAAACTGTTCATCGTTGGGGGCCTTGCCGTGCCAGCCAACCTGGTTCTCCATAAAGGAGACGCCCTTGCCCTTCGTGGTCTCGGCGATAATGGCGGTCGGCTGACCCTTGGTGGCGCGAGCCTCGGCAAAGGCGGCGCGGATCTGATCGAAGTCGTTGCCGTCGGCGAGCTCCACCACATGGAACTTAAAGGCGCGGAACTTGTCGGCGAGCGGCATGGGGTCGTTGACCTCCTCGACGGGGCCGTCGATCTGCAAGCCGTTGTGGTCGACAATCACACAGAGGTTATCGAGCTGCTGGTTGCCGGCGAACATGGCGGCCTCCCAGACCTGGCCCTCCTCGCTCTCGCCATCGCCCAGCAGGGCGTAGGTGCGATAAGAATCGCCCCAGTGCTTGGCGGCAACCGCCATGCCCACGGCGGCGGAGATGCCCTGGCCCAGCGAGCCGGTGGACATATCGACGCCCGGGGTGTCGTTCATGTTGGGATGACCCTGCAGGTGGCTGCCGATGTGGCGCAGCGTCTCGAGATTCTCCTTGGGAAAGAACCCGCGCTCGGCGAGCACGGCGTACAGACCAGGCGCGCAGTGGCCCTTGGAAAGCACAAAACGATCGCGGTCGGCCTTGCGGGGATCGGCCGGGTCGACGTTCATTTCCTCAAAGTACAGATAGGTCATGATGTCGGCAGCGCCGAGCGAACCGCCCGGATGGCCGGACTTGGCAGCGTGCACGCCGGTGACGATGCCCTTCCTTACCTCGTTGGCAACCTTTTTGAGCTCTTCGTCGCTCATTGTGCCTTCCTTTCATCCTCTTTAGACAAGATGCGCACGGCACAGAAGGTCGTCCCAACCCAGCCGCGATGCACGTACGCCATTCATTATGCTGGAAACTGGAAGCTTTACCAGAGTATTTATCATTATTTGAGCAATTTAGCAGGCAGAACCGCTGATGAAACGGTTTACCAATGTGAACGTCTTTTGGATGGAACGCAGTCGGCCCTACGCGTTAATGTCCTTGAAGCCCTCACCGAAGGTCTCCGTAACGTCGGCGACCGTCACAATAGCACGCGGGTCGCGCTCACGCACAATGGTTTTGAGCGTGTTGAGCTCGCGACGACTCACGATTACCATGATCACCGGCTTCTCGGCACCCGAGTACATGCCGGTCGCCTTAAACTTGGTGCAGCCGCGACCCAGGCCATACATGATGTCGGCCGCGATATCGGGAAACTTGTCCGAGATGATGAGTACCATACGGCGCCTGTTACCGCCGTCGACCACGGCATCGATCACGTAGCCGCTAATGACCATTGAAAGGCCTGCATACAGCGCGTTTTCGACCGAGAAGACCGGGGCCGAAAGCGCGCATACGGCAACGTCGATCGCCATGACGGTGGAGCCCACCGGTAGGGACGTATTGCGCGAGATGATCTGGCCGATCGTGTCGGAGCCGCCGGTGTTGGCACCGGCGCGCAGCACAATGCCGTAGCCGATGCCCGTGATAATGCCTCCCCACATAGCGGGCAGCATCAGGTCGGCATGTGCCAGCGGCGCCACAAACGGAGCAAACAGGTCGGTGAAGAAGCCCAGCAGCACAAAGCCCGTCGCCGTCTGGACCACGTAGAACATGCCACCCTCGCGCATAACGACCAGCAGCAGCAAGGCATTCATCACGATGGTCTGGATACCGACGGGAAGCGATATGCCATACGAGGCGCCGACCGCCTGAATAATCGTGGCGAGACCCGTAACGCCGCCGGCGGCAAGGCCATTGGGGATCAAAAACAGGTCCGTCGCGATAGCGGCCAGAGCGCAGCCCAGCATAATCTTGGGCAGATCGTGAAAGAAGTTCAGCGAAAGAATGCGCTTGATGTCCAGACGATATGCCATGCTACCTCCCTCAAAAAAGCGCACCCAAACGAGTGCGCTTTGAACTTCTTGCTGTATTCGATTCTACCGATTCATCGAGCAAATACCACCCCTGCGAAGTGTTTGCATCGACCCGGAGCCAACCATGTGCCTAGGCGTCCGAGCCTTCCGCATCGGCGTTGCCGGTTGCCCAGCGATGGTAGCCGATCACAAACGGATCCAGATCGCCATCGTCGAGAACGGCCTCGACGTTGCTGGTCTCCACGCCCGTACGCAGGTCCTTGACCATCTGATACGGGTAGAGCACGTAGCTGCGAATCTGGTTACCAAACCCGATCGTGGTCTTGGGTCCACGAATCTCGTCGAGCGCCTCGGCGCGCTTCTCAAGCTCGATCTCGTACAGACGGGCCTTGAGAATCTGCATGCACGCGGCCTTGTTCTGAATCTGGCTGCGCTCGTTTTGGCAAGTGACAACGATGCCGCTGGGAAAATGCGTCACGCGTACGGCGGAGTCGGTGGTGTTGACGCCCTGGCCGCCCGGGCCGCTCGCGTGATACACGTCCACGCGGATATCGTCGGGACTGATCTCGATGTCGATATCGTCAGGCAGCACGGGGATGACCTCGACGCCGGCAAAAGTGGTCTGGCGGCGCTTCTTGTCGTCGGTGGGGCTAATGCGCACCAAGCGGTGCACACCGGCCTCGGCACGCAGCATGCCAAACGCGTCCTTGCCCTCGACGGTAAAGGTCGCACGGTCGATGCCGATGACCTCAGCCGCGGGGCAGTCGTTAATGGTGACCTTCCAGCCGCGACGCTGGCAGTACTTCATGTACATCTTAAAGAGCATGAAGGTCCAGTCCTGCGCCTCCAGGCCACCCTGTCCGGGCTTGATGGTCACAATCGCGTCGCCGTGATCGAACTCACCGGTAAACCAGCTCGAAAGCTCGAGATCGTCGATTGCGCGGGCCAGGCGTTTTGCCGTAGCGGCAGCCTCCTCGCGCAATGCGGCGGCATCGGGGTCGTCGCCCATCTCCTCGGCAAGCTCCAGCGCCGCACGGGCGTCAGATAGCTCGCCGCGCGCGGTATCCACGGCAGCGATATCTTCCTTGGCGCGAGCGATCTCCTCCATGGTGGCGCGAGCGGCGTCGGCATCATCCCAAAAGCCAGGGGCCACGCTTTTGGCCTCGAGCTCGGTCACGCGCGTGCGCTTCTCGTCCAAATGAAGATACGACTCGACCTCGCCGAGCCGGTCCGCAAACGCGTCGAGCTCGGCGGGCGTTACCTCTAAAGCCTCGACCATTAACGATTCCTGCCGTGGCAGTACTTGAACTTCTTGCCGCTGCCGCAGGGGCACAGGTCGTTGCGACCCACGTTGACGTACGGATCGTCGCTCTCGGACTTGCGGTAGGTCGTCACCTTACCACCGTTGTTAACGGCAGCCGGGCCTCCCTGGACGGCAGTACGAGCCTGCACCTGTGCCTGCTTGCGCAGCACCGAGTTGCCGTTGTCGCCATCGACATCGGCGGGGCCGGAGAAGTGCGCACCCTCGAGCGCGGGGTCCTCCTTGTGCCCCACGGCCTGCGGGGCGGCCTTGATCTCGATGCGCAGAACGGTACGCAGGTAATCCTCGTACATGGTGTCGACGAGCATCTGGAACGCGCCATAAGCCTCAGTCTTGTACTCGACCAGCGGGTCGCGCTGACCAAAGCCGCGCAGTCCGATACCGGTCTTGAGGTAGTCCATCTCCTGCAGGTAGTTCATCCAGCGAGTATCGATAACGCGCAGCATGACCTGGGTGTTGAGCTCGCGCATGAGGTCCTCACCCAGGCGCTCGGCCTTCATGTTGTAGCACTTCTCAACGTAGGCCAGGACATCGGCAGCCAGGGCCTCAAAGTCCTCGTCGGGGAACTTGGGCGTATCGATATGGCCGGTCAACTCCACGACCCACTTGCGCAGGCCCTCGAGATCGCGCTCGCCATCGTGGCTGTCCTTGGTGCAGAACTCCTGCACGCAGCGGTACACGGTGTCGTGCATGACCTCGGTGATGTGGTCGGTCAGGTCCTTGCCATCCAGAATCTTGTTACGCTCGGCGTAGATGACCTGGCGCTGCTTGTTCATGACGTCATCGTACTCAAGGACGCTCTTACGCATGGAGAAGTTGATGCTCTCGACCTTGTGCTGGGCGCTCTCGACGGCCTTGGAGATGATCTTGTGTTGGATGGGCATGTCGTCGCCCATGTCGGCGGTGACCATCATCTTGGAGACGCGGTCCATCTTGTCGCCGCCGAACAGGCGCATGAGGTCGTCCTCGAGCGACAGGTAGAACTGGGTCTCGCCCGGATCGCCCTGACGACCGGAGCGGCCGCGCAGCTGGTTGTCGATACGACGGGATTCATGGCGCTCGGTACCGATGACGGTCAGGCCGCCTGCGGCAAGCACGCGCTCGCGCTCGGCCTTGCAGGTCTCCTTGGCCTCGGCGTTAAACTGCTCGAGCTGCTCGGGCGTCACGTCCTCCATGGTCAGGCCCGCGTACTCCAGGCGCTCGCGCACCAGCTCGTCGGGGTTGCCGCCCAGCAGGATGTCGGTACCACGACCGGCCATGTTAGTAGCGATGGTCACGGCGCCGTAGCGTCCGGCCTGGGCAACGATATGAGCCTCGCGCTCGTGATGCTTAGCGTTGAGGACCTCGTGCGCGATGCCGCGCTTGGTAAGGGCGGCCGACAGCTTCTCGGAGCTTTCGATGGAGACGGTGCCCACCAGGACCGGCTGACCCTTGGCGTGACGTCGCTCGACGTCGTCGGCAACGGCGTTGTACTTGGCCTGGACGGTGCGGTACACCAAGTCCTCGTGATCAACACGCTGAACGGGCCTGTTGGAGGGGATGACCTCGACGGGCAGCTTGTAGATCTCGCGGAACTCGGCATCCTCGGTGAGTGCCGTACCGGTCATACCCGAGAGCTTGTCATACAGACGGAAGTAGTTCTGCAGGGTGATGGTGGCCAGCGTCTGGTTCTCCTCGCGCACGAGCACGCCCTCTTTGGCCTCGATGGCCTGGTGCAGACCCTCGGAGTAGCGGCGGCCTTCCATAATGCGGCCGGTGAACTCGTCGACGATCTTGACCTCGCCATTAGTGACCACGTACTGCTTGTCGCGGTGGAACATGTACTGGGCCTTCAGCGCCTGCTGCAGGTGGTTGACCAGCTGGCCGGAGAGATCGGCATAGATATCATCGATACCCAGGCGGCGCTCGATCTTCTTAAGGCCGCGCTCGGTGGCGGCGATGGTGTGCTTGGCCTCATCCATGACGTAGTCGCCCGTGGGCTCGACGTCCTCGGTGGCGGTGAGCATGTCGTGCGACACGTCCTCACCGCGCTCCAGGCCGCGCACGGCGCGCGCGAAGTCCTTATAGGTGCTGGCGGACTTGGTGCCGGCGCCCGAGATGATGAGCGGCGTTCTGGCCTCATCGATCAGGATGGAGTCGACCTCGTCGACGATGGCGTAATGGTGGCCGCGCTGTACGCGCTGCTCGGGGCGGGTGACCATGTTGTCGCGCAGGTAGTCGAAACCGAACTCGGAGTTGGTGCCGTAGGTGACGTCTGCCTGGTAGGCCGGACGCTTGAGCTCGAGCGGCATGTTGTTCTGGAGCAGACCGACGGTCATTCCCAGGTACTTGTAGATGCGGCCCATCCACTCGGAGTCTCGCTTTGCCAGGTAATCGTTGACGGTAACGACATGCACGCCCTTGCCGGCGATAGCGTTGAGGTAGCCGGCCAAGGTGGAGACAAGGGTCTTGCCCTCGCCGGTCTTCATCTCGGCGATATGCCCCTCGTGCAGTGCCATGGCGCCAATGAGCTGCACGTCAAAGTGACGCATGCCCGTGATGCGCTTGGAAGCCTCACGCACGGTGGCAAAAGCCTCGGGGAGCATATCGTCGAGCGACTCGCCGTTGGCGTAACGCTCACGGAACTTATCGGTCTGGGCGCGGAGCTCTTCCTCGGTCATCTTCTCAAACTGGGGCTCAAGACCGTTGATCTGATCGACGATCTTGTAGTAGCGCTTAAGGTCCTTATCGGATCCAAAGGACAGCAGCTTTGACATGAATCCCATGTGGTTTTCCTTTTTGGCCATCGCCCGCGCCATGCAGCCTCGGGCGAGTTAAACACAGATAAATGTACTTTAGCCAAACAGGACGCGGCCTATACGGTCGACCTCGACCGCCACGTAATAACTACGACCAACCTGCCAAAAAGGGACAGGTTTATTTTGGCAGGTTTTATCTGGGAAAACGCTGTCTCTCTGCCATTTGGTGCAAGCTAGCCCGTCCCCTTCGCACCAATCTGGTGCAATGGGGACGGGCTAGCTTGCACCAATAAAAAGAAAAGGGCCGCGCACCCAAACGGATGCACGGCCCTTATGCCATGAATGCGAGCGATTCCGCGGCGAGCTATTTACTCAGCAGCCTCGGTGGTCTCGGCCTCGGCAGCGGCCTCCTCGACGGGAGCCTCTGCGGGAGCCTCGGCGGCCTGCTTAGCAGCCTCCTCGGCGAACTTAGCGGCACGCTTAGCCTTCTCGGCAGCCTTAGCCTCAGCGGCGGCCTTGCGAGCGGCCTCGGCCTCAGCAGCCTTGGCGGCCTTGGCAGCCTTGGCCTCCTCAGCCTTCTTGAGCTGGGCGGCAGCGGCGCCACCGAACTTGTCGGCGAAGCGCTGGACGCGTCCACCGGTGTCGACGAACTTCTGCTGGCCGGTGTAGAACGGATGGCACTCGTTGCAAAGCTCGACCTTCATCTCGGACACGGTAGCGTGCGTCTTGAAGGTGTTGCCGCAGGAGCACGTCACCGTGCACTCGACATACTGGGGATGGATACCCTGCTTCATGGTAGGACTCCTTATTAGTCAGGCGCTGGTTACCGATCAGCGCATAAGGCGTCTTGGTTTCCGACCAAGACAACAAACTCGGCTATGGTACCACGGCGCCGCACGTCCCACAAAAGGTTCACGGTCTTTATGCAATGCGACATGCCCAATCGCAGCGAGCACGCACCCCATCGAACCTTCACCCATGTTGCAGACGTGTAACGCCGCAGTAAGCACACCCCTTTTGGCGCCAGACAGGTACAATGATGAACACTGTACCGTAGCGGAGCGCCCCGCGCGCGCCGCAATCACGCGAAAGGGTTTCCCATGGCCGAGATCTCGTCCTCCCGTATCGTCATCACCGTCCTTGGCAAGAACCGCCCCGGCATCGTCGCCGGCGTCACCCGTGTTCTGGGCGAGGCCAACGTCGACATCCGCGACATTACGCAGTCCATTATCGAGGACATCTTCACCATGACCATGCTGGCCGACACTGCTGAGTCCAAGCTCGACTTCGCCGAGCTGCAGAAGGCGCTGGCCGAGGCCGGCGAGCTTTCGGGCGTCAACGTGTCCATCCAGCGCGAGGACGTCTTTAACTTTATGTACCGCCTGTAGCGAACAAGCCGCTCGGGGCAGCTTGACGTCATATCGTCCAAGCGCGCGGCCCCAAAGCGGACCGGAGAGGAGCGCGCATGGCCTACGACGCCAAGAAAATCTACTACCGCTTCGATGACCACTTGAGCCGACTGGTTCTGGATTACGAAGCAAGCCGCCAGATTTCGCCTGAGAGCGAAAGCCTCTACCACGGCCTGCCGACCGACCCTTATGACGAGGGCTTGTTCGAAGAGCACAATGTCAAGCGCGGCCTGCGCAATGCCGACGGCTCGGGCGTGGTCGCGGGCCTCACTCGTATCTCGGATGTGCACGGCTACAACAAGGTCGACGGAAAGGTCGTGCCCGATCAGGGCAAGCTCACGCTTCGCGGCTACAGCATCGAGGATCTGGTCAACAATGCCCAGGCCGAGAATCGCTACGGCTACGAAGAAGTCGCCTATCTGCTTATCACGGGTTCGCTGCCCAACAAGGAAGAGCTCGACGGCTTCTGCGAGCGCCTAGGTGCCTTTAGACATCTGAGCGACGAGTACGTCAAAGAGTTTCCCATGACCACGGTGTCGTCGAGCATCATGAACGTGCTTCAGCGCGCCGTGCTGCTGCTCTACGCCTTCGATGCCGAACCAGACGTGATCACGCCCGAGCACGAAATCGACGTCGCCATTTCCATGCTCGCACGTCTCCCGCGCATCGCCGCCTTCGCACACATGGCCTCGGTCGCCAAGCTTCGCGGCTCCGAGGTTCACGTGCCGCACCCCACGCCCGGCCTCTCCACCGCCGAGACCATCCTACAGGTCCTGCGCGGCGGCATGGCGTTCACCCGCGATGAGGCGATGCTGCTCGACGTTATGCTCATGCTGCATGCCGAGCACGGCGGCGGCAACAACTCCACCTTCGCTTGCCGCGTGCTGTCGTCTTCGGCCACCGACCCGTATTCCGCCTACGCCGCGGCTATCGGCTCGCTCAAGGGCCCGCGCCACGGCGGCGCCAATGCCAAGGTCGTGTCTATGCACGAGGACATCCGCGCGCATGTCTCCAACTGGGAGGACGAGGACGAGGTCGCGGCCTACCTGGGCAAGATCCTCGACAAGCAGGCCTTCGACGGCACGGGCCTCATCTACGGCATGGGCCACGCCGTCTATACGCTCAGCGACCCGCGCGCCGAGGTCTGCCGCCGTTACGCGCGCTCACTGGCAGCCAAGAAGGACTTGGGCGAAGAGTTCGCACTCATCGAGCGTATCGAGCGCCTGGCACCCCAGGTCATGCGCGACCACGGCATGACCAAGCCCATCTGCGCCAACATCGACCTGTACACGGGCTTTATCTACAAGATGCTCGGCGTGCCCGAGACGCTCTTTACGCCGCTATTCGCCGTCGCCCGCATGGCCGGCTGGTCGGCGCACCGCATGGAAGAGCTCTTCTGCGCGCACCGTATCATCCGCCCCGCCTATCGTCCGGTAATCGAGCCGCTGGAGTACAAGCCGCTCGCCGACCGCTAGGACGCGGACCGTTATAGAACTCGAGCGTGGTCAGGGACCCAAGCCCTCGGCCACGCTTTTTATGCCAGTAGAAAGGATCGCAACGAATGATTGTGTTTTCCGATATGGATGGGACGCTGCTGACGAGCGATAAGCAGATGAGCGATGCCACCTGGGCAATGCTCGACGAGCTCGCACGTCGTGGCATCGAGTTTGTTCCCTGCACGGGACGTCCACTGTCGGGCATCTTTGAGCCCATTCTCGCCCATCCCGCCGTGCACTACGCGGTCTGTGCCAACGGCGCCAGCGTCTGGCAGCTCGACGAGGATACGCCCACCGACGCCTCGCGCGCCACGTGCATCTTGAGCCGTCCGCTCGACCGTGGCATTGCCCACCGCATCCATCGCATTGCCGCCGGCCACGATGTGACCTTCGATATCTTCGCGGATGGGCAGTGCTTCCTCCCCCGCTCGCTATACGGGCGTCTGGATGAGTTCTGTGGCGGCGACCCCCACATCGCGGCTTCGCTCAAGCGCACACGAACACCGATCGACATGGATATCGACAGCAAGATCGACGAGGTCGAGACGCTCGAACGCATCGCCATGTACTGGCACGACCCGGCCGATCGCGACGCCATCGCAGCAGAGCTCGACACGCTCGGAGGCATTGAGGTCACGCGTTCGTACGCCATGAATATCGAGGTCATGGGTGAGGGTGCCACCAAGGGAACGGCCCTCACGTGGCTATGCGAGCACCTGGGCGAGCGTCTCGCCGACGCCTGGGCCTTCGGCGACAACATCAACGACATCCCCATGCTGCAGGCAGCGGGCCATGGCGTGGCCATGATCAACGCCGAGCCTGAAGATCGCGAGGCCGCCGACGCCATCACCGAATACGACAACGACCACGACGGCGTCGCCCGCACCATCATGGCCGCCCTCGCCTAGTCATTGATCAATCATTGGGGACGTTCTTAAACGACTAGTCGTTGGGGACACTCTTCGCAAAAAGCTGCAAGGATTGTCCCCCACTGTCGGCAGAAAAGGAACGTCCCCATCTGCCGGATTAGGAGAAACTCTCCAGCACGCGACGGAGCTCACGTTGGACGGCGTGGTCACGGTTACAACCCACCACGCGATCGGCCACCGCCTTGAGCGCGGGGCGCGCATTTTCCATCGCGCAGCCCGTGCCGACAAAGCGAATGATCTCGTAGTCGTTCATCGAGTCGCCAAACGCCATGACCTCGTCGCGTTCGACGCCATAGTGCTCCATGAGCTGCTCGATTCCCGAGGCTTTCGACACACCGGGCTGCATGGCATCGATCCATGCGTTTCCAGAAGGCGCAAAGGTAAAGAGCTGGCCAAGCTCGCGCTGCAGTACGTAGGCACTGTCCATAACGGCACAGTCATCGCAAAAGATACTCGCCTTGATGATATTTACGCTGGGATCGGGCAGCTCCCAAATGCGCTCGGCATTGGGAAGGTCCTTATCGACCTCACGCACGAACTTGCACTCGTCATCGAGCAGGAAGGACTTGGTTCGGTCAAAGAGCGCAAGATGCAGATTGGGAAACGTCCTGACGGCTTGGGCGAGCCTTCGAATCGCCAGGTGGGAATACACCTCACGGTCTACCATCTTACCGTCGGCGTAGACCTGGGCGCCGTTAGCGGCGACAAAGTCCATCTTGTCGCGAACGGGCGCAAAGAACTCACACAGGCGATCGTAGCGACGACCTGACGATGCAGCGAAATGCACACCATGCTCGTGTAGCGCCAGAATCAGTTCGTAGGTCTCGGGAGGCACCTGGCCGTTTTCGTCAAGCAGTGTGCCGTCCATATCGGATGCAATCAGTTTAAACATAGAAAAGCTCCCTTCGGGCTTGTTGGAATCGAACGCGTATCCGATTCCAACGTACCCAAAGGGAGCTCAAATAAGACTCCGCGGGCGTAAACGTTACAACTAGTCGTTTAAGTGCGTCCCCGATGACTAGTCGGCGTAGGTGAAGGTGGTGACGTCGAACATGCCCTCGGGGCGGATGCGGAGCGTCGGAATCACCGGCAGGGGCAGGAAGATGATGCCCATGATGGGATCGAGCGGCGGCTCAATACCCATGGCGCGCGCCTTGACCATAAAGTCGTCGTGCTGCGCGGCGACATCCTCGGCCGTGCCTTCGCTCATAAGGCCACCGAGCGCCAGCGGAATGCGCGCCACGACCTCGCCGTTGCGCACTAGCACGTGACCGCCCTGATCCACGGCTTCAACAGCCGCCATCATATCGGCAGCGTTATCGCCCACCACGCACACGTTGTGCGAGTCGTGACCGATCGTGGAGGCAATGGCGCCGCCCGCGATGGTAAAGCCGCGCACCCAACCACGGCCGATATGCTTGCCGACCAAGCCCAGACCCGCGGGGCCGTCGCCGTCGGCGCCCTCGGCCTGCAGCGACACGCCACGGCCATGGCGCTCAATCAGCATAATGCGGCGCAAGTCCTCGTCAGTCTCAGGACGAACCATACCCGTGATGGCCTTACCCGGCACCACGTCAATCACAGCCTCGCCCGGCTTAAAGGGATAGTCGAACACGTCGAGCGATAGCTTCGGCAGTTTAACGGAAGCACGCAGCTCATCGGCAAGGGCCGCAACCTCGGCCATCTCGGGTGCAATCTCGCCCACAAAGGTGCCGTCCTGCGCCACCAGGGCACCGGCGGCATATACGCGATGCGGAGCCTTAGCAAACGTCAGGTCATCGAGCAACAGCAGGTCAGCGCGCTTGCCCGGGGCGATTGCGCCGCGGAGCTCGTGCGGGTCGCGACAACCGTGGTCCAGACCAAACGCCTCGGCCGTAGAAAGGGACGCCATAGAGATGGCAACCACGGGGTCAATACCGGCCTCGATAGCCACGCGGCAGGCGTTGTCGATCATACCGGTCGAAAGCGCATCGGAGGGAGCACGGTCGTCAGTCGCAAAACAGCAGCGGCGGGCGCGCGCGGGATTCTCCAGCAGCATCGGGGACAAATTGGCCAGGTCGTGGCTGCACGTGCCCTCACGCAGCATCACATACATGCCGCGGGATAGCTTGTCGAGCGCCTCCTCGGGAATCGTCGACTCGTGGTCGGCGATAATGCCCGCTGCGGCATAGGCGTTGAGGTCCTTACCGGCAACGAGCGGCGCATGGCCGTCGACCTGCTTGGACGGCGTCTGGTTGGCAGCATCGATGCGAGCACAGGTCTCGGGGTCGGCCATAAAGACGCCCGGCAGGTTCATCATTTCGCCCAGACCAAAGACATCGCCCGGATGCTCGGCAAAAAACGCCTGCATATCGGCAGCCGAAATAACGGCACCGGCCTGCTCGTCGGGCAGCGCGGGCACGCACGAAGGCATCATGTACTTGATGGAGATGGGTGCGCGGCGGCCGTCCTCGATCATAAAGCGCAAGCCGTCGAGACCGGCAACATTGGCAATCTCGTGGCTGTCGGCAATGGCGGTGGTAGTACCGCGCGTCGCGGCCATGCGAGCATACTCGGCGGGACGGATGTTCGAAGACTCGATATGCAGATGCCCGTCAATAAAACCGGGAGCGAGATAGCGACCTTGGCAGTCGATGACCTCAGTTGCCTCGTAGGTGCCAGCAGCATCGTCGCGACCATCGTAGAGCACGCCGACGATCACACCGTCCTTGACGGCAACGCTACCGGGCGCCACACGCTGGCCATACACGTCGACGATCTGCGCATTGGTAAACAGCGTGTCGACGGGCACGCGCCCCTCGGCAGCATCGATCACAGTCCTCATGACCTCAACGGACATACATACTCCTTTAACCGTAGAAAAAAGCTGCGGAGCGGACAAACCTTCACCGCAGCAAGCCAACAGCCATTGTATGCCCAAACGATGGGTCAACAATACGCCTCTCCGCTTAACGGCACACGCCACTTGGTGCAATGGGGACTGCCGCTGAGCACCAATGACTACTCGACGACTACTAACTGCCGTCCCGACAACAAAAACGCCGATGTTTTGGCATCGCCAGCGAGCGGGTCGCATTTGAGACAAGGCGACGTGAAACGAAAGGGCGCTGACCTTCTGGTCGCGCCCTTGAAGTTGAACGTCAGATTGTCCAAATGCGGCCCGCGCAGCGTCGGCCGGTCCGCCGTTCGGTAGAACGGCGGAACTAAATCAACTTGAAGCCCTTGCGCTTGCCCACGGAGAGGGTGTCGCCCAGCTTGAGGGCGCTGGGATCGATGTTATAGCTCTTGGGAGCCACGGCCTTGCCGTTGATTTTGACGCCGCCGCCGTCGATATCGCGACGAGCCTGGCCGGCGCTCGCCGAAAGACCCAGGTCCTTGAGCAAGCCGGCGAGGTAGATCTGGCCCTCGTCGTTGACGGTCAGCTCAACGTGCTTCTCGGGGAAGTCGGCGAGCTGGCCCTCCTTGAACACGCGGTCGAACTCGGCCTGAGCCTCGTCGCCGGCGCCGGCGCCGTGGTAGGTGTCGCACAGGTCGCGACCCAGAGCGCGCTTGAGCTCATAGGGATCGGCGGAGCCATCGGCCAGGGCGGCGTCGATCTTGTCGACCTCGGCCGGGGTGAGCGAGCTCGCCAGGCGGTAGTACTTGCCGATCATCTCGTCGGGGATGGACATGGTCTTGCCAAACATATCCTTGGGAGCATCGGTCAGGCCGATGTAGTTGCCATAGGACTTAGACATCTTGCGCACGCCGTCGGTGCCCTCGAGCAGCGGCATGGTGAGCGCGATCTGCGGCTCCATGCCCATCTTCTCCATGAGCTCGCGACCAGCGAGCAGGTTGAAGAGCTGGTCGGTGCCGCCCATCTCCACGTCGGCCTTGATCTGAACGGAGTCGAAGGCCTGCATCACGGGGTACAGGAACTCGTGCAGGGCGATCGGCGTCTGAGACTGGTAGCGCTTAGTAAAGTCGTCGCGCTCAAGGATGCGGGCGACGGTGAACTTGGAGCACACCTGCAGCAGGCCGGCCAGATCCATCGAAAGGATCCAATCGCCGTTGTGCACGATGGTGGTCTTCTCGGGGTCCAGGATCTTCATGGCCTGGCTCACGTAGGTCTCGGCGTTGGCCTCGATCTGCTCCTGCGAAAGCTGCGGACGCGTGGAGTTCTTGCCCGAGGGATCGCCGATCAGCGCGGTGCCGTTACCGATGATGAGGGTAACGTTGTGGCCCAGGTCCTGGAACTGACGCATCTTGCGCAGCGGCACGGCGTGGCCCAGGTGCAGGTCGGGACTGGTGGGGTCGACGCCGAGCTTGATGTTGAGGGGCTCGCCCTTCTCAAGCTTCTTGCGAAGGTCGGCCTCGGGAACGATCTGCGCGGCGCCCGAGGTGATGATACGCATTTGCTCGTCAACAGACAGCATTGGGTATCCTCCTTTTGCTATAGCACCCTCGCCGAAAACGGCGGTGCTGGAAGTCCATAAACTCTCTTATGATAACAAACTGACGCGACGCGGCACCTACGACAGGAAAATCCTCGTCCTGCCGCATGCGTCAATGGCAACTGGCAGACGCGTACCGTCACGCTCGACCAGATAGCGTACCTGCCGACGACGCAAGCAGTCGCGGCAACGGACCTGTCCCGTCGCATCGGTGGCGCAGACGCCCTCGGCGGCCAGCAGGCAGTGCTCGCACACCATAAGCTCGGGACGGTCGGCGTCGACCGGACCCAAGACGCCGGGTTCAGCAGCCAGTTCGGCAATACGCTCCGCATCATTGCCGAGCAACTCGGCCGGCAAGTACACCCGCCCCGCACCGAGTCCGCGCAGCCAGGTAAGCGTGGCCCGATTCGCGCAGAACACCGGCGCCGCCACGTCAAACGTCACGCCCAGCTCGCGAGCGATCACCACCTGTCCCAGGTTGCGGCAGACGACGCGCCCGGCACGCTGCATCAGTGAGCGGGTCCGGTCAGCGTCACCTGTGCGGTACACCTCGTCAAGCACCACAACGGCGTCGGACAAATCGAGTTCTCCGCGCGGGTCGGCATCCATCAGTTGCCAAGCAAAAACCATGCGAGTGGGAACCGCGCACTCCACCAACTCCGTCGACGCACCGCCATCCACCGCAACGCCCTCAAAGGGCAGCACCTCAACGGCACGCGCAACAGGCGCAATCGCATCCGCCTCGGCCCGCATGCGCTCCAACACTGCCGCCGTCTGATCCAACACGCCGGCGCTGCGAATCAGGTACACCTCGCAGCCCGTGTCCACCTTACGCTTGCAATGCACGACGACGCGCTTCCCCGCTGCGGCATCCACCGGGCAGGGCACCTGCGGCCAGCGCTTGGGCACATCGGGACGCGCGTCGACACCCGGATAGAACCGAATCTCGAGCATGTCACCCGCCGCCACGGCGGCGTCGAGCTCAACGGTCACCTCTTCGTGGCCCACAGCGACCAAGCGCCCCACGCGCACGCCCTGGTTAATTGCGCGCTCAAAGCTCATCAGCTCGGCACCCGAACGCCCTCGCAGGTACGCATCGGTAAACCCACGGTTAAACGACCTTCCCAGCTCGCGCTCAAGCTCTTCCACGGCACCGGGGCCCCACGCGCCGTCGCACAGCATATCGAGTGCCCGGCGCCACACCCGCACCACGTTGAATACGTAATCGGGGTTCTTCATGCGCCCCTCGATCTTGAGCGACGCCACGCCGGCATCTACAAGCTCGGGCAGATGCGCAATACCCAGATAGTCGCGCGGGCACAGCAGGCGATCTCCCTCGACAGCAACAACACTCTGCCCCGCCTCGTCCACTAGGTCGTACGCCAGACGGCACGGCTGTGTGCAGTCGCCGCGCATCGCCGAGCGCCCACGCCGCAGGGCCGAGAACTCGCACGCCCCCGAATAGCCGATGCAAATCGCACCGTGGCAGAATACCTCGATGGGCACGCCCGTGGCACATAGCGCCGCAATCTCGTCGACCGTCAGCTCGCGTGCCGTCGTCACGCGCTCGACCCCCAGCTCGTCGGCGGCAAGCCGCACGGCACCCTCGCTATGAGCGCCCGCCTGCGTGGACAGGTGAATCTCGACCCCGGGAATCGCCGCGCGCAGCGCGCAGGCCAACCCGGCATCGGCCACAATCAGAGCATCGGCGCCCAGCTCCAGTGCATGAGCTCCCAGCGCCACCGCGTCGGACAGCTCATCGTCAAACACGAACACGTTGAGCGTTACGTACACACGCACGCCATGAGCATGCGCCACGGCACAACCGCGCGCAAACTCGTCATCCGTAAAACCATGCGCGCTCACGCGGGCGTTAAAGCCGCCCAACCCCGCATAGATGGCATCGGCACCCGCGGCGATGGCCGCAAGCATCTGGTCGAGCCCGCCCGCCGGCGCCAGCAGCTCGGGCAGCGCCGCACCGGCAGCATCCAATCCAGTCTCGTATTGTCCGCTCGGCCCCATCGCCCGAATCGCCATCGGCAAACTCCTTACCAAGGTATGCATTCACTCTGAAAAATGCCGTCTTCCAGCATACACGAGGCCTCGCGCGCCCCGTTTGGTTTATCGTGTAATAACTTATGTCCATCCTGCCTCGACGGCACATCCACCGTCCGGCACGACATACCTGGAGGTCAATATATGGGTCCTCGCCAACGACAGGGACGCAGCCGTTCAAAGACGCATGCTCTGCCCATAATCCTGCTCTCGTTTTTGGGCTTTTTGCTTATCGCGGGCGTGGCGTTTGGCATCGGCATGGTCGGCAACGTCAACCGCTGGCTGTCCGATCTGCCCGACTACACCGACGCCAACGCGTATCTGGTGAGCGAGCCCACCGAGATCGTCGACTGCAACGGCAACAAGATCGCGAGCTTCTACACGCAAAACCGCAAGTCCATCACCAAGGACGAGGTCTCCCCCTACGTGCTGCAGGGCACCGTTGACGTCGAGGACGAGCGCTTCTACGAGCACGGCGGTATCGACCTGTGGGGTATCGCGCGTGCTGCGGTGGCAACCCTCGGCGGCGGGCACGAAGGCGCCTCGACTATCACCCAGCAGCTGGTGCGCAACACCATCCTGCAGGAGGAGCAGTTCGACTCGACCATCGAGCGTAAGGTGCGCGAGGCCTACATCGCCGTAAAGATGGAGGACATGTACTCCAAAGACGAGATCCTCATGATGTACCTCAACACCATCTATTACGGCCACGGCGCCTACGGCATCGAGGCCGCAGCCGAGACCTACCTGTCCAAGAGCGCCGCCGACCTCACCCTGAGCGAAGCCGCACTGTTGATCGGCCTTCCCAACTCGCCTTCGCAGTACGACCCCACGGTCAATCCCGATCTGGCACTGTCTCGCCGCAACAAGGTCCTCGACAACATGTTGCGCCTGGGCCACATTACGCAGGAGGAGCACGATGCCGCACAGGCCGAGCCCATCACCCTCAACGTGACCGAGATTTCGGGCAGCGGCGTCGACGTATACTCGCAGCCCTACTTTGTCGCCTATGTTAAGCAGCTGCTGGAGCAGGAGTTCTCGACCGACGTGCTCTTTAAGGGCGGTCTGACCGTCAAGACCACCATCGACCCCACGATGCAGCAGGTGGCAGAGAATGCCGTCCGCCAGCAGCTCGACACGCTCTCACTCGACGGCCTGGATATGGGCATGGTCGTCGTCGACCCCAAGACCGGCTACATCAAGTGCATGGTGGGCGGCTACGACTACAACGCCGACGAGAACCACGTAAACCATGCCACGGCCAAGCGTCCCGTCGGCTCCACCTTTAAGGCCTTTACGCTGGCAACCGCCATCCAAAACGGCATGAACCCCAACGTCACCCTCAACTGCAATTCGCCGCTCAAGGCTAAGGGCACCACGACCGAGGTCCAAAACTACGCCAACCATAGCTATGGCAACATCACGCTTAAGCAGGCAACGGCATACTCCTCCAACACCGGCTACATCCAGGTGGCGGAAGCCGTCGGCAACAGCAAGATCATCTCACTCGTCAAAAAGCTCGGCATCGATCCCGCCAAGGACAACATCGAGGACGTTCCCGTCATGACGCTCGGCACCGGCTCGATCTCGCCGCTCGAGATGGCCGCCGCCTACGCGACGTTTGCCAACGGCGGCTACTATCGCCAGCCGATCGCCATCACCGAGATTGACTCTCGTACCGGTTCGGTGCTGTACCAGCACACGGACAATCCCTCACAGGTGCTTACCGAGGGCGAGGCCGCCGCGGTCACCGATGTTCTGTCCGGCGTCATGCAGGGCGGCGGTACGGGTGCTGCTGGCGCCCTGAGCGTCAACCAGCCCTATGCCGGCAAAACGGGCACCACCGACAACACCACCAACCTGTGGTTCTGCGGCTATACCCCGCAGCTGGCGTGCGCCCTGTGGACCGGCTATTCCGCGGGCGAGATCCCCATCCAAAAATACGGCACGGACCTGCTGGGCGACAGCACCAACCTGCCTGTCTTTAAGCGGTTTATGAACACCGTTCTGACCGGTACCGAACGCGAGGAGTTTGCGACCGGAACGGCGCCCACCTACAAGAACAACAGCGTCTGGAAGTTCTACGGCACCAACAACACCAAGAAGACGGAGAACGACGACAAGGACGAGAACGAGGACGAAGAGGAAACCACCACAACGACCACCACGACGACCACGACCACCGAGACCACGGGCGGCGACACCACCGGCGGCACCGGAACGACCGGTGGCTCGACGGGCGGCTCCACTGGTGGTTCGACCGGCGGCGATGGCGGCACGCCTACGCCCACGCCTACGCCCACTCCCGACCCCTCGCCCACGCCTGACGATACTGTTGGCTAGAAATTCATCCGGCCATTAGCAACAAGGCCCCCGAGCAGCTTATTAAAGTGCTCGGGGGCCTTTTAATTTAAAGTGACCTGGTGGACGGTCTTTATACCGGCAAACAAAAAAAGGGGGGGGTACCGACCAACGTCGATACCCCTTACAAGCCACCATGTCACGCGCACAGTGCCGAGCGCACGACCCGCACGCCTACTTGCGAGAATTGCTCAGCTTATTGATCAGCGCCTCAAGACGCTCGCCGTCCTCGGCCGTCTGGGCAATAACCAAAATCGTATCGTTGCCGGCAAGCGAGCCAAGCACATCGGGCAACTCTGCCGCATCAACGGCGGCGGCGATGCCGGAAGCCGTGCCAGGCTGAGCCTTGATCATAACCAGATTATCGGTACGCAGAACGCCCGTTACAAGCTCGGAAACCATACGCTGCAGGTGCAGGTCCTCTGCCAGAACATAGATGCCCTCAGGGAGCTTACGCAGCCCCATGTCGGCAATATCGCGAGAGACAGTCGCCTGCGTGCAATCAAAGCCCATAGCGCGGAGCTCATCGACCAGCACGCGCTGCGTGCGGACGTCCTTATTGCGCACAATATCTCTAATGGCATCCTGACGCCCATTGCGTTTTTTAGCCATACAAACCCTCTCTCCAAAAGATGGCGGAGACAATCAATCAGTGATTGAATAGTTTAACGCTATTTGAAGGCTTTTGTGTATAAGAACGCATTTCGAAACAATTCTATGCAAGTTTGTTTCGAAATGAGCCGTTTAGGCGGTTTTTGCGCCCGTCCGGTTAAGAAAAGCTGCCAGATGCGTACACATCACGCAGCGCGCGGGCTTGGCGCTGGCGATCGGCCCAAACAACAGACCGAGCCCCCGATGGTTATCCTTGAGCGCGGCGACCATCTGACGGGTTCGAGGCGCATCGAGCATATCACGCATGCGGGCGGAACGCTCGATTGACGACACCCCATGCGGGCTCAGACACAAATTCTCGATGCAGGCGACCAGTCCGGCAAAGTAGAACTTTTGGCTTGCCAGCTTGAGCCGACCACCGCTGTCTGCTTCCGAGAGTGAGTCCGCAAGCTCGTCGAGCGCTCGAGTGTCATCGGATACCTTGGCATACATGGTGGGATCAAAGGCATCTGTAAGTTTAGGTGCCGCCGTGTGGAAACAAGCATCGCCGCAGCCGGACACGCATCGTGTCTGCGAAAGCGCGCATGCCATAAACCCAACTGTGCGAAACACCTTGTCGCACAAAAGGCATGCCTCAAACAGCGAGCGGCTGTACATCACACCAGAGGTCTGAACGACTAGGCCGCCTAAAATCAACTGAGGCAGCCCGGCCACCATCGAAGATTTGCTATCAATGGAAATATGAGCAGCATCCAAGACGCGCGAATGGCGCTCTCGATGTGCATCATAGCGGTCGAGCGACACCGTGGGGAGCACTATGTCTGCCGTAGTATCGCACGCGATATTGACCATCTTGGAAAGGGACTGCGGAGCAAACCACTCATCGGCGTTCATAGCGATGATTTGAGAGCCGCGCGAGGCAGCAAAACCGGCACGAAGACAAGCGCCGCGCTTCGCGTCCTCGACGTCAATCAAATCAATATGGATGTCCCTGTCGGCAGCAACTTGAAGCGAATGGCGCACACCGGGCGCAGCATCGCGGCAGACAACGACAATCTGCAAATCGTAGAGGTCTTGGTTCTGGATACTCTCGAGCGCACGCATCGCATAGCTGGGCGAACCTTCTACCACAAGGATCACCGAAAGTCGCGGATGCGAGCCACGTCGAACCAAGTTATCCGTCCTCTCGACAGCAGTGAATCAAACTGTCGTTCATGGTACACCCCGGCAATAAAAGCAATGAGACACCGGTTGTATTGCACGCCAAGAACAGATGTTGCACACGCGCAGCCCACAGATGACAGGTGCCGACGCACGACGCGCCGAGCCCTCCCCTAGTCGAGCACGACAAGCTCGGCGGGATCGTAATCCACGCCCATAAACGTAAGGCCGCAGGCAGGAGCCGTGGGGCCCGCAGCGGTACGGTCGCAAGCATCGATGACCTCGCGCATCCACTCGGGTTCACGGCGATGCATGCCAATCTCGACAAGCGTGCCCACGATCGTGCGGACCATCGAATGCAGAAACGCATTGCCCTCGATGGTAAACGTCAGGATGTCCTCGCCAAACGCAACCTCATGGCCAAACTCGGCACGCATCACGCAGCGGTGCGTGGGCTTGCCCACGGCAGACGCCACCTTGCAAAAGCTCTTGAAGTCCTGCTCGCCCAGCAGCGCGGGACAGGCCGCAGACATCGCCTCAACATCCAATGGGTAGCGATGCCACCACACCGCACCGCGCGAAAGCACAGGGCGCGCGTCGCGATCGGCAATACGGTACGTATACGTACGGGAACGCGCGTCAAAGCGTGCAGAAAAGCCCTTACGGGCCCTGTAGACCTCGTTTATGGCGATATCTTTAGGCAGCAGGGCATCCATAGCCCGCAGCCACCTACGGCGCGTAAGGGCGAGCTCAGCGTCCGTTACGGGCACGCTGATGTACTGAGCCACGGCATGCACGCCGGCATCGGTACGACCTGCGCACGTCAGATCGATCGGACGGCGAAGCAGCGTCTCGATGGCTCGACGCAGCTCACCCGCAACCGTCGTCTGTCCCGGCTGCTCGGCAAAGCCGCTATAGGACGAGCCATCGTAGGCCACGCGGAAAACGAGCGTGGCGTCAAGCTCGGGGGTCAAATTGAAATCAGACGGCGCAGTCATGGGCGCTCCCAACAAACAAGTAACGGTATCGCGACAAAAAAAAGAGGGGTACGCGAACGTACCCCTCGAATATAGCCTATGCAGACGGAAAGTCTACTCAGCGGTCTCCTCAGCAGGAGCCTCCTCGACAGCCTCGACCTTCTTGGGAGCAGCGGCCTTCTTGGGGGCCGGAGCAGCCTTCTTGGCCTTAGGCGTGCAAGGCTCGGTGACGAGCTCCATGATAACGATGGGAGCGTTGTCGCCCTTGCGGTTGCCGAGCTTCATGATGCGGGTATAACCGCCGTTGCGGTCCTGCCACATGCCCTGGGCAGCCTTGTCGAAGATCTCGGCAACGAGCTGCTTATCGCCGAGCTTGGCGATAGCCAGACGACGAGAGTGCAGGTCGCCCTTCTTGGCCCAAGTGATGATCGGGTCGACGACCGAACGCAGCGCCTTAGCGCGGGTCTCGGTGGTCTTGATGCGGTCGTTCTCGAAGAGGGCCTTAGCAAGGCTCTTCTTCATGGCCTTGGTGTGGCTCGCATCGGTGCCGAGCTTCAGGCCCTTCTTAACGTTGTGACGCATGGTCTAGTTTCTCCTCAAATATGCGAAGCATTAAGCCTTCAGGCTCAGGCCCATGGACTCAAGCTTGTCCTTCACTTCCTCGATCGACTTAACACCGAAGTTACGGATGTTGAGCAGATCGTTCTCCGAGAACTCAACGAGCTGACGGACCGAGTGAATGCTGGCGCGCTTAAGGCAGTTGTAGGAACGGACGGAAAGGTCCAGATCCTCGATCTGCTTGTCCAACTCAGCGTTGTCGTTGGTGACCTCGGGAGCGAAGATCGAAGCCTCCTCCTCGACCTCGGGGGTCTCGGCAAGGTTCATAAAGGCGGCCATATGCTGGTTGATGATATTGGCAGCCTGGACCACGGCGTCGCGCGGGGCGATGGAGCCGTTGGTCTCGATCTCGAGGACAAGGCGGTCGTAGTCGGTGTGCTGACCGACACGGCAAGCCTCAACGAGCTTGGCGCAACGGGAAACCGGCGAGTACAGCGAGTCGACGTGGATCACACCGATGGGATCGTTGTCGCGCTTGTTGGCCTCGCCAGAAACATAGCCGCGGCCATAGCCGATGCGCATGCTCATGGTGAGATGGCCACCCTCGGTGAGCGTAGCGATGTGCTGCTCGGGGTTGACCAGCTCAAACTCGGACGGAATAAAGAAGTCCGCACCGGTGACCTCGCAGGGGCCGTCAACCGAAATGGTGGCGGTCGCCTCGTCGGTCGTGCCGAGAGCCCTGAAGACAAGACCCTTGACATTCAGGACGATGTCGGTGACATCCTCGACCATGTTAGGGATGGTCATGAACTCGTGCTGCGCACCATCGATCTGAATAGCCTCGACGGCGGCACCCTCGAGCGAGGACAGAAGAACGCGACGAAGGGAGTTACCCAGCGTATCGCCGTAGCCACGCTCGAGCGGCTCGACGGAGACACGAGCAGACGTCTCGTTGATCTCTTCGACCTGAACCTGAGGCCTAATGAATTCTGACATGTATTACCTCCAGCCTCAGCAGCCCGGATGGACTACTTAGAGTAGAGCTCGACGATGAGCTGCTCGTTGATATCACCGCTGATCTGCTCACGCGTCGGCAGAGCGAGCACGTTACCAGACAGCTTCTCGATATCGACCTCGAGCCAGCCAGGGACCTCAAAGCGCTCGGAGGAAATCAGGGCCTCCTTGATGGGGAGGAGGTCACGGAACTTCTCGCCGACAGCGACGACGTCGCCGGCCTTGACGCGGTAGGACGGGATGTCCACGCGCTTGCCGTTCACGGTGAAGTGACCGTGACGGACGGACTGACGAGCCTCTTTGCGGGTGCGGGCGAAGCCAAGACGGAAGACGACGTTGTCGAGGCGAGACTCAAGGATGATCATGAGGTTCTCACCGGTGACGCCGTTCATCTTGCGGGCCTTGTTGAAGTAGCCGTGGAACTGCTTCTCCAGAACGCCATAGATGAACTTGACCTTCTGCTTCTCGCGCAGCTGCATGCCGTACTCAGATTCCTTGCGACGGCGCTTGGGCTGACGGATAGATTCCTTCTTGCTGCTGTAACCGAGCTCAGCGGGATCGATCCCGAGCTGACGGCAGCGCTTAAGAACAGGAGTCCTGTCGATTGCCATATTGATACGATCCTTTCAGTTACACGCGGCGACGCTTCTTGGGGCGGCAGCCGTTGTGCGGAATGGGGGTCTTGTCCTGGATGCTCGAGACCTCGAGGCCAGCAGCCTGGAGGGAGCGGATGGCGGTCTCACGACCGGAGCCGGGGCCCTTGACGAAGACGGAAACCTTCTTCATACCGTGCTCCATGGCCTGCTTGGCAGCAGCCTCGGCAGCCATCTGGGCAGCGAACGGCGTGGACTTACGGGAGCCCTTGAAGCCCACCTGGCCAGCCGACTTCCAGGAAATGACGTTGCCCTGGGGATCGGTGATCGAAACGATCGTGTTGTTGAACGTAGAACGAATGTGAGCCTGGCCCACGGAAATGTTCTTACGGTCCGCGCGCTTCAGACGGGCAGCGCGAACGTTCTTCTTAGCAGTAGCCATCTATCTAGCGCTCCTTATTTCTTCTTCTTAGCACCGATCTGACGCTTCGGGCCCTTGCGGGTACGAGCGTTAGTGTGGGTGCGCTGGCCGCGGACCGGGAGGCCCTTGCGGTGACGAAGGCCGCGGTTGCAGCCGATGTCCATAAGGCGCTTGACGTTCTGGTTGCGCTCACGGCGGAGGTCGCCCTCAACCATGATCTGGTTCTTATCGATATAATCGCGGATGGCGTTAACCTCATCCTCGGTGAGGTCCTTAACGCGCGTATCCACGTTAACGTTGCACTCGACGCAAATCTTCGTCGCAGTGGTGCGGCCGATGCCGTAAATGTAGGTCAAACCGATCTCAACGCGCTTCTCACGCGGGAGGTCGACACCATTAATACGGGCCAACGTAGTCTCCTCTCTTAACCCTGACGCTGCTTATGACGGGGGTTCTCGCAAATGACGAGGACCTTGCCATGGCGCCTAATGATTTTGCACTTATCGCACATCTTCTTGACCGAAGGACGTACCTTCATCGTTCTTCCTTTCGGTAGCGCTCAAACTACTTCCCTACTATCTACTCGCCCAGCCGCAGGCGTTTAAAACTATGGCTGGTCTTCACACACAATCCGACCGTAGGTTGAGCTAAGCCTGCAGTCGGAAATGGAGTGCGTGTATGCGTGCCGCTATTTGTAGCGATAGGTGATGCGGCCGCGGGTCAGGTCGTACGGGGAAAGCTCCACGACAACCCTGTCACCGGGGAGAATACGGATGTAATTCATTCGGATCTTGCCAGAAATGTTGCACAGAACCGAATGACCGTTCTCGAGCTCGACCTTAAACATGGCGTTGGGCAACGGTTCCTTTACCGTACCCTCGAGCTCAATTGCGTCTTCCTTCTTCACAAGCAATCATCTTTCTCTAGAAAACGACAGCGATTGAGTATTCTACAACACGTATGCACGCATCGTAATAACTTCGTAATGGCTCCACAACTAAATGGAACTTGTTACATTTCTCCGCCTTGGAGGGAGCACCAAGCACCTTGGGCATCCGTGGTGAGAATCACCGGACCGTCATTGGTAATGGCGACGGTGTTCTCGTAGTGCGCGGCGGGCAGGTGATCGTTGGTCGTAACAATCCAACCGTCGGAGCCCGTGCTCACATGGTTGGAACCCATCGTAACCATCGGCTCGATGGCAATGACCATGCCGGCCTGGAGGCGAACGCCCCTCCCCTTCTTTCCATAGTTAGGAACGTTGGGGTCCTCGTGCATCACGCGGCCAATGCCATGGCCTACATAATCACGAAGCACACCGTAACCGTGAGACTCGGCGAGGGACTGAACGGCATAACCGACGTCCCCGATATGGTTACCGGGAACAGCCTGCTCGATGGCAGCCTTAAGGCAATCGCGCGTGACCTCGCACAAAGCCTTGGCTTCGGGCGTGGGGGTGCCGACGAAAAACGTCCAAGCATTATCGCCGACCCAACCGTCGACAACGGCTCCCGTATCGATGGAGATGATATCGCCATCGCGCAGGATCATGTCGGGGTTGGGAATACCGTGGACCACGGCATCGTTGATCGATGCGCAAATGGTCCCCGGGAACCCGCCGTAACCCTTAAAGGCCGGGGTGCCGCCATGCATGCGGATAATCTGCTCCGCGAGCTGATCGAGCTCAAAGGTGGAAACGCCGGGGCGCACCATGGCTCCAACGTGGCGGAGCGCCATCTTAGATAGCGCTCCTGCCTTCTTCATCTGCTCGATTTGCGTTGCAGACTTAATCTTGATCATAGACCGAGAGCCTCTTTGACATCCCCGTACACGGTCTCGCGAGCCTGGTCACCGTTGACCGACTTGAGCAGACCCTGGCCACGATAGTAGTCGACGAGCGGGCTCGTGGACTTCTCGTAGACGTCGAGACGGTTCTTGATGGTCTCGGGCTTGTCGTCGTCGCGCTGATACATCTCGCCGCCACACTTGGGGCAGGTAGCATCGGCAGCGGTGCCGGTGTAACCGCATGCGCGGCAGGTGCGACGCGAAGACAGACGATCGATAATGACCTCGGGGGCCACATCGACCAGAAGGGCGCAGTCGATCTCGCGACCCATGGCGGAGAGCTCGGAATCGAGCGTCACAGCCTGGGCGGTGTTGCGCGGGAAGCCGTCGAGGATGAAGCCCTGCTGGGCGTCATCGGCGGCAAGGCGCTCCTTGACAAGGTCGATCACGAGCTGGTCGGGAACGAGCTCGCCAGCGTCCATGTACTTCTTAGCCTGAATACCAAGCTCGGTGCCACCCTTGACGGCAGCACGCAGCAGGTCGCCCGTGGAAATGTGGGCGACGCCAAACTCGGCGACGAGCTCCTGTGCGACGGTGCCCTTACCGGCACCCGGAGCTCCGAGCAATACGAGGTTCATGAGCAATCCTCCTCTAGCCTATTTAAAGAATCCATCGTAATCATACATCTTGATCTGGCCTTCGAGCTTATCGACCGTGTCGAGCACGACGCCGACCATGATGAGGATGGACGTGCCGCCAAATGCCTGGATCAGATGGTTACCCGTGAAGGAGAAGATGATCGAAGGCACGATGGCGATGAGCGCCAAAAAGACAGCGCTGGGAAGCGTGATCTTGTTGAGCGCGTTCTTGATGTAGGCCGCGGTAGCCCTACCCGGACGCACGCCCGGAATAAAGCCGCCCTGCTTCTTAAGGTTATCGGCCGTGTCATCGGGGTTGAACACCATGGAGGTGTAGAAGTACGCGAAGAACACGATGAGGACAACGTTAAGCACCCAGTTGAGCCAACCGGTCGAAAGCGCGGAGGCAACTGCCTGAATCCAGCCGATGCCGGGGAAGAACACGGCAATCTGAGCCGGGAAGTACAGCAGCGCCGAAGCGAAGATGATCGGCACGACACCCGCGGTGTTGACCTTGATGGGCAGGTAGGTGGTCTGGCCACCCATCATGCGACGGCCCACGACGCGCTTAGCGTAGGAGACCGGGATGCGGCGCTGGCCGCGCTCAAGGAAAACAATCAGCGGGATAACCAGCAGGATGATGGCGCAGATGATCACCATGGTGATGATGCCACCGGCATTGCCCTCGGTGCTGGAGAAGATAGCCTGCGGCAGACCGGCCATGATGTTCGCGAAGATGATCAGCGACATGCCATTGCCGATACCGCGCTGGGTGATGAGCTCACCAATCCACATGATCAGCATGGCGCCCGCGGTGAGCGTACCGACGATCATGAGGTCGAAGATGATCTCGGGAGCGCCGGCGCCATTGAAGCTGATGCCGAAGCTCTTAAAGAGGAAGAGGTAACCCACGGAGTTGAGGATTGCCAGAGCCAGGGTGAGGTAACGCGAATACTGCGTAATCTTGGTCTGACCGACCTCGCCCTCGCGGGCAAGCTCATGCAGGGAAGGCACGACGGCCTGGAGCATCTGGAGGATGATCGAGCTGGTGATGTAAGGCATGATGCCCAGCGAAAACACCGACACATAGCTCAACGCGCCGCCAGAGAAAAGATTCAGGAGGGCCATAGCACCTGCGGCGACCGAATTGTTATCGGTCGAGAAAAGGCCCAGCATCCCCTGGAAGGGAATGCCGGGCACAGGAACGTGCGCACCAATGCGGTACACGACGAGCATAGCTATGGTAAAAAGAATCTTTTCGCGCAATTCTTTGATGCGGAAAGCATTCTTAAGACCATTTAGCACGGCAGCTCGACCTTTCCGCCGGCGGCCTCGATCTTGGCCTGCGCAGAAGCGCTGACCTTGTCGACCTTGACCGTGAACTTCTTGGTGAGCTCACCATTGCCGAGCACCTTGACGGGCTCGAACTCGCTCTTGGTGATGCGAGCGGCCTTAAGAGCGGCACCGTCGATCACAGCGCCGTCCTCGAACTTACGCTCGAGACGCTCAACGTTAACGGCGGTGTACTCGATACGACGGGGGTTGCGGAAGCCCGGAAGCTTGGGCAGGCGCATAGCCAGCGGAGTCTGGCCACCCTCGAAGCCGGCACCCTTGGTGCCGCCAGAGCGGGAACCCTGGCCCTTCTGGCCGCGGCCAGAAGTGGTGCCGTGACCCGAAGAATTGCCACGGCCGACGCGCTTACGGTTCTTGGTGGAACCGGGCGCGGGAGTAAGATCGTGAAGCTGCATTTGCTACTCCTCTACAATCTCGACAAGGTGCTTGACCTTGAAGATCATGCCGCGGACGGACTCGTTGTCAGCAATCTCGCGAACCTCGCGGATCCTGTGGAGACCGAGGGCACGGACAGTACGGACCTGGTCCTGCTTGCAACCATTGGTGCTGCGGACCTGCTTGATCTTGATGGTGTCAGCCATGCTTAGTTCTCCTTACCGACGAACATCTCGGAGACCGTCAGGCCACGGCGAGCCGCGACGTCCTCAGGGCTGGAGAGCTCCTTGAGGCCCTCGACGGCAGCCTTGATGATGTTGAGGCCGTTGTCGGTACCGAGGGACTTGGACAGGACGTTCTTGATGCCAGCAAGCTCAAAGAGGGGACGCACAGCGCCGCCGGCGATAACGCCGGTACCCTCGACAGCGGGCTTGATGATGATGCGGCCGGCACCAAAGTGGCCGAGAACCTCGTGCGGGATGGTGCCCTGCTCGGTCACCGGCACGTGGAACATATTCTTCTTGGCATCGAGAGACGCCTTGGAGATGGCCATGGGCACCTCAGCGGACTTGCCCATGCCAACGCCGACGTTGCCCTTGCCGTCGCCAACGACGACGAGAGCGACGAGGCTCATGCGACGACCACCCTTGACGGTCTTCGACACGCGGTTGATGTAAACGACGCGCTCCTCGAACTCGGAGGCCTCGCGCTGCTGCTTCTGATTACGAGCCATGTGCTACATACCTCCTAGAACTCGAGACCGGCGGCACGAGCACCGTCGGCGAGGGCCTTGACGCGGCCATGGTAGATACGGCCACCGCGATCGAAGGCGACCTTGGTGATGCCGGCCTCGATGGCGCGCTTGCCAACGAGCTGACCGACCTTCTCCGCAGCCTCCTTGTTCGAGGTGTGGGTGCCCTTGAACTCGGCCTCGAGGGTCGAGGCAGAGACGAGCGTCAGGCTGGAGCCCTTGCTGTCGTCGATGATCTGGGCATAGATGTTGGCGTTAGTACGGGTCACGCGAAGACGCGGACGCTCGGAGGTACCCGAGACCTTGCCGCGAACACGACGCTGACGACGCTTGAGGCCTTCCAGCTTCGCCTTATGCTTGTTCATACGTAAACTCCTAAAAAGGTTGATCTTGCCAGCACCTGACGGGGTGCTGGTCTTATGCGAGTGAGTCGGTTACGACTACTTGGCGGCCTTACCCAGCTTGCGGCGGATGTGCTCGCCAACGTAGTGGATACCCTTGCCCTTGTAAGGCTCGGGAGGACGATGGCCGCGGATCTCAGCGGCGATCTGACCGACCTGCTGCTTGTTGATACCCTTGACGTTCACGTGGGTGTTGTCGGGAACCTCGAAGGTGATGCCCTCGGGAGCCTCGACGATCACGGGGTGCGAGAAGCCCAGGGAGAACTCGAGGTTCTTGCCCTTCTGCTGCACGCGGTAACCGACGCCGGCGAGCTCGAGCTTCTTCTCGAAGCCCTCGGAAACGCCAACAACCATGTTGTGGATGAGGGCGCGGGTGAGGCCGTGGCGGGCACGGGTCTCACGCTCGTCGTCGGGACGGGAAACGGTGAGGACGTTGTCCTCGACGTTGATAGCGAGCTTCTCAAAGACATCGAGCTCGAGCTGGCCCTTGGGGCCCTTGACGACAACGTTGTTGCCGTTGACTGCCACTTCGACTCCGGCGGGAATCTGGACAGGCTTATTACCGATACGAGACACGGTGATCTCCTTTCCTTCTACCTACCGAGCGAATTACCAGACGTAAGCGATGATCTCGCCGCCGACGTTGTGCTTGCGAGCATCGCGGTCGGTCATGACGCCATGGCTGGTGGAAATAATGGCGGTACCAAGGCCACCGCGGACGCGGGGCATGTCGGCAACGCCGGTGTACTTACGCAGGCCCGGCTTGGAAATGCGGCGGATGCCGTTGATGACCTTAGCCTTCTTGGGACCATACTTAAGCGTGATGTGCAGAGTCTTCTGGGGAACGGTGTCCTCGACATCGTAGCCCTCGATGTAGCCCTCCTCGTGCAAAACACGAGCGATCTCGACGAGCTTCTTGCTGCTCGGCATGGAGACCGTGGCCTTGTTCACAGAGTTAGCGTTACGGATGCGCGTAAGCATATCTGCGATCGGGTCTGTAAGGTTCATACAGATTCTCCTTCGTTCTTGATGAACACGTGCTCTTGGTTCTTCGCCGCCCTTAACGGCAAAGCCTTTTTAGCGCGTTTTCCCTGTTCCAAACTGATGCTTGAAACGCTGGTAGTGACTTACCAGCTGGCCTTCTTAACGCCGGGAAGCTCGCCCTTGAGTGCAAGCTCGCGGAAGCAGACACGGCACAGGCCGAACTTGCGGTACACAGAGTGCGGACGGCCGCAGCGCTGGCAGCGCGTGTACTCACGAGTAGAGAACTTCTGCTTGCGATTGCACTTGACGATCATCGATGTCTTAGCCACTTATATCCTCCTCACATAGAGTATTGTTCGCCCCAAGCGCCGCCCCCTTGTGGGAACGGCGCTTATAGGGCAGGTGAACCTATTTCTTGAACGGGAAACCGAAGGCGTCCAGAAGGGCCTTGGCCTCCTCATCGGTATTGGCGGTGGTCACGAAAGTGATGTCCATACCGCGCTGGTGATCGACGGAGTCGAAGTCGATCTCGGGGAAGATGAGCTGCTCGGTGACGCCCATGGAGAAGTTACCACGGCCGTCGAAGCTCTTGGCGGAGATGCCGCGGAAGTCGCGGATACGGGGGATCGCGACGGAGGTCAGACGATCGAAGAACTCCCACATACGGTCGCCACGCAGGGTAACCTTGCAGCCGATCGGCATACCAGCGCGCAGGCGGAAGGTAGCGATGGACTTGCGGGCACGGGTGATCATCGGCTGCTGGCCGGTGATGGCGCGCAGGTCGCGCACGGCACCGTCGATGGCCTTGGAATCGGTAGCGGCCTCGCCGACACCCATGTTCACGACGATCTTCTCAAACTTGGGGATCATCATGACGTTCTCGTACTGGAACTTGTCCTGAAGCTGCTGCTTGACCTCGTTGTTGTACTTGGTCTTCAGACGCGGCACATACTTCTCTTCTGCCATTGTTCACTCCTTCTTGGGGTTTTAAGCACGGGGCGTGGCCACGATGGGTTGTCCTCGTGCCTCCTGGCTGCATCCGCGCCGCTCATGGCATTTTGCGGTTTGGACTCGACGCAGCAGGAGCCGACAAAACAATCGGTACTATACGCGCATTGGGTGCGTATTTCCAGAAAAACCTCGTCTGCCTGCACAACTCCACAACTCCCCCGCACATAGTGATCCCCAAAAAGCAGTTGCGGTGAAATAGGGACTGTTGGGCGGCCTAACAGGCTTAAACAATCCGTATTTCACCGCAACTTAATTGGTGGGGATGCGATTAGCGCTTGCGGGGGACGAGCTTGGTGCGGCGCAGGTGGATCATCTCGGCGGCGATGGAGATGGCGATCTCCTTGGGGTCCTCGGCCTCGATGGCAACGCCGATCGGAAGGTGCAGCTCGTCGATCTGGTCCTGCGTAAAACCTTCCTGCTCCAGGCGGGCACGCACAAAGGCCGTCTTGCGGCGCGAACCCAGACAGCCCAGATAGGCAGGCTTGGCACGCATGGCCTGAATCACCACGTCGATATCGGACTTGTGACCCGCCGTGGCGACGACCACCAAGTCGCGCGGACCGATGGGACACAGCTCGCTCAGGTTCTTGTAATCGACCAGGCGACGATCGTAGACACCGGGCACCCATTCGGGCGTCAACGTGCCGGGGCGGTCATCGCAGGCCACGACGGCAAAGCCCGCCGCCGTGAGCACGCGCGCCGTCGCGGCGCCCACGTGTCCGCAGCCAAAGATGTAGGTCAGGCCCTCGGGGCAGAGCGTCTCGACGTGCGCCGCGGGAATCTCGGAGGCAGCGTTGGTGTAGGTGACGTTACTCCCCTCCTCCACCAGTGAAAGCCCGGGGCAGCCCGCAATGGTATGGCGCGATGCCTCGCCATGGTACTCGGCCACATCGCCCTCGAGCGCGCTCGCGATAAACGGCTCAAAGTCGATGACGAAGTCGCCGATGCGCCGATAGACCAAGACGTCGGCAATTTCCTGGAACAACGGTGCCTGGGTCGCATCCAGATGCAGATAGCACAGGCAAATGGCTCCGCCGCAGATCATGCCGGTATCGGAGTTCTCGCCGCCCATGGTGTAGCGGACCAGACGCGACTGTCCCGCGCTCAGGAGTTCGCGCGCCTCATCCAGCGCAAAGAGCTCAATCTTGCCGCCGCCGATAGTGCCCGCCTGGCTGCCATCGGCAAAGACGGCCATCCATGCGCCCACACCGCGCGGTGACGACCCCGCCGTGCCGGCCACGACCGCCAGCTCGCACGTCTCGCCAGCACGCAGGGCGGCAAGCGCCGCATTCACAACATCGAGCTTTTCCATTGCCGCCTTCTATCCTCTAAAGATATCGGTGAGCATAGCGAGTGCCTCGAGCACGCCGCCGCCGACCGACGTCGCCTTGTCCGAAATGTAGTTGATATAGCTGGCATCGCCGCGCGGATCGACATCGGCGCATTTAAAGCCCTCGGTCACCTGCACGCCGTTCGCCAAAAGCCCGCGCAGACAGCCATCGATCTGCGTGCGCATGGGCGTATCGCCCGCGTAGCCAATCACGTCTCCGGCGCGCACGATGTCGCCGATTGCGCGGTCGGACCGAAACACGCCGGCGGCGGGGCTGTGGATAACACGCTCTTTGCCATAGCCAGCGATAATGCCCGGCACGCCCGTGTTGGGCTGGGGTGAACCTTGGGTAATGACACGGCCCAGGAAATGCCCGCGCATGGTCTCGACCACGGCGTCGCAATCGACCGGCGCGGTAAAGCCCGGCCCCACGGCGATGACGGTAGGCGCCATGTCGCGCGTGGTGCCCAGGTTGCGCTTGGCCAAAATCGCGTCGACCACAGCCGCGGGTTTAAGCTCATCGAGCATCTTGGCCTGAGGGTCCACCACGACGGCAACATCCCCCGCTTGGGTAATCTCGAGCGCCTCTGCCGGCGTCTGCGCCAAGCGAGCGCGAATGCCCTCGACCTGGACCTCGCCCAGGCGAATAGCCTCGCAAAAACTGATTGTGCGGCGGATGCACGTGGGAACCGCGATATCGGCCATAACGACCGACACGCCGGCGCGCACCAAGCGAGCGGCGACACCCGTGGCGATATCGCCGGCGCCGCGAACATAAACGAGCATTCCCGGGGCACCTCCCTGTGCTACGGTTTGAGCAGAGCAAAAGCGGTTCGACCGCTACTCTGATGATTATTTATTATCACAGTATTATACGGCGGTGAACAGATGGAAACGGTTAGCGGCAATCTTGCCTCGGCGCTCAGGATCGAGCCGGGCATTACCGCGATTATCGGCAGCGGCGGCAAGTCGACCTTGCTAAAGACGCTGGGCCTTGAGCTTATGCGCGCTGGCGGCCGCGTGCTCCTCTGCACCACCACGCATATGTTCCCCGTCGCCGGCGTGCCATGGGACGGGTCGAGCCGTCGCCTGGACGCCGCGCCTTGGAAGCCGGGCGCCTCGCATGTCCCCAGTTGCACCTGCGAGGCCTGCGCGGGGCTTGTGCGGGGAAGCATCTGCCAGACAGGTGTCTTGGACTCCCAGACGGGCAAGCTCTCCTCCCCTGCCGAGCCGCTCGACCAGCTGGCGCAGCGCTTTGACTACGTCCTGGCCGAGGCGGACGGCAGCAAGCGGCTCCCGCTCAAGGCGCATGCCCCGTGGGAGCCGGTCGTTCCCGCCGGCACGGCCAACGTCATCTGGCTCGTCGGCGCCTCGGGGCTCAGCAAGCCCATCAACGAAGCCGTCCACCGCCCCGAGCTCTTTTGCGAGCGTTGCGGCTGCGAGCTCACCGACATCGCCACGCCCGAGCGCGTCGCCCAGGTGCTCAATGCCGAGATGCAAGAGATGAAGCTCAGCACCGCACGCGTCATGCTCAACCAAGTCGACACGCTTGCCGACCCCACGATGGCCGACCGCTTCGAGGCAGCCCTCGGCCGCCCCCTCATCGCCACCAGCCTCAAGTAGCCGGCCCCATCTCGTCAGTTGCGGTGAAAATACGGACTGTTGGGGGTGCGGACGATTTCTTGGACCGCGCCTAGGCGTATCCAAGCTTCCTGCG
>CATXXC010000006.1 GCA_958403385.1 uncultured Collinsella sp.
CATGCGAACCTCCAGTCCGGACCGCCCCGCGGTCCAACTTTCTGTCCGCACCCCCTATCCAAGAACTATTTCACCGCAACTTAGGAGGGGATGTGGGATCCCAGACATGTATATGAAAACGGCTCTGGCACCAAAAGGAGCCAAAGCCGTTAAAACTATCCTATGGAGCGGGCGACGGGAATCGAACCCGCGTCATCAGCTTGGAAGGCTGGGGTTCTACCATTGAACTACGCCCGCAAGATATGGTCGGGACGACAGGATTTGAACCTGCGACATCCTGCTCCCAAAGCAGGCGCGCTACCAAACTGCGCCACGTCCCGAAGGTGTTGAGCAGCTAAGGTCTAAACCTTGCGTGTCCCAAAGCGAAGGAAATTATAGGGGAGACTCCCCGCCTGTGCAAGCGCAGTAACCCTAGTTCCTCGAATGTGCGACAAACTGGCTATGAACCAGACCGATCACAAACGCCACCACAGCAACCGGTGCCCACGCAGCACCGATATCTGCCAGCGGCAACGCATCGAACGGCAGCCACGCGCCCGCAAAGAACGCATCGCGGACCGAGGTGATCACACTCTGCACCGCGACAACGCCGCCGACCCAGACCCACACCTGCGGATGCGCGTCGCAAAAGCCGTGCAGCAGGCCCATCAGTACCAGCACGATGGCAACGGGATACAAGGCGTTGAGTATGGGCACCGAGAACATGAGGATCACGTCGAGGCCCACGTTGGAGAGCACGCACGAAAACGCCGCGAACACAAAGGCGAGAATCGCAAAGGGACGGCGCATGGCCTCCTCGGAGGCCTCTGCTCCCCCTTCGACCACATACGTCTCGCAAAAGTAGCGCGAGCAGCAGCTGATAAGGCCAATGCACACGTTCATGCAGGCGAGGAAGAAGATCGCAAAGACCACGACCGTGCCGGCAAGCCCAAAATGCATGGAGGCCGAACGGGCGAGGATGGCGGCGCCGTTGGTAGCGTCAGGCATCACGGTGCCGAGCTGCATACCGGCAAGGCCCAAGCCGCAGTAGATGATGGCCATAAGCACGCCGGCGATCACACCGGAACGCGAAATCTCGAAGGCCACGCGCTTGTCATCGGTAACACCCAACTCGTGGATGGTCTCGGCGATGATGATGCCGAAGGCGAGCGACGCGAGCAGGTCCATGGTCTGATAGCCGGTCAGAAAGCCCTGCACGGCGGCGCCTGCATCGTAGGGAGCCTGAGGCGCGGCAGCCGGTCCCAACGGCGAGATCACGGCAGCACCCACGACCAGCACGATGAGCGCAATGAGCGCGGGGCCCGTAATGCGGCCGAGCACGCGCGTGATGACACCTGGGCGCAGCGTGAGCACAAACGCGACGACGAAGAACCCGATGGCAAACACCAGACGTGCTGCGCCGAGCGAAACGCCCTCGGGCAGCAGCGGCACCAGCATTTCGAACGCTGTAGAGCTTGTACGCGGAATGGCCAGGCACGGACCGATGGCCAGGTAGACCGCCGCAACGAAGAATTCGCCAAACTTAGGATGCACGCGGCCGGCAAGCTCGCGCGCCGTTCCGGCGAGCGCGACGGCGATAAAGCCCATAACAGGCAGACCGATAGCGGCAATCAAAAAGCCGATCATGGCAAGCGGCGTGGCTGTGCCGGCCTGAAGTGCCAGCAACGGCGGAATGATGAGGTTACCAGCGCCAAAGAGCATCGAGAACAGCGCAATGCCGACGGTAACGACATGGTCGGAGCGCAGGCCGCGCGGGGCGGATGAGGCCATAGGCACACCTTTCGGGTCGAAACAAAAACGGGACGGGCAAAAACACCCGTCCCGCAAGTATATACGCTCTAGCAGGCTAAATCGCGCAAAGCGTCAATCGCGGTGTCGACTTCCTCGGCCGTGTTGAAATACCCAAACGAGAAGCGAACGATACCCTGGCGCTCGGTCCCGAGCGCGCGGTGCATGAGCGGAGCGCAATGGGCACCGGGGCGCGTCGCAATCCCCCACCCTTGCATGAGTGCGTCGGAAATCTCAGCCGAATCGACATCGCCCACGTTGAGCGAAACGATTGCCGAGCGCGCTGGCTGGTCAAAGGCGCCGTAGAGCGTAATGCCCGGAATCTCGCGCACGCCAGCGAGGAAACGATCGGCAAGCGCGCGCTCATGCGCCGCAATCACCTCGACCCCGCCTTGTGCCTCGATAAAGTCGAGACCTGCGGAAAGTCCCGCGATGCCGTGACCGTTGAGCGTGCCCGCCTCAAGGCGCGTGGGCCACTCGAGCGGCTGCAGTGCATCGAAGCTGTGCACGCCCGTGCCGCCCATGGCCCACGGAGCCACGTCAACGCCCTCCGCCACGGCCAGGCCGCCGGTGCCCTGTGGACCCATGAGCCCCTTGTGGCCGGTAAAGCACACGACGTCGAGGCCCATAGCCTGCATATCGACATGCATCGCGCCGGCAGACTGCGAAGCATCGACGATCACGAGGGCGCCGGCAGCATGCGCCATGGCAGCCACGCGCGCAACGTCAACGGCATTACCAGTCACGTTGGAGGCATGCGTCACCACGACGGCACGCGCACCCGGTGTGACCAGGCGCTCAAGCTCGTCATAGTCGAGCGCGCCGTTCGCGTCGCAGCCCGCATGCTCAACCATCACACCCTGCTCCGTCGCCAGGCGATTGAGCGGGCGTAGCACCGAGTTGTGCTCGAGCACCGTCGTGACCACGCGGTCGCCGGGGCGCACCACCCCGTTGATGGCGGTGTTGAGCGCCGCCGTAGAGTTGGGCGTAAAGCACACATGGTCCGCCCTCGGGCAACCCAAAAGGCGCGCGAGCTTGGCACGGCAAGCGTGAATCGTACGAGCGGCATCGAGGGCACCAGACGTGGCACCGCGCCCGGCATTGCCAAGCGAGCACATCGCCTGCGTCACGGCATCGATGACCGTCTGCGGCTTGTGCATGGTCGTCGCCGCGTTATCCAGGTAGATCATCGCACGACCTCCCACATATCGATCACGGTAAAGCCCTCGGTGGGAACGCCTGCCGCGGCAAGCTCGCCGCGTAGCAGTTCCTCATCTGCAGGCAACGCCTTCCACGCCAGACCGCAGCCGGCAGCGACCTCCCCGGGCACGGGAATCGTTCGCCCGGGAAGGCCGCGCTCGATGCACAGGGACTCGCAGCCCATGGCGGCCGCCGTGGTGGGAAACGTGATGACAAGCGCCGGGCGCTTCTCCCTCATGGCAACTCCAACCAATACGCTACGGGCGCACGACGCGCACGGCCTGCTCCATCTTCTCCACGATCACGTACATGTTGGTGACCTCGCCCACCGCGAGCTGGTCTTTAATGCCATAGTGGTCCAGGCAGGTGCCGCAGGTGAGAATCTCGACACCCTGCTCCGCCAGGCCCTTCAGGTCGTCGAGCACCGGCGAGCCCTCGACGGTGAGCTTGGCGCCGCCGTTGTAGAACAGCATGGTCGCGGGCAGTTCCTCCTGCTGCGTCACGGCAAAGATAAACGCCTTCATGAGCTTGTGGCCCAGCTCGTCGTCGCCACGGCCCATGCAATCGGTGTAGACGGAAATGACGAGTTTGCCCTTGCCGGCGTTGGCGTCGCAGAAAGCGGCACCGTCCTGCTCGGGGTCCGCAACGGCCACGGCACCGGCGGTCGTGACGGTCACGTGCCACTCGGCGTCCGAGATCTTCTCGACCGAGGCCGTGCAGCCCTTCTCCTGCGCCATCTTGGAGATGTTCTTGACGGCGGTCTCGTTATCGACCGAGGTCACCACGGCACCCTCGCCATCAAGCTGTTTGAGTGCCTTAAGCGTCTTGACGACGGGCAGCGGGCAGGCATCGCCCATGGCATTGACTTCAATTTTGGTAGACATAGCAAAATCCTTTCGAAAGAACCGTTCTAGAGAACGATAAACAGTTACATAAGCGTGCGGGCTAGCGAACAACGCGGACGGCAGGACCGCCCGGCTCCGCCTCGCACACGCGCCCGACAACGGCGGCGATACGTCCTTCGGCATGCAGACGGCGCGCAAGCTCATCCACATCGGCAGCAGGTGCCGCGATAAGCAGGCCACCAGACGTCTGTGGATCGTACAGCGCGTCGAGCATACCCGGCTCCAGGTTCTCGTCGGCAGCCACGCGCGGGCCAAAGAAGTCCTGGTTGCGGTAGGAGCCCGAGGGGATAATGCCCAGACGCGCCATGTCGAGCACCTGATCAAAAAGCGGCACCGCCCCCGACGCAAGCTCAATCTGCACGCCCGAGCCCTCGGCCATCTCGCACGCATGCCCGATCAGGCCAAAGCCCGTAATGTCGGTGCAGCCGTGAAGCCCGAGTCCCTCGGCCAAACGGATCGGGGCTTCGTTGAGGGCGCGCATCGAGTCAAACATGGCTGCGGCCTCGTCCTGCTCGATAAGCTCGCCCTTAATGGCCGTGGTGATGATGCCCGAGCCGATCGCCTTGGTCAGCAGCAGAACATCGCCCACGTGCGCGCCGCTGTTGGCGAGCATACGGTCGAGTGGCACAAAACCGCTCACGGACAGGCCGTACTTGGGCTCGTCATCGTTGATGGTGTGGCCGCCCGCGATGGAGCAACCCGCCTCGACGCACTTGTCGGCGCCGCCCGCCAGAATCTGACCGGCAACCTCAACGCCCAGACAACTCGGGATGCACAGCAAGTTCATGGCATGGCTCGGCCGCCCGCCCATGGCGTAGATGTCCGACAACGAGTTGGCTGCGGCGATCTGGCCGAACAGATAGGGATCGTCGACCATCGGCGGGAAGAAGTCGACGGACTGCACGAGGCCCAGGTTTTCGCCAAGACGAAAGACACTCGCATCGTCGGAGGTATCGAACCCCACGAGCAGGTTGTCGTTATGCACATTGGGTAAGTCGCCCAGGACCTGGGCGAGGGCTCCAGGAGCCAACTTAGCGGCTCAACCACTCGCAGCCGTCATAGACGTAAGCCTCATCTGATCGCCTGTCATCGATACCTCCCCTCAAACACAAACAATGCTTCCCAGTATACGCATGAACGCGCTTCCACGGCCGATACATCACCCTAGTGCCTGTGCGCGAATCGCTGCGCCGATCGCTCCGGCAAAGCGGGCCTGGGGCGAGGTGGTCACCGGCGACCCCAGTAGCTCGCCCAACCGCTCCACCACGAAGGCGTTCTCGCACAGGCCACCGGTCAGGTAGTACGGGGCGCCCGCGGCCTGCCCGGCCATGGTCGCCACGCGCGAGACCACGCTGTCGATCACGCCACGCGCAATGTTCTCGCGCGGCTCGCCACGACCGATCAGGCTGATAACCTCGCTTTCGGCAAACACGGTGCACATGCTGGAAATCTTGGTAGGCTCGCCGGTGCGGACGAGGTCTGCCATCTGCTGCTGGGAAATGCCCAGGCGGTCGGCCATGATCTCCAAAAAGCGCCCCGTGCCGGCAGCGCACTTGTCGTTCATGGCAAATTTGGCCACGCGGCCGCCTTTAAGCTGGATGACCTTGGTGTCCTGGCCGCCCACGTCAATCACCGTGCCGTGATCGCCAAACAGGCGCACGGCACCGGTGCCGTGGCAGGTAATCTCGGTCACGACCTTGTGCGCATAGGGCACCGCGACACGGCCGTAGCCGGTCGCGACCACGCGCACGTCGTCGGCAGCCACGTCATAGCCGGCCGCTGCCAGTGCCTCGCGCAGCCGCTCGGCCGCATCGACCGAGGAGAACCCGGTTGGCTGCACGCACGTCCACGCCACCGAACCCTCCCCGTCGACCACAGCAGCCTTAGCCGCCGTAGACCCGATATCGATCCCGATCCCTATCATGGCTCTCTCCCAATCTAAACGTCAAAGGTAGCGGCGCGTTCAGGCGCCTTAGCTCTAGGTTTCTCAGGTGCCGGAGATTGCCCCGAAAGAGGAGCGCAGCGTACTTTGGGTACGCAAGCGACGGTTTGAGGAGCAAGATCCGGCGCCTGAGGAAGCTAGAGGGTTTCGATGAAGGCGGCGATGCGGGTCTCGATCTGGCCCATGTCACCGTTGCTGTAGTCGGTCTCGATCTTCATATACGGAATACCCGCACCCTCGACGGCCTCCTGCATGCGCGCGCTCTCAACGTTGAAGGTGTGGCAAGCCTGTAGCACGCTCTCTACCACGCCATCGACATGATACTTCTCGCACATAGCCAGCGTGTTTTCCATACGACCGTCGTTGGGCGTCATGACCGAGCAGTTGATGTCCAGGTAGCGGTCGGCGATGGAGCGCAGGATGTCGGGAGCCTCCGGATCGATCATCATGGCCGCCGTACGCTCGCCCGAGCAGTCGTCCATGCACACGACCACGCCGCCGTTGGACTCGATGGTGCGACCGATCTTGTTGATCACGCCGCCCACCGGGCAGCCGGTGATCAGAATGCGCTTGGCGTCTGCCGCGACCGGGCGCTCGCCCGCGTCGTAGGCCTCGCGCAGCTTGGCAACCTTTTGCTCCAGCTGCTGCGTATAGGCCTCGATATCAAAGCTGAACGTACTGGCAAACATGGTGCTCATCAGATCGACGCCGCTCATGGCCGCCGGCTGGTTGGCCTGCAGCGCAAACATCTCGAGCTGGGCCGCACGCAAGCGGTTGCGGCGACGGACGGCAGCACGAAGGTCGTCATCGGTGATCGTAATACCGTAGAAGTTCTCGAGCTCCTCCTTGAGCAGGCGGCACTCCTCGTACCAGCCTTCACGCTCGTAGGCGCGATCGCGACCCTGCGGCAGGTGCAGAATGTGCGTACGCTTGAGCTCGTTGAGTAACTCGTACATCTTCTTCTTGCCGTCGCAGGTGGTCTCACCGATGATCATGTCGCTAAAGTACGTAAACGGGCACTTTTGCGAGTAGGCAAAGCCGTACGTCGACTTGATGAGCGGGCAGAGATTTGCCGGCAGCACCTTCTCGGCCTCGGGAATCACCTCGTCGGACGTGCCGCACAGCGCCACGCTCGCAGCCCCCGCGGCATCGATAATCTCGAGCGGCGTGTAGCTGCACAGAAAACCGACCAGGCGATTGCCCGCCTGCTTATAATCCTTGACGCGAATAAACGCCGCCTTGCGTTGCTCGTTGAACTCCTCAAACGTGCGTGGCAACGGCTGCTCAATATTTTCCGACATATAACTCCTAAACCTTTTAACCAACCAAGGAAACGGCTTTCCCAGGTGCCCGAGGTTGCCGTGAAAGAGAAGCGCCGCGTACTTTGGTACGCAAGCGACGGTTTGAACGGCAAGATCGGGTGCCTGGAGAAGCCGCCGGGACGGATAGTCCTAAATGGTTTCCAAGAAAGCCTCAATCCTGGTTTGCAGTTGGCCTGCATCCTCGCCGGCGTAGTCGGTCGTGATGTGCATAAACGGAATGCCGGCCTCCTCGGCGGCCTTCTCCACGGCAAACGACTCCATCTCGTAGAGCGTGCAGAACTGCAGGGCCACGTCGACGATGCCGTCGGCATGCAGGTCCTTGGCCATCTGGACAATGTCCTTCATACGCTGGTCGTTGGGCGTAAAGACGGCGCAGTTGATCTTAAAGTAGCGCTCGGCGATGGCGTCGAGCATCTCGTCGACCGTCTCGCCGGACTCGTCGACCAGGTCCTTGTAGTAGCGCGAGCCCGTGCAGGACTCCTCGCCCACCACGACGCCGCCGGCCTTCTCGATGAGGTTGAACAGCTTCCAGTTGGGCACGGCCATGGGCGTACCGGTGTACAGGATGCGCTTGGTCCCCTTGGGCGCCACGCCCTCGCCGGCCTCGACACGCTGCTCGCACTCAGCCGCCATATCGTTAATGGCTCCGGTCAGACGCGGCGTGTCGTCCATAAAGGCTGCCTGCACGGTCAGCAGGCTATCGAGACCGCTGATAGGCGTCGGGTCGGCAGCGCGGGTCGCAGCCAGACGCTGCAGGGCACGGCGCTTCTCATTGACGGCGTGGATGGCGGCTTTCAGACGCTCAGGCGTAATCGTGACGCCGCACTCTTCCTCGATCTTGGCGGCGAGTTTCTTGACCTCGGCCTTCCAGGTCACGAGCGTCGACTCGTCGTGCACGTTGGGGATATCCATGACGTACATGTTCTTTTGCGTCGCAAAGAACTCGTAGGCCTTCTTCTTACCGTCGCAGGTGTTCTCGCCTACCACCAAGTCACTCGACTCAATGTAGGGGCAGACCTCGCCCAGCTTAAAGCCGGCAAAGCTCTTGATGAGCGGACAAGTGTTGCGCGGCAAGTGCTCCTCGACCTTGTCGGTTGCCCAGTCGGCACCCGAGCACAGACCAACGGGAATGCCGTCACAGGCAAGCACGATCTCCTCGGGCACGTACACGCAGAACGACCCCACGATCTTGGTGGCCTCGCCGGCCTCCTTCTTGTCGAGCATCTCCTTAATACGGCCGCTGTGGATGTTGGTGGCCACGAAGTCCAGGTAGGACGTTGACTTGGGACGGTTGTTCTGCGACAGGAACATGTCCCCGTACATCTGGCCCACGGCGCCCAGCAGCATATCGTGGTCGGCAAGATTCATGCCGAGGCTCTCCCACATCGGATGAAAATCGAGTGCTTCAGCCATAACGGTTCCCCTCTCGAACCAAAAATGAATAGCTACGGTATTGCTGCACGGTGGGTGGCGAAAACCCAGCCGCGCCTAAACCCGGAATTTTGGGGAACCTGCTTTGCGGTCGATTATTTAGTTGTGCGTCGTCTCTCCCGGAGCCGTGAACATACCTGCTCATATGCGGCTCCGAGCCATATATAGGGCACGCGCGGCAACGCGGCGAATGTATGTCGTCTGCGGCATATGCGTACCCTCCTTTACAAGTTGAGGTCAACTATATCAACGGTCGTCGACCATGCGAACACCGTTGACATTCGTACGACAGCGCCGTGTGTCGTCGTTTAATAAATAATTATCTTGATTGATAAAAGTTTGTCATCCCTCATTCGGCGAGCGGCAAGACAAAGCCGCCGAGGCTTATATCCCCGACGGCATTACCCGGCGCTATCGACAAACCAAATGGATCCTGCTGGCATCGAAGTGCATGCGCAGCGTCTCGCCTGCTTGCGGTAGCTCGTCGACAGGCATGCCTACTTTGTTGACCTTCCACTGCAGACGCGTGGGCGCATCGCCGCGCGGCACGTCCAGCAGCACCAGTCGCTCAAAGCGCGAATCGCTCACACGGGCCACGTGCAAATCATAGCTGTTGCGGCCCCGCTCCGCGCGATTGTCAACATGGAAGTAGCTTGCGCGAATGCCCAGGTACGCCGCATTATCGGGAACCTCGTGACCCACATTAAAGGTCATGCCCCAGTCGAGGGCCTCAACTTCTTCGTCGCCGATCTTGCGCGCCCGGCTTGTGTTCTTGCAGCCCGTCAGGCGCAGTGCCGCCAACGTCTGCGGACGGCGGACCACGTCCTCGACGGAGCCGATCTCCTCCACATGCCCGTCGTGCATCACGCAAATGCGCTGGCACAGGCGGCACGCTTCGTCGATGTCGTGGCTCACGTAGAGCACGGTGCGGTTGCAGACATCGAACAGGTCGAGCATGTTCTGCTCGAGGGCGCTCTTAAGATAGGAATCGAGTGCGCTCATGGGCTCGTCGAACATAAAAATGCCCGGATGCGCCGCCACCATGCGGGCAAGCGCCACGCGTTGTTGCTGGCCGCCCGAGAGCCGCGCGGGATAACGGTCGGCGAAATCGGCCAGGCCAAAGATGCCCAGATAGCGCTCGGCCAGCCTTTTGCGCGCCGCGGCGTCGCCCGCGTCCTTTACACCGGCACATACGTTATCGGCCACCGTCATGCTGGGAAACAGCTGATAGTTTTGGAACAGCAGGGCGCATTTTCGCTCCTGGGGCGACAGGTTGATGCCCGTCGCTGAGTCAAAAAAGGTCACGCCGTTGACGACGATCTTGCCCTCGTCGGGCATCTCAACACCGGCAATGCAGCGCAGTGTGCAGCTCTTGCCGCAACCCGAAGCGCCCAGCAGCGCCACACGCTCCTCACCGGCCTCAAGCTGCATGTCGAGCATAAACCCGGGATAGTGCTTTTTGATATCCAAAACGAGTGACATGGCCTATCGTCCTCCCTGCGGCGCCGTATCATCGCGCATGAGCTCGGCCAGCGCCTCGCGATCAATACGCAAGGCATCGCCGCCCGCCGGGTCGAGCGAATCGCCCCGTCCGGCGAGATCTTTGGCCTGCTTGCGCTCCGCGCGGGACAGGCCACGCTCGCGATACTTTTGCGAATGCGCCGTGTACATGTTGATGAACAGGATGACCAGGAAGCTGAACGCTATTACGACGACGACCCAAAAGAGGGCCACCGACGTGTTGCCGCCCATCCATTCAAAGTAGATAGCGATGGGGATGGTCTGGGTAATGCCGGCGTAGTTGCCCGCAAAAAACAGGGTGCAGCCAAACTCACCCATCGCGCGGGCAAAGGCGAGCACCGTGCCGGCGGCGATGGAGGGCCAGCCAAGCGGCATCATAAGCTTGGTAAAGATGCGACGCTCGGACCATCCCAAGGTTCGCGCGGCGTCGAGCATCTGCGTGTCAAGGCTCTCAAAGGCACCGAGCGCCGTACGGTAGACCAGGGGAAACGACACCACCACGGCAGATATCACCGCCGCGGGCCACGTAAAGACGATCGAGACGCCGTGCGCGATCAGCCACTGGCCCACCCCGGTCGATCGACCAAACAGCATGAGGAGCAGAAAGCCGCAGACCGTGGGCGGCAACACCATAGGGATGGTAAAGACCGAATCGAGCAGGCCCTTGATGCGACTCGAGGTACCCATAGTCTTCCACGCGGCGAACAGGCCCAGTGCAAAGGAGATCAGCAGGGCAAGGCCGCTCGTTTTAATGGACACCCAAAACGGGCGATAGTCGATGTCGCCCAAAAAGGAAGCCAGAGAGGTCAAGGGCCCCTGCTCATCCCGCAACACGACAGACGATGCCTCTACCATTTGAGCGCTATCAAGCCAACGCGCGCCGCCCTTGGCATCACCCGAGGCTGATGCAATCACCACATAGCGGTCCCCATCCGCACCGCGCTCGTCAAAGCCATAGGTATACCCACCGGCATCAAACGTTGTTTCCGCCGTGACATACCAAGGAAGATCCGCGTCCCCTAGCTGCGCACCTCCCATGCAGTTTGAGCTGTCGAGCTCACAGACGAGGGCCTTGAGACCCGATACGCACTCGTTATCCTGCGGATCCAACCCATACTTCTCGACCGCCTTGGGCGATATCCACACCACAACGCGATCGGCGGCAGGCGCCACTACAAGGTCCACGTCCTCGTCAACGGGAAACCGGTAGCCCTCAGGCTGGCCCTCCATGGCACGAGCGGTCCCCCTGGCCAACCGCTCAAAACCCTCAATCCCATAGGAAAGCCCATGAGCGGTCGCAGCGACCTGGGCCCCGTCCTCAGCGTCCCCAGCAAACGCAAATCCCGGCACCCAGCAAAGCGCGAAGGTCAAAGCACAGGCGACAAGCATGCGGAATCTATTAAGCACGAAAAGCTCCAAGAGAATACAAGGGCGGAGTGAAACACAAAACGATGGAATTATCGCGCCAAGCCGCACTACGCGGAAAGCTCAAAGCCGTACTTAGCCCAAATCTTCTGAGCTTTCTTGTTGGTCAGACAGAAGTCGATGAACGCCTTGGCTTCGTCGGCGTGCTCGGAGCTCTCGGCAACGGCACCCGGGTACACGATGGACTTGTGCGAATCCTCGGGGCACACGAAGGCCTCCTCGATGCCGTCGTAGCGGAAGATATCGGAGCTATAGACAAAGCCAGCCACGCAGTCGCCCGTAGAAACGTAAGACGCAGCAGTGCCCACCTTATCGGCCAGGGCCACCTTGTCGGCGATCTCGGGAGCATACTCGCCGTCGTCGCCCTCGGTGCCGGCGTAGAGGCCCACGGAAGCCAGCGCCTGGTTGGCGTACTTGCCGGCGGGGACGGTCTTGGCGTCGCCAATGGCGATCTTGCCGTCCAGATTCGCGACGTCCGCGATGGCCTCAACCTTGGTGTCGGAGCCCTCGGCGCGAATGATCACAAGGTCGTTGACGAACATGTCCTCACGCGTGTCGGTGTCGACGAGCTCGGCGGTCTCAGCGTCATCCATGGTGCCCTTGGAGGCCGTGATGAGCACGTCGACGACGGCGCCGGCACGCATCTGCTCGACGAGGTCGCCGGAGGCCTTAAACTGCGTGTCGGTAAAGGTGGTGCCGGTCTGCTCGGTGTAAAGCTCCTGAACCTCGGGCAGAGCCTTCTCGAGCGAGTTAGCGGCAAAGACCTGCAGCTCGACAGCTTTCTTGGAAGATGCCTTAGCAGAACCGGCATCGGATCCGGCCGGCTCGGACGTCTTGCTGCCCGAGCAGCCGGCAAGACCAAGGCCGGCAGCGGCGGCAGCAGAAAGCGAGACGAATCCGCGGCGAGAAACCATATCGAACATGTTCAACCCTTTCGAACGCGACGCCCGGGCACCCCGCCGCGGGCTTTATTCTGTAATTAGATTATACTTTCGTGCGAATAATGTTTGTAATAATTATTTCTCGTCTAATAAATTTCTTTTACCGATAGCCCCGAGATGGCCGCACTGTCGATGCATAAAAAAGGCGGAGCAGCCCGTAAGGTCGCTCCGCCGCAGGTAAACCGCTTATTTGGCGTGCCCGCCGCCCGCCGTCATTTGGGCCGCATGCTCCAGCTGGTCGCTCACGGCCTCCCAGCTTTCGCGGGCCGCTTTCGTAGATCCCGGAAAGTTGATGACAAGCGTATACCCACGCTGCATGCACACGGCGCGCGAGAGCATAGCGCGACGCGTCTTGGTCATGGAGTACGCACGGATTGCCTCTGCAATACCCGGCACATCGCGGTCGCAGACGGCACGCGTCGCCTCGGGCGTCACATCGCGCATCGAAAGCCCCGTGCCGCCGCAGGTGAGCACGACATTGGCGTGGCACTCATCGGCGGCTTCCACAATGGCATCACCGATCTCGCTGGCGTCGTCGCGCACGACCACATGTGAGGCGACCGTCCATCCCTGCGCCACGATGAGCTCCTCGAGCACAGCGCCCGCCTCGTCCTGGGCAAGATCGCGCGTATCCGAGCACGTCACGATCGATATCTTCAGCTCCATAGCATTCCTCCTACAACACGGCGCCCTCGGGCAGGTCGACGCGAACAACGTCCACGGCATCTCCCGCCTTGAGCTCGCACGGTCCTTCGTCAATACGCAGCAGGCAGTTGGACCGCTGCATCGTGCCGAGCAGCGCCGAATTCTGCGTCTTGGCCTCGGTCACCAACAGCTCACCAGTCTCGGGGTCGCGCAAAACCGTGGCGCGATCGAAGAAGCGTCGGTCCTGGCGCTTTTTCACGCCGTGCGTGAGCGTCGCCTGCTGCACGGGACGCGCACCCTCGGAAAAACCGCGCATCTTGCGAATCGCCGGACGGGCAAGCATCTCAAAGCCCACATACGCCGCGGCCGGATTGCCTGAAAGCCCCAGGTAGGGCTTACCCCCGAGCAAGCCAAACGTGATGGCCTTGCCCGGACGCATCGAGATGCGATCGAACAGCACCTCGCCCTCGCGCCGGACGAGTGCCGTCACGAAATCGTAATCGCCCGCCGAGGCGCCACCACTTGTAATGACAAAATCGCACTCTCGCGTGGCGCGATGCACCAGCTCGGCAATCGCCTGCTCATCGTCGGGCGCAATACCGTAGAACACCGGCTCGGCTCCTGCATCGAGCGCCTCGGCCATCAACGCCGACGAGTTAGAGTCGCGAATCTGCCCACGCGCCGGCACGTTACTCGGTGCGACCAGCTCCGTGCCCAGCGAGATGATGCCCACGCGCGGGGCGGCATGTACCTTCACGCTCGCGTATCCGGCGCTTGCCAGCAAGCCGGCGCCCGCCGGAGCCACGACCTCGCCGGCATGCATCACAACATCGCCGGCATGGGCCTCCTCGGCGGCAGAGCGAACGTTCTCCCCTACCTTGGCAGGCGCCGAGAAGCGAACGTGCGAGCCCTCGTTGCCGTCGCCATCGAGTACGTCGACGATCTCGTACTTCACCACGGCATCGGCACCTTCGGGCACCGGCGCGCCCGTCATGATGCGGACGATCTCGCCCGCGCCGATTGTGCCCTCAAAGACATGGCCCGCGGCCTCGTGTCCTACGACGGAGAGCGTCACCGGAGTGTCACCGGCGGCCGCAGCAAGATCGGCTGCGCGCACGGCATATCCGTCCATAGCGCTGTTGGCAAACGGCGAGATGTCGATATCAGCCACCGCGTCCTCGGCCAAGGGAAGACCGGCGGCCTGCCACACGGGAATCTCGACGAGATCGGTCGGAGCAACGTGCGACAGAACAATCGACTGCGCGTCCTCCAGCGGAATGAGTTTCTCTGCCATATGCACCTCTTAATGCCACGGCGCACAACAGGGGCGCCGATTCTTTATGCTTGTCTCAGTATAATCCCCCGACGCACGACCGCGACTCGGCCTGTACCCGCAAATACACCTGTCGGTTGCAGGCCGCGAAACAGAATGGAAACCAACCCACCGGCTCGTCGCGTTTACCGCGTTTTATAATGCTTGCGTTGCAACCTAAAAGAGGAACGTATGGCTCATAACGACAAACCCGAAAGCGCAAACGAGGCGCAGGATCATTCCCAGCCGCTCGACGACGGCGGCTTTTTCTCCCTGAACGACGTCATCATGGCGGGCAGGCATCAGCTCACCCGCTCCGAGCATCTCTTGGCCGCCGACACGCGCCGCAACGCCCGCAACCTACTCGCGAGCGCCAAGCTGCTCGTACTCGTCGTCATCGTCTCGCTCGCCATGGGCGTTGCCGCTTGGGCGTTTTTGGCCTCGCTGAATATCGCGACCGATTATCGCGAACACCATGCGTGGGTCTACGCCTTGCTTCCCGTTGTGGGCGTTGCCACCGCATGGGTGTACAAAAACCACGGTCTCGCCGCCAAGCGTGGCAACAACCTGGTCATTGACTCCGCCCTGGGCACACGCCTCATCCATATGCGCATGGCCGTCCTCACCTTCGTCTGCTCCACGCTCACGCACCTAACGGGCGGATCGGCCGGTCGCGAGGGAGCCGCGGTGCAGATTGGCGGCACCATCGCCAGCAACATCTCGAGCCTCGCCCACCTCAAAAAGCATGACCACCACGACCTCATGCTCGCCGGCATCTCGTCGGCCTTTGGCGCCGTATTCGGCTCGCCCCTTGCCGGGGCTTTCTTTGGCATGGAGATGTGCTTTATCGGCAAGATCGACTACACCGCGGGCATCTACTGCTTGGTCGCCTCGTTTACCGGCTACTTTACATCACTCGCCCTGGGTACCGAGTACGAAGCGAATGTCATCGCCAGCGTTCCCAACATGACACCCAAAACGGTCGTCATCGTTGTTATCAGCGCCATTATCTTCGGTCTGACGGCACGCCTCTTTGCCTGGTCGGTTCGAACCGTCAAGAGCCTGTACGGTCGCTTTATCACCAATTACCTTGCTCGCGCACTCGTGGGCGCGCTCGTGGTGCTCGCGGCCTACGCGATGCTCGACGCCTGGAAGTATGCCGGCCTTGCCACCTGGCTCTCGGGCGCCGGGTTCGCCGGTAACACAACCCTTGCCGACGCAGCCATCAAGCTCGTGGTGACGGCGCTCACCCTGGGCGCCGGCTTCCAAGGCGGCGAGGTCACGCCCCTGTTTGGCATCGGTGCGGCGCTCGGCGGCTGGATCGGTTGCCTCGTCGGGATCGACCCCAGCTTTCTGGCGGCGCTGGGCATGCTCGGCGTGTTCTGCGCCGGCCTCAACGTGCCCATCACCACCTGCATGATGGCCATCGACCTGTTCCACGGCACGGCAGCCGGCTTCTTTGTCATCGTGGCCTTTATCAGCTATCTCGTCGGCGGGCACCGCGGCGTGTACCCCGCCCAGCGCATCATCTCACCCAAGCGCCGTTCGCTTATTGTGGATGAGGGCGGTACGGTAGCGGATGCTATCGAGCGCCACAACGACCTGATAGAGTAGACGTAAGTATTCGCCGTGCAGCCACAATCGGGGGCAATTCGACCTGAGCGCGACCGCACCGTCACGTCATACGCCGGGAGCCGCCCCATGCACGCAACTGATTTTGGTCGCACGCTCATCATCGCCAACCCAGCCGCCCAGTCGGGTGCGGCGCATGAAGTTGCCGAGCGCCTGCAGCGCTTTTTGGACATGACTGCACGCGCATCCCAGTTTGACCTGATGCTGACCGAGCGCATGGGGCACGCCAAGGAGCTAGCCGCCAAGGCTCAGGGCTATCGCACCGTTATCGCGCTCGGCGGCGACGGCGTGATCCACGAGGTCGTCAACGGGCTTATGAAGCAAAGGGAGGACGCCCGCCCCGCTCTTGCCATCCTACCCGTGGGCTCCGGCAACGATTTTGCCCAGACGCTCGGCATCGACGATTTCTCCGGCAAGGATTTTGGCGCGTTGCTCACCTGCAAGCTGCAGCGTCAGGACATCGGGCGCATTCGCTCGTGGAGCCCTGCGAGCGGCAGCGGCGAGGCTACCGTTGAGTACTACGACCAGACGCTTTCGGTCGGCATCGATGCCGCCATCGGTCTGGGCACCACCGAGCTGCGCAAAAAGACGGGCTTGACGGGCGCGCCGCTCTACACCCTCTCGGGACTTGAGCAGTTTGGCCTACGCTATCGCAACTACCCCATGACAGTCAGCTTTGACGGGGTGCCCGCCGAGCGCGTGAGGGCGATCATCATGGCGATTCAGCTGGGTCCTACCTATGGCTCGGGCTATCGCATCTGTCCCGACGCCGACCCCTGTGACGGTATATTCGACGTCTGCTACGCCTGCGGCCCCGTTCCGCGCGCGGTCGCGCTTCCCATGTTCCTTTCGGCCAAAGACGGCCACCATACCAAGCTGCCACCGGTTCGCATGCGTCGCTGTCGCCATGCCGAGCTTATCTTTGAGGAGCCCGACTACCCCATCCAGGCCGACGGTGAGCCCATCGTCGCCTCGCGCATCGAGGTCGACATCCTCAGCGGAGCCCTCCACGTCTGGCACCCCACCCGCTAACCCCACCTAAGTTGCGGTGAAATAGGGACTGCTTTGCGGCTTTAGCTGCATAAACAGTCCCTATTTCACCGCAACTTAGGGGTGGCTATTCGTCGCTGCCCGGTTTGCGACGGTTGGCCTTTTTAATCGCGTTGAAGCGCTTGTCGTTGAGCCTGCGCTGGCGAGAGCGTTGAGGCACCTTGGTCTTTACGCGTCGACGCGGTGGACACCCGCGACGCTCAAGCTCTGCCCTCAGCTTACGCAAACAGCTCGCACGATTCTGAAACTGACTGCGGCTCTCGCGCGCCGTCACGGTAATCCCCGTGGGCCCATGCTTCATGCGCACCGCTGAATCCGTCGTGTTCACGCCCTGCCCGCCCGGACCTGTCGCGCGAAACACCTGCACCTCGCAATCGCGCGCCAACTCCTCGACCGACATCTCGGCATAGCGCGCATACTCGCGCCATCCCATCTTGTTCTCGTCCATATCAGCACCTCCCCTCATACAAAAAATGTGACAAAGGGACAGTCCCTTTGTCACATCGCATACCAATCGCTTGTGTTGCGCGCTTAGGCGAAGGTGATCTCGCCGTTCTCGCAGTCCATATCGGCGATACGGGCCAGGCTCTCAACGCGGAAGCCGCGTTTGCGGAGCTTATCGCCGCCGCCCTGGAAGCCCTTCTCAACGGCGATGCCAATGCCGGCAACTTCGGCGCCCGCAGCCTCGCAGATCTTAATAAGGCCCTCAAGTGCGCAACCGTTGGCCAGGAAGTCGTCGATAATCAGGACCTTGTCGCCCTCGGACAGGAAGCGCTTGCCAACGATAACCGGGTACTCCTTCTGCTTGGTAAAGGAGTAGATGGTCGTGGCATACTGCTCGCCGTCGAGGTTGATGGACTGTGCCTTCTTGGCAAAGACCACCGGCACGCCGCCAAAATGCTGGGCCGCAATGCAAGCCATGCCAATGCCCGAAGCCTCGATCGTCAGGATCTTGTTGATCTCGACACCCTCGAACAGACGGGCCCACTCGGCGCCCATATGGTCGAACAGCTCAACGTCGCACTGGTGGTTGAGGAAGGCATCAACCTTAAGGACGTTACCGGCCTTTACGATGCCGTCATGGCGAATACGATCCTCAAGCTCCTGCATGGCGCAACCCCTTCTCGCGGCAACGATACCGCGCGATTAATAAACGTTGTTCGATAGTCTACCACGGACCGACCCCCGCCCGCCCCACAAGCCCCTACGCATCATAAAGCCGCAAGACCAGTAGATGGGCCCGATTCGTGGCAAGCCTGCCTCCACAGGCTAATGGCGGGCGCGCACCCTCACCAAACGCACCATGGCGAGCGCAAAGCCTACAGCGGCCACAGCCATCAACACATAGAACACCGAACGGAAACCAAACAAGAACACATCCGGACGGCCTGCAACGAAACTGGTCACGGCCTCGCCCATCGCCGCACTCATCTGCCCATACAGGATATGCGACGCCACCGTAATGCCGAGTGCCATGCCGGCATAGCGCGCCAAACTGCCCAAGCTGCCCGCAAAACCGAGCGCCTCGCGCGGAGCCGAGCCCATATACAACGAGTTATTAGGGCTCTGGAAAATCGACGTGCCGCACGACATAAACGCGACACAGCAGACGATCACAGGAATGGAAGAGTGCTCGTCGAGCGTGCTTACCGCAAAAAGACCGCACACATACACGCCCAGGCCGACTGCCGTGGGGCCCTCGCAGCCAACACGGTCCGAAACCGTACCCGAAAGCGGGCCGATAAAGGCATTCACCATCGGCAGCGCCAAAAAGAGTAGCCCAGAGATGTCGGAACCAAAACCGTGGGCGTCCTGAAAATAGAACGGCAGGATAAACTCGGATGCGCCAATGCCAACGAAGACGATGAGCATGCAGGCAAGGTTGATGGTGAAGGCCGAATTTGCAAAGCAGCGACGAGCGGCCTCGGCAAGGGGCATGGGGCGTTCGCCGACCTCTGGCCTAACATGCGGCAGTGTGTAGAGTCCCACGATAAACGAGATCACGCCAATGGGCAGGTTGATGAGGAAGATGCTCTCCCAGGGAAAGCTTGCCACCAGCATGCCGCCGAGCACGGGGCCACACATCATGCCGAGGGCCACGAAGGTCGCAAGAATACCCATGGCACGGCCTCGTTCGCGCGCCGGAAACGACTCGGTGATGATACCCATGTTGTTAGCCATGGCCGCCGCGCAACCGACGCCCTGAACAATGCGTGCCAGGATAAGAACCTCGAGCGAGGCCGAAAGGCCACAAAGCAGCGAGCCGACCGAAAAGACGATGACGCCCAGCTGGAACACATTCACCTTGCCGCGCACGTCGCCCAGACGGCCAAACGGCAACATAGCCACGCAAGTCGCAAGCAGATACACCGAGCTTACCAGTTGAATGCGATCGAGGCCCACGCCCAGCTCCTTTTGCATCACGGGCAGCGCCACGGTCACGACGGTCGAATCCAGGCACACCATAAACGTCATGATGAGCACGGTAAACAGAATCGCCCATTTGTTCTTGCCATGGGTGTCGCCCTCTAGGGCAAGGTGCTCGCGGCGCAGCTGCTCTGCAGTTTTCTCCATATCCATCCTTTCGAGTGGCACAACGCAAAAACGGGGCCCCAATCGCCTGCAAACAGCCGCGATTGGGGTCCCGCCTACAGAATCGGAACGAAAGGTCGCCGAAGCTTTCTGCCAGCATCGGCACCTTGCACGAACGCTAGCCTAGCACTGCTCGAGTGCCTGCTCAAGGTCGGCAATCAGATCGGCCGTATCCTCGAGGCCGCACGACAGGCGCACCATGTCGGCGGAGATGCCACAGGCGATGAGCTCCTCATCGTTCATCTGGCGATGCGTGGCGTTAGCAGGATGCAGGCAGCAAGTGCGGGCGTCGGCCACGTGCGTGGCGATCTGGGCGAGCTTGAGGCTCTTCATAAAGGTCTCGGCCGCTGCGCGACCACCGTTAAAGCCAAAGCTCACAACGCCGCACGTACCGTTGGGCATGTACTTCTGAGCCATGTCATAGTACTTATCGCCCTCCAGGCCCGGATAGCTCACGAAACGAACCTTGGGATGGCTCCGCAGGAACTTGGCAACGGCCAGGCCGTTCTCGCAATGACGCGGCATGCGCACATGCAGGCTCTCGAGCGAGCTGTTCAGGAAGAAGGCCGCCTGCGGGTTCTGCATGGGGCCAAGGTCGCGCATGAGCTGAGCGGTTGCCTTGGTAATGAAGGCACCCTCGCGACCGAACTTCTCGGCATAGGTCACACCGTGGTAGCTCTCATCGGGCGTGGTGAGACCCGGGAACTTGTCCGCATGGGCCATCCAGTCAAACTGGCCGTGGTCGACGATCACGCCGCCCAGGTAGGCAGCATGTCCATCCATGTACTTGGTGGTGGAGTGTGTAACGATGTCGGCGCCCCACTCAAAGGGACGGCACATCACGGGCGTCGGGAAGGTGTTGTCAACCATCAGCGGCACGCCGTGCTTATGCGCGGCCTTGGCAAAGCGCTCAATATCGAGCACGGCGAGGGCGGGGTTGGCAATCGTCTCGCCAAAGACGAGCTTGGTATTGGGCTCAAAGGCTGCCTCGAGCTCCTCATCGGTGCAGTCGGGGGCAACGAACGTGCAGGTCAAGCCCATGCGACCCATGGTGTGAGCCAGCAGGTTGTAGGTACCGCCGTAGATGGCAGAGCTTGCAACCACATGATCGCCGGCACCGGCCACGTTAAAGATCGCGAGGAAGTTCGCAGCCATGCCCGAGCTCGTGAGCATCGCGGCAGTGCCGCCCTCCATCTCGCAGATCTTGGCGGCAACCAGATCGCACGTGGGGTTCTGCAGACGGCTGTAGAAGTAGCCCGACTCCTCCAGGTCAAACAGCTTGCCCATGTGCTCCGACGTGTCGTACTTCCACGTGGTGGACTGGTAGATGGGCACCTGGCGCGGCTCGGCATCTCCCGGGTGATAGCCGCCCTGAACACATGTCGTACCGATGGTCTGCTCGCTCATATCTAGCTCCCTTGCCTGGGTTTTAGTTTTATTCGGTTCACGATACCGCTACCCCGCACCCCTCTCAACCCATCACCAAGATAGGTTATGAGACTAATTGATCAGGGGTATTTATCTCAAGCCTTAGGCATTTGCTCGATAGATAAAAATGAGGCATACATGAAGCTCTCGATGATTACATGCACCGTCACGGGTACCATAGGCGGGTACACCGTGACCAAGGAGACAACGATGAAGCAAATCGATACGGCCCAGCTCGACATCACCGCCTGTCAGGCTCAGGCTGCCGAATACCACGCCCGTGGCTTTAACTGCGCCCAGGCCGTCGCCTGCACGCTCGCGCCCGCCGTCGGGCTCGACCCCCAGGTCGCCTTTACCCTCACCGAGGGCTTTGGCGCCGGTATGGGCGGCATGACCGAAACCTGCGGCGCCATCTCGGGCGCCGTGGCCATCATGGGCTTTGTAATGAGCGACGGCATGGAAAACCCCAAGACCAAGGGCCAGACCTACAAGCTGTCGCGCGAAATCGCCAAGCGTTTTGGCGAGAAGAACACGACGACCGTCTGCGGCACGCTCAAGGGCATCGGATCGGACAAGGGTCCGCTCCGCAGCTGCCCCGGTTGCATCGACGATGCCATCGAGATCGCCTGCGATGTGCTAAAGCAGCTCGCCGAGTAAACGGCACCAACATAAATCGACGGCCGGCGCGCTTGGAATCAATCCAAAAGCACGCCGGCCGTCGCCGTTAGAACTCGGCAAATTCGGGAGCGCCGACCTCAATCTCCTCGCGCCCCGCCATAAACTCGCGCATCTTAGTGCAAAACGGCTCCTGCTCCCCCGCCTTAAACACCAAGTGAAGTGTCACGGCATCCGCGTAATCGGTATCCGAAGCCTTGGCACCCGAATCCTGCGCCAAACGAAGCACCTGCTCATACTGCGGATAGGCCACATGCACGTCAACCGGCACGACATTCGTCATCTCAACGATCTGCCCGGCCTCCCGAGCCGCGGCCACCGCCGCCTGCGTCGCCGCGGTATAGGCGCGTACCAAGCCACCAGGCCCCAACAGCGTGCCGCCAAAATAGCGCGTCACCACGCAGCAAACATTCTTGAGCCCCGCACCGCGCAGCACCTCGAGCGTCGGCATCCCGCTCGTGCGGCTCGGCTCGCCGTCATCGCTCTGACGCTCACGTCCATCGACCAAAATCCACGCGGGAACATTGTGTCGAGCATCGTAATGACGTTTGCGAACGGTCTCGATAAAGGCATTCGCCTCATCCTCGGACTCAATATGGACCAGCTGGGCAATAAACCGACTCTTGCGGTCCAAAAACTCGCCCGAAACCTCAATATTCGATTGCAGAGTAAAATAGCTGTCCAACAAAGCCCCTCAACAAAATAAAGCGCAGCAACAAACAGCCTCAATAATACGGCAAACACCATATCGATTGTCAGGGTAACAAAAATGCCAAGTGGGCCTATAAGCCGGGTTCTGTCGTGAACGGTCATTTATCTTGTCTGCACGTTACCATGCAGCTCCACGCACGCTACCCGAACGCGGACCGGGCCGGCCCATAGCGTTCCTATTCGCGCTTGCTCCGGATGGGGCTTGCCAAGCCGCCGTGTTACCACGACGCTGGTGGTCTCTTACACCACCGTTTCAGCTTTTCCCTTTACGCCTTGCGGCGCAGGTGGGAGTCTTCTTTTCTGCGGCGCTTTCCGTCGGATCACTCCGCCCGGCCGTTAGCCGGCATCCCGCCCTCTGGAGCCCGGACTTTCCTCACGCGTACTGCAAGCAGCACATCGCGCAACCGTCTGGCCCACTCAGCAGTGCAAGAGTGTAACACACCGTTGCCACAGGCAATGGCACAACGCAAACGCTCGACACGATAAACCAAGAACCGCCATGCGCTACAATGGTCCTGTCGATGGGCAACGTCGTCAGTCGAGACGCGACCGCGCTCCGCACCCCTCCGTCTACTCGGTGTGTTCCCGCCTCCTCCCCGAGGCGGGATGTCGGCATTTTTCATGCACCGACAACCCAATAGCCTGTGGACAGCCCGGACAGCATTAAGCACGGGTAGCATCGCGCGCCTCAGCGCCAAATGCAAAAAGGGACCCGTCCATTGCGGACGGATCCCTTAAAACAAGTGATCGTCAAACCGATTTACTCGGCGTCGGTCTCCTCGTCCTTCTTCTCGGAAGGCAGCGGGGTAACCTCGATCTCGACGCCCAGAGTCTCAGCAGCAGACTTCATGGACAGGGAGATACGACGACGGTCGAGGTCGATCTCCATGACCTTGACCTGGACCTTGTCACCCACGTGGGTAACCTGAGAAGGCTGATCGACGTGCTTGTTGGCCATCTCGGAGATGTGCACCAGGCCCTCGATGCCCTCGCCCAGGTCGACGAAAGCGCCGAACGGGACAAGCTTGGTCACAGTGCCCTCGACGATAGCGCCGACGGGGTACTTCTTGACCAGTGCGCGCCACGGATCCTCGGTGGTCTGCTTGAGACCCAGGGAGATGCGCTCGCGGTTGAGATCGACGTCGAGAACCTCGACCTCGACCTCCTGGCCGACCTTGACAACCTCGGAAGGATGGTTGACGTGGTTCCAGGAGAGCTCGGAGATGTGGATGAGGCCGTCGATACCGCCGAGGTCGACGAAGGCACCGAAGTCGACGATGGAAGAAACGGTGCCCTGGAGACGCATGCCAGACTTGAGCTTGGACAGAATCTCGGAGCGCTCGGCCTTACGGGACTCCTCGAGCACGACGCGACGGGAGAGGACGACGTTGTTGCGGTTGCGGTCCATCTCGATGACGCGAGCCTCGATACGGGTGCCCATGTAGGAGGTGAGGTCCTTGACACGACGGAGGTCGACGAGGGAAGCAGGCAGGAAGCCACGCAGGCCGATGTCGAGGATCAGGCCGCCCTTGACAACCTCGATAACCTCGCCCTCGACGTTCTCGCCGGAGTTGAACTTCTCCTCGATGCGGTTCCAAGCACGCTCGTACTCGGCACGCTTCTTGGACAGGACCAGACGACCGTCCTTGTCCTCCTTCTGGAGAACCAGAGCCTCGATGGGATCACCGAGTGCAACGATGTCTGCAGGGTTAGCGTCCTTGCGGATGGACAGCTCGCGGACCGGGATAACGCCCTCGGACTTGAATCCGATGTCAACGAGCACCTCGTCATGCTCGATCTTAACGACAGTGCCGTTAACGAGATCGCCCTCATCAAAGTCGGTAATCGTACCGTCGATGAGGTTGTTCATCTCCTCCTCATTGACATCGTCAAGAGAGAAAATGGACGAGTTCTGAATCTCACTCAAAGGTGGACCCCTTTCGAACTACGGGGCCCCGATTGCTAGGACCTACAGAAGGGTGCGACAAGCACACAACGTTTAGGAACACTCGGGAGCCGACAGATACTAATGTGACGCTTATGCAATCACGTTCGTATAGGTTACGGGGAAATGAGTTCGATTTCAAGCGTGAACTGCGATTTTTTACTCGTGTGGAGACTTTTTCGTAATCTTATGAACACACGTCTCCACAACTTGACGATAACCAGCCAGGCATTTGGCTTTGGGGTAAAGTATCCGGAGCCAACGACTCTAGATCAAATTTACGAGAAAGGTGCCCGCGTGCTCAAAGCAGTCGTTTTCGATATGGACGAGACGCTTCTTAGCATCAACCTCAATGCGTTCATCCTTCGCTATTTTAAGGATGTCTCATCGATGCTCGCGGATATCGGGCGCCGCAGCCGCGGTGGCACGATGGCACGCCTCGGCACCATCCTGGTCGACCTCAACGCCAATCGCCGCAGCGGCACGGACAATCGCACCAATCTTGAGTTTTACCGCACCGAGGTCGAGCGCCGATGCGGCATCTGCCTCTCCGATCCCATCATCTACGAGGCGTTTACCTACTACGAGCGCGTAGTTCTTCCGTACAAGAACGACGATATCATTAACGCCCACGCCATGCCGGGCGCACACGCCGCGCTCCAGGCCGTACAGGACGCAGGGCTGCGTTGCGCGCTCTTTACCAACCCCAGCTTTCCCCAGGGGGCCATCGAGTGCCGCATGGGTTGGGGCGACCTGGCTGACGCTCCCTTTGAGCTCGTCACGCACATGGGAAACGCCACCCGCTGCAAGCCCGATGCCACCTACTATCTAGAGCAGCTTCAGGTGATGGGGCTCGAGCCGCACGAGGTCCTTATGGTGGGTAACGATCCCAAACGCGACTTCCCCAACCCTGCCTGCGGCATCCAAACCGCCTTTGTGGGCCAGGGCAAGCCCAGCCGAGCCACCTGGCGCGGAACCATGGAAGACTTCGCCCGCGACTTTAACGCCGTAGTAGAAGCCTTCTACGAACACCAAGTAGCCGACGAACTGTCTTAACAGACCTGGGTTTTGCCGATCATGATGTTGAGGATCTCGACGTCGGTGTCCTTCATGCCCACGCGGCCTACGTAGCCCATACTGGCGATCGTCTGCTCAACGGTATCTTGGATCAGGCCCTCGCCGGCGCGGAAGCCGCGGCCTTGCATGGCCATATCGTGGCCCAGAATCGCCGCATCGACGGCAGCCGAGATCTTGGCGGCACAGCTCGCCTTGGCGCCGTCGCACACGATGCCGCCCACGTTGCCAAGCGTATTCGACACCGTCGCGCCAATCTGTTCGCGCGTGCCACCGCACAGCCAGGTAATCGCAGCGCCGGCGCCGCACGCAGCGCAAATAGCACCGCAAAACGCCGAGAGCGCACCAATATAGCTCTTGATATGCACGGCGATAAGATCGGACAGCATCACGGCGCGCACCAGGCGCTCGTGGTCGCAACGCAGGTACTCGGCATACTCCATGACGGGCAATGCGCAGGTAATGCCCTGATTGCCCGAGCCGCACACAATGGCGACCGGCAGCGCGCAACCGTTCATGCGGGCGTCGGACCCGGCGGCCGCACGGGCACGGGCGCGGCAGGCGACGTCATCGGCACGAGCACCCAGCAGCGTACGGCCCACCTCGGCGCCCCAAGCGTGCGCGAGGCCCTCAGCACTGATCGCGCCATTCAGCTCAATCTGACGCTCAACGGCAGCGCGGGCGTCCTCAATGTCACCGTCCTCGATAAAGTCGATGATGGCCTCGATCGACATGGGCGTGTCGGCGTTATCTGCCGCACGCTCGGCCATAACGCGCTCGGCGCAGGCGGCGCACTCCCCCGCCGACTTACCGCATACCGGAATACCGTCGAGCGTATGGCACGTGACATTAGTGTGGTGATCGGTAATCTCGACGACCGCGGTATGGCCCCCGGCTGTGGCAGTCACCTTGATGTAGAGGTTGGGCACACCCTCGACAAGCGACACATCGCAGTAGTCCGCATCGGCAAGCAGCTCGGCCACGCGGGCGCGGTCCGCGTCATCGACGCTCTCGAGCACCTCGAGCGCGCTCTTGGCGTCGCCGCCCACGGCACCCAGCACGGCCGCGGCTTCAATACCATGCATTCCGCCCGAGTTGGGCACGGTCACGCTCTTGACGTTCTTGATGATGTTGCCCGAGCAGGCAACATCCATATGATCGGGCTCGCAACCGAGCGTCTGGCTCGCCAGCGCCGCTGCATAGGCAACGGCAATGGGCTCGGTGCAGCCGAGTGCACAGACAAGTTCGCGGTTCAAAACATCGCAAAACGCGGCATCACGGATGGAATCGGTAGGCATAGGTATCTCCTGCTTGCATAACGGGCTGGGCTCTCAAAAAAGTTACCTCCTTTATTTGATAACAATGCATCAAAAACCGCAACCATGGTTCCGGCGGACGGCACCCAAGCACAAACTGACAGCATTCATTCATGAGAAGCCGGTCTTGTTGCCCGCTAAAGCGTTTGACCAAAAAACGCCCGAGCGTTTACGCAAAAGTCGCGCTATCATGCAGTCGAACGCGGTAAACACCTTTAGCATTTGCGCCGCACAGACCAGAGAGGAACCATCCATGAAGATCGGTATCGGTAACGACCACGCCGCCGTCGAGCTCAAGAACATCATCTCCGAGCACCTGAAGGAGCGCGGCTGCGAGGTCGTGAACTTTGGCACCGACACCTCCGAGAGCTTTGACTACCCCATCGCCGGCTACAAGGTTGGTAAGGCCGTTGCCAACGGCGAAGTCGACCTGGGCATCCTGATCTGCGGCACCGGCGTCGGGATTAGCCTGGCTGCCAACAAGGTCGAGGGCGTACGCGCCGTCGTGTGCTCCGAGCCCTTCAGCGCCAAGCTCTCCCGCATGCACAACAACACCAACGTGCTCGCCTTTGGCGCCCGCGTCGTGGGCTCCGAGCTCGCCAAGATGATTGTCGACGAGTGGCTCGACGCCGAGTTTGAGGGCGGCCGCCACGAGCGTCGCGTCAATCTCCTCAACGAGATCGACCAGACGCGCGGCCTTAAGATCGTCGACGAAGCCTAAACCACTCAGCGCCACAAGCTAACAGCAGGGGCCCGCTCGGAACACATGTCCGAGCGGGCCCCTTCATAGATTTTGGAATAAAAAGGGCGCCGCGGATGGAGTTCCGCGGCGCCCAAGCCACACGCTAACAGCTTTAAGGAGTCAAAGCTGGTTTAGCCAAAGAAGCGCTTGATCTCGATCTCGGCGTTCTCCAGGCAGTCGGAGCCGTGAATCACGTTAGCGTTGACATCGACAGCGAAGTCGCCGCGAATGGTGCCGGGGGCAGCATCAAGCGGGTTGGTAGCGCCCATAAGGGTGCGCATCTTGGAGACAGCGGAGAGACCGGAAACGACCATCTTGACGACCGGACCGCTCGTCATAAAGTCGCAGAGACCGCCAAAGAAGGGCTTGTCGGCCAGATGGGCGTAGTGCTCCTCGACGGTAGCGCGCTCGAGCGTGGTCATCTCCATGCGCTCGATAACAAGACCGCTGCGCTCAATGCGAGCAACAATCTCGCCGATTTTGTGATCGCGCACGGCGTCGGGCTTAATCATGATGAAGGTCTTCTCGATAGCCATAAAAGTAGCCTTTCAAGTAGGTTCGCGCGTGCCCAAGTCCCATTCCGGCACCCGCCTGGACTGCATCGTAACAGAGTTTTAGCTGCAGTTAAACAAAAAGCTGTTTATTGAAACGTTGCAATTTATTGAAGCGTTCCATATGTGTCACTTCTGTTTCGAAGCCCGATTAGAGTACCATCCGACTGCCCATCAACCGCATCGAGCAGAGCAGACGGTCGGTTGCCGCCCGCGAACGTACCCCCTTCACAACCTGCCCAAAGGTCCTACAGAACTTCTCGACAAGCCCCTCCCCCATAGCAACAAAATACGGGCGCCCACATCAGCAGACGCCCGTAAAGCAAAAAACGATTCCTCAATAAATGGACAATACGGCTTCAGCCAAACCTCTACTTTGCCCCGTGGCCCATCTCGACGACCTTAGTCAGCGATCCAAACACGCCCTCGTCGGCCACGAGCTGCGCCTTGGCACGCTGCAGCTGCACGGCAACGGCGGCAGGGGCGGTGCCGCCCTCGGTCGTGCGCGCGGCGACAATCGACGGGATGTCGAGCGCCTCGGTAATGTCGCGCTCAAAGAGCGGGCTTGCCTCCTGGAACACCTCAAACGGCAGGTCCTCAAGATTGCAGCCACGCTTCTCACACATCAGGACCAGATGGCCCACCACGGCATGTGCCTCGCGGAACGGCAGACCACGCTTAGCCAGGTAATCGGCAACATCGGTGGCGGCAAGGTGCCCCACGCCGCACTCGCGCGCCATGGCATCCTCGTTGACGGTCCAAGTCGAAATCATACCGGCCATAACCGACAGGCACTGCATGAGCGTATGGGCGGTATCGAGCGCGCCCTCCTTGTCCTCCTGCAAGTCCTTGTTATAAGCAAGCGGCAGGCCCTTCATGGTCACGAGCAGCTGCACCAGGTTGCCATACACACGGCCGCTCTTGCCGCGGATAAGCTCGGCAAAGTCGGGATTCTTCTTCTGCGGCATGATGGACGAGCCAGTGGAGTACGAGTCGGAAAGCGTGATAAAGCCAAATTCGGAGCTCGACCACAGCACGATCTCCTCGGAAAGACGCGACAGGTGCATGGCCATGACGGAGCCGGCGTAATGCAGATCGAGCAGGAAATCACGGTCGGAAACAGCATCGAGTGAGTTAGGAATCACGCCCGCAAAGCCAAGTTCGGCAGCCGTCATCTGGCGATCGAGCGGATAGCTCGTACCGGCAAGCGCGGCAGCACCCAGCGGGCAGTTGTCGGCGGCATCAAAGGCGGCCTTCAAGCGTGTAAAGTCGCGCGCGAACATCCAGGAATACGCCAGCAGATGATGCGAGAGCAGCACGGGCTGAGCGTGCTGCATATGCGTGTAACCCGGCAGAATCACCTTGTCGTACTTCTTAGCCGCATCCACCAGCACATGACGCAGCCCAAGATTGGCCTCCATGAGCTCCTTGGCAAGCGCCTTGACGCCCAGGCGCGTATCGGTCGCCACCTGGTCGTTGCGCGAACGCCCGGTATGCAAGCGCTTACCGGCCTCGCCGATGCGGCGCGTCAGTTCGCTCTCTATGGACATATGAATGTCCTCGTCGTTGATATCGAAGGTGAAGTTGCCGGCATCGATATCCTGCTCGATTCCGGTCAGGCCCTTGGCAATCGCCTGCTCGTCCTCGGCACTGACGATGCCCTGGGCCGCCAGCATCTTGGCATGCGCCTTAGAGCCGGCGATATCCTGCTTATAGAGATGTTTGTCGACCGGCAGCGACGCGCCAAACTCCTGCGTGACCTCGGCCACGCCCGCCTCAAAACGACCGCCCCAAAGAGCCATGGAACCGTCCCCTTTCTCCAAATACCAAAACAAGCGCCCTAAGCAATGCGCCATGTCGCTAAAGCGATTTTTCAACCGCTAGTTTTACATATTCCCCACCGTGCGCGGGGCCATGTAGCTAATTTGCAAAGAAGTGACGCACCAGGCACTTGGCGCCCAACGTCTCCCTCCGGATGTTGCCCTGCGAGCCATCGACCCAGGCCTTCAGGCTCATGGGAACGTCCTCGACCCTTGCAGCATCGAACTCGGGCGCGAGGGCAAGTAAAGCATGCGCGATAGCATTGAACATAATGGATACTCCTCATATATATAGGCGCAGAGCCGCCAAATTGATAGAAGGAGCCCCGCCGGACAACCCCGGCGGGGCTCGGACTCAGCCGCAGACGCGGCGTCATATATGCGGGCGGAACGTAGGGGCCACCGATGTTAAGAAGTGTCAGCAAGCATAACGAAAGGTAGGGACCCCGTGCGCCCGTTATGTATCACGCGGATGGGCCGCGCGGATACCAAAGGGAAGGAGGCGCTAGGCCTGGGCGGCGGCGGAGCTGGGACCCTGGACCTTTGCCCACGTCTTGAGCGACAGCGTATCGATCTCGATAAAGCCGGCGCTGGCCTTCTCGTCAAACGTGGTGTCGCGGTCGTAGGTAGCCAGACCGTAGTCGTAGAGGCTGAAGGGGCTCTTGCGGCCGACGACATGGCAGTTGCCCTTAAAGAACTTCAGGCGGACGGTGCCGGTCACGAACTTCTGGGTATCGGCCATAAAGGCATCGAGCGCGTTCTTGAGCGGACTGTACCACTGGCCGTTGTACACGGCGGTGGCCCAATCCTGCTCGAGCTTGATCTTGGTCTTGAGCAGGTCGCCCTCGACGCAGATGTCCTCGAGCGCCTTGTGGGCGGTGATGAGCGTCAGGGCGCCGGGAACCTCGTAGCACTCGCGGCTCTTGAGGCCCACCAGACGATCCTCGACCAGATCGAGACGGCCAAAGCCGTTGTCGCCGGAAATCTTGTTGAGGGCGATGACGATCTCGGAGAGCTTCATCTTCTTACCGTCGACGGCGACGGGCTTGCCGGCCTCAAACTCAATCTCGGTGTAGGTCGGGGTGTCGGGCGTGTCCTCGGGATTCTTGGTCATAACCCAAGCGTCGTCGAGCGGCTCGTTCCAGGGATCCTCCAGGTGGCCGCACTCGATGGCGCGACCCCAAAGGTTGTCGTCGATGGAGTAGGGGTTGTCGTTGGCACCCTCGGGAACCGGCACGTTGTGAGCATGGGCGTAGGCGACCTCGTCGGGACGACACTTCAGATCCCACTCGCGAACCGGGGCGATAACCTTGAGCTCGGGGTCGAGGGCCTTGACGGCAGCCTCAAAACGGACCTGGTCGTTACCCTTGCCGGTGCAGCCGTGGGCGACGTAGGTCGCGCCAAACTCGTGGGCGACCTCAACAAGCTTCTTGGCAAGCAGCGGGCGAGACAGGGCGGAGAGCAGCGGGTACTTGTTCTCGTACATGGAGTTTGCGGCGATGGCCTTAGTCAGGAACTCATCGGAGAACTCGTCGCGCAGGTCGAGCACCTGGCAATCGAGAACGCCCAAGTCGAGTGCCTTCTGCTTCTTGGCATCCAGTCCGGTCTCCTCCTGGCCCACGTTGCCGCAGACGCAAACGACATCGAGATTCTTCTCGTCCTGGAGCCACTTGACACATACGGATGTATCAAGACCACCGGAATATGCGAGAACGACTTTTTCCTTGCTCATGGCTGTTTCCTTTCGCCCTTGGTAGCTAGTTAGAACATCGGTCAGTTGCAAGTCACCTTGAGGTCGAATACCGTGCAATATCAGGTTAAATAGCAAAAATCAGCACATACATGCCCTAGAAACATGCAGCAATGTCGTGCTAAAACCCAACGACCTCAAAATGACTCTGTTGAGGCAATTCGCCCCATGCGGACAGAGACGATTGTTATCGTCGTCGGGAAATTGCGCGCTGGCGTCGGAGGGCATTGTCTGCAGTGGTGATGATCTGTACGAACTGCATCTGCCTCTCCTTTCACGTATCGCCGGGCGCAATTCAAATATCGCAAACGGTACCTTTTCCTCGGTAAGCGGCTCTTTTGCCGTCGCCGTTTTCGATGTTCGCTATATTACGATAAAGTGCTCGCTGCACTATCGACAAATTCAAATTTCTGAAAAGTTTTTTCATTAGTTTGTGAATGGTGATGCAAAAACGCGCCAATCCTGCGAAAATACGCTCGATTACATAGCAGAGGGTCATTACGCCCGAAACAATCTGGAAACGGAAAGGCGCATTTTATGCAGACTTACGAATCAGACGCTAACATCGGCAACATTAAACTCATCGCCGTCGACATGGACAAGACGCTGCTCACCGACGAGCGCGTGTTACCGCAGGGTCTTGATGAGCGCCTGGACAAGCTCGCCGACGCCGGCATCGTATTCTGCCCCGCCAGCGGACGTCCCGCCCCCAAGCTCGAGGAGATGTTCGAGGGCATCAAGAACCGCCTCGCCTTTTGTCCCGACAACGGAGCGTGCGTGATCTATCGCGGCAGCTATATCTATAAGAGCAATATCGACGTGGAACTGTACCAGCAGGTCTTGAGCCGCGCCTCTGAGGATCCTCGCGCTGTCCCCGTCCTGTGCTGCTTCGACGAGTTCTACGTGCTCGCGCGCGACCACCAATACCACGACGAGATCAGCGTCTACTACAACACGATCAACTACGTCGACAGCTTTGAGGGCATTGATATCGAGTCCAACAAAATCTCGGTCTTCTTCCCCGGCTACGACGCCGAGCCCGCATTCCGCGAGACTTATAGCCCCGAGTTCTCGGACAAGCTTTACGTCACCAACGCCGGGCGCGAGTGGATCGACTTTATGAACCTGGGCGTCGACAAGGGCGCCGGCGTCGCGCACCTGTGCGAGCACCTGGGCATCGATATTGCCGACGCCGCCGCCGTGGGCGATACCTACAACGATATTCCCATGCTGGAGCGCGTCGGCCACAGCTTTATCGTGGACAATGCCGAGGAGCACATGAACGCGCATGCCAAGTGGCGTATTCCGAGCAACAACGACGGGGGCGTACTGACGCTCATCGACGCCATCTTGGCGGCTCGTTAATCTATCTCGTCGCCATGCCCGGGGCCGGCCGTTTGATTTTTGCTCGGTCAGGTCCTGGGCTCGCTCGAAGGCCACATTAAGTGGCCTTCGGCTCGTGCGGAATCTACAAAAATCAAACGGCCGGCCCCGGGCATGGCTACGTTGACTTGCTTGCCGCCTGGATGGCGTCTTGGCACCTAGATACTTGGCTGAATTTAATTGAACGAAGGGGGCTCCTTGTTGGCAAGGAGCCCCCTTCTGCTTTTGGTTACTTTGGGGTTGTTGATATGCCTTTATTTGGCATCGGCCCAGGTTATGCCGGTGCTGGCTTCGGCGATGAGGGGTACGCGCAGGTCTACGACGTGTTCCATGACGTCTTGGACCATGGCCGTCAGGCGCTCGACTTCGTCGATGGGGCATTCAAAGTCCAATTCGTCGTGCACCTGTAAGATCATGTGGGCGGCAAAGCCCTCTTCTTCCAGGCGACGGCTAACGCGGGCCATCGCGATCTTGATGATGTCTGCTGCGGTTCCCTGCATGGGGTGGTTCATGGCCGTGCGCTCGCCAAAGCCGCGGAGTTGAGGGTTTTTGGCCTTGAGCTCCGGAATATGGCGACGGCGACCGTACATGGTCTCGGCGTAGCCCGTCTGCTTGGCACGCGCCACCACGTTGTCGAGGAACGTACGCACGCCCGGATAGGCCTCGTAGTAGCGGTCGATCATGCCACGCGCCTCGGCCATCGAGATGTGCAGCGACTGCGAGAGACCGTAGGCCTGCTGACCGTACACGATGCCAAAGTTCACGGCCTTGGCGCGGCTGCGCAGGTCGGGCGTTACCTCGGACACGGGAACGCCAAACACGCGCGCGGCCGTCTCGGCGTGGAAGTCCTCGCCCTCGTTAAAGGCGCGCACCAGGTGCTCGTCGCCCGAAAGATGCGCGAGCAGGCGCAGCTCGATCTGCGAGTAGTCCACCGCCAAAAAGACGCTGCCCTCGCCCGCCGAGAACGCCGTCTTGACGGTACGCCCCAGCTCAGAGCGCGTCGGGATGTTCTGCAGGTTCGGGTCGCTCGAGGACAGACGCCCCGTTGCGGTAATGGTTTGGTTGTACGTGGTGTGCACGCGGCCGTCACCGCGGCGTAGCGGGCCCAACGTGTCCAGATAGGTTGACTTGATCTTGGACTTCTCGCGCCAGTCCAAGATCAAACGAACAATCTCGTGGTCGCGGGCAAGATCACTCAGTACCTTGGCGTTGGTCGAATAGTAGCCGCGCTTGGTCTTTTTGAGACCCTTGGTCGGAAGGCCCATCACATCAAAGAGCACATGCGAGAGCTGCATGGGGCTGCCGATGTTAAAGGTCTCGTCACCGGCAAGGTCGCGAATGCTTCGCTCGACCTCGGTGATCTGGGTCGCCAGGCCCTCGGACAGGCTGCGCAGACGGTCGGGATCCACGAGCATGCCCGCGCGCTCCATCTTGGCAAGCACCGGCACAAGCGGCATCTCGATGCCGTCGAACACGTTGGCGGCGTTCTCGCGGGCCATGCGGTCGCGCAGCGGTGCGACCAGCGCCAGCGTTAAGGCCGCCGTGCGGGCGGCAGGAGCCGGAGCGTCCTCGCCGGCATCCTCTGCACCGCGCGCCGCAGGCAGCGCCATCTGCAGATAGGTATCGGCCAGATATGCCTCGTCGAACTCGGAGCGGTCGGAATCCAGCAGGTAGGCGGCAACCACGGTATCGAAGATGCGCGTGGAATCGGCAGCGAGCGGATCCATGAGCTCGGGCTCAGAAGAATCGATGGGCGAAAGCTCGTGCAACAGCGCCTTCATATCCGGGCTCGCCACGCGACCCTCCATAAACAGACGCGCGAGCACGCCGGCAATCACGCCGTGGACGAAGTTGAAGCCCTCGACCTCAGCCGCCGCACAGCTGTCGCCCTCCTCGAGCGCGAACAGGCCCTTGGACGTCGCCAACCACAGCGTGCGCGTCAGTCCAAAGAGCGCGCCCTCTTCCTTGTCATCGTCCACCACGGCGGCGACCCACTCGCCGGCATCAATCGCGCGGGAGACCTCAGCCGCAACGGCACCAAGCGCGTCAGCATCGCCGGCGGCTGCGTGAACCATCGCAGGTATCTCAAAAACACTGGAGGCAGCAGCCCCGCCCTCGCCGCCGATCAGCGCCAAGAAACGGTTCTGCATGGCGGTGATACCAAGCGTACCCAGCGCCGCGGAAACCTCATCGGCAGAAAACGCCGGGAAGGACGTTTCGTCAAAGTCGAGCTCGACAGGCGCATCGGTGCGAATGGTTGCGACCTTGCGGCTCAGCAGCGCATCGTCGATGTGCGCACGCAGGTTCTCGCCCATCTTGCCCTTGACCTCGTCGGCATGCGCGATGACCTCGTCCAGGCTACCGTACTGCGCGATAAGCGCGCTCGCCTTTTTGGGGCCGATGCCCGGTACGCCGGGAATGTTGTCCGACGTATCGCCCTTCAGACCGTAAAAATCGGGCACGAGCGCCGGTGTAATGCCGTGATACAGGTCGTCCACGCTCTCGGGCGTCATGATCGCCACGTCGGACAGGCCCTTGCGAGTCGAGACCACGTTGACGTGCTCGGTCACAAGCTGATACATGTCGCGGTCGCCGGTCACCAGCAGCATGTCGCAGCCGGCCTCCTCGCCCAGGCGAGCCATGGTTCCCAGGATATCGTCGCCTTCCCAGCCCTCGGACTGCAGAATCGGCACGTTGAGCGCGGTGAGCAGCTCCTTGATCATAGGGAACTGCGCGTGCAGATCGGGGTCCATGGGCGGGCGCTGCGCCTTATACTGCGGCAGCATCTCCATGCGCACGCGCGGCTTGCCCTTATCAAACGCCACGACCACGCCGTCGGGGTTAAAGGCATCGATCATCTTGAGAAACATGTTCAGAAAACCAAAGATTGCGTTGGTGGGGCGACCGTCCGGCGCGTTCATGGTGGGCGGCACGGCGTGGAAGGCGCGGTGCATGAGCGAGTTGCCGTCGATAACGGCAAAGGTACGGCGCTTGTCAGACATATTGAATACCTCGCTTTGGGCTGGGCACGGTTTGCTCACTCCAGTTTACACGCTCCCCGCCCCGCGGCCACCGCACATCAAGCTCCCCCGCCACCGCGCGCCCGTGCGTGATACGATGGCTCACGGTACATTAACCAGCACGATCGATCCGAAAGGAGCCTGCGTCATGGAGCGTCCCTGCGCATGGAAAAAGTACACGCCACAGCAAGTCGAGGAGCTCGAGGAGCTTTGCCGCGGCTATAAGCAGTTTTTGAGCGAGAACAAGACCGAGCGCCTGTGCGTCAAGACCGGTATCAAGATGGCCGAGGAGGCGGGCTACGTCAATCTGGAGACCGTGATCACCGAGGGCCGCGCGCTCAAGGCCGGCGACAAGGTGTACGCCGCCAACCACGGCAAGGACCTTATGCTCGTCAACCTGGGCACCGCCCCGCTCGAGCAGGGCTTTAACATCCTGGGCGCCCACGTGGACTCGCCGCGCCTGGACCTCAAGCAGAACCCCGCCTTCGAGGCCGGCGACATGGCCTACCTCGACACGCACTACTACGGCGGCGTCAAGAGCTACCACTGGGTGGCCTCCCCACTTGCACTCGTGGGCGTCATCTGCAAAAAGGACGGCACCACCGTCGACATCAACATCGGCGACAAGGCAGACGATCCGGTCTTTACCATCTCCGACCTGCTGATCCACCTCTCGAGCGAGCAGATGGCCAAGCCCGCCAAGGACGCCGTCGACGCCGAGATCCTCGACGTGATCGTGGGCGGCCGTCCCGTCAAGTTCGATGAGGACGACAAAGACGCTCCCAAGGAGCCCGTCAAGCAGATGTTCCTGGATATCCTCAAGGAGCAGTACGACGTCGAGGAGGAGGACTTCCTCTCCGCCGAGATCGAGGTCGTGCCCGCCGGCCCGGCCCGCGACATGGGCCTCGACCGCTCCATGATTCTGGGCTATGGCCACGACGACCGTGTCTGCGCCTATCCGTCCATGCTCGCCCAGATCAACGTCGCCAACGTGGAACGCACGAGCATCACACTCATCGTCGACAAGGAGGAGATCGGTTCCGTGGGCGCCACCGGCATGACGAGCCGCTTCTTCGAGAACACCGTCGCCGAGATCATGACGCTCGCCGGCGAGGATAGCCCGCTGGCCCTGCGCCGCGCGCTCGCCCGCAGCCGCATGCTTTCCTCCGACGTGTCCGCCGGCTTCGACCCGGGCTATGCCGGCAAGTTCGAGACCAAGAACGCCGCCTTTATGGGTCGTGGCCTGTGCTTTAACAAGTACACGGGCAGCCGCGGCAAGGGCGGCTCCAACGACGCCGACGCCGAGTACGTGGCCCTCGTCCGCGACATCATGGACGAGGCCGGCGTGGACTTCCAGACCTGCGAGCTCGGCCGCGTCAACGCGGGCGGCGGCGGCACCATCGCCTACATCATGGCCAAGTACGGCATGAACGTCATCGACTCCGGCGTTGCCGTCCTGTCCATGCACGCCCTGTGGGAGGTCGCCAACAAGGCCGACATCTACGAGGCATATCGCGGTTACAAGGCCTTCCTCGAGCGCGCCTAACCGACCCTTCATCAGTTGCGGTGAAATAGTTCCTAAATAGCCCTTTAGACAGGTCGAACAAGAACTATTCCACCGCAACTTCTTTTTGGCAGAGGAGAATCCATGCTGCAGGTCATCGTTTCGCCCGCCAAGCAGATGCGCTCGGCCCAAGATGCTTTTGAAGTCCTGGGCATTCCGCCCTTTGCGCGCGAGACGGCTCGACTGCATCGCGCGTTGCTAGATATTGAGCGAAATGAAGGCAGCGGCGGCCTGCAGGCGCTATGGAACGTGAGTGACAAACTGCTGGGGCCTTGCCTCAACACCCTGCATGAGTTCGAGCCCATCTTGGAAAACGGCGACCTCGACAATCCCGATATCGCCCGCAATACCTCCCCCGCCGTCATGTCCTATCACGGCATTCAATACCAGAGCATGGCACCCGAGGTGATGGATGCCGCGCAGCTCGCATGGCTGCAAGACCATCTGTGGATCCTCTCGGGCCTTTACGGATGCGTACGCCCCTTCCATGCCGTTGAACCGTATCGGCTGGAGATGGGCGCGAAGCTTGCCGTCGACGGCGCCCGAGACCTCTACGCGTTTTGGGGCGACAGGCTCGCACGGGCTATCGCTCCGGCAGACTCCAACGCTACGATCGTCAACCTTGCCAGCGTGGAATACGCCAAAGCCGTTCTGACCCGCCTCACCACCGATGCCACGGTCGTCACATGTCTCTTTGGCGAAGGCGTCCGCAACGGCAAGCCCATCCAACGGTCGACCGCCAGCAAAAAAGCGCGCGGCTCCATGGTGCGCTGGATGGCAGAAAACAAACTCGTGGATGCAAGCGAACTTACCGCATTCAACATCGGCTATCGTCACATCCCCGAGCTTTCAGACAAAAACACCCTGGTTTTCATGAACGCGCAGGCACAATAGGCCCGCCGTTTCCAAACACCCCGTTACTCCGCCAAGCCATCGGCCTTTGCAATCCCGTTTGTCGAACCGTCCTGATAGACAATCTTGACGTGCTCAACCTCGGACACCGCAACACCCGTCGGAGGCTCCAGACGCCATTCCGTCAGGGCGATATCCATGGTCGTGGGCACATCTCCTTGATCTTTGAGCTTCACCGTGAGCGTTTTGAGTGCCGCGTCAAACGTCACGCGCTCGATCTCTTCACCTGGAATGGACCCACCACTCAGCTGCAACTGCACAAACTCATCGCGCGGGTACCAATAATCGCCCGGAACGGCGAGCGTATTGGCATTACCGCCAGTACTCCTCACCGTCATAATCGGTAGGCTATCATCAGCCTCAAACTCCCAGGCAGCGCCGCCGCGACCGCCAAACGTCCAAATACAAAAGGCAATCACCAGCACGGCAAGCACCGCAAAACCAATCGCGACAAGGCCATGGTGCGCACGGCTTTCCTCGGTCGACACATCCCACTGCATCTCTCGATATAGATGCTTGTCTTCCATGTTCGCCTCCTCACGGGCACGCTCGTTAGGCCAATCGTACCCATTCGAGCTATACTTGAGCCCATTACATAAACGGGGGGCTTGCAGGACAAGACGGCAGGCTGAGATTGGGCGCGCCCGCCCTGACCCGCAAACCTGATATGGGTAATGCCAACGAAGGGAGCCGTGCCAATGAGCACACAGACCGAGCCCAAGCTCGTCACGCAAATCGACTTCGCCCGCGCCGGGCAGATCACGCCGCAGATGAAGGAGGTTGCCGAGCGCGAGCATCGCGCCCCCGAGTACATCCGCGAGCGCGTGGCCGACGGCCGCATCGCCATCCCCGCCAACATCGTGCATATCAAAAAAGGCATGCGCGCCTTTGGTGTCGGCGAAGGCCTTTCCACCAAGGTCAACGTCAACCTGGGCATCTCGGGCGATAAGGCCGATGCCGCCGAGGAATGGAAGAAGGTCAAGATCGCCGAGGACTTTGGCGCCGACGCCATCATGGACCTCTCCAACTCGGGCAAGACACGCCAGTTCCGCCAGCAGCTCATCGACGAGACGCCGCTCATGGTGGGCACCGTCCCCATGTACGACGCCATCGGCTACATGGAAAAGCCGCTGGTCAAGCTTACCAAGGATGACCTGCTCGAGGTCGTGCGCGCGCACGCCGAGGACGGCGTGGACTTTATGACCATCCACTGCGGCATCAATAAATCGGTCATCAAAACCTTCAAGGAGACCGGCCGCCTCATGAACATCGTCAGCCGCGGCGGCTCGCTGCTGTTTGGCTGGATGGAGGTCACCGGCAATGAGAACCCCTTCTACGAGTTCTACGACGAGGTGCTCGAGATCTGCCACGAGTACGACGTGACGATCTCGCTCGGCGATTCCTGCCGCCCGGGCTGCCTCTACGATTCCAACGACGCCACCGAGACCGCCGAGATGATCGAGCTGGGCAAGCTGTGCAAGCGCGCATGGGCCGCCGGCGTCCAGGTTATGGTCGAGGGACCGGGCCACATGGCGCTCGACGAAATCGCCGCCAATATGAAGCTGCAGAAGCGCCTGTGCCACAACGCCCCGTTCTATGTGCTGGGGCCGCTGGTGACCGATATCGGCGTGGGTTACGACCACATCACCGCAGCCATCGGCGGCGCCATCTCCGCAAGCTCTGGCGCCGACTTCCTGTGCTACGTGACGCCGGCAGAGCACCTATGCCTGCCTAACGCCCAGGATGTGCTTGACGGCCTCATGGCCACTAAGATCGCCGCACATGCCGCCGATATCGCCAAGAAGGTGCCGCACGCCCGCGACATGGACGACAAGATGGGCCAGGCACGCCGCAAACTCGACTGGGATGCCATGTGGAAGTGTGCTCTCGACCCGGTCACCGGCAAGAAGCGCTACGAGGAATCCCCTGCCGCCACTGAGGGTACTTGTACCATGTGCGGCAAGATGTGTGCTGTCCGCACCGTCAACAAAATCTTCGAGGGCACCACGATCGACCTCGGCATGGAGGACTAGCCCTGTCGCCGCGGCCGCTTCTGGCGGCGAGCCGGTGCCTGTCAATTGTTGACGTGTGAACATTTGCTTGCATTTGCGTAAAGATTGCATCGCCCGCCCGGGTTCGACATAGAGTCGGCCCGGGCATCTTTATAATGCTGGCTTATAGACCCATTTGATTCCGACCGAACAAGGGAGCGAACATGGATCGCAGTAAGGTACCTGCCGTTCTATCCATCGCAGGATCCGATTCCAGCGGTGGCGCCGGCATTCAGGCCGACATCAAGACCATCACGGCGCACCGCCTGTATGCCGAGACGGCCATCACCGCTATCACCGCACAGAACACCCTGGGCGTCACCGCCGTGCAGAACATCTCCCCGGATATTGTCGCGGCACAGATCGATGCCGTTTTTGACGATATCCGCCCCAACGCCGTCAAGATTGGCATGGTTTCCTCTGCCGAGATTATCGAGGTTATCGCCGACCGCCTGAGCGCTTGGAACGCGACAAACGTGGTAGTCGACCCCGTCATGGTAGCCACCTCGGGCGCACGGCTGATTGCCGAAGATGCCGCCGAGGCGCTCACCCGCCGCCTGTTCCCGCTAGCGACGGTTATCACGCCCAATATTCCCGAGGCCATGGCCCTGCTCGACTACGAGGTCGACTCCGAGCGCACGCAGCAAAATGCTGCCATGCTCCTCACCCGCCGCTTTGGTTGCGCATCCCTCGTTAAGGGTGGGCATCTTGTCAACGAGGCCAACGATGTACTGGCCGAACCCGCGCCACTCGATGACGAGGGCAACCATCTGGGAGATCCACTCACCACGTGGTTCCGCCACAAGCGCATCGAGACCGACAACACACACGGCACCGGCTGCACGCTCTCGTCCGCCATCGCCTGCGCGCTGGCGCAGGGCATGGATCTTGCCGACGCCGTCAACGCGGGCAAGGCCTACCTAACGGGCGCCCTCGCCGCCGGCTTTGACATGGGCAAAGGTTCCGGCCCCGTCAATCACATGTGGCAGTATTAAGATTCGCAGCCCAAACCACCGCAAAGGGGACAGGCACCTTTGCGGTGGTTTGGGGCCGTGCTACTCACCGAGCATCTCTTGGAGCTTGGCCGCCACGGCATGTCCCAAGCTCTCGTGGCTTTCGGGCATCATATGCAGATAGTCGATATCGCCCGGCTCGGCAAAGTCGGCGGCATTCAAAAAGTCGCAGCCAAACTGCTCAGCCACATGTGCGTAGTACTCGCCAAAATGCTCCGAGGCCTCGACGGAACGCTCGTCAAAATCGGTCATATATACATCGGCGATTTGCGGCTTGATCTTGATAGGCGCCATCAGCAGAATGCGCGGACAAGGCGCAGCGTCGGTCCACGGAAACGCGCGGACGGCGCGAATCAGCGCCATGGCGCCACGGGCGATATCGGAAGCTGTCACGTTAAAGACCGTCTTACAGTCGTTGGTGCCCAGCATGATCACAATGGCGTCCAGCGGCTTATGGGCCTCGAGCAGCATCGGAAGTGCGCGGATGCCGTTAAGATTGGTGTCCAGATGGCACATGTCGTCGCGTACCGTCGTGCGGCCGTTGAGGCCTTCTTCAATTACATGCCAGCCCTCGCCTAAGTCACGTTGGGCCACGCCGCACCAGCGCACATCCTGCGCATAGCGCACCGCGGTGCCGTCGCGCATGCCCGCCGGATCGTAACCATAGGTGTTGCTGTCGCCAAAGCATAGAACGTTTTTCATCGTAAGCCCCTCGCTCAGTAAAAAGCCGACGGAAGCAGCCTCTCCCGCCGGCTCGACCCATCTGTCAGCACATACCGATTACAGGTACTTGCGCCAATCGTCCTCGTCCTCATCATCCTCGGTAGCAGCCTGGGTCTGCTCGGCGGCGCGGGCAGCCGCAGCGCGAGCGGCAACCTGGGCATAGGACTCCTCGTTGCGCTCGGGGAAGTTTGCCAGCACGTGCTCGAACTTGGCAAAATCCTCATCCCAGCGCGTAGAAGGCACGGCAAAGAAGACTTGCTTGACCTTAAAGTCGCCCGACGCGAGCTCCTTGCGGAAGAGCTCGGCCACGGCCTCGGCGTCAAAGCCGTTGTTGTCGCAGCCCCAAGCGCCCAGTACGAGCTTCTCGCGACCCAGCTCGTCGCAGATGGCAAGCACAAAGCGAATGCGGTCGCGCAGGGCGTCCAGCAGAGCATCGTCGCTCACGCGATACTCCTGGCGGGCGCGCTTAACGTTGGGCGCGGCGGCCACGATCACGTCGGCGTATGCATGCACGTGGTTGCGGTCGAAGCGCACCGCAGGCACCACCAGCGCACGGTTGCGGTAAAGCTCGCAGTTGATGTTGCGGCGACGGTTCTCGCCGTACCATTTGCGCTGCTTATCGAGAACGTTGTACAGATACGAATCGGCGCACAGCGTGGCCTCCTGGCCCAGATAGCCCTGGATGTAGCCACCGCCCGGGTTGGTGAACGAGGCAAAGGCGAGCACGGCCATGTCGCAGAACTGCGCATAGCCACGACCGTTGTCCAGGATGGCCTGCGTGGCGGAGGCATCGAGCACGGTGACCTCAGGCAGAACCGGAGCGGGCTCCTCAGCAGGCGCGGACTCAGCTTCGGCGATTTCCTCGGCAGGCTCAGGCGCTGCCTCGGTCTCGGGCGCCGTCTCGGTCTCGGCAGCCTCCGCGCCCTCGACGTCCTCGGCAACCTGTTCTTCGGCGGCCACAGCACTCTGAACCTTGGCCTTCATCGCCGCGACAAAACCGGCAGGCATACCATCGAACTCGCACACGCCGGCAAGCGAACGCTCGATATCCTTGGCGCACGCTTCGGACACAGTTGCCACGTGACGCTCGGCGGCCTTGGCACGGGCCTCGCGCTTGGGATTGGGCTGACCCGCTCGGTTGGACCTGCGGTTACGGTTCCTGTTGTCGACGTCTGCCATAAGTGGTCACCTTTCTCGGTCTCTGCCGCTATCGGCTTTTCCCATCCATGATACCCCGCCGCGTACAAAAAAGACGGCCCCGAAGGACCGCCTTTCGCATCGATTTGCACGTACGGCAAGCACCGCCGCAATTCGCCACTAGTCGCGACGGCCGAGGATGTTCAGAATGCGCAGGAACACGTTGATAATATCCACGAACAGATTGGACGCCATGAGCACGGCGTTGGGCAGCGTAGGCGGCACCGTCGTGGCAACATAGGTGTCGTAGCCAATAAAGCCGGCGAACACCACGATCACGATCAGATCGGTGATGGTCTGTGAGACGCCCATGAACATCAGCACGATCTCAACCAGAATAGTAGCGAGCAGAATGCCAAAACCGATGCCATATACGCGCTGGAAAAACTTGGGGAACGTCACGCCCAAGGCGCCAAAGACAAAGGTGATGGCGGCCGTGGCGATAAAGGCAGTGTTGATGGTGGGCAGGTCGTAGTTGGCAAGGCCAAACGACGCGGTCAGGCCAAAGGTGCTCGCAAAGATTACGTAGCCCACAAGGGACAGGCCCACGGACTGCTTGCTGGCGGCGGCCGACATCATGACCATGCCGACGATGGTCAAAATAAACGAGCCAAAAACCAGCGGTAGGGCAGCCCCGCTCATCATCATGCGCGCAAACGACATGGTGCTCGTAAAGTAAGCACCGACGCCCATGGCACAAAAGCCCAAGAAGATGAGGGCAGACATGGCAAGATTATACGCACGCGGCGACATCTCCTTGGCACGGCTTGCGCCGGTTTCGATGGGGCCGTTCTGATAGCCCTGAATATCGTTCATAATTTCGTCCTTTCAAAAGCGCCGCGACAGCGCAGTAGCTGACAAGATTCCTGTCATTGTACCCGAATGCCGTACGTCCTTACCTACGGCGCTCGCCCTCGAGCGTGCGATCAAAGGCCCAGACCCACCAACGCATCACGTGTGCCTGCGAGCCGTCCGCCCGCTCGCGCGTCTGGTCCTCCAGATACAACTCGGTCGCGTGCCCGCCAAAACGCACCTTATAGGTTGCCGTACGGATGCCGTGGACCATCAGGCCAAACCCGGTGGTCGAGATAATTTCGTCAATCGTAAAGCAACGACCGTCGACCCAGCAGACGGTGACCGGCACGACCTGTCCGCCCGCGAGGATGCGAGCCACGACGTCCACATACTGCTTGTGCACGCGCCGAGTTTTGCCATCTGTCTGTCGATATTCCATGCCTCCTATTATCGAACGCATGTTTGCATATTGTAAAGCGAACAGACTGTGGTTTTGGGATGTTGGGGCACGCACACGTGTCCTCATGGTGTGTTAGCAAAAAGAACACCCGCGGTCAACAGGGCTAATATTCAATATTAGTGCCAAAAAATTCACTTCTCCCATCAGAACTCGGTAAAGAAACCCGCAGGAGGTGATACGATTTATCATGTTTTTGTAACGTGCCTGCAAACTTCGAGAAAGCCCATATATGGACGTAACGTTCTCAACCTTCCTCGGCCAAATTGTGTCGAACCCAGTCCTTGCCGTCACCGTGATCCTCGCGCTCGGCGCCATCTTCGTCAATGGATGGACCGACGCGCCCAACGCCATCGCGACCTGCGTCACTACGCGTTGCATGCCCGCCCGCGCCGCCATTCTCATGAGCGCCGCATTCAACTTCCTCGGTGTGCTCATCATGACGCACTTTAATGCGAGCGTCGCCAATACCATCTCGCATATCGTCGACTTTGGCGGAAACAGCACCATGGCGCTCGCCTGCCTGTGCGCGGCCCTGTTCTCCATCGTCGTCTACGGCGCCACAGCGTCGCGTTTTGGCATCCCCACCTCGCAAAGCCACAGCCTTATCGCCGGCCTGACCGGTGCCGCTATCGCCCTCGGCGGCGCGAGCAGCGTCAACGTCCACGAGTGGATGAAGGTCATCTACGGCCTGGCGCTCTCCATCGGCCTGGGCTTTGTCATGGGCTGGGTCCTGTGCAAACTCGTCTCGATTCTTTTCGCCGCCGCCAACAGGCGACGTGCCAATGTCTTCTTTAAATACGCTCAGATCGCGAGCGCCGCGGCCATGAGCTTTATGCACGGCGCGCAGGATGGACAGAAGTTCATCGGCGTGCTCTTTTTAGGCGTGGCCTTTGCCAGCGGCCAGACGAGCGTCGGCGATGCAGGCATCCCCATCTGGATTATGCTGCTGTGCTCGGCCACTATGGGTATCGGCACCAGCGTGGGCGGCGAGCGCATCATCAAGTCCGTCGGCCAGAGCATGGTCAAGCTCGAAAAGTACCAGGGCTTCTCCGCCGACCTGGCGGGCGCCGCAAACCTGCTGCTTGCCACCCTTACCGGCATCCCCGTGTCCTCCACCCACATCAAGACCTGCGCCATCATGGGCGTCGGTGCCGTCAAGCGCCTTTCGGCCATCAACTTCGGCGTCGTCAAGGACATGATGTTCACCTGGTTCTTCACCTTCCCCGCCTGCGGACTCATCAGCTTTGTCATGGCCAAGCTGTTCATGATGTTCATCTAGTCAAACCGAGCGTCCATCCGGACTGCAATGCTTCGCCCACCCGTCTTCGCCTCGAAAGGACCCACCCATGGCAAAGAAACCCGATTCGTTCTACTTTGACAACTACGTCGCTTGCGCTGACCTCGCCGTTCAGGCAGCCGAGCTGCTCACCAAGATTTTTGAGAACTTCGACCCCACGCAAATCCATGACATGCTCGATAAGATGCATGCGATTGAGCATGCGGCAGACAAGAAGCACCATGAGCTCGAAGACGCCCTGCTCACCGCCTTTATCACCCCGCTCGAGCGCGAGGATCTGGACCTGATGAGTTGCTCGCTCGACACCGTACTCGACCGCATCGAAGGCGTCGTGCAGCGCGTCTACTTCACCAACATCCAGAGCATCCACCCCGATGCCATCGTCATCGCTCACAAGGTAACCGATGCCTGCCGCGCCATGAAGGACCTGATGGTCGAGCTGCCCAACTACCGCAAGTCCAAAACGCTGCGCGAACTGGTCATCCAGATCAACACCATCGAGTCCGAGGCCGACGAGCTCTACATCAACGCCATGCGCAACCTGCACGTTAACGGCAAGGATCCGCTCGAGGTCATCGCTTGGCGTGACGTGTACGCCTTCCTGGAGTACTGCGCCGACTGCTGCGAGAATGTGGCCGATGTCGTGGATTCGATTGTCATGAAGAACAGTTAATTGGGGGTACGTGTCCCGGCGGCGAAGGGCCGGCCACGGTTTGCTTTCTCACTCCGGCTGCTTTGCAGAGTCGTTCGAAAGCAAACCGTGGCCGACCCTTCGCCTTACGTACCACCATTGGGAACTTTGGCTGATACTTTGAAAGCAATGAGGCTTTTGTTGACAGGGCCTTTGAGCCCGATTGGGAACTTTGGGACCGCCTTAAACGTTTGGCTGGATCGGGCTTTGGGTACCCTTTGTTTTGCTTTGGGTTGATACACTGAATTTGGAGGGCTTGGTTGTGAGTTATTTGGATCTGGCTCGGGGTCGGTATTCTTGTCGTGAGTTTGAAGATCGGGCTGTGGAGCAGGCTGTAGTGGATGCCATTGTTGAGGCTGGGCGTATTGCTCCTTCTGCTTGCAATAATCATCCCTCGCGGGTGATGGTGCTTGATACGCCTGAGTTGTTGGAGAAGGCTGCTGCTTGTCAGCCGCGGTTTGCTCGTGATGGGTCCATCTTTGGGGCTCCGCTTGTCTTTCTTATTTGCAGCGTTACCGACGATGCTTGGGTGCGTCCCTATGACCAGATGAATTCCAGTGAAATCGATACGTCCATAGTGTGCGATCAGATGATGATGGAGGCCACCGAGCAGGGCCTGGGAACGTGTTGGGTATGCCATTTTAAGCCCGAGGTGGCACAGGAGCAGTTCAACCTGCCCGAGGGCGTCTATCCCTATCACATGCTCGTCTGCGGATATCCTGCCGACCACATCGCCGATTCCGAGCATCGCGAGGCCCGTACCATTCCCCTCTCCGACTTCCTCCTCAAGTAGATTTTGGGACATGCCCTAAAACCTATCCTTGACCGCTCACCGGTTCGCCGAGTTCTGCGCCACTATGTGCAGGGCTCGGTTTTTTATGTTGCGCGCCCCGGTACAGTCATAAAAAAGGACCCGCAAGCTGCGGGTCCTTTCTAGGCACTAAATTGTAGGCCGAATGTTAGTCCAGGTCGTCGGCAGCGAAGTTGTCGATCGGGGCGAAGGGATCGGCCACGGGGACAACCGGGTCAGCGACGGGCAGCGGCTCGGCGGGAACAGTCACCGCAGGAGAAGCGGCAGAACCGACCGGCGTGGAGGCCATGAGGTCGGCCGGGAAGGAGTTCTGGGCATCGTCCATGAAGTGCTGGATGAGCTTGAGATACTCGGCCTTGAACTCCTCACGAGAAGCCTTGAGACGATCGATCTCCTCGAGCTCAGCCTGCTTTTCGGTCAGAGCCTGGCGGATAACCTCGCGGGCCTTGGCGTCAGCCTCGTTGCGAATACGCTCAGCGTTCTCATTGGCATCGTTGACGATGGTCTCAGCGGTCTGCTGGGCAGCGATCAGGGCAGCGGAAATCTGGCGCTCCTGAGCGGAGAAGTCAGGGGCGGGAGCAGCCACGGGGGCGGCAGGAACGGCCTGGGCGGGGGCATCCTGAGCCTGGGCAAGCTGAGCCTGCGCATCGGCAAGCTGCTGCTCGGTAGCAGTCAGACGACCCTTAAGGTCGACGATCTTAGCGAGCATAGCGTCAACCTCAGAGGACAGCGTCTCCAAGAAGACGTCGACCTCAGCAGGATCGTAGCCACGCTTGGCCTCAGAGAAAGTCTGAGCCTGGATGTCTGCAGGGGTAATAGCCATAACAAGTCTCCTTTTTCATCGCCTCGGCGCTACACGCCCGACGTAAGTTACTAAGACAGTTCTACACGAGTATACCTATAAGAAGCTGCAGAACCAGCCTCTGCACCAACTGCAACGCAATAATCGCAACGACCGGCGAAAAATCGATACCGCCCATCGGCGGGATGAAACGACGGAACAGGTTGAGCCACGGACCGCACACGCTATCAAGCACCGCGGCAATATCCTGAAGCAAACCACCCTGCTTCATGGGAATCCACGTCATAAAGCAGTAGACGACAATGAGCGTGGAATAGAAGTTGAACAGCGTATTGACCAGCTGGACGATAGTGTAGATGTTGATGGGAATCTCCTCGTCTTGTCTTTACTTAAGGTAGCCGTCGGCACGAAGCTTCTTGAGATCGGAATCTTTGACCTCGCAACCGGCGGGCAGCACCATGAACACGCGGTCGCCCACCTCCTTGACCGTGGCACCCAGACCGCAGGCAAAGCCGTAAGAGAAGTCCAAGACGCGCTTGGCAACTTCGGTGCGTACGCCCACAAAAATCAGTGCGACAGGCTGCTTGGTGCGAACGCGGCGCACCACGGTCTCCACGTCGTCATAGCTCTCGGGGCGCAGGACATAGGCCGGCAGCTGCGGTGTGGCGTTGATGATATTGCTCGCATAGGCCGAGGCATCGCTCGGTGCAGGCGCAGGCGCAGCGGCGGCACGGGCGCGGGTGTTCTCGGCGTAGCTCGACGGCGTGTCATAGGCACCAGGACGATAACCGCTCGCAACACTGTCCTGCGAGCGCGAAGGCGGGTTATACGTCGTGGCATGGCGGGAGTCATCGCCGACCAGCTGCCCGGAGCGTGTATACACGGCAACCGACTCAGCTTCACCACGGCGCGTCTGACCAAGCAGGCCGTTGCTCGGCTCGTCTTGGGTGTAGAAGCCCTCGCCCGAAGCACCGCTGTAGCCGTTGCCCTGATAGCCATCGTCATAGCCATCATCGTAGCCGTAGTCGTCGTCCTGGCCATAACCCTGGTCGTAACCCTGCTGGCCGCCCAGGTGCATCTTATTTTTAATCTCGTCAAGGAAGCCCATGGTTGTGTCCTCTCGCGGTTTAGTGCAGGCGCCCCGATAATCAGTGCGCACTTCAGAGCCTTATTTTACTGCAAACTCCGGGCTAAATACTACCCTGCCCAGGCGAACGAGCGTAGAGCCCTCCTCAAGGGCAGGCTCAAAGTCTTCGCTCATGCCGCAGGAAAGCTCAGGCAGGTTCAAATCGGGATGCGCCGCCTCCAGCTCATCCCTCAGCTCACGAAGCCCCGCAAAGGTGCGGCGTGCCACATCCTTATTCCCCCGGGGCGCCATAGTCATAAGCCCCTGTACGCAAATTCCCTCAAGTTCCGCAAGCTCACCCGCGGCGGCGCGAATCTCATCGGGCGAAAAGCCTCCCTTCGACTCCTCACCACTCACATTGACCTCAATGAGCACACGCTGGGGGCCGGCGAGTTCGCCTGCCTCAATCTTGCGGGCAGCACGGCTCGAGATCGCCTGCGCCAGATGCAGCGAACCCACCGAGTGAATCAGCTCGGCTGAGCCCAGCACCGCATTGATCTTATTGGTCTGCAGGTTGCCGATCATATCGAAGCGCACCTCGGGCAGCTCCGGATGCTCCGCCAAACCTGTGAGCTTGCGAACCAGCTCCTGCGGGCGATTCTCGGCAAAATGGCGATACCCCGCCTGGATGGCGGCAACGGTCTCATCGACACCAACGGTCTTGGACACGGCAATGAGGCGCGCGGCGTCGTGGGGACGGCCCGCGCGATCGAGCGCCGCATAAAAACGTTCCAGAATCTGCTCGCGGCGAGCGCGCATCAAGTCCAAATAGTTATCCATTGCCAATCGCCTCCGCTGACAGCCAAACAAGTAGTCCCATGCTAACGCAAGAGCGCGGCCCCGCATGTGCAAGGCCGCGCTCACTTAGGTATTTACAATCTTTCGACGAACGGGGTTACTTACTCCTCGTCGTCCTCGCCATCGTCCTCATCCTCAAGATGATCGAGCAGGTAGCGAAGACCCTCGCTGACCTCGTTAACGGGCACCTTGGCAACGTAGCGTGCATCGACGGCGGGCCTCATGATAACACCCTCGCCCGAAGGCACGCGCATGCTCTCGAGCTCATCCTCATCAGTGCAGGCGATATCACCGGCAGTCATACGCTGTCCGGTCAACAGGAAGGTCAGACGGCAGGCGGCATCGATGGAAATCGAGGCGATGCGATCGAGATAGCGCGATACCATGATGGCGCGGCGCAGGTCGTCATAGTTGCTGTCGTCGTCCATAAAATCGCCCGTGTCCATGCGGTTAAAGGTGCGGAAGAACTTCTCGTAGGCGGCGTGCACTGGCTCGTCCTCGACGGCCAAGTTGCAGATGATGGAGATGTCGTTGGTGACGAGCGCAGAAAGCGAAGAGCCCAGCACCTGGTAGACGGCCTCAGCCTCGGCCTCGACCGTGCCGACAAGCTCCTTGGGCAGCGAGATGTCGGCCTTGATCATATGACGCGTGGCGCGGCAAATCTGGCGAACCTTATCGGTCATGCGCTGCAGGTTAAAGTCGACGTAGATGATCGTCTGCAGCAAGCGGAAGTCGGAGGCGACCGGTGACTGCGTGGCAATCAGGTTGTAGCAGACGGCCTCCAGGTTGGCGCAGCGTGCGTCAATCGAAAGCGTACGCTTCTTGGTCTTGGTGGCGAGCTTGCGGTCGTCGGTCACATAGGCCTTCACGGCATCGTGGAGGGCCAGATCGACGGCCTCGTAGATGCTCAGCATCTCGTGACGGGCCTCGATGAGCTGACGGGAAAACAGTTTGCGCATGGTTCACTCCAATCAGTTGGGTGCGGTCATGCCGCCCGCACGGTGAATACGCACCGGACCAGATCCGATCGGCTTGGGACTAGTCGCACCGATCAGCCAAAGCGGCCGGTGATATAGTCTTCCGTCCGCGAGTCCACCGGGCTGGTGAAGATCGCGTCGGTTTGACCATACTCGATGAGCGTAGCGGGCTCGCCGGCAACTTCCTGCAAGAAGAACGCGGTGTAGTCACTGATACGAGCTGCCTGCTGCATTGAATGCGTGACGATGATAATCGTCATCTCGGGCGCCAGCTCGGCCATCAGATCCTCGACCTTAGAGACGGAAGTGGGGTCGATGGCGGAGCAGGGCTCGTCCATCAGGAGGACATCGGGTTGCACCGCAAGCACGCGCGCGATGCACAGACGCTGCTGCTGACCGCCCGAGAGCGCCAAACCATCCTTGTTGAGCTGATTGGATACCTCTTTCCAGAGGTTGGCGCGCTTGAGCGATTCTTCCACGATGTCATCGAGGTCGCTTTTGCTAGTCACGCCCTGCAGACGAGGGCCAAAGGCGACATTCTCGTAGATGGATTTGGGAAACGGGTTGGGCTGCTGAAAGATCATGCCCACGCGACGACGGAGATCGACCGGATCGACACCCTCGGCATAGATATCGTTGCCGTCGAGCGTCATGGTGCCCTCGACGCGCGTGCCCTCAATCAGGTCATTCATGCGGTTGATGCAGCGCAAAAACGTCGACTTGCCGCAGCCCGAAGGGCCAATGAAGGAGGTGATGGCGTTTTTGGCGATGTTGAGGTCAAGCCCCGTCAGCGCATGAAAGTCACCGTACCAAAAGTTGAAATCCTTGGCCGTAATGGCCGCTTGCTCCAACGCGGGAGCGGACTGATAAACGGACATGGGACTCCTTAACTAGCGACGCTTGCGCGACAGGAAGCGCGCAAACAGGTTGAAGGCCAAAATGATCACCATCAGCAAGAGCGCGGTGCCGTAGGCTGCGTTCATGTTGATGCCGTCGTTGGCAAGCAGGTACAGGTGAACGGTCATGGGACGACCGGAATCGAGCGGCGAAATAGGTAGATTGATGGCCTGGCCCATGGTGTAGAGCACCACGGCGGTCTCGCCGATGGCACGGCCGATGGCAAGGACGATGCCCGTGGCAATGCGGCCAAAGGCCGAAGGAAGCACGATCTTGGAGACGACCTGCCACTTGGTAGCGCCCAGGCCGTACGCGCCCCAACGGATATAGCGCGGAACGGCGCGAATGGCTTCTTCGGTGGTGCGCATGACGATGGGAAGCATCAAGAGCGCGAGCGCCAGAGCGGCCGAGACCATCGAAAGGCCCAGGCCCATAGCCTCGACAAACAAGGCGTAGCCAAACAGGCCCATAACGATGGAGGGCACCGAGGCCAAAGCGTCAGCAGCGTAGCGAATGAGCTCGACGACCTTGCCCTGCTTGGCGTACTCGGCCAGATAGACGGCTGCCAGCACAGCGATCGGCGTGCAGATAAGCATGGCGAGCGCCGTCACGTAGACGGTCGAGACGATCGTGGGCCAAATTCCGCCCTCGGCGTTGACGCCCTGGGGCCAACCGAAGATAAAGTCGAGCGAGATGTGTGGCAGGCCGTTGATGACCACGTAGGCGATGATAGCGACCAGCACCAGCGTGGTGATGTAGGCAGCGGCACGAAACACGCCAAGCATGATCTTGTTGGACAGGTCCTTGTTGATGCGGCCCTTCTTGCCGTGGGAAAGGGCACGCTTGATGCGCTCGCGCGACGAGGTCGTATCGACCGTCGTGTCAACGGAATCGGACATAGCCTACCCCCTCTTCTTCTTGGAAATCAGACGAACGATACCCACCAGCGTGGCGGAGATGATAAACAGGACCACACCCATGCCGAACAGCGCCGAGCGGTGCAGACCCGAGGAATAGCTCATGTCGAGCGCAATCTGGCTCGTGAGCGTCGAGATGGGGCTCGCAATGCTGTCGGGAATAACCGGGGCGTTACCTACGACCATGAGCACGGCCATGGTCTCGCCGATGGCACGGCCCATACCCAGCACGATGGCATCAACGATACCCAGCTTCGCGGCAGGTAGCACGACCTTATAGATGGTCTGCCACTTTGTGGCGCCCATGGCATACGATGCCTCGCGAATGCCCATGGGAATGGAATTGAGAGCATCGATGGTGAGCGTGGTGATGGTAGGGACGATCATGATGGCGAGCACAAACCACGCCGTCAGCGCACCAAAACCAAGGCCGCCGGTCAGTTGTGCGATAAACGGGCGGATGATGATCATGCCAAAGAAGCCGTAGATGATGGAGGGTATGCCCGCCAGCAGGTCAACGGCGGGGCTGATGAGCTTGCGCACGCGCTTGCTGGCAATCTCGACCAGGTAAACGGCCGTACCCACGCCCAGCGGCACGCCCATGGCGAGCGCACCGACGGTCACCAGACCCGAGCCAGCAAGCAGCGACAAGATGCCGTAGTGGCCCTCGGAAGGCGCCCACGTAAAGCTAAAGAAGTCAGCCAGACCGATGTCAGTAAAGACGGGCAGCGCCGAGTACGTGGTAAAGACAAAAATCAGGATGACGGTAACGACCGCCAAGAACGCGCAGGCAAAGAAGATCCACTGCAGCGCCTTCTCCTTGATATAGGTACTGCGCGATACGAGCGCCAGCTCGCGCTTCTTGGGCGTCTGAACATTCTGCTCAGTCTGGGAGTTTTCCTGTGCTTCCATGCTACTCACTCCCCTTCTCGTCGTTGGTGACGGGAATAAAGCCCGCCTCGCGAATCTGCTTGTCCATCTTTTCGGACGTCACATAGTCGATGTAATCCTGCGCCTGCTGCGAAGGCACACCCTTCACAAAGAAGTAAAGGTCGCGCGAGATGGGATAGCCGCCACTCGCGACCGTCTTCTCGGACGCCTCAACATGATTGACCGAGACGGCCTTGACCGAGGTCTTGGCGTTGAGGCTATCGACGAAGCCCAGCGAAATGTAGCCGATGGCCCCACGCGAACGAGATACCACGTCGCGCACCTGGCCCGTACCCGAAAGAACGGCCGAGCGGCGATCGAACGGCGTGCCATCCATCACGATGGTACGGAAGGCCTCGCGCGTACCGGACGCCTCGTCTCGGTTGATGACCTGAATCCTCAGGTCCTCGCCACCGACCTCTTTCCAATTGGTAATCTTGCCGGCGTAGATATCGCGGAGCTGCTCGGTCGAGAGGTTATCGACGGGGTTGTCGTCGTTCACGATGACCGCAATACCGTCGTGGGCAATGACAATGGGAGTCAGGCCCAGATCCTGTTCGTCGGCATTGAGTCCACGGGAGGAGCTGGCGATATCGGCCGTGCCGGCGCTGACGGCCTCGATCCCAGCGGAAGAACCCAAACCGGAAACGAGCACGTCGATGCCGGTCTCCTCCTTAAAGCCCTCGGCCGCAATCTCGGCGATAGGAAGGCAGGTCGTGGAGCCGGCCACGGTAATGGAAGAGCTAGAAGATCCCGAAGAACAGGCGCACAGCGTAAGCGTAAGCACAGCGGCGCTCAGGACCGATACGATCTTTCTCATAGCATCACGCCGATCGCAGCATGGCGCCCACAGGTGCCGTCCTCGTTACGGTAGGAATAAAAGCGGTCGTTCTGACGCACGGTCGAAAGCTGGGTATCCACGATATTATCCGCGTCGACACCGACATCTACCAGCGCCTCGCGAATGGCAGCGGAAAGATCGAGCATGCGAGAGGTATTCGCATCGATGCAAGAGAACTCGGCGGCAAAGCGATCCATGAGTTCCTGGGATACCTCATATTCGTCACCCAAGATATGGGGGCCGATATAGGCGGAAACGTCGCTCGCATCGCAACCGGCAGCATCGCAAAGCGCCTGGCACGCCTTGGCGGAAATACGTGCAATCGTGCCCTTCCAACCGGAGTGCACCACGGCAAATCCGCCGGGGGCCACCAGCACCACGGGAACGCAGTCGGCAAAGCAGAGCAGCACGGGTACGTTATGCGCCGTACAGACGATGGCATCGCAGCCCTCGGCAATCTGCTCGCGGACGTCCTCAAGGTCATCGGCGCCGTTCGAGGTCACCGCAACGATATGGTCACCATGGACCTGATTGGGAACGAGCAAGTTGTGCTCGCACTCGGCGGCACCCATAGCCTCGAGCACGCGACGACGATTTTCTTGAACAGCAAAGGGGTCATCGCCAACATGCGAGCCCAAATTGAGTGAGGAGTACGCATCTTCGGAAACACCACCGGCGCGCTCGGTGAAGGCAAAGCGAACATCGGATGTCGCGCCTTCCACCAACGTAACTCCATCATGGTCGACACGCGAAACGTTGTCCGCACGTGCTGCCATACTAAAGCCTCCTAATAACACAAGTACCGCGGCATCGCCGCTACAGCCCGCGTTTATACGGCTGTCATACTTCTCTAAAAGGATACCTGCTGCACTGGAGGCAATCGTAAAGGGAACGTAAAGAGATTGGAGGTTCTAGTTTACAAAGTCAAAATAAAAAGGGCGCGTCCATACGGACACGCCCCCGTGAGCAACAATGCAAAGAACGACTTAGAAGCTACCGCGCTTCAGGAAGTCGGGAAGCTCGAACTGATCGTTGCCGAAGTTAGGAAGCTCGGTGCCACCGACGTTGCGGGTCGGAGCGGCCTGAGCCGGGCTGGTGGCCGGAGCGGTGCGCTGCGGCTCAGCGGAGGCAGCGGCCTTGCTCTGAGACTGCTGAGCAGCAAAGAGCTCGTCCTGACGGTTGACGTTGGAGTCGGAGAAGCCCGTAGCGATGACGGTGATACGCACCTGATCGCCCAGGGACTCGTCGACAACGGTACCGAAGATGATGTTGGCCTCGGGGTCGACGGCGTTGGCGACAACGTCGGCGGCGTCGCTGATCTCCTGGATGCCCAGGTCCTTGGAACCGGCGATGGAGAGCAGCACGCGTGTGGCACCATCGATGGAGCTCTCGAGCAGCGGGCTGGAGATGGCCTGCTGGGCAGCGTCGACGGCACGGGTATCCCCAGAAGAGGTACCGATACCCATCATGGCGGTACCGGCCTGCTTCATGATGGTCTTAACATCGGCGAAGTCCAGGTTGATGATACCGGGGACGGTGATGAGGTCGGTGATGCCCTGGGTGCCCTGGGAAAGGACGCCATCGGCAATCGCGAAGGCCTCGAGCATGGTAGTCTTCTTCTCGGCGATGTCGAGCAGCTTATCGTTGGGGATGACGATCATGGTATCGACGCAATCGGAGAGGGTCTTAATGCCCTCCTCGGCGCTCTTCTTGCGCTTGCGGCCCTCGAAGGTGAAGGGCTTGGTCACGACGGCGACGGTCAGTGCGCCGACCTCGTTCATCGCGATATCGGCAACGATGGGAGCAGCGCCGGTACCGGTGCCACCGCCCTCGCCGCAGGTGATGAACACCATGTCGGCGCCAGCGAGCGCCTCGGCAATGTCGTCGCGGGACTCATCGGCAGCCTTGCGGCCAACCTCGGGGTTGGCGCCGGCGCCCAGGCCGCGGGTAAGGTCGGTGCCGATGTGCACCTTGATATCGGCATCAGAGATCGCGAGTGCCTGAGCATCGGTGTTGATGGCAACAAACTCGACGCCGCGGATGCCCTCTTCGATCATTCGATTGACCGCGTTGGTACCGCCGCCGCCGACGCCGACCACCTTAATGACGGCAAGGTAGTTGTTGATCTCTGTCTCGTGCATGTCGGTCCTCCGAACAAAGGTTATAGCCATAGCATGGGTCGACCCCTGCGCACATTAACCTTCAGGTTGAAAGTAAATGCAAAGGTAAACCGTATTATGGTTGCACATTATGAACGTATCAGTCAAATAATTGACCGTGAAAACCAAACAAACCAGATAAACGGCGTGGTATGGCCACTCAACAAAGCATCAACCAGCGCTATGAGGTCGGAGCATTCCTAAATGTGTAGTTGCCCGGAGAGCGCACATTGATATACGTTACGCCCTCTACCTGCGAAAGCAACTTGGTGACTACGCGTTCCTTCTTGGCGATATCGTCCGAATCGCCCAGCGACACCTCAATGCCGTTATTGAGGTTTGCCGAGATGGCTTCGACCGAAGGCGTGGAAATATCCTTGACTTGTCCCAAGAACTCGCTCGAAAAACCACGCACATAATCCAGGCCGGCCTTAACGGCCTTGGAGCTCACCGCCTGGCCGGAAACTGGAGCGACATCCGCCGAGACATCAGTCAGCAACACCGCGCCATAGTGCTTAGCGAGCGCCAGTGCGGCATCGATGCCGGTCAGGGTATTTGAGCCCTGCCCTGTCGTGATGACGTTGCCCTGGTCGTCCACTTCGACCGACGTCGACAGCGGGGCGATCCAGGTGTCATCATCCCCGATGGCCCAGGCAAGGTCATCGGAACTGATATAGGCAATTGCGATGACCTTGCGCTCCATCGGCGTAATGATGAGCGTATGCGGGAACTGACGCTGGACATCCACGCCCGAGACCCACGGATTTTGCTTGAGGTCCTCGGTAATCTGGTCGGGATCGACGTTAAAAAGCGACGTTCCCTCGGGCAAATCGATCAGCTGGATAGCATCGTGCTTCGTCACATGCTCGCTGCCTTGAATCTCAATATCAGTGGCGGTAAACAATCCAGAGTTAATCACCACGATAGCAACGACGACGAGCACGGCCAAGACGGCCAAAACGCCGCCCACGATTTTGCCTTTGCCTGTAACGACAGAAGCGGCGTCTGATGTTTTATTTGCCATCGCCCTAAGTGAAGACAACGGGTTGACGCCTTTTTTACCCGAAGGCTTCTTGGCGGTAGCCGGCACCGATGTCAGCGAGCGCGGTTTCGATGCGCCCAGCGTGCGACCCGGACGCGCCGCCTTAGTTCCCGTCGAGGGCTTAGGAGTTGCCATAGGACGGGCAGGCTTGGCGCCCATAACAGGCTTTGACGTCACCGAGGGACGCGAGGACTTTTTTGCGGCCGGACGATTACCGAGCTGCGAGCCGACAACCGGACGACTGGTCTGTCGAGCATGCCCGACAGACTTAGAGTGCGCGACGGTATTGCGTTGAGGTTTGGCAGGCGCGCCGGAACGCCCTCCGGCGCGGCGGAAGGTGGGTTTCGATGCTCTAGAAGCCGAGGAATTTAACTTCCGGTCTGAGCTCGATGCCATACGCCTCCCTCACCTTTCCGTGCACATGTCTGATAACCGCGGCAACGTCATCGGCCGAGGCAGTTCCGTTATTAACGATAAAATTAGCGTGAACGGGCGAAACTTCCGCGCCGCCAATCGAAAAACCCTTTAATCCACAATCCTCGATAAGCTTGCCCACACTCGCATCGGGCGGGTTACGAAAGACCGACCCGCAGGATGCGCGACCCATGGGCTGCGTACGCTTGCGCCTCGTCAGGTACCGTTCCATGCGCTCGCGAATGTCGGCCTTGGGCGCCGGTTTAAGCTTGAGCACGCACTCGAGGATGATCTCATTGCGGGGAAGGCTACATTCGCGGTAGCCCCAAGTGATCTCGGACCCCGCATAATGCTTGATACCGGATGCCGGGTCAAACGTTACGACATCCTCAACCAGCGAGCCAATCCACTCGGTCCGTGTGCCGGCATTCATAGATATCGCACCGCCAACCGAGCCAGGGATGCCAACGGCAAACTCAAGGCCCGAGAGGCTACGCGACAGGGCATCGTTGACCAGGCGCGCAAACATCACGCCCGCACCGACCGTCAGCGTACAACCGTCATCGGCAACAACCGTGCGCTGAAACTCACGTCCGAGCGAAATGACGGCGCCGCGATAACCGCCATCGGCAACCAGCAGATTGGAGCCCTTGCCGATGATGACCCACGGCACCTGCTCGCGATCGAGCACCGCCACGGCGCGGCGAAGGGCATGATAGCTATGGCACGTCACAAAGAGGTCGGCCTTGCCGCCGATACGATAGCTCGTATGACGCGCAAGGCGCTCGTCCTCGATCACATCCGTGTCGATCATGCCCGAGAGCGCCATGACGGCGTTAAACAGACCCATTAGACTTAAGCGTCTTTCTTGGCAGTCAGATACTCAATGAACTCGGGACCGACGGTCGTAACGTCACCGGCACCCATAGTGAGCAGCAGGTCGCCCTCGCCCACCATCTGCTCGAGCTCCTGATTGAGCTCAAGACGGCTGGAGCAGTACACGACCTCCTTGCCAGGATGCTTGGCGCGCACGGTATCGGCGAGCATCTTAGAGGTAACACCCGGAATGGGCATCTCGCCAGCCGAGAACACATCAATCAGCAGCAGTTTATCGGCATTGGCAAATGCATCGGCAAAGTCGTCGCACAGGGCCTGCAGACGCGAATAACGGTGCGGCTGGAACACGACGTCGACATGCTTGTAGCCCAGCGACGAAGCGGCAGCAAGCGTCGCCTTGATCTCGGTGGGGTGATGGCCGTAATCATCGACCACGGTGATGCCATCGATATCGCCCACATGGGTAAAGCGACGGCGGACGCCCTCAAAGCTCGAGAGCGCCTTGGCGGCGGCGTCGATGTCAAGGGCCAGGACATGGGCGACGGTGAGCACCGCCGTGGCGTTGAGCATGTTGTGGCGACCGGGATTGCTCTTGATCTCCACAGCGTGCTCAGTGCCGTCCTCAAAGCGAACGATAAAGTCGCTCTGGATGCCCTTGACATCCGGGTGCATGCAGACGATGTCGTTGCTCTCGGCAAAGCCGTAGGAAAGCACGTGACGGCCCGTCGACTTGGCGAGCTCGACCAGATGCGGGTCCTCACCGCAGACGATGACGGTGCCGTCCTCGCCCACCAGGCTCATGAATTTAGCGAAAGTCGCTTCGATCTCCTCGATACCCGAGTAGTGATCGAGGTGGTCGGCCTCGACGTTGGTCACAATGACCACGTTGGGGTTCAGGAACAGGAAGGAGCTGTCGGACTCGTCGGCCTCGGCGACAAAGTAGTCGCCCGAGCCGTTCTTGCCGTTCGTGTCATAGCCCTCGACGATGCCACCGATCAGGAAGCTCGGATCCAGACCCATGCGGTCGAGCATGGTGGCGCACATCGAAGACGTGGTGGTCTTGCCATGCGTGCCGGCAACAGCGACGGTGGTGTAGCCGTGGCCCAAAGCAGAGAGCATCTTGGCACGGGGCCACACGGGAATACCAAGCTCGCGAGCGCGCACGAGTTCAGGGTTAGACTCCGGAATAGCGGTGGAGACAACAACCACGTCGGGCTTGACCTCGTCGATCGTGGCGGCCTCATGGCCCACATGCACCTTCACACCAGCGCGGGTAAGCTGGCGGATATAACGTGACGTCTTAAGGTCGGAGCCGGTAACGGCATAACCGCGCTCGTGCAGAACGAGGGCGATGCCGCTCATGCCGGCGCCGCCGATACCGATAAAGTGGGCGCTCTTAAACTCGGGCGCGGAGGTTGCAGTCTGGGAATCAGCCATGTGCTCGTGTACTCCTTGCGTAAACACTGCCTGTAACCCGTTAACTGTACCGCACCTACCGCATCAGCGCGAGGGCGACCGACGATATCCCGTCTAACTAACGCAAACCCTCTACCGCATCCGCCAGAAGAGCGGCGGCCCTATCCTGAGCCAGACCACGCGCCGCCTGACGCATGGCGTCGCGCGTCGCCGCGTCATCGACCAGGTGCAGCAGTTCATCGGCAAAGGCAAAACCGTCGATATCGGCATCGGCGCAGAGCACGCCGGCCCCGGCGTCGACCAGATAACGGGCATTGGTGGTTTGGTGGTCGGCCGTCGCATGCGGATACGGCACGAGCACCGAAGGTACGGCGAGCGCAGCGATCTCGGCCACGCTCGATGCGCCCGAACGCGAGAGCACCAAATCGGCAGCAGCCAGCATATCGCCCATGTTGTCGATGTAAGACTGGACGCGGTAACGCTTCGCCTCCTCGGGCGTCAGCGCCAAAGCGCGCTCGGTCTCCTCAAAGCCGTCGGCACCCGTCGAATGCAACACATAGAGGTTCTTGCGCGAAAGCAGCTCGTTTTTGAGCGAAACCACGCGCTCGTTGAGGTGCTGGGCGCCAAGTGAACCGCCAAAGACGAGCAGCAGCGTAGCGTCCTCGGGAACGCCAAGTGCTTTGCGGCCGCGAGCGCGATCGCCCTCGATCACCGAGCGACGTACGGGGTTGCCGGTCATGAGCACGTGGCCAGGGTCACCTTCGCGCTCAAAGACCGAACGCGCTGCCGGCACCGAGATGCACACGCGGGCGGCGTGGGAGTTCATCATCTTGTTGGCCAGGCCCGGAACAGAGTTCTGCTCATGCAGCAGATACGGAACGCCCGCGCCCTTGCACCACCCCAGCAGCGGAACCTCGACATAGGCACCAAAACCAATGGCAGCGTCGGGCTTGCCGACCTTTGAGAAATGACCAGCGAGCGCACGCTTGGCCTTGTTGACACGCCACAGCGAGGTCAGCGCCGTCCAAGGACGGGAGCGGTCGAAGCCAGTGACCGTAATGGGCACAAAATCAAACCCAGCCTCGGGGACCAGACGACCCTCGAGCTTGCGCGACTGGCCCACGAACACAACGTGGTGGCCACGATCACGCAGTTCTTCGGCCAAGGCGAGCGCGGGGTTGATGTGTCCTGCCGTGCCGCCGGCTGCAATAGCAACGGTCATCTTATCGGTCATGGTAGTCCCTTCGTACACGCGGTCCCTGGTCGTCGGTGCGCAGACGCGCCGACGGGTCCGAGTTCAAATCGATTCGATTATATCCGCCGCCCGCGTTGCGAGGGCTGGGGCGCTGAGGACGACCTTGCGGCGCCGTTCGCTGACGCGGGCGGACTGCCGGCTCGGTCGCAGAGCCATCCAGGACGGTAAAACCGTTACGCGAAGATCGCTCGCCGCGCACGTGGGGCACGCCAGCGGTACTCTCATCCATAACGGCAAAGCTCTCGCGGCGACGGTCGTACTCATCGCGACGGGCGCTCTCGTACGAAACGCGCAGGATCAATCCGGCAAGCATAAGCGACACAATAATCGACGAACCGCCGTAGCTAATAAACGGCAACGGTTTGCCCGTCATGGGAAACACGTTGAGGATGCCCAACGCGTTAATCAAAAACTGCACCGCGAGAATGACCGCGGAGCCAGACGCCATAAGCGCGCCCCGACGATCGGTCGCCTGCTCGGCAATGCGAAACGCCGAATAGATCAGCATCGCAAACACCAAGAAGAACAGCACAGTTCCGACAAAACCGACTTCCTCGCCAATGATAGCCAGGATGTAGTCGTTGTGCGCCTCGGGCAGATACGAGTACTTCATGGTTGAGTTGCCGATGCCACGGCCGAACAGACCGCCCGAGGCAAAGGCCATGATGGCAAGCGTAGCCTGATAGCCGTCACCATACTCGTCGGCCCAAGGGTTCAAGGCAACCTGAATACGCACCATACGGTACGGCTCTGCAACAAGCGCAATCACAATCACGAGAATGCCGAAGATTAGCACGCCGATGATAAATCTGGGGTCGAGACCCGCAAACAACGCCATGCACATGAGGGTCAACAGGATGATCAGGACAGTACCGAAATCGGGCTGGATAAAGATCAGAAAGAGCGAAATGCCCAAGTAGATGCCCATCTTGCGAAGGAATTCGTTGATGTTGCCACCGGGCGAAAAGAAACGATCAAGCATGATGGCCGAATACGCAATGGCAAATGGCTTTAAAAACTCGGAAGGCTGGAACTGAATGCCGGCAATGTTGAGCCAGCGCGTGGCGCCACGGCTGCCGCTGCCCACCAAGAACACCAGAAACAGTAGCCCTATCATGCCTATGAGGAAGATCCTGAGCACGTCTTCCCCAAACCAACTGTCCGGCAAGATGCGCACGATGGCAACCATAGCCAGCACGCCAACTCCGGCAAACGCGGCTTGTCGAAACAGAAAAAACGTCGCCGAGCCATTCTCGTGCAGCGCCTCGACCGAAGACGCCGAGTACACCATCAGCAGGCCAAAGCACACCAATGTAAACAGGCAGGCCATGAATATCAAACGGGGGCGCATGATACGGGCGGGAACGCCGGCAATATAGCGTTCGCTAAACGTCTGCCCGCCGCGACCGGAACGCGGTGTGCTGCGCCGCGAGGAAGCACGGTCCGAGTCGGGCCTCCTCATACCTTGTCGGGGGCTCTCCTCTCTCACCGGCAACCCCTATTCCATTTGCGATTTCGCCGCAGCGGCAAGCTGGGCCACATAGTCCTTAAACACGCGGCCGCGCTCCTCATAGCCCGAGAACTCATCGAACGAAGAGCAGGCAGGAGAAAGTAAGATCACGTCGCCACGGCTCGACAGCGAACGGGCGACGTCCACGGCATCGCGCAGGTCATCCGCCTGGGCGATATCCACATCGCCGTCGACATCGGCCTCGTCCATAGCGGCGGTGAAACGCTCGCGCGCATCGCCAAAGCAGACGACCGAGCGTACGTTATCCATAACAACGCGCGCGAAGTCCGTGAGCGGCGTGCCCTTATCGTGGCCGCCGAGCAGCAAGATCACGTCGTCATCGGGAAATGCCGTCAGTGCCTTCTCGACCGCATCGGTGTTGGTCGCCTTGGAATCGTTGACGTAGCGCACGCCGTCAATCTCGCCACACGGCTCCACGCGGTGCTCGAGCGGCTGGAACGAGGCAAGACCGCGGCAGACACCATCGACATCGGCACCGACCGCCAAGGCAGCCGTGGCGGCGCACAGGGCATTGATAACATTGTGATGGCCCGAGATCTTGAGCTCGGATGTAGCGATGAGCGGGGTCTCGACGCCCTTCAGGCGCACGACCATCTTGCCGTCGCGCACAAAGGCGGCATCCTCGCCCTCAGGCTCGTCAAAGGCAACCTTGCAGATGCGACGACCCGGCGTGTAGATGTACTCATCGAACTCGTGAATGCCGGCGTCTTCGACGTCGACAACCGCCAGATCGTCATCGACCATATTGTCAAACAGTTTGATCTTGGCAAGCGCGTAGTTCTTATGGCTTTTATGCCAGCCCAAGTGGTCGGGAGTGATGTTGAGCAGCACCGCCACGCGGGGGTGGAGCTCGGTTGTCGTAGCAATCTGATAGCTCGAGAGCTCAGCCACAAACCACTCGTTGTGGGCTCGGCCGTCAATCTCGTTGACCGGCGGCTCGCCGATGTTGCCGACAGCAACGCTGGCCTCGCCGGCAGCCTTAAGCAGATAATCAGCCAGCGACGTGGTGGTCGTCTTGCCGTTGGTGCCCGTGATGGCAATCCAGTTATCGGGCGACAGGCGATAGGCAAACTCGGGCTCACCCATAATCTGGGCGGCATGCTCGCGCCCGGCCTTAAAGAAGCCCGAGAACTCCGAGATGCCCGGGCACGTCACGCATACGTCATAGGCGCCCTCGACCTGTTCGGTCCCATAGACAAACGACGCACCAGCAGCCTCGAGCGCACGCGTGGCGTCATTGGGTTCAGAGGTGCCACCGCCATACACGGTAACGGCACTTACGCGCTCGGGATGTGCCAGCGCCCAGCGGGCGACATCGAGACCGGATTTGCCCTGACCCAAAACGAGCAGGCTAAAGACATCAGCAAGAGGCATGAAAGACCACTATCCCAACTGGAAGAACAGGGCAAGGCCAACGGCACCAAAGGCAGCAGCGATAATCCAAAAACGGATGACGACCTTGGTCTCGGCCCAGCCCTTCTTTTCGAAATGATGATGGATGGGCGCCATAAGGAAGACGCGCTTGTGCGTAAAGTGGAAGTAGACAACCTGAATCATGACCGACAGGGTCTCAACGATAAACAGGCCGCCGATGATGAGGGAGACGACCTCGGTGTTGGTCATGATGGACGTGCAGGCAAACGCGGCGCCTAGGGCAAGCGAGCCGGTATCGCCCATAAAGATGCTCGCCGGATAGCAGTTGAACCACAGAAAGCCCAAGCAGGCACCGGCACACGCGGTGCAGAAGATGGACAGGTTCACGTCTCCGTGCAAAAACGCCATGGCAGCCATGGCGAGCATGGCAATCATGGAGGTGCCGCCAGCAAGACCGTCAAGGCCATCGGTCAGGTTCACGGCATTAGAAAGACCGGCGATCATCAGCCAGCAAAAGACAATGTAGAGCCACGGGAACGAAAGGCCGCAGATGGTGGTCGAAAGCACGCCAAGGTCAATCGTCAGGCCGCCGGGAAAACGAATCTCGGGGGCGACGCCGCACCAGTTAACGGCAAGTACCGTAAAGGTGACACAGATAATGGTTAGGCCGATCATCTTGGCATGAGGCGTCAGACCGAGCGAGCGCCCATGCGTAACGGAGGTCAGGTCGTCGATCAGGCCCAGCACGCCTGTCGCCAGCGTGGCGAGCAGCACGAGCACGAGCTCGGTGGTGAGCTTGCCCATCAGCAGGCAGGTCAGCGAAATCGCGACGAGAATGACAACGCCACCCATGGTGGGCGTTCCCTGCTTAACCAAATGACGCTTGGGGCCGTCGGCACGAACCTGCTGGCCGATACCCTCGACCTTAAGTAGCTTGATCCACCACGGCATGAGCAGCAGCGCAATGGCAGCGGCGATGCCAAGCCCCAAAAAAGCCTGATACGTTGGATACGAGGGATTGCCGAACATGGGCTAGCACACACCTTCCACAAAGCGGTCGAGCTCAACAAAGCGGGAACCCTTGACCAGTACAACATCATGTTTTTCAAGCGCGCCGCCCATGCGGTCGAGCACCTGCTGATAATCGGAGAACACCTGGATGCGGTCCTCGTCCATGCCCATCATGCGCGCGGCATCGGCCATAAGCTGGGCCAGCTCACCACCCACGCACGCCAGCATGTCGAGCTTCTTGGCGGCGGCATAGGCGCCCACGAGCTCATGCATGCGAGGAGCCTCATCGCCCATCTCGCCCATCTCGCCCAGGATCGCCATGCGAGACCCCGTGCACGAAAGCGAGCACAGCAGATCGAGACCAGCAGCCATGGATTCGGCGCTGGCGTTATAGGAATCGTCGATGACGCGGGCACCGCTCTTGGCGCGCTTGATCTCCTGGCGGTGCCCGGTGATCGTGAGGCCCCTAAAAGCAGCATCGATCTGCTCGGGCGTCACGCCCAGGCGATAGGCAACTGCGGCGGCCTTAACGGCATTTGGGACGGACTGCACGCCGGGGATGGCAAGCATGGTATCGGTCGTCTCACCCTGGCCAAAATCGAGCGTAAAGACCGGACGGCCCTCGTCATCAACACGAATATCGCGGGCACGGACCTCATCATCGTCCGAGACGCCGGCCAGCATCACATCGATACCAGCAGGCTGGGCGAACGTATCGCGAATGAACGGCGTAAAGTCGTCCTCACCGCCCAAAACCAGCAGCGGCAAGAAGTCGCCGGCGGCGCACATACCCTGGACAATCTCGGCCTTAGCGCGGGCGATGTTCTCGCGGCTGCCCAAAATGCCGATGTGAGAGGTACCAATCTTGCTCACGATGGCAAGGTTGGGATTGGCGGACTGGGACAGGCGCTCAATCTCGTGGAAATGGTTCATGCCCATCTCGAGCACCAGGACCTCGGTATCGGCCGGAGCAGAAAGCACCGTGAGCGGCATGCCGATCAGGTTATTGAAATTGCCCTTGGTGGCCCAGACACGATAGCGCTTGGCGAGCACGGCGGCGAGCACGTCCTTGGTCGTCGTCTTGCCGATGGAACCGGTAATACCAACGACCAGGCAGCCAAGCTCCAGACGGTACGCGTGCGCCAAACGCAGCAGAAAGTCCTCGGGATCATCGGTCAGCAAGATGGCACAGCCCTTGTCCTGCGCCAGCGAGACCAGCTCGGCCTCGGGCTCACGCGTCATCACGACGGCGCCGGCACCCGACTGGACGGCACGGGAAGCAAAATCATTGCCGTCGACGTTTTCACCGGGAAAGGCGACGAAAATCGTCCCTTCCTCGACCTGACGCGAGTCGATAACGCACCCGCGGCATACCCGATCGGCTTCTCCCGTCACGGTTCGGGCCCCTGTTGCGGCCGCGAGGTTGTTGACGGCGATCTCTATCATTGCAGCTCCCCTGTAAACCTAATAATGCTATCGGCGTATTGTATCCCAGCGCCGCACATGCGTGGTGCAGGGCATGTGAACACCCTCATATGGGACAACAAACCACGCCCCAAAGATTGTAACCCCCTACTTCGTGTGCGGGATACCCAGCACGTCGAGCGCGTTGGCCATAATGGACTGGAACGGCACCGCAGCGGCATCTGAGCCGCTCGGCGTTCCGTCGAGCGTGATATAGCACAGCACCTTGGGCGATTGTGCCGGCGCAAAGCCCATAAAGGACGACATGTAGTTCTCCTTGAGGTAGCCGCCGTTCTCGTCGGCTCGTTCGGCCGTACCGGTCTTACCCGCCACGTCATAGCCGTCAACCGCGCCGCCAACGCCCGTTCCCTCGGACACGACCGTCTGCATGCACGATGTCACCTGGGATGCGGCGTCCTCAGAAATCGCGCGTTCGCCTTCGCCCCAGTCCTTCTCGTCGCCTTTGCTGGACTTATAGAAGTGCGGGGTCATCATCACGCCGCCGTTGGCGATGCCGCCCACGGCACGTGCGATCTCAATCGGCGAGACGGACAGCGCCTGTCCAAAGCTCATCGATCCCAGCGTGGCGCCGTCATACTGGTCACGCTCCTTGACGATGCCCAGGCTCTCGCCCGGAAAATCGACACCGGAGCTGTGACCGATGCCCCACTTGTCCACATAGGCGGCAAAGTCGTCGGCACCGATCTTGCGCCCCACCAGGACAAAGCCCACATTGGACGAACGGCGCATCATCTCGCGCACATCCATGGTCATGCCATAGTCGCGCTTATCGGCATCGGTAACGGTATCGTCGCCCACCTTGATGCTCGCCGGCACCTCAAACGACGTACTCGATCGTACGACGCCCAAGTCGAAGCCGGCGCCCGCCACGAGCGTCTTAAAGACCGAGCCGGGCTCGTAGGCGTCAGTGACCAGGCGCAGGTTCATATCCTCGGTCTTGGCGTTCTCCAGATCGGTCTGGTCGTAGGTCGGGTACGAGCAGGCTGCGAGAATTTCACCGGTCGTGGGGTCGGTGACCAAAGCCGAGCCGTTCTTGGCCTTTGTCTTCTCGACAGCCTCTGCCAGAGCATCCTCAGCCGCACGCTGGATATTGACGTCGAGCGTCGTCACGATATCAACGCCGTCGACCGCGGCCACCTTTTTATAGGCACCGCCCGCGATATAGCTGCCGTCCCTCGCGCGCTCGCGCACGAGAGAACCGTTCGTGCCGGTCAGAAGCTTGTTGTATTGCTTTTCGAGACCCGTCAAGCCGTCGTTGTCCACATTCACTACACCCAGCACCTGCGATGCCAGATTGCCGTATGGATATACGCGCTTCATGGCCTGCTCAAAAAGCACGCCGGGCAGGTTCTTCTTCTCCAGCACCGCAGCATCGTCTTCGTCCACTTGGCGCTTGATATACACCCAGGTGCCATCGGACTCGACGAGCTTGCGGCAGGTCTTTTTATCGATTCCAGTTGCCTTGACCAGCGCCGACACCGTCTTGTCAACATCCTCGACAAGCTGCGGGTTCACGGCGATGTTGCGACATTCGACCGACGACGCCAGCACGTTACCGTTGCGGTCGTAGATGGTGCCGCGTTTGGCATAGAGGGTCTGCGCAAGCAGGCGGCGCGCATCGGCACGCTCGCGCAGTTTATCGGCTTCGACAATTTGATAGTCGGCAAGGCGAAAGACGCCCAAGCCCAAGCCAAGCCCAATGAATCCCATGACGGCTTTGCGGCGAGGCAGAGGCGCGCCTGTGAGCCATTCGGTCGACGAACTCTTGCGCGACCTGGTGTTATGCACTTGAGGGCCGCCCGAGCCGCGAAGTCGCGACGCCGGGTCATTGCCACGGGACTGCCCGGCGTTGTAAGATTGCCGACCCGTTCCTTGATAACCAGAACGTCCCCGCGACGAGGGACGTCCAGAACCGCGGCCCCCATCGGAACCGCGGCGATAGTCATTTGTCATACTCAGCTACCGTCTTGCTACTGAGCGGTCGCGGTCGCGTTGGCGCCCGCGGCTGCATCCTGCGAAAAGTCAAGTGTAACGCTCTCGCTGGGCTCCACCATGCCATAAGCGCCCGCAAGGTCGCGAATGCGCGTGTCGGCGCCATAGACCGAATGCATGACCTCCAGGTCGGAGCTCTCATCGGTCGCCTTTTCGAGCGTGTTGGTAAGCTCGGCGTTGCTGTTGAGCACCTGGGCCGTAACGCCGGCGAGCGCCACGCGGGCGACGCCGATCGTCATGAAGATAGCCGCAATGATGCAAAACGTTTTAAGAACGCTCATGAAAACCGGGCTTACCGCCTGGTTTGCCTGACGGCCCGCGCCCGTGTAGACATCAAAGCGCGGCGTGCGCTGCTCACGGGGAGCAACGGGGGCCTGCGGCGTCTCACGATAGGCGGGCATGGCGTTCATATCATAGGCGAGTGCTGCGCTTGAAGTGTTGTAGCCCATGATATGCCGCCTCCCATCCCGAGTACGTTGGTAGTGTGTTTAAGCTTCGTTTATGGTGCGAGCGGGAGGTCCAATATCGCGCGGTCGCGCCTACAGACGCTGCGCCACGCGGATTTTGGCTGATCTCGCCCGAGGGTTGCGCTCAACCTCATCAGGCTGGGCAACCAGGGGTTTGCGAGTGATGACCTTGAGTATCGGCACGTTGCCGCACACGCACACCGGAATCTCCGGCGGACACGTGCACCCCTGGCTCATCTCCTTAAAGTGGTTCTTTACGATACGGTCCTCGAGCGAGTGATACGAGATGACGCAAATACGCCCGCCCGGGTTGAGCCACCTGGTGGCGGCATCAAGCCCTCTCTCGAGCACATCGAGCTCGTGATTGACCTCGATGCGAATGGCCTGGAAACTTTTCTTGGCCGGGTGTCCGCCATGCCGACGAGCGGCAGCCGGGATACCCGCCTTGATGATCTCGACAAATTGGCCGGTGGTTTCGATCGGTTCTTGCTCGCGGCGGCGCACGATCTCGCGCGCGATCTGCGAGGCGAACTTCTCTTCGCCGTAGACGCGTAGAATCCGGGCGAGGTCGTGTTCGTTGTAGGTGTTGATGACCTCAGCTGCGTTTAAGGTGTTATTACCCGGATCCATCCGCATGTCCAATGGGGCATCCTCGTTATACGAAAAGCCCCTGCCAGGGATATCGAGTTGCGGTGACGAAACGCCCAAATCGAACAGGAAGCCATCGACCCCAGGCACCTCGGCCGAGCAAAGCAGCTCGTCCAAGTCGCCGAAGTTGCCCTTCAGCAGCTGGTGCGGAACGCCGGGAACCTCGCGGTCCAGACGGGCGCCAGCGGCCTCGAGGGCCATGTCGTCCTGATCGACGCCGAGCAAAAGGCCGGTTTTCCCCACCTGCGCGGCCATCTTTACCGAATGGCCGGCACCGCCAAGGGTGCAGTCGCAGACGACGGAGCCGCTCTTTAGCTGCAGCGACTCAAGCACTTCGCCGAGCATGACAGGTTCATGCCGATATTCTTGTGTCAAGATCCCACGCTCCATCCGTTACTCGTGCCTTGCCCTTACGAGAAGAAGAGGTCCAGCAGGGCCTCGTCATCATCGTCCTCATCGGCCGTAGCGCGGTCCCAAACCTCAAGGTGGTCGTAGTTGCCCACAACCGTGACCTCGCGGTCGAGGTTCGCCTGCTTGCGGAGAGACTCAGAAAGACCGATACGACCCGCGCTGTCCACATCCATCGACGTGGTGCGCTTGTTGATCGCCCTCATGAGCTTCTGGTCGTTGATGTCACGCGGGTTAAAACCCTCGTGGCCCTCACGACCCGCGAAGAGTCCTTCGACCCACTTATCGAAGGCCTCGGCAGAGAACACGTACAGAGCATCGACATCCAGGGCTTTAAACACGCGAACGTGCTCTCCAAGCTCCTCGCGAAGGGGTGCAGGCAGGGATAGACGACCTTTTGCATCGAGATTGCGCTCGTATGCACCAGTCATTCCCATGTGCGCCCTCCCCTCGGTTACTCAGATGGCACGTACGCGGGGAACCACCCCGCCTGTCGACGTCATTAATAATATGGGGAACCGCCCCATTTTTCAACACCTTTCCCCACCCCTTCCCCCACCCCGCCCCACCACTCCACCCACCATATATCGCAAAACACCCCCAAGCACATGTTCGAAAACACAATATGTTGTGTTTACAGCAACGGCGGGATGCCACCTGTGGCACCCCGCCTTTCAACCTCAACCTTCAAGTTGACCTTGAGGCGATTTTTGCGTCCCTTTACATGCCGTTCACATCGCCCCCAAACTCCCCCACCCAAGGCACATTCGGTCCACCACCGCGACGACAAGTGACGAAAAATGGGACGGGCCCCAGATCGCCCCTGCGCGCGCAAAAGCACGCCGCGGCAATCTGGGGCCCGTCCCCAAATACCTATAAATATGCAGGCCAGCGATATGTTAACGATGCGCCAGCGGGTGCGCTGCCAGATAGACCTCGGTCAGTTGCGTACGATCGACATGCGTGTAGACCTGCGTGGTCGATATATCGGCATGTCCCAAGATCTCCTGTAGCACACGGAGGTCTGCGCCGCCCGCAAGCATATGGGTGGCAAAGGAGTGACGCAGCGTATGGGGATGGAGTCCCACCAGTCCCACCTGGCGCCCGTAGCGCTCACAGATGGCATGGATGCCCTGGCGCGACAGACGGCGGCCGTTCTTATTTAAAAAGACCGCCGAGGTCTCGGTTCCGCGGGCATGGGCCGCCAAGCGAGAACGTCCCTCAGTTACATAGAGCGTCAGAGCTCGCGCCGCGCTTCCCACCAGCGGGGACAGGCGTTCCTTTGAGCCCTTACCGCGAACGAGTACAAAGCCATCGTCGATATGGATATCGCCCACATCGAGCCCCACCAACTCGCTCACACGCAAACCGCATCCGTAGAGCACTTCCAAGATGGCATGGTCGCGCAAGCCCATCTCGCCCTCGGGGAAGTCTTGATCGAGCAGCGCCGAGACATCCTCCACCGATAGATACTCCGGCAAACGATCAGCCTTTTTAGGAAGGCGCAACGCCGCCGTTGGATTTTGGGCCACAGCCCCATCGCGCACCAAAAAGGCATGCAGGCCCTTCACGGCCGCAAGCGCACGCTCCACCGAGGCATCCGAATAGCCCCCATCGCGACGGTCGGCGACAAAGCCCTCCACGATCTGACGAGTCACCTCTTCAAAAGACACAATACCCGCCCGCTCCAGATAGGCGCAGTACGTCGTCAGGTCACGACGATAGGCCGCAATCGTGTTGCGCGCCAAACCCCGCTCGACCGCGAGGTAATCGAGATACTCCCCCGCCGCCACGGCGAGCGACGAGGGAGTAGCTTCGGTATGTTCCTTATTCGCCGGCACCCTTAGTCCGTAGCGAGGTTCATGGGCGTCACCTGCAGACGGTCGACACCCTCGTGCTGGCCGATCGAAGCGCGCACGAACTCACGGAACAGCGGCTGCGGGTTGGTCGGGCGGCTCTTGAACTCGGGATGAGCCTGGGTTGCCACATACCACGGATGCACGTCGCGCGGCAGCTCGACCATCTCGACCAGGCGCTCGTCGGGCGACAGACCCGAGATAACCAAACCGGCGTCCTCGAGCTGGTCACGGAAGGCGTTGTTGAACTCAAAGCGGTGACGGTGACGCTCGTAGACGAGCTCCTCGCCATATGCCTCGCGAGCAAGGGTATCGGCGGCGAGCTTGCACGGATAGGCGCCCAGGCGCATGGTGCCGCCCTTCTCGGTCACGTCCTCCTGCGAGCTCATCAGATCGATGACGCTAAACGGGCCGTCCGGATCGAACTCGGAAGAGCTGGCGCCGGCAAGGCCGACCACGTTGCGGGCGAACTCGCACACGGCTACCTGCATACCCAGGCAAATGCCCAGATACGGAATCTTGTGCTCGCGGGCGAACTCGGCCGCGAGGATCTTGCCCTCCAGGGCGCGCTTGCCAAAGCCGCCAGGAACCAAGATGCCCGAGGCGTCACCCAGGACCTCGGAGACGTTCTGCTCGTCGAGGCTCTCGCCATCGACCAGCTGCACGTCAACGTGGCGATCGTAGAACACGCCCGCGTGGTGCAGGGCCTCGATAACCGACAGGTAGGCATCGGGCAGCTGCGTATACTTGCCCACGACGGCGATCTTCACCTTGTCGGCGTGCTGGTTGGCATGGTTCTGCTTGCGCAGGAACTCGTTCCACTGACTCATGTCGCGCTCACGCGGGTCCAGACCCAGACGCTCGCAAATGCGCAGGTCAAAGTCCTGCTCGGCGAGCAGCTGCGGAACATCGTAGATGCTCGCGCAGTCCTCGTTGGTAAAGACGCAGTCGGTGTCGACGTCGCAGAAGCTTGCGATCTTGCCGCGGATGGCATCGTCGATATGGTGATCGGAGCGCAGAACGATAATATCGGGCTGGATACCAAAGCTGCGGAGCTCCTTGACGGAGTGCTGCGTCGGCTTGGTCTTGACCTCGTGGGCGGCGGCGATATAGGGAACGAGCGACACGTGGATGTAGCAGACGTTCTCGGGGCCGGCCTCCTTGCGATACTGGCGGATGGCCTCGACAAACGGCTGCGACTCGATGTCACCGATAGTGCCGCCCAACTCAGTGATGACCACGTCGGAGCCGGTCTGTTCCTCAATACGACGGAACTTATCCTTAATTGCGTTCGTGACGTGCGGGATCACTTGCACGGTGCCGCCCAAAAAGTCACCGCGACGTTCGCGGGCGATCAGGCTCTTATAGATGGCACCAGTCGTAAAGTTGGAATCGCGGGTCAGGTTCTCGTCAATAAAGCGCTCGTAGTGGCCCAGGTCCAGATCGGACTCGTAGCCGTCCTCGGTCACAAAGACCTCGCCATGCTGGAACGGGCTCATGGTGCCGGGGTCGACGTTCAGATACGGGTCGGCCTTTTGCATCGTTACCTTGTAGCCGCGCGACTTGAGCAGACGGCCCAGCGAGGCCGCGGTAATACCCTTGCCCAGAGACGAAACCACGCCGCCGGTCACGAACACATGCTTGGTCATATTGAGTTACCTGCGCTTCCCGTAGAAGTTGTCCATACACATCTTACGGGTCTTCATTGTAATACTCGCGACGCGCGCCGCACGCATTTTTTCTTACGCGCAATCGCATTTCTCCATCTCGAAACAAAACGCCGTCCGGTTGCCCAAGCGGCGTCGTTTCCACTATGAATGCACGCTGTTATCGATCGGCGGCTTCATCCTCGATCAAGTCCTTCACGAGCATACCGGCACGGATGCCCTCTAGATACCATTCGCCACGCTCCGTGAGACAAATACCATTTGCAAGCTGGCCGCCGTCGTCGCTGTAGCGCGAGACGACCTCGATGATGTCTTCGGATTCCAAGCGTTCAATTGCCGCGCGGGCGCGATACGGAGACACCCCCACACGCTCGGCAAGCGTCTTGCGCGAAAAGCCATAAAATCCGCCGTTGTCTTCGGACAGCTGTGCGATCTCCATCAGCACCTGCACCTCGACACGCTTCATATCGTTGACACTCGCACGACCCTTGCCAGCCATGGCAGCCTCCTCAAACCGAGCACGGGCATCACCTGCACCGTGCGCGACCGGCACACCCCATGATGGCCGGCAACATCCATCATGCGGCATCCCCGCAAAAGGATGAAACAGTTAGGGTTATTGTATACCGCCCAAATCGCTTATAGGCAGGTAAACGGGCTATTTTTAGGTTAAACGGTAGCTTTGTTGATAAAAGGGGCACACCGAATGCATACCCGATGCGCCCCTTTCAGACCAATTAATCCAGGCTTAGCGGTGGAAGAAACCACGGCGCTCGAACTTGGGCTCGCAGCACACGTTGATGCCCAGCTTGCGCAACACCGTCTCGTCCGTCGGCGAGATGATCACGCTAAAGAAGGCATCGCAGCCGCGCAGCTGCTCTAGGCCCGAAAGGACGCGGGCCGCCGTCTCGCTCGTTGCCGAGGTGATCGAGAGCGCCATAAGCGTCTCGTCGGTGTGCAGGCGCGGGTTCTTGCTACCCAGGAAATGCGTCTTGAGCTTGCTGATAGGCTCGATCGCCTCATCGCTAATGACCTCGAGCTCAAGGTCAACGCCCGAGACATGCTTAAGTGCGTTCATGATGAGCGAGCTCGCGGCGCCCAGGCGCGTGGAAGTCTTGCCGGTCACCACGGAGCCATCGGGCATGACCATGGCGCCTACGGGGCCACCCGTCAGCTGCTCCCTGGTAAGGGCGGCCGAGCGTGCCGGCGAGTAGTTCTTGTCGATACCGGCCTTCTTCATAATGATCTTGAGACGGTCGACTTGCTCATCGCCCACGCCGGTACGGCGCACATTTTCGACCGCGGTAAAGTAGCGGCGGACGATCTCCATCTTGGAAGCGTCGCGGCAGGCATCGTCATCGGTAATAGCAAAACCGACCATATTGACGCCCATGTCCGTGGGGCTCTGGTAGGGGCTCTTGCCCAGGATCTTTTCCATCAGAGCACGGACCACCGGGAAAGCCTCGACGTCACGGTTGTAGTTGACCGTGGTCTTGTTGTAGGCCTCCAAGTGGAAGGAGTCGATGATATTGGCGTCGTCGAGATCTGCCGTGGCCGCCTCGTAGGCGATGTTGACCGGATGCGTGAGGGGAAGGTTCCAGACCGGGAAGGTCTCGAACTTGGCGTAGCCGGCGGCGGTGCCGTGCTTGTGCTCGTGATAAAGCTGCGACAGGCAGGTGGCGAGCTTACCCGAGCCAGGACCCGGCGCGGTGACCACGACGAGCGGACGGGTGGTCTCGACAAACTCGTTCTTGCCGTAGCCGTCGTCGGACACGATCAGATCGACGTCGTGGGGATAGCCCTCGATGGGATAGTGCAGCTTGGCGGGAATGCCGAGCGCGTTCAGGCGATTGCGGAAGACATCGGCGGCGGGCTGGCCGGCGTACTGGGTGATAACCACGGCCGCGACAGCAAAACCGTTGCCGCGGAACAGGTCGACCAGGCGCAAAACGTCCTCGTCATAGGTAATGCCCAGGTCACCGCGAGCCTTGTTCTTCTCGATGTGGTTCGCGTTAATGGCGATGATGACCTCAACGTCGTCGGCTATGCTCTTGAGCATGCGAAACTTGCTGTCCGGCTCAAAACCCGGCAGCACGCGGCTCGCGTGATAGTCGTCAAACAGCTTGCCGCCAAACTCCAAATAGAGTTTGCCGCCAAACTGCGAGATGCGCTCCTTAATATGAGCGGCCTGCAGCTCGATATACTTCGCGTTGTCGAAACCCTGGCGCATGTATGGCTCCCGTCCCGTTTCCATTTAATGTTCTAGGCGATTATAACGGAGCAGACCCTTCCCAACACCCAAGCAGCCAACGGGCATCAACCAAACACGTCATCGATAAGTTGCGGTGAAATAGTTCCCGTTTAACCCCTCAAGACGGCCAAACAGGAACTATTCCACCGCAACTTCCCCTTTTGGCGCGAAGTAACCTGACCCCATTGCACCAGCGAACGGGCGCCAGAGCGAGCAAGCAGCCCCCTGCACCAACAATGGAAACGTCACAGGTGGAGCATAAGTCAGCGAAAGCCCGCCAGAGCGAGCAAGGTGACGTGAAAGAGGAGGGCATAGGCCTTTTGGCCATGCCCGACGATTGAACGTCAGATTGCCGCTCTGGCGGGCTTGCAGCGTCGAGTGGTTCCGGCGTTTGGTAAAACGCCGGAACACAAGAGTGCCCCCTCCCGCGCACGGAACGGGAGGGGGCTAAAGGTAGGAGTCTACCGGTGGGTTTACCCCACCGGACAGACGATGACCAGATGATCCTTTACAGGATCGTCAAGGTTTCCGTGGGGTACCCGTTGGGTACTTAGAGCAACACGCAGGCGACGGTCAGGATGATGGCGCAGACGACGGAGAGCGCGACGATGAGCTTAAGGGCAAACTTGAGCCAGGTCGTCCACTCGATCTTGGCCAGGGCGAGACCGCCCATGATGGCGCCGGAGGTCGGGGTGAACAGGTTCACGACACCGATGGCGGCGGAGAAGATCATGACCATGACCTCGGGCGAGAAGCCGAGCTTAACAGCCAGCGGTCCCATGATGGGCATGGAGACGGTAGCCATACCGGAGGTCGAGGGGATCAGGAAGGACAGGCCGAAGTAGACCAGGAAGCTCATGGGAGCGAAGATTACGCCGGACAGGCCAGCCAGGGCATTGGCGGCAGCGTCGAGGACGAAAACGTCGAGACCGGTGTTAGCCATGAGGACGGAGATACCACGGGCGAGGGCGATGACGAGAACAACGGACATCATGTCGGCAGCGCCGGTGATGAAGGTGTTAACGATCTGCTTCTCGGACAGGCCACCGATGATACCGATCAGGACGGCCATGAGGAAGAACCAGGTGGAAGCCTCGTCGAAGTACCACTGGCCAATGGGCAGGCCGGTGATCAGGGCAGACCAGCCCTGGACGACGGCGTTACCGTCGGCGTCGTAGACAGCGCCAGCGTCGAAGAAGTTGGCGACGCCCTCGTTGAGGTCGGCCAGCGGAATGAAGCCGACGATCATGACGACAAAGGTAAAGGCAAAGGCGATCAGAACACCCTTCTGACGACCGGTGAGCTTGACCTCCTTGTGGACCTCGGAAGCAGCCTTGCCGTGAGCCTCTTCGGCGTCCTTGAGCTCCTGCATCGACAGGATGGTGGAACCCTTGTCAGCCTTGACCTTCTTGGCGTAGCTCATCACGAAGAAGATGGACATAGCGGTAGTGACAATCCACAGGACGGCACCGAGGCCGATGATGATGGACTGGTTGACCTCAATGCCAACGCCGGTCAGAGCGTCAACGGCAGCGCCGACGGCGAACGGGTTAACCGTGGAGCCCAGGCAGCCGCAGCCAGCGCCGAGCAGGACGGTAGCGGCACCGACCATGGGGTCGAAGCCAGCAGCCATCATGGTAGCGGCGAGCAGGGCGTAGAAGGGAACGGTCTCCTCGCACATACCATAGGTGGTACCACCGAGGGAGAAGATGAGCATCAGCACGGGAATGAGCATAATCTCGTTGCCCTTAAGCTTCTGCACCAGAACGGCGATGCCGTTGTCCAGAGCGCCGGTCTCGGTCATCATGCCGAGGAAGCCGCCCAGGATCATAACGAAGAGGCAGACGGGCAGAGCGTCAGCGAAGCCCTTAATCGGGGCGGTGCAGAAATCGCTCAGACGGGCGGCAGTAACCGCGCCGCCGGACGTGCCGGAGACGATAACGGTAATCACTGCGACAATTGCCAGCAGAGCAAGAAGAATGGTGAACGATGAAGGCATACCGCGCTTTTTCTTAGCGGTCTCAGTCATAGTTCTCATCCCCCCTTCATAAATCATTTACTGATCTCGCCCGAAGCGGCTCTTCCGTGCCGTGCCTGCCGCCTGGTGCGAGATATTTACCAGACAAAGCCGCTCGGGGTGTGCAGCAAGACACCCCGAGCGAGATGCTAGATGCTCTTACTTGAGCGTGGCGTACATGACAGCCTTGATGGTGTGCATGCGGTTCTCGGCCTCGTCGAAGACCTTGGAAGCGGGGCTCTCGAAGACCTCGTCGGTGACCTCCTGCTCGGTGATGCCGAACTGCTCGCACTTCTCGGCGCCAATGGTGGTGTTGGTGTCGTGGAAGCTGGGCAGGCAGTGCAGGAAGATGGCACCCGGGTTGGCCATAGCCATGACCTCGGAGGTGACACGATACGGGGTGAGCTGAGCGATGCGCTCGGCCCAGACCTCGTCGGGCTCGCCCATGGAGACCCACACGTCGGTGTAGATAACGTCGGCACCGGTGACGCCGTCCTTGACGTCGGTGGTCAGCTTGATGGTGCAGCCGTTAGCCTCGGCGATGGGCTTGCAGGCCTCGATGACGTCGTCAGCGGGCATGCACTCCTCGGGGCCGCAGGCCACGAAGTTCATGCCGAGCTTGGAGCAGACGACCATGAGGGAGCGAGCGACATTGTTCTTGCAGTCGCCCATGAAGACGAGGGTCTTGCCCTTGATGTCGTAGTTGAAGTTCTCCTGGACGGTCAGGATGTCGGCGAGCATCTGGGTGGGGTGCCACTCGGTGGTCAGGCCGTTCCACACGGGCACGCCGGACTTAGCAGCGAGCTCCTCGACGTCGTCCTGGGCAAAGCCACGGAACTCGATGCCGTCATACATGCGGCCGAGAACGCGGGCAGTGTCCTCGATGGACTCCTTCTTGCCCATCTGCGACGAACCCGGATCGAGGTAGGTGACGCCCATGCCCAGATCCATGCCGCCGACCTCGAAGGCGCAGCGGGTACGAGTAGAGGTCTTCTGGAAGAGCAGAACGATGTTCTTGCCCTCGAGATAGCGGTGCGGAACGCCAGCGCGCTTCATATCCTTGAAGTTCTTGGAGAGCTTGAGCAGGTACTCGATCTCCTCGGTGGTGAGGTCGAGAAGCTTGAGGAAGCTACGGCCGGAAAGGTTAACACCCATGGTTTGATTCCTTTCGAAGAAATGAATTACGTAAGTATTAGTGGTGCCCGTTTAACGGGCGAAGCCGGTGCGGTTGTAGGGGGACCGCACCGGAAACGGAAAGACTTAGAGGTCCTCGCGCCAGAAGGGCATGCTCATGCAGCGCGGGCCGCCGCGGCCGCGGGAGAGCTCGGCGGAGGGCACGACGAGAAGGTCCAGGCCCTCCTTGTACAGCACGTCGTTGGTGACGGTGTTGCGGGCGTAGACGCAGATCTTGCCGGGCTCGACGCACAGGGTGTTGGAGCCGTCGTTCCACTGCTCGCGGGAGGCCGCGATCGGGTCGCCGCCGCCGCAGGGGATCAGCTTGACCTGGTCGACGCCGGTGGCGTCCTCCAGGACGTGCTCGAGGGTGTCCTCGATCAGGCGGATGTTCACGTCGCCCGGGTTCTTGCCGGCGGTCAGCTCGTAGACGCGCAGGGTGCCCATGATGGCGGGGTGGATCGTGAACTTATCGACGTCGATCTGGGTGAAGACCGTGTCGAGGTGCATGAAGGCGCGCGAGACGGGGATGTCGAAGGCCAGGATGCGCTCGACCTTGGAGTCGGAGTTCCAGAAGATGTTCTGGGCCATGACGTCGATAGCGGCGGCCTGGGTGCGCTGGGAGATGCCGACGGCGAGGGTCTTCTCGTTGATGTTCAGCACGTCGCCGCCCTCGGTGTGGAACTGGCAGTCGCGGCGGAAGTACAGGGAGACGTCCTTGTAGTCGGGGTGGTACTTGAAGACGTACTTGCCGTACAGGGTCTCGCGGTTGCGGGTGACCGAGTACATGCGGTTGAGGTTGACGCCCTCGCCGACGACCGCGAACGGGTCGCGGGTGAAGTAGAGGTTGGGCATCGGGTCGATGATCAGGTCGGACTCGGACTCGGAGTTGACCAGGGAGTCGAGGGTCGTGGACGCCGTGAGGGGCATGTCGATCTCGGCCTTGGTCATGCCGGCCATGGTCTTCTTGACGAACTCGAGGTTGTCCTCGATGGAGTCCAGCTTCTCGCGGACGATCTGCGGCATGTGCTGGCCGCGGATGCCGGCCTCGGCGATGTACTGGTCGGTGAACTCGGCGCGGGCGCCGGGGACCTGGTCGAACACCTCGGCGACGAGGTTCTCGAGGTAGAGGACCTCCACGCCCTGGTCCCTCAGGATCTGGGCGAAGGTGTCGTGCTCCTGCTGCGCGACCTCCAGGAACGGGACGTCGTCGAACAGGAGTCGCTCGAGCTCGTCGGGCGGCAGGTTGAGGAGCTCGTCGCCGGGACGGTGCAGGCAGACCTTCCTGAGCTTGCCGATCTCGGAAGGCACGTGCAGACCTTTCGTCATGGCCTCCTACCTTTCTTTCGGGCCCTTGTCAGGGCCGATTCGTTAGCGCCCCTCCGTGTGAGGCGTTATTGCTGACGACATATTTATATCCAAAATCAGCCCATACTTCCACCTTGCCCCCGAACGGTTTTTTATAGGGGGTGAACGGCATACACATATACTTCACGCATGGCACACTTCGTCCTAATAAAGTGTATTTACGTGCTTAAACGTGTTTTCAATCCAAATATCGAATGGAACGAATCTTTGATAAACCACCCTCAAATTGCATATTTCCAATAAGGCTATGAATAGAATTAGCGATTCATACCGCGTCTCAACCATTTTCGTTTTTATTCAGAAAAAAGTTTGTCCTATTCATTTCTGGTAAACAAATTACCGTTTACCAGACGCTTGATACCGTTCACCGGAAGCTCAGTATAAAGCCCAGCGGATACCGGCTCGCTTTACGGTCCCATTTGTAACAACTTGACTTCTCGGTATAGAAAAACAGGCCCGCTCCCCTCGTGGAGAACGGACCTGTTTTCGATAATTGTAGGCGGTTTTGAACGGCCTTCGGGAACCATCGGAATCCTAGCGATCGAACTCCGCCAGCGCCTCGCCCAAAAGTCTCAGGCCCTCGCGCAGAACGTCCTCGCTCGCGCAGTAACCCAGGCGTGCGCCGCAGGGAAGCTCAAAGCGGCTGCCAGGCACCAGCAGCACTCCCCTCTCGGCCAGCAGGCGCTTGCAGAACTCCTCGTCGTCCTCGGGAATGTCCAGCTGGATAAACGAGGTGGACACGCCCTGCGGGGCCGTCCAGGAAACGCGATGCTGCGTATCGATCCAAGCCTGCGCGATATCGCGGTTGCCAAACACGATCTTGCGGTTGCGCTCGAGGATCTTGTCCTTGTACTCAAGCACATAGGTCGCCAGGGCGTCGTTGAACACACCGCCGCAGATCATGGTGTAATCGCGATAGGTACGGATGCGGTTGGACACCTCTTCGTCGGCCACGACCCAGCCCACGCGGGCCGCAGGCGTCGAATAGGTCTTCGACAACGAGTTGGTGACAACGGCCTTCTCGTACACGTCGGCCATCGACATAAAGGACCCAGTGTTTTCGAGCGGCAGATACACCTCGTCGCACAGCACATAGGCGCCCACCGAACGGGCGATCTCGGCAATCTGGCCGAGCGTATCGGCATCAAGCACCGTACCGATGGGGTTCGATGCGTTATTGATGCAGATGAGCTTCGTGTTGGGGCGCACCAAGCGCTTGAGTTCCTCGATATCGGGCTTCCAGCCGAGTTCCTCGCGAAGCTCCCAATACTCGACCTCGGCGCCGAGCGTACGTGGGATCTCATAGAGCGGCGCGTAGGTGGGCCACTCGGCGATAACATGGTCGCCGGGCTCGACCACAGCCATGATGGCGTTGAGGTTAGCGCCCGTGCAGCCATTGGTCTGCAGAATGTGATCGGGATTGACCTCGCGACGATACAGCTTGTCAACCTCGGCCTTAAACTCCGGCGAGCCCTCGATCCAGCCGTAGTTCATCTTCTCGCGGTCCAGGCGCTCGTAGAACGTGGCGCCGTCCTGTTCATCGAGCGCGCGTAGCTCGCCCATGGTGAGCGACGAGATCGTCGACTGGGCGATGTCCCACGTGGCGCTCTTCTCCCAAACGTTGAGCCATTCCTCAACGCCAATCGTCTTGATGTCCATGACCAAGCTCCTTACAAAAGCAGTCATCCAACCGTGTTGACGTTCCTCATACAAGATTGGGGCGGTGCGAAAACCCGCACCGCCCCAATGGGAGACATCTAATGGCAGCTAGATGTATGTATTATGACCTGTACGGGTCCTTGAAGACCTTAGAGGTCCTCGCGCCAGAAGGGCATGCTCATGCAGCGCGGGCCGCCGCGGCCGCGGGAGAGCTCGGCGGAGGGCACGACGAGAAGGTCCAGGCCCTCCTTGTACAGCACGTCGTTGGTGACGGTGTTGCGGGCGTAGACGCAGATCTTGCCGGGCTCGACGCACAGGGTGTTGGAGCCGTCGTTCCACTGCTCGCGGGAGGCCGCGATCGGGTCGCCGCCGCCGCAGGGGATCAGCTTGACCTGGTCGACGCCGGTGGCGTCCTCCAGGACGTGCTCGAGGGTGTCCTCGATCAGGCGGATGTTCACGTCGCCCGGGTTCTTGCCGGCGGTCAGCTCGTAGACGCGCAGGGTGCCCATGATGGCGGGGTGGATCGTGAACTTATCGACGTCGATCTGGGTGAAGACCGTGTCGAGGTGCATGAAGGCGCGCGAGACGGGGATGTCGAAGGCCAGGATGCGCTCGACCTTGGAGTCGGAGTTCCAGAAGATGTTCTGGGCCATGACGTCGATAGCGGCGGCCTGGGTGCGCTGGGAGATGCCGACGGCGAGGGTCTTCTCGTTGATGTTCAGCACGTCGCCGCCCTCGGTGTGGAACTGGCAGTCGCGGCGGAAGTACAGGGAGACGTCCTTGTAGTCGGGGTGGTACTTGAAGACGTACTTGCCGTACAGGGTCTCGCGGTTGCGGGTGACCGAGTACATGCGGTTGAGGTTGACGCCCTCGCCGACGACCGCGAACGGGTCGCGGGTGAAGTAGAGGTTGGGCATCGGGTCGATGATCAGGTCGGACTCGGACTCGGAGTTGACCAGGGAGTCGAGGGTCGTGGACGCCGTGAGGGGCATGTCGATCTCGGCCTTGGTCATGCCGGCCATGGTCTTCTTGACGAACTCGAGGTTGTCCTCGATGGAGTCCAGCTTCTCGCGGACGATCTGCGGCATGTGCTGGCCGCGGATGCCGGCCTCGGCGATGTACTGGTCGGTGAACTCGGCGCGGGCGCCGGGGACCTGGTCGAACACCTCGGCGACGAGGTTCTCGAGGTAGAGGACCTCCACGCCCTGGTCCCTCAGGATCTGGGCGAAGGTGTCGTGCTCCTGCTGCGCGACCTCCAGGAACGGGACGTCGTCGAACAGGAGTCGCTCGAGCTCGTCGGGCGGCAGGTTGAGGAGCTCGTCGCCGGGACGGTGCAGGCAGACCTTCCTGAGCTTGCCGATCTCGGAAGGCACGTGCAGACCTTTCGTCATGGCCTCCTACCTTTCTTTCGGGCCTTACTGGCCGAATGTATCAGCGCCCCTCCATATGGAGCGCTGCTTGCTGACAGCTCTAGTTATATCCAAAAACCACCCGCAATTCCACCTCGCCCCCGAACGGTCAGCAAAGTGCGATGAACGGTATATCGCATATGGTTCCCCCATGATGCACTTCAGTTCTCTAAAGCATATTTTCAAAGGTAAACGTTCTTTTTTCTAAGGAATTAAGCTAGATTGCACAAATATTTTCATGTTTTAGAATTGCATAGCTAAAACGGTTTTCTGCATATATTTGTCGTTTGTCCACGATTCGATTTGGATTCGATTATATTCAGCTCGCAATCATTCTTATTCATACATCCTCATCAGTTGAGTATGGATATAGATTGTTTTCAAAACGAGTCGGGCAGTTAGTTGCATGCCTTGACGGCGTAAGAAGTAGGTAAAGATACCGTTCGCACAATACGTCCGTGCCACAAGTCGACTAAATTGAGACAATAGTGAATAGGGTTAGGCTACCGTCCCCTGCGGGGACTGAACGGACAGATGCATATGCCGAGCAAAATCGAAAAAAAGCAAGCCGCCGCAAAGCTGCGCAAACCGCCGCGCGACTTCTCGTACACGCAGAACCGAGAGCTCAGCTGGCTACGCTTTGACAACCGTGTGCTCGACGAGGCTTTTGATGAGTCCGTGCCGCTGTTCGAGCGCCTTAAGTTCGTCTCGATCTTCGAGTCTAACCTCGACGAGTTTCTCATGGTGCGTGTGGGCGGCCTGTCCGATCTGGCAGAGCTCAAAAAACAGCCTGTCGACAACAAGAGCAATATGACCGCCTCCGAACAGGTCGATGCTGTCATGGCCGAAATGCCCGGGCTCCTTACCCGTTGGGAGTCCATCTTTAAGAGCATCGAGGGCAAGCTCGATACCTTGGGCGTTCACCGCGCCCGCATCGATTCGCTTACGCCCGAGGAGCGCACCTTTGTAACCCGCTACTTCCAGGCCTACGTGTCGCCGGTCATCTCACCGCTGGTGATCGACCCGCGCCACCCCTTCCCCAACCTGCGCAACGGCGCGCTCTACCTGGCGTGCGGCCTGGACGGCGTCACCGACGAGGAAAGTCTGCTGGGCCTGATCGAGATTCCCGCCTCGATGAACCGCGTGGTCGAGATCCCCTCGCCCACCGGCACCTACTCCTACATCTTGCTCGAGGACGTCATCCTCGCCTGCCTGGACAGCTGCTTTGGCTCCTATAAGCCGCTCGACCGCGCACTCATCCGCGTCACCCGCAACGCCGACATCGACCCGGACGGCGAGGGCGTCGAGGAGGAAGAGGATTACCGCCAGCACATGAAGCGCATCCTCAAGAAGCGCCTGCGGCTGCAGCCGGTGGTGCTCGCCGTATCGGGCTCGCTCGAAAAGCCAACGCTCAAGACTATCCGCAAGGCGCTCGAGCTCTCGCGTCGCTCGGTCTTTACCTGCGATATCCCGCTCAACCTGGGCTATGTCTTTGGCATTGAGGGCAAGATTCCCGAGCACCTGCGCAACGAGCTGCTCTTTACGCCATTTAAGCCGCAGCCCAACCCCACCATCGATATGTCCCGCTCCATCCGCGAGCAGGTGCTTCAGCACGACAAACTGCTCTTTTATCCCTATGAGGCCATGAACCCCTTCCTGGATCTGGTACACGAGGCCGCCTACGACCCCGAGTGCATCTCGCTGCGCATCACGCTCTACCGCGTGGCCAAGCAGAGCCGCCTGTGCGAGTCGCTGATCGATGCCGCCGAGAACGGCAAAGAGGTCACGGTGCTCATGGAGCTTCGTGCCCGCTTTGACGAGCAAAACAACATCGAATGGGCCGAGCGCCTGGAAGAGGCCGGCTGCACCGTTATCTACGGCTCCGAGGGCTTTAAGTGCCACTCAAAGATCTGCCAGCTCACCTATCGCGAGGGCATGGCGCTTACCCGCCTGACGCTTTTGGGTACCGGCAACTTTAACGAGAAGACGGCCAAGCTCTACAGCGACTTTATGCTCATGACCGCGCATCCCGGCATCGGCGAGGACGCCAACCTGTTCTTCCGCAACCTGTCGCTGGGCAACCTGCGCGGCGACTACCGCTTCCTGGGCGTGGCGCCCGTGGGCCTCAAGCCGCTCATCATGCGCGGCCTGGACCGCGAGATTCAGCGCGCCCTTGTCGGCGAGCCCGCCCGCGTGTTCTTTAAGCTCAACTCGCTTACCGACCGCGAGGTCATCGACAAGATTGCCGAGGCATCGTGTGCCGGCGTGCGCGTGGACATGATCATTCGCGGCATCTCGTGTCTCAAGCCCGGTGTTCCGGGCAAGACCGAGAACGTGCACGTGCGATCCATCGTCGGACGTTTTTTGGAGCATGCGCGCGTCTATGCCTTTGGCGTGGACTCGGACATGATCTACCTGAGCTCGGCAGACATGATGACGCGCAACACCGAGCACCGCGTGGAGATCGCCTTCCCCGTGCTCGACCCCACCTGCCGCGCCCTGGTGCACGAGTACATGGGCATGCAGCTGCGCGACAACGTGAAGGCACGCAGCCTGACGAGTGACGGCACCTGGGTTCCGGTGGAGCGCAAAGAGGACGAGAAACCCTTCAACTCGCAGGAAGCTCTGCTGGAGCGCGCGTATCGCAACGCCGAGGCCGCCGCGCAGCAGCGCGCACAGGAGAAGGAACGTGTGGCCGAAAAAGTTATCCAGGACGAGATTGAACATGGGGCGGCTGCCAAACCGGAAGCGGTTGCCGCTCTCCCGGTGAATGAGCCCGAGGCTGCCGCAGAGCCCGCCGTGGAGAAAGCGCCCGAGGCCGCTACTGCGACTCCGGAGCCCGCCGCCGAGGCAAAGCCCGCCCCTGCTCCTGAGCCGCAGCCGGCCACACCCAAGGTCCAAGAGGTCCAGGCGACCGTCATTGAGCCCAAGCCTGCACCTGCACCTCAGCCCGAGCCGCAGGTCACCAAGCCCGCACCCGAGACGAGCGCCCGTCGCGATAAGCCCGCCGGCAAGACCAAGGCCATCGAGCGCCATCGCCCCGGTCGCGTGCGCATAGGCCTGGGCCTGATCGGCCTGGGTCTTAAGACGCTCATTACCGGCAAGACGAAATAGTCGTTTGTAGAAGCGCCCCGCATTTGAGGAAAGCCTCGGATGCGGGGCGCTTTTCCCTGCTACCATGGTGCGAATAACAACGCGAATGACAGGCAGGAATATGAAGCTCACTATAGAATCGATGACCTACGGCGCCGACGGGCTGGCGCACGCCGACAACGGCAAGGCCGTCTTTGTGCAGGGCGCCGTGGCAGGCGACACCGTCGAGGCCGAGGTCGTACAGGACGGCAAGTCGTTCATGCGTGCCCGCACCACCGAGATTCTGGAGCCAAGCCCCGATCGCATTCAGCCTCCCTGCCCCTTCGTGGGCATCTGCGGCGGCTGCTCGTGGGGCAATCTCTCACGCACGGCACAGCTCGCCGCCAAGGAGCAAAACCTGCGCTCCACGCTCGAGCGCATCGGCAAGTTCGCTCCTGAGCAGGTCGATGAGTTGGTACAGCCCATCTGCCACACCAAGGACGACTGGGGCTACCGCAATAAAATCGAGCTCGAACCGACCGTCGTCAACGGTCGCGTGCGTCTTGGCATGCACGGTGTCGACCCCAGCAAAATCGTGACCGTCGATACGTGCCCGCTGTTCGACAAGCGCTTCCCGAAGGCGCTCAAATCGGTCGTCGGCGCACTCAACTATCTAAGCGGCAGCCATGGCTTGGGGCTCGAACGCGTGGGCATTCGCGCCTCGCGCCGCACCAAGGCGCTCGAGGTCGCTCTCTGGACGCCTACGGGCTCCTTCCCGCGCTCGCAGGTCTCCCGCGTGCTGGCAGACGCCGCTCATCCCACGAGCATCGTGCGCGTGATGAGCAAGGGCGAAAAGAAGGCCCGCCGTGTCTCCAAGGTCGAAATGCTCGCCGGAGAGGGCTCATGGACCGAGAATATCGCCGAGGGTCAGATGCGCTTGTCTGCCCCGTCTTTTTTCCAGGTCAACACCAAGGGTGCCGAGATTTTGATCGAGCTTGTCATGGAAGCGCTCGACCCGCAGGAAGACGAGCTTGCCGTGGACCTGTACTGCGGTGCCGGCACCTTTACCCTGCCGCTCGCCCGCCGCTGCGACTTTGTCGCTGCCGTCGAGGCCTACGGCCCCGCCGTGCGCGATCTACGCCGTAACCTGGAAATCAACAAGCTTGATAACGTCGACGTCATTGGCGGAGACGCGGTGCGCGAGTTCCCCGACCAGGACGCCGATGTCCTAGTAGTCGACCCGCCGCGTGCAGGCCTAGCGCCTGAGGCCATCGACCTCATCGCCAGCACAAGCGCTCGCGATGTCGCCTATGTGAGCTGCGACCCGGCCACCCTGGCGCGCGATCTCAAACGCTTTGTCGAAGAAGGCACCTTCTCCCCCGTAAAGATCACGCCAGTCGATCTGTTCCCACAAACCTTCCACTGCGAGACCGTCGTCCACCTTAGGCGCAACTAGCTGATGATTTTTCTGGGACGGGGATTAAATGATCAATTTGTACCGAATGATTATTTAATCCCCGTCCCTTTTAAACATTGGGAAATCGAGCGTGGCAAGCGGGGGTCTTCGGGGTATAAGACGGCTAATTGTATGCCGCCCTATGAAAGGAACCCTTATGCCCAGCGTTGCCGTTCTTGCCGCCGATGGCTTTGAAACGATTGAATGCCTGACCATGGTCGATGTCATGCGTCGCGGCGGCGTGCGCGCCACGCTCGTCTCGATTATGCCCACGCGCGAGGTCGTAAGCTCGCTGCAGATCCCCGTGACCTGCGATGCGCTCTTTGATGAGATCAACTTTGACGAGTACGACTGCGTCGTGCTGCCCGGCGGCCTGCCCGGTGCCACCAACCTGCGCGCCGATCAGCGCGTCTGCGACGTGGTCTGCGAGTTCGCCGCGACCAAGCACGTCGCCGCCATCTGCGCCGCCCCGTTTATCCTGGGCGAGCTCGACCTGCTCGAGGGGCGCCACGCCACGTGCTTCCCTGGCTTTGAGAAAAGCTTCCCCGAGGGCGCCTATACCGGCGAGAAGGTTACGCAAGACGGCAACATCATCACCGCCAGCGGCATGGCCCAGTCGCTCCCCTTTGCGCTTGAGCTGCTGCGCACGATCGCCGGCGACAAGGCTGTCGAGAAGGTCGCCGAGGGCATCCAACTATGATTTTGGCTTCGCAATCACCGCGCCGCATAGAGCTGATGCGCGAGGCAGGCTACAACATTCGCGTGATTCCCGCGGATATCGACGAAACGCCCTTTGATGGCGAGGCCCCGCTCACGCTTGTCGAGCGCTTGGCACGCGCCAAGGCGGCTGCCGTTGCTGCCGAGTATGCCGAGCCCAATGAGCTGACGGTCGCGGCCGACACCATCGTCACCTTCGACGGCAAGATTTTGGGCAAGCCGGCAACCGAGGGCGAGGCGCGCACCATGCTCCGTGAGCTTTCGGGCCGCACGCACCAGGTCGCAACCGGCGTCTGCATCGTTAAGGCAGGCGATACGGCCGCCCCGCATGCCGCCGAGAGCCTGTCGTTTGTCGATATGACCGACGTGACATTCTACGAGCTCACCGACGAGCAGATCGAGCACTACGTTGCCTCGGGTGAGCCCATGGATAAGGCAGGCGCCTACGGCATCCAGGGCACAGGCGGCCGCATGCTCGTGCACGATATTTCGGGCGACTTCTATAACGTGGTGGGCCTACCCATCGCCCGCGTCGCGCGCGCGATTCAAAAACTCTCGTAATTGCATCTGGCGCTGGGTATCCCCCAGCGCCTACAATTTTGGCGTACCGTACGGATCCCGACCGGGCACAAGGCGCGGCGGAAAACCGATAGGAGTTAAACATGGATACACTGCTCGAGGCCATTGACGTCTGCGATGTCGATGGCTTTTGCTATGGCAACTATACGGACGAGGAGGCCGGCACCGGTTGCACCGTAATCGTGGCACCCGAGGGCGCCACCGGCGGCGTTGACGTTCGCGGCGGTGCTCCCGCTTCGCGCGAGACCGACCTGCTGCGACCCGAGAACACCGTCGACAAGGTCCACGCCGTCTGCCTTTCGGGCGGATCGGCCTTTGGCCTCGAGGCTGCAAGCGGCGTCGCTCGCGAGCTTGAGAGCCGCGGCATCGGCCTTCCCGTCGGCCCCACGCAGGTGCCTATCGTGTGCTCGAGCTGTATCTTCGACCTCGCCTTTGGTAACCCCACCGTTCGCCCCGACATTGAGGCCGGCATCGCCGCCGTGCGCGAAGCACTCGACAACACCCCCACCAAGCTCGAACAGGGCAACGTAGGCGCCGGCACGGGCGCTACCGTGGGTAAGCTCATGGGCCCCGCTACCTGCATGAAGGCCGGCCTTGGCGCTGCCGCCGTGGCGCTCGGCCCCATCAAGGTGGGCGCCGTGGTCTCGGTCAACGCCTGCGGCAACGTTGTCGACCCCTTCACCGGCGAGTGGGTCGCCGGTATGCGCGCCGCAGCCGATAGCGACCAAATCGTCGACATGGAACTCGCAGCCTTTGCCGCCGCCGGATCCATGCAGATGCCGCTCGACCGCACCAACACCACCATCAGCTGCATCGTCACCAACGTGGAACTCACTAAGGCACAAGCCACCAAGGTCTCCCAGATGGCCGCAGACGCCTACGCACACGCCATCCGTCCCACGCACACCACCAACGACGGCGACACCATCTACACCCTCGCCAGCGGCAAACTGGGCGCCCAGGCAAGCGCCGCCGTTCCCCTAGACCTGCTGGGCATGCTCGCCGTAAGGGCCCTGGAAACCGCCATCGTAAACGGAGCCAAAACCGCAAAAACCTCCCACGGCATCCCCGGCGCCGCGAAGTAGCCTAACCTGACGGTTGCCCGGTGGGGCTTGGTTATGTTTGCTGCTCTACAGTCCTGGCTCGCACGAAGAGCACATTAAGTGCTCTTCGGCTCGTGCGGAACTCGCGACAAACATAACCAAGCCCCACCGGGCAACCTACCAACCAGATTCTTTTCAGCCCAGGCCCCTGTGTACCGCGCGTCGAAGATCTTCAAATTCAAATAACCTGACAATCGATTCTTGTAGCAGAGGCCCCTTGGCCTTTAGTTTGATACAAGTTCCGCACGAGTCGGAAAGCACTTAATGTGCTTTCCGTGCGAGCAGGACTGTTCGCAGTAGCAAACTAAAGGCCAAGGGGCCCAGTCAACCTATCAGCAGCGATTACTCGGCAGCTAGTTGAATTTGAAGATCTTTGAGGCAAGACGGTATAGGCCAAGCGTGGTTTTGTCTCCGGCCCGTCCGCGCAGATTGGTGAAGAACCCGACCACGCCGTAGCGGGCACGACGATACATGCGCTCGTCGTAGGCCTTCAAATCATTCCACAGCGTCTTTAGGCGCTCGTCGGCGCAATCTTCCTCGGAAAGCTTGGTGAGCACCGAGCAGATCGCCATCATCATGGTGAAGTAGCCCATCATGTACGAACGTAGGCGTGACGACTCGACATCGCTGTACAGGTGGTACGACTCCATCATGATACGCGTAACACGGAACTGCTGGTCCAGACGCTTGACCATCGTGGCCTCGTTGACACTCTGGCCCTCGCGACCGATAAAGTAGCGGTAGAGGTCGATGTCGGCGTAGTACATGGTCTTGCAACGCGGCAGCGGCACGTAGGCGTAGATGTTGTCCACATAGAACGTGTGCGGCGGCATGGGAAGGTTGGACTCGCGCAGCACATCCGTGCGATAGCACAGGCTGTGCATGAGTAGGTTCTGGTCCAGGCGGAAATGACCGATCTGATCCCAAGAAAAGATCTTTTTGCGCGGCAGGGCAAATTTGTAGCCAATAGCGGTATGCGTGCCCTCGTAAACCTTCTCGTACACGTAGTTCGAGATAAACAGGTCAACGCGCTGGTCGCGCTCTTCAAAGCCACGCAGAATCGACAGCATGGTCGAAAGGGCAGCACCGTCAAGCCAGTCGTCCGAATCAACAACCTTGTAGTAGGTGCCCCGCGCCTCGCGCAGACCCGAAAGGACGGCAATACCGTGACCGCCGTTCTCCTGGTGCACCGCGCGGATGATTCCAGGGTAACGGGCCTCCCACTCGTCGGCCTTGGCGGCCGTCTCGTCCTTGGAGCCGTCGTCCACCACGATAATCTCGATATCGGTGGCGTAATTGCTCCCCTCCAAGATAGAGGTGATGCAATGCTCCATGTCCTTGGCGGCGTTATACGAGGGAATACCGAATGTTATGACTTTATGCATGGCAGGCGATAATCTCATCCGAAAGATCGAGGGCGGAATTGGTCACAGCGTCCATATCGTAGTAACGATACTCGGCCAGACGACCCACCGGGTGGAAGTTCGTCAGGTTCTGGACGCGCTCAAGATAGCGCTCATAGAGCTCACGGTTCTCGGGCTCAAGAATGGCGTAGTACGGCGTCTCACCCGAGCCGGGCGTATAGGCCTTGGAGTATTCCTTCATGATGGTGGTCTTGCCGGGCAGGACCTGGCCAGTCATATTCTTGAACTCAGTGATGCGCGTGTAATCCTCGCTCGTGGTGTAGTTGACGGTGCCCACGGGCTGGAACTGATCCATATCGAGCGTCTCGAACTTCATGTCGAGCGTACGGTACGGCAGGGCGCCCAGGTCGAGATTGAACAGCTCGTCGAGCGGACCGGTGTAGACGATCTCGCCGCCATAGACCTTACCGTCGATCTTGACGGTGGTCTCGTCGATCTCGAAGAGGTCGCGGGCGTCCACGTCGCAGAACACATCAATCAGATCGTGGTCGAGCATATGCTCAAACAGCGCGGTATAGCCGTCCTGCGGCATGCCCTGGAAGGGAGCCTGCGGGAAGTAGCGGTCATCATCGCCCACAAAGACGGGAACACGGCCGGTGATCGAGGGATCAATCTGGTCGGGCGTCTGGCCCCACTGCTTCATGGTGTAATGCAAAAAGACGTTCTCGTAGACGTAATCAGCGACCTCGGCCAAGTCGGGGTCGTTCTTCTTACGCAGCTCCATAATGGGCACCTTGACATCCTTGCCAAAGGTCTCCACGAGCTTCTGATACAGCTCCTCGCCGCGCTCGTCACCAAAGGCGAGCTTGAGACTCGCATGGTTGAAGGGCACGGGCATAAGGGTACCGTTGATGTTGGCGAGCACCTTGTGCTGATAATCCGTCCACTTGGTAAAGCGCGACAGGAAATTGTGAACACGCTCGTTAAAGGTGTGATAGATATGCGGACCGTACTCGTGGATCAAGATTCCGGCCTCGTCAGTGCAGTCATAGGCATTGCCCGCAATGTGGCTACGGCGCTCCAAAACGGCAACACGATAGCCGATGGTCTCGGCAAGACGGCGGGCGCAAACGGCACCGGCATAACCGGCACCGACAACAATCATGTCGTACGCGCCGGCGTTAAAGCCTTCAGGCAGGCCTGAGGTAATCTGCATCGATACTCCTTGTCAAAAGCCACGGGCTCGTTAGCTGGGCTTTTCTCGAACATTCTTCGAGACACATTTATCAGAGCGATTATAGCGCTAATGCGTCCTATAATGAGCTTGCCACACAAGGAAAGCTCAAGCACCGCGGCGAACATTAACGTAAGGTAAACCCGCTAGCAGCGGGTTTATTCGTGAACAGCCGGGCGCCTGGAGCTTAGCGAAACGCTTGTAAGGAGTAACATGAGCGATTTCCTTAACCGTATGAAGTCTGCCGCCAAGGCCGACCTTAAGACGATCGTCCTGCCCGAGGGCGAAGATCCGCGCACCATCGTCGCGGCCACCAAGATCATCGAGGAGGGCCTGGCAAAGATCGTCATCCTGGGCAACCCCGACGAGATCAACGTTCCCGGCGCCACCGTCATCGACCCGCGCAATGCCGAAAAGCACGAGGAGTACGCGCAGAAGTTTGCCGAGCTCCGCGCCAAGAAGGGCGTCACCATCGAGCAGGCTCGCGCCCAGGTGATGGACGCCACCTACTTTGGCACCATGATGGTCAAGATGGGCGATGCCGACGGCCTGGTCTCCGGCGCCTGCCACTCCACCGCCGACACCCTGCGCCCCGCGCTTCAGATCCTCAAGACCGCCCCGGGCACCAAGCTGGTCTCGGCCTTCTTCGTGATGTGCACCGACACCCCGCAGTTCGGCACCGACGGCACGCTGATCTTCGCCGACTGCGGCCTCAACATCAACCCGTCCTCCGACGAGCTCTCCGAGATCGCCATCGCCTCCGCTCACTCTTGGTCCACCTTCATGGGCAACGTTGAGCCGCACGTGGCCATGCTCTCCTACTCCACCATGGGCTCCGCCGGCGGCGAGGTCGCCAAGAAGGTCCAGGAGGCCGTGAAGTTCTGCAAGGAGAAGGCTCCCGAGCTCGCCATCGACGGCGACCTGCAGCTCGACGCCGCCATCGTCCCCACCGTCGCCCAGCTCAAGGCTCCCGGCTCCTCCGTTGCCGGTAAGGCCAACGTGCTCGTGTTCCCCGACCTCGAGGCCGGCAACATCGGCTACAAGCTGGTCCAGCGCTTCGCCGGTGCTGACGCCTACGGCCCCATCCTGCAGGGCATCGCCAAGCCGGTCAACGACCTTTCGCGCGGCTGCTCTGCCGACGACATCGTGGGCGTCGTGGCCATCACCGCCGTCCAGGCTCAGATGGCTGAGTAGCGGACATATCCCCACCGAAGGCAGCGCAGGTTAACCCCTGAAAACGTCCTCGACCAATGAAACGCCCCCGTTCTGCTCCTTCGGAGCTACGAACGGGGGCGTTTCTGGTCTGCGGAGTGTTTTCAGGGGTTAACCTGCGCTGCCTTCTACCGTCACGTGGCATTCAGGGCATCTGGGGTGGACGGCGGCTTGGCTACGAGCTGGGGCTGAGGATCTGAATGGTCGGGTTCCGTTGCTGGAAGTGCAGGCGTTGCCGGCGATGGTCACTTTGGGACTGGAATTTCCGCCTGCTAGCAAAAAGGCCTCCGGAGCCGTTGCTCTGGAGGCCTTTCGTTTACTTGCAAATGCGTGCGTTAGTTGTTCTTGGTCAGACGCTCGACGTCGTGGGCGATCATGTATTCCTCGTCGGTGGGGATGACCATGACCGTGACGGCGGAACCGGCGGCGCTGATGACCTGCGGGCCGTTGCCCACGGCCTCGCGGTTCTTGTTGTTGTCGATGCGTACGCCCAGCCACTCAAAGCAGTCGCAGAAGGCCTTGCGGATCGACCAGTCGTTCTCGCCGATGCCGGCGGTAAAGGTGATGGTGTCCACGCCCGCCATGGAAGCGATCATGGAACCGGCCTGCTGCATAGCCTTGTAGGCGAACATATCGAAGGCGAGCAGGCAGCGCTCGTCGCCCTCGGAGGCGCGCGTGCGGATGTCGCGGGCGTCGTTGGAGATGCCCGAGATGGCAAGCAGACCAGACTGCTTGTTCATCATGTCATCGACTTCCTGGTAGCTGTAGCCGCCCTCGCGCTGCAGGTAGCACACGGTGGCCGGGTCGATGGAACCACAACGGGTGCCCATCATCAGGCCATCGAGCGGCGTGAGACCCATCGTGGTGTCGCGGCACACGCCGTCCTCGATAGCAGCGAGCGAAGCACCGTTGCCCAGATGGCACGAAAGCAGGCGGTGGCAGCGCGAACCCAGGATCTCCTTGGCCATCATCCACTCATAGCGGTGGCTCGTGCCGTGGGCGCCGTACTTGCGCACGTGGTACTTGTCGCAAACGTCCTTGGGCAGCGCGTAGGTGTAGGCAACCTCGGGCATGGTCATGTGGAACGAGGTGTCGAAGACCGCCACGTTGGGCAGCTCCGGATACTTCTCACGGCAATACTCAATCGCTGCGGCCTCGCCGTAGTTGTGCAGCGGAGCAAGCGGTGCCACCTCAAGAATCTTGGCCATAACCTCGTCGTCGACAACCGCGGAATCATCGAAGTGCCAGCCGCCCTGAACGATACGATGCCCAATGCCATCAATCGTAAAGTCGGTCTTCTCGAGCTCCTCGAGCACGCGAGCGATAGCAGAGCGATGATCGGGGAAAGGGACCTCCTCGGTCTGCTTAGCGCCACCGTTCTCGGAGTGGCCAAAGATGCCCATGTCCGATCCGATACGCTCGCAGTTGCCCTTGGCGAAAACCTCGCGGGTATCGGTATCCAAAAGCTGATATTTGAGGCTTGAGCTGCCGGCGTTGACAACAAGTACGTTCATGAGACTCCTTTGCAGTGCAATACGGTCGACGCAGACCCCTTAAGGCGGCCGCATGTTAATAAGAAGTTATCATAACTTAATAAATAGCTATCAGGCATATCGCCCAACGAGCACAAAAGAAGGGCCGAACGGCACTCGGTCGTCCAGCCCCTCCCCTCTTACAATTACTTGCCGTTGACGATGCGCTCGACGTCGGAAGCGATCATGAACTCCTCGTCCGTGGGAATGACGAAAATCTTGACCTTGGAATCCTTGGCAGACAGGCACCAAGCGCCGTCACCACGCAGGGCGTTGCGCGCATGATCCATCTTGACGCCCATAAAGGCCAGACGGTCGGCAACGCCGGCGCGAACAGCCGGAGCGTGCTCGCCGATGCCGGCGGTAAAGACCAGGGTGTCCATGCCGCACATGGAAGTGGCCATCTCGGCAGCCTTGGCGGCAATCTTGTAGACGAACATATCGAAGGCGAGCTGAGCCTCGGGGTCACCGGCAGCGGCGAGCTCCTCGACGTTGCGGCAGTCGTTGGTCTTGCCGCCGGTCACAGCCAAAAGGCCGGACTTCTTGTTCATCATCTCATCGACCTCGTCGAAGGTGTAGCCGCCTTCGCGCTGCAGGTAGCACACAGTAGCCGGGTCGATGGAGCCGCAGCGGGTGCCCATCATGACGCCGTCGAGCGGGGTGAGGCCCATGGTGGTGTCCATGCACTTGCCGTCCTCGATGGCGCACAGGGAAGCGCCGGAGCCGATATGGCACACGACGACCTTGCGAGCCTCGCCGTTGGTCATCTCGGCGACCTTCTTGGAGATGTAACGGTAGCTGGTGCCGTGGGCGCCGTACTTACGGATGTGCAGCTTGTCGCAGACGTCCTTGGGCAGGGCGTAAGTCTTGGCGACCTCGGGCATGTTGAAGTGGAAAGCGGTGTCGTAGACCGTGACGTTGGGCAGGTCGGGATACTGCTCCAGGCAGTACTCGATAACGTTGGCCTCGGGGTTGTTGTGCAGCGGCGCCAGCGGAGCGACCTCGCGGATCTTGGCGAGGACGTCCTCGTCGACGAGGGAGGAATCGCCGAAGTACCAGCCACCCTGAACGATACGGTGACCAATGCCCTCGATCTTGACGCCGTTGGCCTCGAGGTCCTTCAGAACGACCTCGATGGCGACCTTGTGGTCGGGGAACTCGATGTTCTCGGTCACCTTCTTGGAACCGTTGGCAGCGTGGGTGAAGGTACCGCCGGTAAAGCAGACGCGCTCGCAGGAGCCCTTTGCGGACACCTTGTGGGACTTGGTATCGATGACCTGATACTTAAGGGTCGAAGATCCTGCGTTGACGACCAGAACGTTCATGTGTCTCCCTACTAACAGGCGGTGTGGCACCGCCAGGTTACATACGCTTCAATAATAAACCCAAACGCCCTCGCGCTCGGGTTTATTGCGTTGATATATAAGTTATCGGTGCCTAAATACTAATGGCCTTTGACTTGTAAGACGAAATAGCGCGGGGATATACACCAGGGAAGAAAACCCGAGCGCAACAAGCAATACGACTCGAATGCCCGCAACGCTACTCAGCACAGAGTTGAGCAGATAGAAAAGAACAGCACCCACCGCCACCATCTGGCTTTGAACCGAAATCAGTGAACAGCGCATCGATGAATCGACAGCATTTTGAAAAATTGAGTATTTAATTGGAGCAAATAACGAGTAGGCGACCGTCTGCAACACATAGAACACAGGCAGCAAATAGACCGGAGTAAAGGGAATCAAAAATAGAGCAGTCAGGGAAAGGCGCACGATGCCGCAAATACGCGCAAAACGGCCCTTGTCGACATGAGCAATCACACTGGGCACAATAAGCCCCATGGAGGCCGAGGCAAGGAGCTGGACCGCAATGATCACACCCGAAGCGACGGCATTCATTCCGCGACCCGCAAGCAACAGTGAGAAAAAGTCTTCCAGGGCGACAAAAGCAAATGCTTGAGAACAGTCCATGATGAACGCTGACCGAAGAATGCAATTACCCGCAATAGCAGCACCGATCATCTTCGGGCTAATTCCATACTCAGGTGTCACCGCGGTGCCCTCTCTTCTCACCTCAGGAATACAGACAACGACAACCAATGTCAGCACCATTGCGATGATATCGACCGAAAGCCCAATGAGATACGCGCCAGCGGACGAAATGAAACCGCCCACACAAGCGGAGAGGGCATAAGACACATAGAAGATGAATCGCTCAACGACATTAAGTCTTACGAGCTGGTCCTGAGAGACGCTGTCAATGTAAATCGCTTCTATGGATCCGCTCATACATGCAACGGCAAAACCTTTGAGAGCAAACGCGCCGATTAAAAGCAGAGGAGAACGGACGAGAAGCAGGGCGACATAGTATCCAAGCATCCCCACGACGCCAACGAGACCACTTGTCTTTCGTCCAAACCTATCGGCAATATAGCCAGTGGGAACTTCAAGGATGAACTTGCTCACTTGATATGCAATCATCATGCTAGAAATCGCCACCATCGAGAATCCGACGAATTCAAGGTAAACCGTCAGAAAATACAAAATGGTGCTGAAGTTCGACAGAAAAACAAACGTCATATAAAGCAAAATCGTACGATCGTTCATGCTCCGCCCTCCAAGAGCCAATAACCCAAACCGAAATCTTGGAAAAGCATGAGGGCAGAGCCGTCAGTCATGTGTTACAAGGCGTCAACATTCACTTGACGCCACGAGGCCAAATGACCTCACGAAGCAAGGTGACGCAATAGGTGAAGAAATACCGTCTGGTGTCGATCGGTCCAGACATTTTGTCGATAGCAAAAGTAGATGGGCAAGGCTACGTCATGCGAGCCTTCAATGGAGCACTCGCTCACTTCCAGTCCATCTGATGCGAGAGAAGAGCCAGAAAAACTCAATATCAATCCCCCGGCCTGAAGAAACTCAGCCTGTGCCCTGTTTCCGTATTCGACATCGCGAAAGCGGAAATTAACCAGCTGAGCTTCGGGGCATTGATTGATTGCATTGAGACAGGGCGACAAATTAATGGGAACAGCTAACCTGCCGCCCAGTAACTCACGAACGGTCATAGCGCCCACAGATTGATGACCCGCTGGGCAAGAAAGAACCTTGAGCTCCTTTTCACCCAAGTATTTCGAAGAAAGGACACTGTCCCTTGGCTCCTCAAATGAGATGGCCGCATCCGAAATGCCAAGCACAAGTGATTCAAAGCATGTGGCCGTTGGCTGATGCCAAACATCAAGGTGAATCTGGGGGTGCGAGCTTTCAAACGAGTCGTACCAGTTTTCGGCAAAAAGACGCCCCCGCCCGTGAAGACAGGGGGCGTAAAGACGGAAGTGGCCGTCGGGCGAAACGCCACCGTTCCCCGATTGAGCGTACTTTTTGAGATCGTCGACTTGTGCCAGGATCACGCGTGCACGACGCGCAAATTCTCTGCCCGCCGGAGACAAAACAGCCTCCCCCGCCGATCGGTCGAGCAAAACAATCTGATACTCAGATTCCAACTTTTTGATTGCCGACGAAACGGCCTGTGGGCTCACGTGAACGGCGCGAGCCGCTTTGCGCACGCCGCCGTAGTTCGCTACCGCTTGAAGGTATTCGAGTTGAGAAAGCTGCATAGGTTACTCCAAAGGCAGCCAAGGCGACGGGCTGTGCGTCCTCAGATGAGGTTCTCGCCCAGGTTCTTGCCGCCGAGGACGTGCATGTGGAAGTGCATGACGGTCTGGCCGGCATTGACGCCCTTGTTGGAGATGACGCGGAAACCGTCCTCCAGGCCCTTGGCCTTAGCGACCTCTTGGATGGCGTGGGCCATGGCGCCCATGGTCTCGGCAGGCACGTTGTCGGCGATGTCGCTGTAGTGCTTCTTGGGGATCACGAGCGTGTGGACCGGCGCCTGGGGGTTGAGGTCGTCGAAGGCGATGACCTGGTCGTCCTCATAGACAACGGTCGAAGGGATCTCGTGGTTGGCAATTTTGCAGAAGATGCAATCACACATGGTAGGTTCCTTTCTCACAGACCAAGGTAATTATATTTGGTCGAGATGGTTAGAACGAGAGACTGTCGTCGGTGTTGGCGGCCTCGCCGTCAGCGAGCACGTCGTTGCCGTCGACGTCCTTCAGAAGCACCGAGACCTTCTGCTCGGCATCGGACAGACGGGTGCGCAGGCTCTTGAGGAGCTCGACGCCGCGGGTATAGCTCTCGAGCGACTCCTCGAGCTCCATATCGCCCGACTCCAAGCTGCGGATGATGAGCTCCAGCTCCTGCGAAGCCTGCTTGTACGTAAGCTGCTCGACCGGGGTCTTCTCTGCCATATCTGTTTCCTTTCCTAAAGGTTTATCGCTGTGAAACGCGGCCTATTCGACCGTATTGACCGTTGCCGCAACGTTGCCGTCTGCCATGCGCACGCGGATGGCGTCGCCGGGCTTAAAGGTCTTGGCGCTCGTAGCCACACCGTCATCGCTGTATACGATGGAATAGCCGCGAGCAAGCACCTTGAGCGGCGACAGGGCATCGAGCGACGCAGCAGCTCGGCCCAGGTCGGACGCGGGTTTGCTGAGCATCGTACGTCCCTGATGCTCCAGACGGGAACTCGCAAGCGTGAGCGCATGGCGCTTGCCATCGAGTCCCGAGGTGCTTGCAGCCAGACGCTCGGGCAGGCGTTCAAAGCTGGATCGGAAAGCCCCGACCGAGCGCGTTATGGCACCGGACAAACGATCGGCCGTCAAGGCAAGCTCTGACTCACGACGCTCGACCATAAACGTCGGATCGTTGAGACACGGGCGGCATGCGGCCGCATCGAGCGCGTCGCCCAAGCGAGCCGTATAGGTGTCCCAGGCACGACGACCGCGCTGATCGAGCATCTCCAGGTCGACCTGGGCCGACCCAATCATCGATGCCATCGCGGCACCCAGACGCTGATGGCGCGCCTCGAGCACATCGGCCAACTCCGTCATGGCCGGCGCCACCGATTCGGCCGCCGCCGTGGGCGTGGAGGCGCGGCGGTCGCTCACCATGTCGCAAATCGAGGTATCGGGCTCATGGCCAATGCCGGTCACCACGGGCACAGGGCAAGCCGCCACCGCGCGTGCAAGCTCCTCGTCGTTAAAGGTCATGAGGTCCTCGAAGGAACCGCCACCACGCACGAGCAAAATACAGTCGGGCGCCGGCGTAATGGCAGCGGCGCGGCGCAAGCCTTCAATAAGCTCTGCCGGCGCACCCTCGCCCTGGACCTTTGCGCCCACGCAGACGAGCTCGACGAGCGGGTTGCGTCGGCGCAGCGTACGCTTGACGTCGTCGATTACCGCACCGGAAAGCGAGGTGACAACCGCCACGCGTGAGCAGAACACCGGGATGCGGCGTTTGCGCGCTTCGTCCATCAGGCCCTCGCGGCGTAGCTTTTCGGCCAGTTGCGCCACTTGTTGACGCAGCAGACCCTCCCCCGCCAGCGAAAACGAGCGAGCGACAAAGCTCATACGACCCGTGGGCTTATAGAGGTTGAAGCTGCCCTTAAAGCTCACCTGCATGCCGTCACGCAGATCGAAGGTACGCTTGAGATAGGCGCCCTTCCAAATGATGCAGTCGACGGCGGCCGAGTCGTCCTTAATCTGGAAGTAGCAGTGGCCGCTTCGGGCGTTGGGACCACGGAAACCCGTGACCTCGCCCAGAACGCTCAGCTGCGGAATGGCATCGAGCGCACCGGCAGCGATTTCTACCGCCTGGCTCACGCTGAGCTCCTTGCGCTCCTGCTCATCCGAACCGTCAAACTCGGCGGAAACGGCATTGCCGGTTAGATTCCAGCCCGCCACGCAGCCTCCTTTCGTCATCGTGCACATGGACTCCGGCCCTGCGCAAATTTAAGTCCAACACATAGTACAGCGCCGCGGGGACACGAATCCCCGCGGCGCCCAGCGATCCAATTTGTTATCGGTTGGAGTTTCTGTTGTAGCGAGCCATAAGATAGAGCAGCTGAATAATCGAGGTGAGCGCAGCGGCAACATAGGTAAGCGCGGCGGCCGTCAGTACCTTCTTGGCACCGTTGACCTGCTTGGAACTCATACCCGACTGCTCGATGTACGCCACGGCGCGTCGGCTGGCGTCAATCTCGACAGGCAGCGTAACGAGTTGGAACAGTACACTAAACGAGAAGAAGATCAACGCGAGGGATGTGAGCCCGGCAATGTTCATAAACAGGCCCAAGAGCAACACGATGGTCCAGGTGTTCTGGGTAAAGTTGACGACCGGCACGAGGGCGGTACGTACTTTCATCATGGCATAGCCGCTTTGACGCTGGGCGGCATGGCCCGCCTCGTGGCAGGCGACGGCAACGCTTGCGACCGAACCGCCCGAACGGTTGGCATCCGACAGATACAGGTTGTTATCCTGCGGGTTGTAATGGTCGGTGAGCTCGCCGGCAACGCCCTTGATACCCACGGCGCTACAACCGTTGGCATCGAGCATGCGGCGAGCGACTGTGGCACCCGTATCGCCGTCCGAGCGAACCTTGGACCAGGTTTTGTACGTCGAGTTGATATAGTTCTGTGCGGCAAGGCCAAGCACCGTGCAGACAAGAACAACCAGCAGGTACAGCGGGTCGATGCCAAAGCCGTATCCATAGTAATAAGGCATGCGAATTCCTCCGAGTCGAGTTACACGTTGGAGGCATTTTACCCACTCAACCGGCTAGGCTTCCCTACAGGAGCTCGATTTTGCCGTCCTTCACCGTCAACCCCATATTGCCGGAAAGCAGATCGTCCAGACGCGAGCCCACAAGCTCAAAGCGCCAGCCTTCGCGCAGGGGGCTCTGCTCGGGGTGCTCAATATAGTCGGCCAGGTCATCGCGCGAGGCAATGACCGAGGTCGCCACGCCCGAGCGCTCGGCAACTAGGCGAATGAGCGCATACATCAGGTCCGTCACGCTCTCCAGCTCCGGCGAAATCTGACGGTGCCCGCGCACCATGAGCGGCAGGCGATCGTGCGGGCAGCTCGCGCCGCGCTTGATGGCCATGAGCGCGCCGTCCACATCGCGCTCCCCCAGCTGATCGGTGCCGCGGATGCTGCGGAACTCCTCAACGCGCACAGGATTGCGCTTGACGAGCGCCAGCAGCGTGTCGTCGGACATGACCCACTTGCGCGGGATGTTACGGCGCTCGGCGCGGTCCTCGCGCCAGGCGGCGAGCTCGCGCGCGATGCCCAACTGGTGACGGCTGCACGAATTGATGCGTTTGACCTTGCGGAACGCCTCGTGGCGATCGGCGCGATAGTGCGACTCGTCAGCCAGTGGGCGCAGCTCGTCGAGCACCCAGTCCACACGGCCCAGCTCGCGCAGGCGGCTCATCATCTCGGTATAGGCGACGATCAGGTACTTGACGTCATCGATCGCGTACTCGATCTGCTTATCAGTCAACGGGCGGCGCGACCAGTCGGTCAGCGACTCGGTCTTGGGCAGCGATACACCGCAGAACGTCTGAACAAGCGCGCCATACGAAATCTGCTGGCGCTCGCCCAAAAAGGCGGCGGCGACCTGCGTATCGAAAATCGGACGCGGCAGCACGCCTACGGTATGGAGCATGACCTCCATATCCTGCGAGCAGGCGTGGAAGACCTTGGTCACGCTCTCGTCGGCCATAAGCTCGGCCAGCGGCGATAGGTCGTCGATTACCAGGGGATCGACCGCTACGCTCTCGGCAGGGGTGGCAATCTGAACCAAACACAGACGCGGATGGAACGTGCGCTCGCGCAAAAACTCGGTATCGACGGCAATCGCGTCGAACTCACGGGCGCGCTGGCAAAAGTCGAGTAGAGCCTGATGTGTGGAAATGTACATATCAACCCATCGAATAAGGTTAGGCCCGAAAAACACGGGTAGGATATCGGCATTGCCTTACAACTATACTCGGTTAGTCACAGAACGGGAACGTAAGTATGCGCTGCCTTATCATCCACAACCCGGCATCGGGCCCCAGCTCAGATGAAATCTACGCGTTCACGCACGCCCTCGCGCAGGGCGGCGACGAGGTCGTGATGCGCTTTATCGGCGATGGCATGGAACCCGAGGACGCCGTGGCAGACGTGCGCGAGTTTGATCGCGTGGTCGTTTCGGGCGGCGACGGCACCGTCTCCAACGTGCTCGACCAGATGCGCGGGTGCGGTGTCCCCACGCTCGTCTTCCCCTCCGGCACAGCCTGCCTGTTCTTTAACAACATCGGTAATGCCCCCGAGGCAGCGGCGCTTGCCAAGGCTTGCCGCGCCGGTCGCACGGTCAAAGTGGACATGGGCGAGCTCTTTTGGCTCGACGAGAACGGCAACGAGAAGCGCCACGGCTTTATCATCATCGCCGGCTCGGGCTTCGACGCCGAGATCATGATGAAGGCCGCCCCCGCCAAAAACGACATCGGCGAGATCGCCTATTTCCTGTCGGCGCTCGCCACACCCAACCCCACGGTGGCGCATTTTACGATTGAGCATGACGGCATTGTCGAGGAGCTCGATGGCATCTGCTGCATGGCCGGCAACACCTCGGTCATTCAAAACGATATCAACCTGTTCCCCGATTGCCGCATGAACGACGGCATGGTCGACATCGCGGTCATCGAGCCCGTAAAAACCGTCCAGCTCCTGCCCACTGTGATCACCGCCGCGCTCGACCCCGCCGGCAAGGTGCTCGGCCGTCCGCAGTTCAAGATCATCCAGACCAAGGAAGCCAAAATCACCTGCACGCCGTCGCTGGGCATGCAGTTCGATGGCGAGATCATCTCCAGCAACTCGGGCGTCTTTGGAGCCCGCGCGCTTCCGCAATGCCTCGACCTCATCGTCGACGAATTCTCCCCGCTCGGAAAATAGGAGGACCCCATGAACGACAACCCCCTGATTGGCTTTATCGTCATCGTCTTGGCCATGCTCGTCGGCTATGCGATTAACGTGATCCACCGCCGGAAGAAGTAATTCCACATTGGTATGATATTCATCCAATTATCGTTTCCCCCGTTGTTTATGCATTTGCCAGACAGCGGGGGATTTTTCTTTGTGCCCCGTGCAAGGCGCTTTATTCAGATACAGTAATTGCAGGGCGTCTTTATTTAACTAAAGCTAGATAATGAGTATTCTTGTCCGCTCATCGCATATTTTAGGACGCTCATCGAGTATTTCATCGAAATAGATGAATACTATTTAGACTTCCGATAGGCTAATAGATATATTTATTAGCTGAAATCCTGCACGGTTCCGCGGGGTTTCAACGGTTGGGAGGGATCATGAGGTTTACTCATCCTGTCAACACGCTCAAAAAGCTCGGCTGCGGCCTTGCGTTTGGAGCAGCGGCCATCATGGCCATGCCGACTTCGGCGCTCGCCTGCACCCAGATCTACATGGGCAGCAAGCTTACGGCAGACGGCGACACGTACTACGGCCGTTCCGAGGACTTCGGTCCGCGCTATGTCAAGCACTTTGGCATTGAGCCCGCACACAAGGACGGCAACGAGTACACCTCGGTCGAGTCCGGTTTTGAATACAAGTCCAAGGGCGCAACCTACCGCTACACCTTCGTTCGCGACAACCCCTCTCAGTGGGAAGATCGCTACGACGCATATTCCGAGGCTGGCATCAACGAGAAGGGCGTTTCCTGCTCTGCCACGCTGAGCACCTCCTATAACGAGAAGGCCGAAGAGGCCGATCCCATCACCGAGGAGACTGGCATTGGCGAGTACAGCTATGCCAGCGTCATCCTGGGCGAGAGTGCCACGGCCCGCGAGGGCGTCGAGCTCATCGGCAGCCTGATCGACGAGCAGGGCGTCTGCTCCAACGACCAGATCATCATCGCCGACAGTACCGAGACCTGGCTGTTCGCCGCGCTTTCCGGCCATCAGTGGATTGCTATGAAGCTCGCCGATGACATCGCCTCGCTCAACCCCAACATCGGCAACCTCACCTATAACGTAGACCTCGATGACACCGAGAACTGTCTCCATTCCGAGGGCATCGAGTCCATGCCCAAGGAGAAGGGCTTTGCCGAGTACACCGACGGCAAGTTCGACGTCGCCAAAACCTACGGCGAGGAGATCGGCGAGGCCGGTATGCACCAGTGGTCGCGCTATATCCAGGGTCGCGATTACTTCATGGCCCCGCTGGCTGAAGGCACTGACTACGAGATCGTGAAGGACGAGCGTGAAGATGCTCGCGCCACGACCGGCGCCCTGGTCCACGAGATGCAGCCGCTGTTCTTCCAGCCCGGCAAGTCCGACTGGAACACCTTTGAGATGATCCGCAGCTTCGCTGCTCGCGGCGAGAATGTCGCCGGCCTCAATGCCAACACCGACGGCGCCTATGCTATCGGCTCCAACCGCAACACCGAGATCCACACCTTCCAGATCCGCCACGGCATGGACCCCGAGATCGCGACCATCCAGTGGGAGATGCTCTCCAACGCCGAGTTCTCCGTCGCTATCCCCCTCTACTCCGCACTGCTCACCGAAGTCAGCCCCTACTTCAGCGATCAGGATGTCTCCTTCGATCACTGCGAAGAGGAAGACGTCGTGAACAACGAGGAGCCCAAGAACTCCATCAACTACGTCCTCATGGACATCAACACGCTCGCCTATGAGAACCGCGATCACTGCGCTACCGGCGTCCGCGCCTACCTCGACGCCCTGCAGAAGGAGCTCATCGAGCAGAACCTGACCGTCGACGAGGCCATGCAGGCCGCCGAGAACACCGAGGCCCGCACCGCCCTGGCCAACAAGGCCGGCAAGGCTGCCACCAAGAACACCTACCTCAAGTGCAAGGCCATGCTCGAGGAAATGCGTGACTACCTCAAGGAGGGCGACTTCTCCGAGGAGTTCGTCCCGAGTGACTACAATGCCGACAACGACTGCCTGGTCGAGTCCATCACCTATGCCGACGAGGCCCTCTCCGATAAGGACGTTGCCGAGCCCGAGGTTGAGGAAGAGGCGACCGAGGAGAAGTCCGAGGGCAACAACATGGCCGCCATGGCCGTTGGCGCCGTCGTCGTCATCGGTGTCTGCGGCTTCGTGCTCTATCGTCGCAAGAAGGCCTAAGAACCCCACACCTTAAGGTGCGGGCGGGATGGCCAAAGTCGCCCGCCCGCCCAGCCGCCCATTCGACCGGCGGGAAACGTCGCCGAAATCTTTTCAAAAAAGATTTCCCCGCACACACTTTGCTGTGCTATAGTGCAGCGCAACAGCAACTAGGTGCGACCGCGCCATGGCATCACGAAAGGAGTCACCAATATGAAGGACACGATGACGTCTCTCAACAACTGGTGGTGGCGTGATGCGAATACGATCGGTCGACAGTGAGTCTCTCATGCCTGTTTTTGCGCTCTAGGTGATTGGAAGGCCTCCGGTTTCGACCGGGGGCCTTTTTCTATCTCGAGCCCGATCGCATTCGCATCACGCGCCTCCGCTTTCTTCTCTTGCACTTCCCTTCCGAAAGGATTTTCACCATGTCTCAGAACACCACCACCGCCCAGCCCCGCACCGTCCAGACCGCCGACCGCGGCAAACTCGACGTCCGCGCCCTCGTCTTGCTCGCCATCCTGCTTGCCGCCGGCTTCATCCTCAACTTCACCGTCGGCAAGGCCATCTCCGGCATCTCGGGCGGCATGATCAGCCCCGAGTTCATTATCTCGGCCTTCTGCCTCACTATCCTGGTCGTTCGTCCCAACATCGGTCAGGCACTCGTCATCGGCCTGATCTCGGCCGCCGTGATCCAGATCACCACCACCTCGCCGTTTGTCGATTTTGCCGCCGAGGGCATCGCTGCCATGCTCATGGCCGTCATTGTCAACGCTGCCGCCAAGGATGGCCAGGTTAAGCCCGCCGTCGCCATCGTCGCAGCCTTCGTGACCACCTTTGTCTCGGGCGTCATCTTCATGGTCATCAAGATGGCCATGCTCGGCGTGGTGAGCGAGCTCGCCGCTGCCATGCTGCCCGTCGTCGCCATGACCGCCGTCTTTAACGCCATCCTGGTCGGCGCTCTCTACCTGCCCATCCAGAAGTCCCTTAAGCTCAACTAACCTGCCCGGCTTTACGAGCCACCCCATCTTGGCGTTCATTCGTCGCTCGCGTACCCAAGTACGCTTCGTTCCTCTTTCGCGCCAACCTGGGGCACCTCGTAAAGCCGCCTCCGTACTTCACCACCAAAGACTGTCCCAAGCAACTAGCTTTTGGGGACGTTCTTAATTGACTAGTCATTTAAGAACGTCCCCGATGACTATGAAAGGTATCCATGGAAACGATCATCAACGTCGACGATGTCTCGTTCTCCTATGGCACGCAGACCGAGCAGGCGCTTAAGCATATCTCGCTCGGCGTGAACAGAGGAGATTTTATCGGCATTATCGGGCCTTCGGGCGCCGGCAAGTCCACACTTGCCGCCTGCTTGTCGGGAGCCGTGCCCCACCACTACACCGGCACGTTCTTTGGATCCGTCATGGTTGACGGCCATGACACCTGCGAGGTCTCGCTCACCGACGTATCGCAGATCGTCGGCAGTGTGTTGCAGGACATCGACACGCAAATGGTCGCCTCGGTCGTCGAGGACGAGATGCTTTTTGGCCTGGAGAACTTTGGCGTTCCCCACGGCCAGATCGAGCAACGTGTGAGCGAGACGCTTAAGACCGTCGGTATCAGCGACCTGCGTGACCGCGAGATCGCCACACTTTCGGGCGGCCAAAAGCAAAAGGTTGCCATCGCCGCCATCCTCGCCATGCGTCCGCGTGTGCTCGTGCTCGACGAACCCACCGCGGCGCTCGACCCCGCCAGCTCCACGCTGGTCTTCGAGACCCTGCGTGAGGCCAACCGTGCACTCGGCATCACCATCGTCGTCGTTGAGCAAAAAGTCGCCCTGCTTTCGGAGTATTGCAACCGCGTGCTCGTGCTCAATCATGGCGAAATCGCGCTACAGGGCAAGCCGCACGAGGTCTTCGCGCACACCGATGAGCTCCGCGCCATCGGCGTCGATTGCCCGCGTGTCACGCGCATTTTCAACAGCCTCGAGGCCGATGGCCTGGCCAGCGGCTCTCCCTGTTTGGATGTTGATGAGGCCGAGCGCCTGATTACGGGCATCGTCGACCCCGCACACGCAAGCAGCGACACTCAGGCACCCGCCGGCTCACCGCACGCACCGTCGTTGCGCCCGCACGCCAAGGACGCCGAGCCCGTGCTCACCTTCAATCACGTTGAGTTTGCCTATCCCAATGGCGGCGCCGCCGTCCACGACCTCAACCTGACCCTCTATCCCGGCGAGCTCGTGGGCATCGTCGGCCAAAACGGCGCCGGCAAGACCACACTTACCAAGCTGCTCACAGGCCTGCTTAAGCCCGCCTCGGGCAGCGTGCGCGTCACGGGACTGGATACCGCAGCCGTCCCCACGAGCCGTATCGCCCGCGAGGTCGCAACGCTCTTCCAAAACCCCGACCGCCAGATCTGCAAGGACACCGTGCTCGACGAGGTCGCCTTTGGCTTGGAGCTTGCCGGCATCGACCGTGCCGAGGCACTGCGTCGCGCCCAACTCGTCATCGACCGCTTTGGCTTGCCGGCCGACGAGGCGCCCTTCTCGCTCTCGCGCGGTCAGCGCCAGATGGTAGCACTCGCCTCTGTCGTGGTCGTAGAACCCAAAATCGTGGTGCTCGACGAGCCCACGAGCGGCCTTGACTACCGCGAGTGCATGACCGTCATGGAAACCGTACGCACCATGGCCGAGCGCGGCTGCGCTGTAATCATGGTCTGCCACGACATGGAAGTCGTCTCCGACTTTGCCGAGCGCATCGTAGTCATGGCCGACGGCCGCATCCTCGACCGCGGCCGCACGCACGAGCTATTCTCGAACATCGATCTCATGCGGCGTGCCTACGTGGAGCCTCCCCAGGTTATTGAACTCTCGCGCCGTCTGGCATCTTCCGTCTCGCCCGCTTTTGCGCAGGTGAGCGAGGTCACCGATGTCGTTCGAATTACCAAGGAGATGATCCACCGTGGTTAACGTCATCGACTACATGCCGGGCGATACGCTGCTGCATCACCTGAACCCCGTCGTCAAACTGGGCCTCGCCGCCGCCATCATCGTCGGCATCTTCTTGTCCGACTCCTACGTGGCGCTGCTAGGCTTTTTGGCACTCACCCTTGCGCTGGGTGCCTATGCCGGCGTCGTCAACCGTCTGTTCTCGCTGCTCAAGTTGCTGATTCCGCTCGCGCTTATCATGCTGGTACTTCAGCTGGCCTTTATGCGCGATGGCAACATCGTGTGGGGCTTTATCACCGACACGGGCCTCATTACCGGATCGAAGGCCTGCCTACGCCTGTTGGGTGTGGCGCTGCCACTCATCCTCATGCTTATGGTGACCAAACTCAACGACCTCGCCAACGCCTGCGTCGAGGTGCTGCACGTACCGTATCGCTATGCCTTCACCTTTACCACGGCACTGCGCTTTGTGCCGGTATTTGGCCAGGAAATGAACGCCATCATGGAGGCGCAGACTGCACGCGGCGTCGAATACGACACTAAGAATCCTATTAAGAAACTCAAGCTCATGCTGCCGCTGTGCGTGCCACTGCTTATCTCGAGCGTGGGCAAGACCGATGCCACCGCGCTTGCCGCCGAGCAGCGCGGCTTCTACCTGCGCACGCGTGCGAGCTCGTACAAGCGCTACCCCATCAAAGGCCTGGATATCGCCGTACTTATCGTCAGCATCGCCCTTATCGCCATCGGTTTCCTGTTCTAGCAATCGCTGGCAGCAACCGACAAACGCAAAAGGCCCCGGCTCGCACCAAACGAGCCGAGGCCTTTACTGTTTTCCCAGATACCGCCTACCAAAATAAACCTGTCCCTTTTTGGCAGGTCGAGGGCTACAGGCGGTAGGGGACGCCGCTGCGAATGATGGACTCGCGTACCAGGACATCCATCGCATCGAGGGTGATCTCGGGCATCTCGCGATACTTCTGCAGCACCGAGAGCTCCGTGCAGGCCAGGATGACGCGGTCGCAGCCGCTACGGGCGAACTCCCACATCACGCGGTCGAACTTGTCCATATCGGGTTCGCGCCCGGCCTTCACATCGTCGTAGATGAGCGACATCACGTCGGCCTGACGCTTTTCGCTGGGATAGACGACCTCAACGCCCGCGGTCTCACATTCGCGCCCATAGACGTCTGCGCCCACGGTACCGTCGGTGCCCATGATGCCGATCTTGTGCACCGGCTCGGCCGGCATGCTCAGGTTGGGGTCGAACTCGCACTCCCCCATCACCGCGCCGGCCAGAGCATAGCGCACCGACTCGCGCGGCATGTGGATAATCGGCACCTTCGTAAACGACTGGATCTGGTCGTAGAAGTAGTGTGACGTGTTGCAGGGAATCGCTATGTGCGCGCAGCCCAGCGACTCGAGCGCTTGGGCGCACTCCTTCATGGTCGCCAGCAGCTCGGCATGCTCACCGGTCTTGATGGCCAGCGTGCGGTCGGGCATGGTCGACTTGGAAAGCACCACCATGTCGATATGCTCCTGGTCGCACGTAGCCGCCGTATGACGTACCACCTGGTCGTAGTAATACGACGTGGCCTCGGCGCCCATGCCGCCGATAACTCCCAGCTTTTCCATCGCCGCCTCCTTGGTGACGCCCACGCAATTGCGCGTATCATACCCGCGCCCGCCCGATGCAAACCGGACGGGCGCCGCGCTCATCTACTTGTAATACGTCTTGAACAGCTTAAAGTGGCGCAGCTTGGTGTGCCACATGCGCAGCCAGCGGTTAAAGACAAAGTCGCCCTTCATAAACGAAGGGTCGGCGCCCTTGCCTTCCTTGTCCAGGCGATGCACCTTAGCGCGCAGCTCGGGATCCTTGACGTACTTGTCGACGACGCCCATGGGGACGACCATCCACAGGGCCTCGTCCTGAGCCGTCACAAACTCCGGCTCAAACGGACGGTTGAACACATACTCGTCCACCACATACTTGGCAACGTTAAAGCCGCTGTTGGTAACGTAGTAGTTGCTGCGGCCCTGGCGCGTGTTGAAATCGAAGAACTTAAACGAGCCGTCGCGCTCGTCGTACTTAACGTCAAAGTTGGAATAGCCCACAAAGTGAAGGTCCTCGAGCAGCTTGCGCACGCCACCCATAAGCTCGTCGTTGGGCTCGGTAATGATACAGGCATGGTTACCGACGCCATGGGGCTGATGCTCCTCGAGCAGCACGTGACCAAGGCACATCATGCGAACCTTGCCGTTGCGATCAGAATAGCTGGTGAGCACGCGCATGTACTCGTCGTTGCCGGGCACGCGATCCTGCAAGATCAGGTCGTCGGTGTAGCCGCTGGCATACGAATCGCGAATGACCTGTTCCAGCTCGGCGCGGTCGGCAATCTCATAGGCCTTCTTCTGGCCCTCGAACTCATGCTGCCACCACATGATGCCGTCAGAAGGCTTCAGAATCATCGGGTAAGGAAAATCGATCTGGTCGAGCACTTCGGCAGGCGCCTCACCCTGGGCATTAAGCATCGCCTTGGTAAAGGTAAACGTATGCGGATAGGGCACACCGTGCTTCTTGCACAGTTCGTAGAAGATCTCCTTCTTCTGGCACTGCTCGAGCATGCTGTAGGGCGCGTAGGGAGCGACGATGTTATCCGCCAGCTCATGAGCATCTTTGGCTTGAGCCACGAGAGCGACATAGTTGTCGCCACAACCCACAAGGACAATCGTCTTGTCGGCATGCGCTTGGGCAATGCCGTTGACGGTTTTGAGCATCACGGGCATGGTGTCGATATCCACGTTGGGCGTGTAGTCGATAATCTGGCTGCGGTACGCGGGACCCGTCTGATACTTGCCAAAGACCAGACTCTTGACCTGGTACTCCTCGTAGAAGGCGCGCGCCACCGAATAGGCGTTGATGTCGCCACCAAGCAGCACGGGAATGAACTCGCGCTCTGTAAATTGCAATGCCATGGAAACTTCCTATCATGAACTGCCCACACAACGGGCGGTCTTTGCGCAACTGATTTATTCTAGCGTGCCAAGCCGCCGGCGCCCAAAGCTCCACCGTATCTATGGCAATCGACGTAATCGTCCAGCACGAAGGCCAGCACGAAGACGGCGCTCACCGTTGTATGACAATGGGCAATGAACCTACCATTGTTGTAGGATTCAGCGTATTGACATCCTCAAACGAAAGGCGCACACGTGCCCCAAGACCATCCGACCGATAATCCCATCCTCAATGCCGCGAAGCGCGAGCTGGCGGAACGTGCGAAAGCGACCGCTCCCCTGTGCATGGCAAACGACGCCTACAACGGACCCGCCCGCATCGTCTCGATCAACACGTCGGCGCACAAGGGCACGCGCAAGTCGCCCGTCGCCGATGGACACGACACCGTTATAGAGCAATTTGGCCTCGCCACCGATGCGCACGCCGGGCATTGGCACCGCCAGGTCTCTTTTTTAGCCGCGGAGTCCATCCAGACGGCGCAGGCACGCGGGCTCGACGTACACGAGGGTGACTTTGGGGAGAACTTCACAACCCGGGGCATCAACCTGCTCTCGCTCCCCTTGGGCACGCAGCTCAAGCTTGGCAGCGAGGTGCTTGTCGAAATCAGCCAAATCGGCAAGGCCTGCCACACACGCTGCGCCATCTACTATCTCGCCGGCGACTGCATCTTTCCCCACGAGGGCGTTTTCGGCGTGGTACTAAAGGGCGGAGAGGTCTACGCCGGCGACGATATCCAGGTAATCAAACTCGGCGACGGCACCTGTTCGTTCACCCCCGCCGAGGCCCTCGAAGAGATTGAGCGGGCTCGCCAGAAGGGCACGCTGTAGTTATAAAACCCCACGTTGAGATGGCTTTTACAGCCCAAAACTCCTCTCAAACAGGGCTCTGTAACGTTAAAGTTGAACTCTATGGTTTCTCAACAATTCATCATAACTGCAGGTCAAAGCCAAAGCCTCAAGTTCAACTTGACCCTTTGGGACCTTTAAGGTTCAAGTTGAGGTCGAAAGCAGTAGTAGAATACCGTTCGAACCATAACCTACGATTGATTGCAGAGGGACTGGATGCAGCATTCGAATCATCGCACCGCAGCGCTCATTGCGTCGAAGCCGGCTCGTATCATCACGAGCGCCGCGCTCGCCGTTGCGCTGACGGCCACGCCGATGCTCTCCCCCGTTGCGGCGTATGCCGCCTCGCAGGCAACGCAGGACCAGCTTTCCGCAGCCCAGCAGAAGATCGAAGCCGCTACGAGCGCCTACAACGACGCCCGCACCAAGCTCGATGACCTGCAAAAGCAGATTGACTCCAATGAGGCAAGCATCGAGGAAATCGAGGCTAAGCTTCCCGAGCAGCAGGCCAAGGCAAGCTCCGCCATGCGCGATCTGTACAAGTACCAGAAGGGCACTAACCCCATCGTGAGCTTCCTGGTCAACGCGCAGAGCCTGGGTGAGTTCATCACGACCTGCAAATACACCAACCAGATCACGAGCTCGAGCGTCGACGAGATCGAAGAGCTCAATAATATGCAAACCGAACTCGAGCAGAACAAGGCCGAGCTCCAGCAGGCCAAGTCTCAGCTTGAGGCGGAGCAGAAAAACGCCGAGGATGCGCTGGCGCAGGCCCAGCAGCTCCGCAGCGAGGCACAGGCAAAAGCCGAGCAGGAAAATGCCGCCGAGCTTGCCAAGCTTGAGGCCGATAAGGCCGCTGCCGCCGAAAAGCTCTCGGGCGAGGGCGTAAGCGGCAGCAATTCCAGCAGCCAGGCCACCAACACCAACACCACCATCGACACCACGGTGAACAACGCCAATACCGGTAGCTCCGATTACGATTCGTTCATTAATGAGTGGACGAGCCGCATCGACAATTATCTCGCCGGCTCCCCCATGGCAGGCCAGGGCTATAACTTTGCCGTCGCCGCTTGGAATACCGGTGTCGACCCCCGTTGGTCCCCCGCCATCGCCTGCATCGAGAGCACCAAGGGTGCTTATTGCGCCAATTCTTACAACGCCTGGGGCTGGAGTGCACGTGGCGGCGGTTGGCGCAGCTTTGGCAGCTGGAGCGAGGGCATCTCCGCTCACGTTGCCTATCTGGGCGCCAACTACGGCTCCACCCTTACCCCGGCAGCGGCCAAAAAGTACTGCCCGCCCACGTGGCAGGACTGGTACAACAAAGTCGCCGCTCAGATGAACCGCATCTAAGTGCAACTGCAAAGGGCCCCAATGGGGCCCTTTTCTTTTAGGTAGCGGAGGTATCGACGACGCCGGTCGCATTGGCAACCGCGACTATGACGATCATGCATAGGAGCAGCACACCCAATGCCTTGAGCAAGAGCTTCGCGAGCTTCTTGCCGCGATAGCTGTCGAGCAATGCGAATCGCCGACGAAGACGGCGCTTATCGAGCAGCGCAAAATGCATAAGCACCATAAGGCCATCGACAAAGAAAAAATACTCGATTATGAGAAGCCACGTCGGGTAGCTTTGGTTTGCTCCCGTGGGGTGAAAGACGGCAAAGTGGCTACCGGCAAAGAACACAAGCAGCGAGAAGCAGACGAGCGTATTCCAAATGCGCCCCAGAGACTCCGGAACGCGAGAGAGCAGACCGCATGCAGCGGAGGCGGCAGGGCCAGGAAGCCCTGCGGGTTTCTGGAGCCCTTGGGACGCCAACACTGTCTCCGAGTCTGGAGTACGGACAGGCGCAGGCGCAGGAGGCCGCACGGGGCGACTCAGATCGTATGCCGCGCGCGTCGCCCGTCCCAATGCTTCCGCACTCGCAAAACGCTTGGCCGGATCGAGCGCCATCGACATGCAGACGGCATCGGAAAGTGGAGTGGGAATACCGCGCGCCTCGCATTGCTCGCGCATGTCGAGCCCTGGTTTAGGGTCGACTCCCGTCAAGCAGAAGAACAACAGGGCGCCCAGCGCGTACACGTCGCTGCGCACACTCGTCTGCCCAAACCCATACTGCTCGGGCGGCGCATAGGGTCGCGTGCCAAACTTGACGGTGTCGGCATCGGCGCCATCGCGCCATACGCGCGCGATTCCCAGGTCAATAATCACCAACGACGAGAAGGTCATGCCAGCATCGGCCGCATACCTCACGCCCGATACGATGATGTTCGAGGGTTTAAGGTCGCGATGGATTACCGGTACCCCTGGCTCCCCCGCAGCTGCAAAACCAGCATGCAGCTCGCCCACCGCTTCACACAGAACGGGATACAGCTCGCGGGCATAATCGGGCGTCGCGCCCAGGCGCCCCACGAGCGCCTCGAGCGTCTCGCCTTCGACATATTCCATCACCACATCGAGCTCCTCGCCCGCGCGGCGGCAATCGACAATCCGGGGTAAGTGTTCAAAACGGCGTCCGGCCCGCTGAGCCGCAAACAGGCGCTCGTAGGCCCCGCCAATCTGCGCCGAAGCATCGATGCGCTTGCGGACAAAGGGACCGAGAGACCCGCCGCCAGAGCCCTCAAAATAGACGAGTTCGGTCGTCTCGACATCCGAGCACTTGAGCACGCGCTCCACACGATAGCTGTCATCGCGGTCGAGCGACGCCAAATGCTCGGCAAGTGAAGCAGTCAGCTCGTCATCGGAATATGTTGGGCTCTGAGTATCCATGGCGTCCATCATAACGCAGGGTGCGGACACCCCATGGTGTCCGCACCCTGTTCGTTCGCATAGTTGTTTCGGCAACAGCCAGCTCAGCCATTGGCCACTAACTCACCGTTTCCTCGCCAAAGCGATACAGCTCTTCATTGACCTTTTGGAGGCTACAGCCACGGTCGATGCAAAAGATAAGGCTCTGTTAGACCAGGATTGACATACATGTGTCCCCACGGTGCCATATCGTT
>CATXXC010000007.1 GCA_958403385.1 uncultured Collinsella sp.
CGAGCCGTACGCTTGAACTGAGAAGGGGGAGGCCTCGCGGCCTCCCCCTTTTTTGCGTTGTATATACGTTGTACTTTGGGACCTAGCTCCCCCGTATGTGCTCTTACTGTTTGGCTGTATTTTGAGTCCATCTAGTGTATTTGAGCGATAATTACTCGCATTGGCGTTAGGGAGGGCTTGATGTTTACCGTATTTGTCTTGGGCAATATTGCTTCGGGTAAGTCAACTGCCTGCCGCTATTTCGAATCTCGTGGCGCTATGCTTATCGATCTGGATGAGCTTGCAAAATCGCTGTATGTGCCGGGCTCTGATATCGTCAATACACTCGCGGATGAATTCGGTTGGGACATTTTGGATGAGGAAGGCGGCATTCGCCGCGGCATCCTCGCTTCTCGAGCTTTCGCTTCTCCTGATTCGGTCGCACGGCTCAATGACATCGTGCATCCCATTCTGATTGAACAGCTTTCGCTTAGGATTCTCGATCCGGTTTGTTGTACGGTTTCATCTCCCCGTTATCCTTTTGCGGTGGTCGAGGTTTCTGCTCCGACTGGTTTTGAGGATGCATTTGGCTTGGCTGATGAAATTTTGGTCATCAGCGCCCCTTTGTCAGTTCGTCGCGAGCGCGCTATTCAACGTGGCATGGAGCCATCTGATTTTGATGCCCGTTCTGCTTGCCAGCCCGAAGAGTCTGCGCTGTGCAATCTCGCTACAACTGTGATTGACAATGCGGCAGACGATAACTCGCTCTTTGAACAACTGGACGCATGGCTTTCGCGCCATGGGTTCGGGGATGTAGCGGATAAGGAGGAGGCCGATGCCTAAGACACGTTTCCTTACGTGGTATCGCCTTATACCGCTGGCTGCCGTTTTTGCCTTCGGCCTTATCTCATTCGTTTACTCATATGCTCCTGCCGCTTTCTTTAAGCCGCTGTATCCGATTGACTACGAGGCGTATGTAAAGCAATCCAGTATTTCGCATAATCTGGATCCGTATCTGGTGTGCGCTGTCATTAAGTCTGAATCGAATTGGGATCCCGAGGCCGAGTCGAATCAGGGTGCTCAGGGATTGATGCAGCTGATGCCCGAGACTGCCCAGGATATGATCGCCAAGGGCCTTGTCGACGGTGGCGAGTATTCGGCCGACAACCTTAACGATCCGGCTACGAATATCGAGTTTGGCTGTGCGTATCTTTCGTATCTTCTAGCGTATTTTAACGGGTCGACTGACAGTGCCATTGCCGCCTATAACGCCGGCATGGGCAATGTCGACGGATGGGCGCAGCAGAGTACGTCGCTTCATAATGCAATCACCTTTCCCGAGACGCAGGCGTATCTGATTCGTGTCAATAATGCCTGGGTTCGCTACAAAACCCTCTATCCCGATCGGTTCGTATAGGACTATGCCTGCCGCCTGCGTATACTGCAGATATATGAGTTAGGAGTATCCATGGCGGAATTTGAAGTAGAACGCGTTGGTGGTGAACTTAAGCGCTTTGGCGTTGAAGGCTCTGACGTGCCGTTTAAGGTCGTGTCTCCCTATGACCCTGCAGGCTCTCAGCCTAAAGCCATTGAGTCGCTTGTGCAGGGTGTGAGGGACGGAGACCGCTATCAGGTTTTGCTGGGCGTGACTGGTTCGGGCAAGACCTTCACGATGGCAAAGACTATTGAGGCCCTGGGAAAGCCGACGCTGGTCATGGCTCCGAATAAAACGCTCGCCGCTCAGCTTGCGAGCGAGCTCAAAGAGTTCTTTCCCAACAACGCTGTGGTCTACTTCGTCTCGTACTACGACTACTATCAGCCCGAGGCGTATGTGCCGCAAAGCGATACATATATCGAGAAAGACTCCTCGATTAACGAAGAGGTTGAGATGCTGCGACATCAGGCGACCGCATCGCTGCTCTCTCGACGCGATGTGATCGTTGTCGCATCGGTCTCGTGTATCTATGGCATTGGCTCTCCTGAGGACTATGCAGGTCTGGCTCCAAACGTCGACAAGAAGGTGCCGCTCGAGCGCGATGACTTTATCCATGCACTTATCGACATTCAATATGATCGCAATGACTATGACCTGGCACGCGGCACGTTCCGCGTGCGCGGCGATGTTGTCGACGTGTATCCGCCTTATGCCGAGCATCCGTTGCGGTTTGAGTTCTTTGGCGACGAGGTCGAGCTGATTGCCGAGATCGATGAGGTCACCGGTGAGATGCTTCGTGAGTACGAGGCCATCCCTGTATGGCCGGCATCGCACTACGTGACCGAGAAGCCGAAGGTCAAGGCGGCTCTGAAATCGATCAGCGAAGAGTGCGAGAAGCGCGTGGCGGAGCTCAAGGCGACCGACAAGTTGCTCGAGGCGCAGCGTCTGCAGCAGCGCACCGATTATGATCTTGAGATGCTCGAGACGATGGGCTTTTGCAACGGCATCGAGAACTACTCGCGTCATCTGGACGGTCGCAAGCCGGGTGAGCCGCCGTTTACCCTAATCGATTACTTTCCCAAGGATATGCTCTGCATCATCGATGAGAGCCATGTGACGGTGCCGCAGATTCGCGGCATGCACGAAGGTGACCGCTCGCGTAAGGTGACGCTGGTGGAACACGGTTTTCGCCTGCCCTCGGCGCTCGATAACCGCCCGCTTCGTTTCGATGAGTTTGAGGCAAGGATACCCCAGTTTATCTATGTTTCGGCCACGCCGGGCGACTACGAGCTGCGGGTGAGCCAAAACGATGTGGAGCAGATTATTCGTCCGACTGGCCTGCTCGACCCCAAGATTGACGTGCGTCCAGTTCGCGGCCAGATTGACGATCTTGAGGACGAGATTCGCGAGCGCGTTGCCCGCAAGGAGCGCGTGCTGGTGACCACGTTGACCAAGCGCATGGCCGAGGACCTGACCGACCATCTGCTCGACGCAGGCATTAAGGTCAATTACATGCACTCTGATACGGCGACAATGGACCGTGTCGAGATCCTGCGAACGCTGCGCGAGGGCAAGATCGATGTTCTCGTTGGCATCAACCTGCTTCGCGAGGGCTTGGATCTCCCCGAGGTCTCACTGGTGGCAATTCTCGATGCCGATAAGGAAGGCTTCTTGCGCAACCGCCGTTCGCTGATTCAGACGATTGGCCGTGCGGCCCGTAACGCCGATGGTGAAGTCATCATGTATGCAGACGTTGTGACCGATTCGATGAAAGAGGCCATCGAGGAGACGCAGCGCCGTCGCGAGATTCAGATGGCATATAACGAAGAACATGGCATTGTGCCCAAGACAGTGCGCAAGGCCATCAACGACATCTCAAGTTTTATTGCCGAGGCCGAAAAAACTGTGGGCTCCAAGGGACGCTCGAAGGGCGACTCTCTTGGCCATGGCGCATTCTATACGCCCGATGAGTCGGGCGAGGGCGGCGTGCCGGAAACGGTGGCGCCCGAGCAGACACTTGCGGAGCAGTTGGAAGAACTGCCGCATGACGAGCTTGTGCGGATCGTCGAAACCATGGAAGAGGATATGCGTAACGCTTCTGCCGCTATGGACTTTGAGGAGGCGGCGCGCCTGCGCGATGCCGTCGTTCAGATTCGGGCGATGCTCGAGGGTGCGTCTGAGGACGAGACGATCGAGCGCTTACGCTCGCAGGCCCGCAAGGGTTCCACGTTCGCATCGGGCAGAAAACGCCAGGGTGCACGGTTTAAGAAATAGCGAACAGGCCCCGAGTTCCCTGTGGAGCTCGGGGCCTGTGTCTTTTGCGCGCTGGAATTCGTGCGTTAGAGGTCCGCGATCAGGGCTTCGGCACAACGGATGCCGTCGGTGGCCGCGCTCATGATGCCGCCGGCATATCCAGCTCCCTCACCACAAGGGTAGAGGCCCGGGGTCGACACGGCATGGCACGTTCGGTCTCGGGTGACAGTGACCGGTGAGCTCGAACGAGTCTCCACGCCGGTAAGAACGGCATCGGGACGGTCGTAGCCTCGTAGCTTTTTTCCGAGTAGGGGAAGTCCCAGGCGGAGCGACTCGACGATATGCTGCGGCAGGGCTTCGTCAATTGTCGTCCAGGTCACACCGAGCGGATAGGTGGGCTTTACCTTTCCGGGCGCCTTGCTGGCGCGTCCTGCGAGGAAATCTCCGACGAGTTGTGCCGGTGCGTTCCAGTTGGAACCGCCCAGGCGATAGGCGGCCGCCTCGCAGGCGCGCTGGAGCTCGATGCCGGCGAGCGGGTCATCGTTGGGAAGGTCCTCAGGCGTGACGTTAACGAGCAGGGCAGCGTTTGCGTTGCGTCCGTCGCGGGCATTGAGGCTGGCGCCGTTGACGCACAGGTGGCCCTGCTCGGAAGAGGCGGCGACAACCTGCCCGCCGGGGCACATGCAAAACGAGAACACGCTGCGGCCGTTGGGAAGATGGGCGACGAGCTTGTAGGGGGCTGCTCCGAGGGCAGGATGTCCCGCCAAGGCTCCATATTGGGCTCGGTCGATGTCGCGCTGCGGATGCTCGATGCGAACGCCCATGGCAAAGGTCTTTTGTGCGAGGGCCACGTTGTGGTCCTTAAGGAGCTCAAAAATATCGCGAGCAGAATGCCCACAGGCGAGGATGAGGTGCTTTGTTTCGATTGGCTCGTAAGCGGCGTCTTGGGACGATTGGACATCGATACCGGTGATGGCGCCAGACGCGTCGGTGCGAATGTCGACGAGCTTCGTTCGATAACGGACGACACCTCCGAGCTGCTCGGTGCGCTGGGATATAGCGGTGACAACCTTGGGAAGGATGTCGGAGCCAATGTGCGGCTTGGCATCCCACAGAATATCGCGGGGCGCACCCGCCTCGACGAAGGTTTCGAGGATAAGGCGATGGGCGGGATTTTTTGTTCCCGTATTGAGCTTGCCGTCCGAGAAGGTCCCCGCGCCGCCCAGACCAAACTGAATATTGCTCTCGGGGTCGAGGATGCGCTCCTTTAGAAAGAGGTCGATCGCCTGCGAGCGGCGAAATGCCGGGTCGCCGCGCTCGATAAGCAAGGGCTTAAGACCTGCTTCGGCGAGCGTGAGCGCAGCGAAAAGGCCGGCGCATCCGGCGCCGACAACGACGGGGCGCTCTTTGGATGCGTCGGAAATGGGGGAGGGGAATGAAGGCTCATCGTCTTCTATCGCGCGTACGAGCGAGCGGTCACGTTCGGAAACGCTGTCGACCGCTTCTCGCTCGAGGTGGGGACTGGTCAGCTCAACACGAAAGCTCAGGATAAAATGGACGTCTCGTTTTTTGCGAGCGTCGATTGACTTGCGGTGGAGCTCGATGGACTTGATCTCGGAGTCTTTGCAACGTAGGACGCGCTTGGCGACTCGCTTGCCAACAATGAGGCAGGCATTTTCATCGCCGGCCTCATCGAGTGACGCGTGGACTTGGGTGATTTCGATCATCGAGGTCTCCTTAGATGCAAGAAAGAGGCCGCCCGGTGTCCCAGACGGCCCGAATGCGTTTTGATTATAGACTGCGCGGCTATAGGCTGCTTGCAGCGCGAATACCCGAGATCCAAGCCCATGCAAGGTTGAAACCGCCGCAATCGGCATCGATGTCGAGCGCCTCGCCACAGATGTAAAGTGGGGCGTCTGCCGCGTTGCTCACGCAGAGGTTGGGAGCTGAGACGCTCTCGATGGGCACGCCGCCGCGCGTGACCTGGGCCGAACGCTCCTCTGTCGTTCCCTCGACGAGCATCTTAAAGTGCTTGAGGATTGAGACCAGATGGATGACGTCGTACGACCCGGGGTGGCACTGTTCGAATGCGGTGCAGACAACGTGAGAGAACTGCGGGGCGAGCATGCCGTCGAGCCAGCGGGGGTCGCGGGGTGAAAAGCCGCCGAGCAACGCAACTCGCTGGCTGAGCATATCGAGCAACTCGTCTTTGGAGAGGTCGGGAAAAACGTCGAGCAGAATCGTGTCGCCGCGCTGGACGCGACGGGAGAGGTTAAAGGCGGCAACGCCCGAGATGCCAAAGGTTCGGAAGAGCACTTCGCCGTCTTCGCGCCAGAGCTCCTCGTGATTGCGGGTGAGCGTCAAACGGGCGCGGACGCGCAGGCCATCCAGTGTCTTGAGCGCAGTCTGGTCGCCGAAGACCGATGCCGACACAGGGCAGAGGACGGGATGCTGCGGTGTGAGGGAAAGATTGAACGTCTTCGCGATTTCGAGAGGGTTGCCGCCCGTAGCGATAATTACGGCCTTTGCCTGCAGCGTCTCGCTCTTGCGAGGGATGTCGGCGAGCGCCTTCCGAAGCGAGCGAACCTCCGTTTTTCGGTCGTCGTGCTTTTTTGCCTTGAGTGATCGCGCGGGACGGTCTATTTGGAGTGCCCAGCCCTCGGGGGCTTTGAATGCCGAGGCAACGTTTGCTCCACAAATCAAGGTGATACCCAGGCGGTTGCAAGCGTTGAGAAGCGCATCGCGCACCGATTCGGCACGAAGGGAGCGCGGATACAGCCGGCCCTCCTCGGAGGTCGTCATGATGCCCAGCGAGGAGAAGAAACTGCCGAGCTCTTGCTCGGGCTGGGGACCCATGACGGATTCGACGAATGCGGGGCGGTTGTACCGCTGGAAATCAATTGATTCGTTGGAAAGGTTGCAGCGGCCGTTGCCGGTCGCAAGGAGTTTAAGGCCGCAGGCAACATCGCGCTCAACGATGCAGGCGCTTTTGCCTGCGCGTGCGGCCGTAATGGCGGCGGCGAGACCCGAGGCCCCGCCGCCGATTACCAAGACGTCATAGGAGGCGTTTGCGTTCACTTAGGCCTCGGCGGTCTCGTGCGGGGCAATGGCCTCGACGGCAGAGACGGCTTGGGGCAGCATACCGTCGGGCAGTGCGGTCTCAACCTCGCCCTTGTCGCAGGCCTCGGCGAGTGCCGGATTGATGGGAAGCTGCCCTAGGATCTCGAGGTTGTAACGCTCGGCGACCTCGGGGAGCTTGCTCTTGCCAAAGACTTCGATCTTCTTGCCGCAATCGGGGCACTCGATATAGCTCATGTTTTCGACGATTCCCAGAATGGGCACGTTCATCTTCTCGGCCATGTTGACCGCCTTGGCGACAATCATCGAGACCAGATCCTGCGGGCTCGTGACGATGACGATGCCATCGACGGGCAGCGACTGGAAGACCGTGAGGGCGACGTCGCCCGTTCCCGGAGGCATGTCGACCAGCAGGTAGTCGATGGGGCCCCATGAGGTTTCGCTCCAGAACTGCCTGATGGCACCCGCGATAACCGGACCGCGCCAGAGGACGGGGTCGGTTTCGTTTTGGAGCAGCAGGTTAGAGCTCATAACCTTGACGCCGTGCTCGGAGATTTCGGGCAGCATAAGGTTGCCAAGGGCATGGACGTGGCGTCCGCTCATACCGAGCATCTTAGGGATAGAGGGGCCGGTAATATCGGCATCGAGGACGCCGACCTTGTGACCGTGGCGGGAAAGCTCCGTCGCGATGGCGCCGGTGACGAATGACTTGCCGACGCCGCCCTTGCCGGAAAGCACGGCGATGACGCGCTTGACCTCGGACAGCGTGTTCTCCTCAAATTGCGACGGCGACGTTTGTCCGCCGGCGGCCTGTGCGTGTTCGCAACCCATGTATGACTCCTTTGTATATGCTGGGGCCGGGGCCCCGCGATGTGACACGAGCGTCATTGTACCCTCGTTTGCGAGCGGGAGTCATTTGCGATGCGTTTGGGCCGAGCGTGCTTGCAATACGATGGGCCCAAGCGAATGGGCGGGCTTACTGAACTTTGCTGGCGAACTCGAGGTATTGCATGCGCTGCAGCTTGTCGATCGTCGAGGCGTAGGGGCTGTCTTCCGATTCCAAGTCGTAGCGCAGCCCGTCGGCACCGAGATAGCCGGCGACATTGATGGTGGGCACATCTGACCTTGTCGCAAGCAGGGCCTTTTGGTAATTGGTGAGCGGGGCGCCGATCTTATTAAGGGTAATGGCTGCAATCTCGTTTGCCCCGACGGTGTCGTAGACGTTGAGCTCGGTATTGCCGGCGATCTCATAGTTAGCCCAGACGAGATATGTCGACTGATAGATACGGAAAGCGTGGCTGGCCGTATCTTCCTGAGGGTACAGCTCGTCGTTGAGAGTCGTTGCGGCGCTCGGCTGATGGTCGCCAAAAAAGACAAGAACAACCGGTCTGCCGATATTGCGGAGTTCGTTGATAAAGTACTCGAGGTCCCGGTCAGATGCGTTGATGCAGGTGAGATAGGTGTTGAGCGCGCTGTTGGCGCCCTCGCTGGCTCCCTCGACCCAATAGTTTGTCAGCTCTTCGGCGGGAACGGTGCCATAGTCGTAGCCGCCGTGATTTTGCATCGTGACGTCAAAGATGAACTGCGGCGCTTCGTCGGTTCTAAGCAGGTCGAGTATCTTGTCGTAGGTGGCGTAGTCGCATACGCCGGCATGGTAATAGGGCGCACCTTCGAAATCGCCGATTGAAAGAAAGTCTCCAAAGCCCAGCTGCTGATAGATCTTATCTCGATGGTAGTTGACGGGGTTTTGCGGGTGCATAGCGGTAGTGGTATACCCAAGCTCTTTAAGGTCCTTTGCCAGGCTGTTGACGCCATTCATCTGATACAGCTGATAGGGGATTTTGCCTAATCCGACAAAGGCCGTTGTCGCTCCGGTCAAAAATTCGAATTCGGAGTTCGCCGTTCCGCCACCGGCGACCGAAGCGAGCATGGTGCCGCGAACAAGTGTGTCGGGAAGCGAGTTGTAGAATGCGGGGCCGGTGTACCCGGCCGCCTGGAGCTGCTCAAAGCACGAAAGGTCGCTAAAACTCTCGTTCATGACGGCAACAATCGTCGGCTTGATTTCATTGAACTGGGCAACGGCCGCCGCGCGCTGTTCGCTCGAGCCATATGTGCTGTCGTAGACGGTGGCGAGCTCCTGCTCGATGCTCTGCGCCTCATCGGGCGTATAGTCTTCGGGCTTCTCAATGGGCAACTCGTTGACCATTTCGGTGAACGAAGTGATAAAACCCTGAGACGCATACGTGGTGATGGGCTGCCAACGGTCAAATCCAAAATCCAGCGCCTGCTCCAAGTCGATGTTGGAAAAGCCTGAGAGCCCCACAACGGTCACTAGCAGAAAAGCACAGAGGTTAGCGGCGATAGCGGGGAAGACATGGGTGGGCGTACGGAGCTTTCGCGGTCGGATGAGCGAAAGAAGCCCCAGGGAAATCTCCAGCAGGGCGAGAGAGGTTACGATTCCGGCGGTAAAGGTAAACTCGTATCCCTCGCTCACTTCCATTGCGGTGCCAAGGGCCAAGATATCGCTTGGCAGGATGGCTTCGCCTTTAAACGTTATGACGAAGTGCTCGGCAATGCCAAGGATGCAGCAGACGACGGGCACGAGAGCCATGACGCCTCCATGACGCTGTCCCAGCAAATAAAGGGAGAGCAGAACCGTCGCGAGCAGCCCGACGGAAAACCCGAATGAGTTGGCGGGAATGCGATAGAACGTTTCGTTGCAGGCAATTTCGAGTGAAACGAACGAGAGCGCTGAAACAGCGGCGATGACAAGGATGTCACGGCAAATACAGGCAACCGTTCCCGTCGCAAGGTCGGTTTGGTCGATAAGTCCCGAAACCAAGGGCTCGACAAGAAGTATGACGGCGGCAGCACCGAGCGCCGAATAAGAAAGGAGCCATAGGGAACTGTCCTCATTTACGAGCAATTGATTCGTAACCCATGCAGCTACCACGCCGAGCGGGATGAGGAGCGTCGCGCACCAAAAGACGCGGGCAATGGGCGGCTTTTCATTGTGTTTGATTGAAAAATACACGCGCACGACGACGGCGGCCACGATAAGGACGGCGATGAATATGGGCAGATTGGCCATGTCGCTCGAAGTGATTTCAAGGGGGATATCTTCGGTCATGGACGTTCCTCTGTTACAGCAAATTAAGTTCAGTATTAGATTACTGTAACCTTTCCACGGCATTTCGAGAAACAAAGCGCCCGATACGCAAAGCTAAAGGTCTGCGAATCTTGTATTACGAACATCTGTGCGCGTCGAGTGCGCTAAACTCATCGGCAGTATGATTCGATGCAATAGGAGGCAAGGAGCTTCCATGTCTGATTCTTCTATCGTTATTCGCGGCGCTCGTGAGCACAACCTCCGTGATATCGATGTTTCCATTCCGCGTGACCAACTCGTGGTCATTACCGGTCTTTCTGGCTCGGGCAAGAGTTCGCTGGCATTTGACACTATCTATGCCGAGGGCCAGCGTCGATACGTCGAGAGCCTTTCGAGCTATGCGCGCCAGTTCTTGGGCCAGATGGACAAACCCGACTTGGATTCAATCGACGGCCTTTCGCCGGCGGTGTCGATCGACCAAAAGACGACGTCTAAAAACCCTCGCTCGACGGTTGGCACCGTAACCGAGATTTATGACTATCTGCGCCTGCTGTTCGCCCGTGTGGGCACCCCGCACTGTCCCGAATGCGGCCGCGTCATTGAGCGCCAGACGACCGACCAGGTTGCCGACAAAGTCTTGGCGGCGGGGGAGGGTCGCCGCGCGTTTGTGCTGGCACCGGTGGTGCGCGGGCGAAAAGGCGAGTACACCAAACTGTTTGAGGACCTTCGCGCCGAGGGCTTTAGCCGCGTGCGTGTCGACGGCGAAGTGCGCTCGCTCGACGATCCGATCGATCTGGACAAGAAGTTCAAGCACGATATCGAGGTCGTGGTCGATCGCATCGTGATCCGTGAGAATTCTCTGGGCCGTATCGCCGAGTCTGTTGAGCAGGCGACCGCGCTGGCTCACGGCAATGTAAACGTGTACATGCTGCCCGATCGTGATGCTCCCGAGGGGACCGAAGGCGAGCTGCTGGAGTATTCGTTGGCCTTGGCGTGCCCGGAGCATGGACACTCCATTGACGATCTTCAGCCGCGTGATTTTTCGTTTAACGCTCCCTATGGCGCATGTCCTGAGTGCGATGGCCTGGGCTTTAAGAAAACCGTTGATGCCGAGGCGCTGATCGAGGACCCCTCGAAGTCCATTGCCGACGGAGTCTTTGGTAGCCTGTTTGGCAATTCGAACTACTACCCGCAGATTTTTGCTGCGGTCTGTAAACACTTTAAGGTGGGCACCGATACGCCGTGGGAGGACTTGCCCCCTCGCGTACGTCGTGCATTCTTGGATGGCCTGGGCGATACGAAGATCTCGGTTGACTACCAAAAGCTCGACGGACGTCGTAGCCAGTGGGATACCAAGTTTTCGGGCGTTCGCAACATCCTGTACGAACGCTATACCGAGACGACGAACGAGAACACCAAGGCGCGCTTGGAGAAGTACATTCGCGAGGAACCGTGCTCGAGCTGCCACGGCGCTCGTTTGCGCCCTGAGATGCTCGCCGTCACCGTGGGCGGCAAGTCCATTTACGAGGTTTGTTGCCTGTCGTGCCGTGAGTCGCTCGAGTTTTTTGAGGGCCTGGAGCTCACCGAGCGCCAACAGTTTATCGGCGGGCGCATCGTCAAGGAAATCCTGGAGCGCTTGCGTTTTCTGGTCGATGTTGGACTTGACTATCTGACGCTCGATCGTGCCTCGGCGACGCTTTCTGGTGGCGAGGCGCAGCGTATTCGCCTGGCAACGCAGATCGGCGCGGGTCTCATGGGCGTGCTCTATATTCTGGATGAGCCCTCGATCGGTCTTCATCAGCGTGACAACGAGCGCCTGATCAAGACGCTCGAGCGCCTGCGCGATATCGGCAATACCGTTATCGTCGTCGAACACGACGAGGATACAATCCGTGCCGCCGACTACGTGATCGACATGGGGCCCGGCGCCGGCGTCAACGGCGGACACGTAGTCGCGGCGGGAACGCCTGCCGATATTATGGCTTGTCCTGAGTCGATGACGGGCGCTTATCTGACCGGCAAACGAATGATCCGGGTGCCTGATGAACGGCGCAAGCCCGGTCGCGGCTGCCTTAAAATTACGGGCGCTCGAGCCAACAACCTCAAAAACGTTACCGCCAAGATCGAGTTTGGTACGCTTACGGTTGTTACCGGCGTGTCGGGATCGGGCAAGAGCTCCCTGGTTACCGACACCATTGCGCCTGCCCTTACGAATGCCATTCACCGTTCGACGCGCCCTGTGGGTCCGTATAAGAAAATCGAGGGCATCGAGTGTATCGATAAGGTTATCGATATCGACCAGTCGCCGATTGGCCGCACGCCGCGTTCCAACCCTGCTACCTATATCGGCCTGTGGGATGATCTTCGCGCGCTGTTTGCGAGTACGCCGGAGTCGAAGGCGCGCGGCTACTCGCCGGGTCGTTTCTCCTTTAATGTGAGTGGCGGGCGCTGTGAAGCGTGCAAGGGCGACGGACAGATCAAGATCGAGATGCACTTCCTTCCCGATATCTACGTTCCCTGCGAAGTTTGCGGCGGTAAACGCTACAACCGCGAGACACTCGAGGTCACCTACCGTGGCAAGACCATCTCGGACGTACTTGACATGAGCGTCACCGAGGCACTGGCTTTCTTTGGGAATATCCCGCAGATTAAGCGCAAGCTTCAGACGCTGTACGATGTAGGCTTGGGCTACGTGAGCCTGGGCCAGCCCGCCACGACGCTTTCGGGTGGCGAGGCGCAGCGTGTGAAACTCGCCAAGGAGCTTCATCGACGCCAGACGGGCAAGACGTTCTATATTTTGGACGAGCCGACGACCGGCCTTCATTTTGAGGACGTCCGCCAGCTGCTCGATGTGCTGCAGCGCTTGGTCGATGCGGGCAACACGGTGCTGGTGATTGAACACAACCTTGATGTCATCAAGGTTGCCGACCGCCTGATCGATATGGGTCCCGAGGGCGGTAACGGCGGCGGAACCGTCGTGGTTTCGGGCACACCGGAGCAGGTTGCGGACTGTCCGCAGAGTTATACGGGCAAGTTTTTGGCGCCGTTGCTCAGGCGTGACCGGGAGCGTCAAGCTCAACTTGATGCTCAATAAGTAGGCGATTCAGTTTATGGGCGCCATCGACTCCTTGTGATTCGATGGCGCTTGCTGTGCCGAAGTGACGTATGCAGCCGAATTGGACATATACTTAATCCTTGCGTCCGAATGCGAGGGAAAGGATATGTCATGGCAAAGGCTGTAAAGACGCCAAAAACCAATGCGATGCGCGAGCTGGAAAGCGCCGGCATTTCCTATGTTCTACATACGTACGAAGACGATGGTGATGAGTCGGTGGGCCTGGGGGTCGCGATTTCGGAGCAGCTTGGCGAGGAGCCCGGTCAAGGATTTAAGACTTTGGTCTGCGTGACACCGTCCAACGACTATGTCGTGTGCTGTATCCCTGTTGCCGACGAGCTCGATCTAAAGTCCGCCGCGCGTGCCGCGGGGGAGAAGTCCTTGGCCATGATGCATGTGAAGGATTTGCTTGCGGCGACTGGCTACGTTCGCGGCGGCTGCAGCCCGGTCGGTATGAAAAAACGCTACCGGACGCTCATTGATGAGACATGTGTCCTTTGGGATACCATTTTTATTTCGGGAGGCAAGCGTGGTTATCAGCTCGAGCTTGCACCCGATGATTTAATTGCATTTTGCGGGGCGACGGTTGCCGCGATTACGAGAGAGGACTGAGCGATGCCGCAGGAAGAATTGAAGCGCGGAGCTCATTTTGCAAAAGAATCTGCGCCTCAGACACCCTCATCCGAAGCTTCTTCGTCGCGAGATGACACTGACGACATGGGCTCGTCGGACTACTCCACGGTTGGTCGTTCCGCCGGGCTTATGACCATCCTGACCATCGTGTCTCGCGTCACCGGTTTTATCCGCACGTGGGCAATGGCGGCCGCTATCGGCATGTCGCTACTCTCGTCCTCCTATCAGGTCGCCAACAACCTGCCCAATATGCTCTACGAACTCGTGATGGGCGGCATGCTCGTGACGGCGTTTTTGCCCGTGTACATGGGCGTGAGGCGTGAGCAGGGTCGCGAGGCCTCGAACGAGTACGTGGGCAACCTGCTCGGCATTCTGCTTTTGGTGCTGGGTGGCATTTCGTTGCTGGGGACCGTGTTCGCCCCGGGCTTTATCTGGACGCAATCGTTCCTTTCGGGTGACGGCGGCAGCATGGATACCGCTGCGTTCATGTTCCGTTTCTTTGCCATCCAGATTCTGTTTTATGGTTTGGGCTCGGTGTTCTCGGGCGTTCTCAACGCACACCGCGACTACTTCTGGTCGACGTTTGCCCCGGTCCTCAACAATGTGATCGTCATTGCGAGCTTTATGGGTTTTGCGCCCGTGTCCGCACAGTTTGGCGAACGTGCCGGCATCATCTTGATTGCGGCCGGTACGACCCTCGGTGTCTTTGTTCAGATGGCATGTCAGATTCCCGCGCTTGGCAAGCACGGCGTGCATCCCCATATCCATATCGACTTTAAGGACCCCGCGCTGCGCCAGACGATTGCGCTCGGTATCCCGACGCTGCTCGCCACGGTGTGCATGTTTGTCTCGACTTCTATCACCAACGCTGCCGCGCTGGTGGTCCAGCCCGAGACGGGTCCTTCCGTCATCGCCTATGCGCGCCTGTGGTACACGCTGCCCTACGCGCTGATTGCCGCCTCGCTTTCGACGGCGCTCTATACCGAGCTCTCTCATGACGCACAGGAGAAGGATTACGACAGCGTTCGCACGGGCATTTCGCGTGGCGTCGCCCAGATGCTGTTCTTCCTGATTCCGTTCGCACTGTACCTGATTGTCTTCGCACGTCCGCTCAATATGATCTACTGTGCTGGCAAGTTCGATGAATCCGGCGTGGCGCTGGTGTCCGAGTACCTTGCCTACCTGGCGCTCTCGCTGCCGCTCTACGGCGTGGTCGTGTTGATGCAGAAGAGCTTCTCTGCCTTGCTCGACATGAAGCCCTATAGCCGCTATTGCCTGTATTCCGCCATCGGCCAGGCCGGCTCGGTTCTGCTGTTTGGCGTTGTGCTGGGCTTCGGTATGCCGGCAATCGCGCTTTCGTATGTCGTCGACTACGTGATCTTGGTCGGCTGTTCGCTGTGGTGGCTGCGTCGTCGCCTGCGTGGCCTTCAGGTCAAATCTATCCTACATGGCGGTTTCTTTGGCCTTTTGCTCGGTGGCCTAGGTGCTGCCGCAGGCGCCGGCGTCATGTGGGCGCTTGAACACTTTGTCGGGGCACTTGGCGGCTCGATTCTGATTACTCTTGGCTACGTTTGCGTTGCGGGTGTCGCCTCGCTTGTTGTTACCTTTGGCCTTGCCGTCGTCCTTAAGATGCCCGAGGTCTCGGCGCTGCTTCGTCGCAAGTAGGTGCGCGTGGCCGGTCACGACAACATACCAACGCTTGCCGAGCAGGTTTCGCGCGTTCCCACACAGCCCGGATGCTACCTTTGGAAGGATGCCAAGGGCGATGTCATCTACGTGGGCAAGGCGAAAAACCTGCGCGCCCGCATGCGTCAATACGTGACACTGCAGGATGAGCGTCAAAAGATCCCGCTGATGATGCAGCTGGTGGCGAGCTTTGACTACATCGTTGTCGAAACCGAGCATGAGGCGCTTGTACTCGAGCGCAACCTGATCGGCCAGTACCATCCGTACTTTAACGTCGACCTCAAGGATGACAAGAGCTACCCCTTTATCGCCATTACAAAGGGCGACCTGTATCCCGCGATCAAATACACGCGTGAGCGTCATAAGCCGGGAACGCGCTATTTTGGACCCTATACCGATAGCCGTGCGGCACGTGAGACGATAGATACGCTGCGCAAGGTTATCCCCATCTGCTCTGCATCCTGTGCGGAGTGGCGTCGTTGTCGCCGTACCATCGAGTCCCACAAGGGCGAGGAAGACATCGTCAATATGATTTGCGCGCAAAACGGGCGTCCCTGCTTTGACTACCATGTCGGGCGCGGCCCGGGTGCGTGTGTCGGCGCGATTTCCCCGGCAGACTATGCCAAGAACGTCAAGCGTGTCGAGCGCTTTTTGTCGGGCCATCGCAAGGATGTCGTCGATGAGCTGACCTCCGAGATGACGGATGCCGCCGAGGCGCTCGACTTTGAGCGCGCGGCACGCGTCAAACGTCGTTTGGAGGTCATCAGGGGTCTGGACGATCGTCAGCAAGTCGTTTTTCCCTCCAGTGTCGATATCGATGTCATCGGGTTCTATCGCGAGGAGACCATCTCCGCCGCTTGCGTCTTCGTCGTTCGCGAGGGCCGAACAGTTCGCACCTGCGAGTTCATTCTCGACAAGGGTCTTGATGTTGACGAGGAAGAGCTCCAGTCGGGCTTTCTTAAGCGCTATTACGACGAGACGGCTGATATTCCAGCTGAGGTCAACCTTTCCGTCGAGCTTGAGGATGCGGAGGCGCTGGGGGAGTGGCTTGCGGGCAAGCGTGAGCGTTCCTGCCATCTCCATAGGCCGCAGCGTGGCGAAAAGCACCGTCTGCTCGATATGGCATCCAAAAATGCGCGCCATGCCCTCATGCGCTACATGATGCGAACGGGGTACGCTGACGACCGCACCAATCAAGCGCTCCTGGAGCTCGAAAGTGCGTTGGCGCTGCCATCGCCGCCGTTGCGTATCGAGTGCTTCGATATCTCTACACTGCATGGCACCTTTACGGTCGCCTCGATGGTGGTGTTTACCAACGGGCGCGCCGACAAGAGCCAGTACCGTCGTTTTAAAATTCAGGCCGAATTGGACGAGGCAAACGACTTCGTGTCGATGTCCGAGGTTTTGGGACGACGCTATGCTCCCGAGCGCATGGCCGACGAGCGCTTTGGCTCGCGCCCCGATTTGCTCGTTGTCGATGGCGGTAAGCCGCAATTGACCGCTGCGATCAAGCAACTTGAGGCTCTTGGGCTCGATATACCAGTTTGTGGCTTGGCGAAGGCCGACGAGGAAGTTTTTGTGCCTTGGGACGAGACTCCTGTCGTGCTGCCGACCGGGTCTGCTTCGCTCTATCTAATTAAACAGGTACGCGATGAGTCCCACCGATTTGCCATCACGTTCCACCGTGAGTTGCGCGATAAAGCCATGACGGTTTCGGTGCTCGATGACGTTCCAGGCGTGGGACCCACCAGAAAACGTGCCCTTATGCGCCATTTTGGCTCGATGAAGCGTTTGCGCGCGGCGAGCGAGCAAGAGATCGCGAAAGTTCGCGGCATACCTGCCGATGTTGCCAAGGCGGTCCACGAGGCGCTCGTTGCATGGAATGCCGAGCGCGCCGAGGCGGCGGCTGGCCATTCCGATAGCTAAACACGAGCCTAAACAACTGATATACATGATTGCGCGATTTTCAACCATTTATTTCGCCATGATTGCCTGCTGATTTCGGGTTTTATTAACGCTAAAACGTTTGACTAACCCAAGCGAAAACCCTGCTATCCTGCGGGTTGACGAAGACTGATATCTCACCTCGCCGATACATACTGTCTGGCGAATCATTTGTCAATGAATTCGGTGAACGGTAGTAAATACCGTTCAAGCGTATGTATGTATCGGTCGCCGAGCGCGGCACCTCAGTTGGGTTCGTCGGTAGGTAAGGTATATATCGTCCGCAAGTTGCGCGGGGGCACGTCTAGGTGCTCCCGAGTAAGATTCTCTATTGATAGGAGAAGACATGGCCATCATCAACAAGGGTATGTCCAGGCGTTCGTTCCTCGGCCTCACCGGCAGCGTCGCTGCTGTCGCCGGCCTTGGTCTCACTGGCTGCGGTGGCAGCTCTAGCGACGAGGGTTCCGCTTCCGGCTCCACCGATTCCGCCAACCGTGGCGGCGGCGTGATCACCGCTGGTTCCGCTTACGCTCCGTCCAGCTTCGATCCCGCCAGCACCGGCTCCGCTGTGGGCCTGGGTGCTAACTGGCACGTCGTCGAGGGCCTCTACGGTATCGATTACCACGACTACAGCACCTTCAACGAGCTCGCCACCGACGATCCCAAGTCTGTGGACGACACCACTTTCGAGGTCACCATCCGCAAGGGCGCCAAGTTCTCCGATGGCACCGAGGTCACCGCTGACGATGTCGTTGCCTCCTACACCGCTTGCGCCGCTTCCGCTACCTATGCTCCGTTCTTCCAGCCCTTCGAGTCCATCGAGGCCAAGGACGCCAGCACCGTGACGGTCAAGACTAAGGTCCCCAACTTCTCCCTGCTCAAGGATCGTCTGGCCATCGTCCGCGTTACCCCGGCCACCCAGACCGAGGAGGATCGCGCCAAGCAGCCGATCGGTTCCGGCCCCTGGATGTACGACTCTATCTCCGATACCGAGATCACCTTGGTTCCCAACCCCGAGTACAACGGTGAGTATGCTGCCGAGGATAAGAAGATCCAGTACAGCATCCTGACCGACCCCACCGCTCGCGTTACCGCTCAGCAGGAGGGCTCCACGCTCGTTATGGAGCTCGTTACCGCTGACGCCGTCGACCAGCTCGAGAGCGCCGGCTGCAAGATCGATAACGTTCAGGGTTTCGGCACCCGCTTCATCATGTTCAACGTCGCCAAGGAGCCTTGGAACAACGTCAAGGTCCGTCAGGCTGTCATGTATGCGCTCGACACCGAGAAGATGGTCAGCAACACCTTCGCCGGCCTTGCCACCGCTGCCAGCTGCTACCTGCCCAAGAGCTTCACCAACTATCATGAGGCTTCCACGGTGTACAAGACCGACGCCAAGAAGGCTAAGAAGCTCATCGAGGAGTCTGGCATCACCCCGGGTGCCATCACCCTGCGCACCACCGACAACGAGCAGATTAAGGGCATGGCCGCCCAGGTCAAGAACGACCTCGACGCTCTCGGCTTCGATGTGACCATCCAGACCGATACCTCGCCGGCCACCTACGCTGCCATCGACGGCGGCGAGGCCTACGATATCCTCCTTGCCCCTGGCGATCCTTCCTGCTTCGGCGCCGACCCCGACCTGCTGCTCAACTGGTGGTACGGCGACAACGTCTGGATGCAGACCCGTTGCCCGTGGAAGGAGTCCGCTGAGTGGCAGAAGCTCCACGGCCTCATGGACGAGGCTCTTGCCGCCGAGGGCGACGAGCAGCAGAAGAAGTGGAACGAGTGCTTCGACATCATTGCCGACAACGCCGTTCTGTACCCCGTTGTCCACGTCAAGACCGTCTCCGCTTCCTGGGACGATCCGTCCACTGCACCCAACGGCGAGGCCCTCGATGGCTTCAAGGGCATCGGCACGACGAGCATGTCCTTCAGGGGCGTTGCGACCGTCAAGGCGTAAGACTCGCTTGAGTCTGTATGCAGGATGTCGGTCGTTGGGACCGTATCCTCATAGTTGAAACAAAGACCCGGGCGGCAACGATGTCGCTCGGGTCTTGTAATGAGTATCCGTACTCATATACCAGTTGGTCCTACCGACAAAAGAAAGGGGAGAGAACGTGAACAACTTGCTACGTTTGATTGGAAGGCGTCTTGTGGCGCTGCCGATCATGGCATTGGGCGTCACCGTCCTGGTGTTCTTCCTTATGTCGTTCTCCAAGACCGACCCCGCCTACACGGCGTTGGGTGACGGTGCCTCGCCCGAGGCGGTTGCCGAGTACCATGAGAAGTATGGTCTGGACGACCCCTGGCCCGTGCGCTACGTGCGCTATATGGGCGATTTGATCCATGGCGACATGGGCACCTATGGTGCTGCTCGCAACTCCGTTGCCAAGCGCATCTCCACGGCCCTGCCCGTCACGATGCAGCTGACCTTTATCGGTCTTGCCATCGGTGCGGTCGTTTCGTTTTTGCTCGGCGTCATCGCGGCACTGTATCGCGACAAATGGCCGGACCAAGTGATCCGCGTCTTTTCCATCGCCGGCTTGGCAACCCCGTCGTTCTGGCTTGCCGTTCTGTTGATCCTGCTGTTCTCTTCCTACCTTAAGGTGCTCCCGGCATCGGGTGCTCTGCCTCACTTCACCACGAATCCGGTTGGCTATCTTGGACGTATGATCATGCCCGCTATCGCCTTGGCATTTCCGCTGACGGGCCAGATGACTCGTATCGTGCGTACCGCCATGGTCGAGGAGCTCGACAAGGATTATGTCCGTATGGCTCGCGGCGCCGGCGTTCCCGAGAAGGTCGTCGTCGGCATCAACGTTCTTCGCAATGCGCTGATCACCCCGGTCACCACCCTCGGTCTTAAGATCGGTTACCTCATGGGCGGCGCCGTCGTCATCGAGGTTATCTTCAACCTCCCCGGCATGGGCACTGCGATTCTGCAGGGCGTTCAGGGCAACGAGGCGAACCTGGTTCAGGGCGTCGTTATCGTCGTTGCTCTTGCCTTCATCATCATCAACATCGTGGTTGACATGCTCTACCTGCTCATCAACCCGCGCATCAGGACGGTGTAGATTATGGTAAAGATTCGAGAGAAGCAAACCGAGCAGCTCGAGAAGGCTGCCTCCAAGGGGCTCAAGCTCGGTGGCTGGAAGAAGATGACGCTGTCTTCTAAGATTGCCGCCGTCGTGCTGGTGCTGGTCGCCCTGACTGCGATTCTGGCGCCCCTTCTTGCCCCCTATAGCCCGGTCGAGATCTTTACGGCTCGCCAGGCTCCCGGCAACGGATTTATCTTCGGTACCGACGATAAGGGTCGCGACATTCTGTCGCGTATGCTCTACGGTGGTCGTTACTCGCTGATTATCGGCTTTGGCGCCACTGCCATGGCTCTGGTCTGCGGCTCGGTCGTGGGCGCCCTTGCAGCGGTTTCGCGCAAGGCCGTCTCCGAGACGATCATGCGTATCTTGGACATCATCATGTCCATCCCGGGCATCGCCCTCGCGGCCGTCTTCGTCTCCATCCTGGGCAACTCCGTGCCGTCGATCATCTTCGCCATCGGCTTTATGTACACTCCGCAGATTGCCCGTATCGTACGCGCCAATATCGTGTCCGAGTACGGCGAGGACTATGTCCGCGCGGTCATCGTTTCCGGCGCCAAGGCTCCGTGGATTTTGATTAAGCATGTTCTGCGTAACTGCATCGCCCCGATCATGGTCTTCACCGTTACCCTGGTCGCCGACGCCATCATCTTCGAGGCCTCGCTGACCTTCATCGGCGCTGGTATCCAGGAGCCCACCGCTACCTGGGGCAACATCCTCGCCGACGCCCGCGGCGGCGTGCTCGCCGGTCGTTGGTGGCAGGCGCTGTTCCCGGGCCTAGCCATCATGATCACCTGCCTGGCGCTCAACATCCTCTCCGAGGGCATTACCGACGCCATGGCCGCTGCTCCCTCCGCTGCCCTGGATCCTACCGATTCCTCCAAGCGTCGCGAGGCCGACCTGCTGGTCTCCGACCCCGTTCGCGCCTACAAGGAGCAGGCCCAGTCCCTCTCCGCTCGCCTTGGCGCCCTGCGCGATGTCGAGCTCAAGCGTGACGATCGCCACGTGCCCGACGAGTCCGTTGAGCCGATTCTCTCGGTCCGTGACTTCTGCATCCAGTTTGAGCATCACGGTGATATCAACGTCGTCGACCATGTCAACTTTGACGTTCGTCCTGGTCAGACCATGGGCCTGGTGGGCGAGTCCGGTTGCGGTAAGTCCATCACCACGCTGGCCATCATGGGCCTGACCGACGATGACGAGCATCTTTCCGGCGAGGTTCTCTGGGAGGGTCGCGACCTGCTCAAGATGAGCAAGAAGGAGTGGTTCGGCCTGCGCGGTACCGATATCGCTATGGTCTATCAGGACGCCCTGTCCTCGCTTAATCCCTCCATGCTCATCTCTGCCCAGATGAAGCAGCTCACCAAGCGCGGCGGAACCCGCAGCGCCGAGGAGCTCCTGGAGCTCGTCGGCCTCGATCCCAAGCGCACGCTCGAGAGCTATCCGCACGAGCTTTCCGGCGGCCAGCGTCAGCGTGTCCTGATCGCTATGGCCCTTACCCGCGACCCCAAGCTGGTCATCTGCGACGAGCCCACGACCGCTCTGGACGTTACCGTCCAGAAGCAGGTCATCAAGCTGCTCAACGATCTTCAGGCCAAGCTCGGCTTTGCCATGATCTTTGTTTCGCATGACCTGGCTCTGGTCGCCGAGGTTGCCCATAACATCACGGTTATGTACGCTGGCCAGGTTATCGAGCAGGCACCCACCAAGGAGCTGCTCACCAACCCGATCCACGAGTACACCCGCGGTCTTCTGGGCTCCGTTCTGTCCATCGAGAGCGGCTCGGGCCGTCTGCACCAGGTCCCCGGCGCCGTTCCCAGCCCGCGCGATTTCCCCAAGGGCGATCGCTTCGCACCCCGCTCGAGCCATCCGCGTATTGGCCTGGATACCCGTCCGGTCTTCAAGCGCGTGCCCGGCACCGAGCACTTCTATTCCGAGCTCCCCGACGAGGTGCTCAAGGCAAATGGTTTGACCCCTCACGCGGAGGTGATGTAGATGAGCGATACCGCAGTCAACGGCGTCGAGCCGATCATCTTCCTTGATGACGTCCACGTCACCTTTAGGACCCGTACCGGCTCGATTCTGCACCCCAACCTGGTTCACGCCGTCCAGGGTGTAACGATTAAGCTCATGCCCGGTCAGACGATCGGCATCGTCGGCGAGTCCGGTTGCGGTAAGTCCACCACCGCTAACGTCATGTGCGGCCTGCAGGCCCCCACGAGCGGCAAGGTCTACTTTAAGGGCAAGGACGTTACCAAGCGTACCGCCGAGGACCGTCGCCACATGGGCCGCGTCATCTCGGTCGTGTTCCAGAACCCAGCCACGGCGCTCAACCCCCGCATGGTCGTTCGCGAGCAACTGCTCGACCCCATGCGCGTCCACAACCTGGGTACCGAGGCCGAGCAGGAGAAGCGCGTCAAGGAGCTCTTGGAGCTCACCGGTCTGCCCAGCTCCGCCGCCGAGGTTCTTCCCGGCCAGCTTTCGGGCGGCCAGCGCCAGCGCGTCGCAATTGCCCGTGCCCTGTCGCTGAACCCCGATGCCATCATCGCCGACGAGCCCACCTCGGCTCTGGACGTTTCGGTCCGCGCGCAGATTCTGAACCTGCTGACCGACCTTAAGAAGGAGCTCGGCCTGGCCATGGTGTTCATCAGCCATGACATCCAGACGGTCCGCTATATCTCTGACGACATCATCGTTATGAATGGCGGCAAGATCGTCGAGCAGGGCGAGGCCAAGCAGGTCTTCCAGCACCCTCAGGACCCCTACACCAAGATGCTGCTCGGCGCTGCGCCGTCGCTGCTGCATCCCAAGCTCGGCGAGTAGCCTCGCTTTCCCTCCCGTGCGCCCGGTTCCCTTGCCGGGCGCACCTCCGTTGCGATTTCGAAAGGTTGGGTTCACGAGCCATGCCAAGTGCTCAGGAGCTACAACAGCAATTTGGTGAATATCGAGGCGCTATGCCCCGTCCATCGGATTTCGATCTCTTTTGGAAGGACCGCATGGCCGAGGCCGACGCCGTTGAGCTCGACTACGCGATTGAGGCGGCTTCGGTTGCGAATTCCGCGACCTGTCGGTTTTTCGACCTCTGGTATACCGGCATGTGTGGCGCGCGTCTGCATGCCAAGTGCCTTAAACCCGTCTCGGACGAGCCCGTGCCATTGGTACTTCAGTTCCATGGATATCCGGGTGCGAGCCGCAGCTGGTTTGAGCAGGCGTCGTTTGCGGGCATGGGCATGGCACTCATCGCCCTCGACTGCCCCGGCCAAGGAGGTCCCTCCGAGGACATTGGTGGATTTGAGGGCACAACGGTTGCCGGGCATATCGTCGCCGGCATCGACGGCGACCCGGCCAACCTCTACTATGTCCGCTTACACCAAGATATTCGAATCCTGTGCCGTATTGTTCGTGAGCTCGAGGGCATCGATCTTGCCCGTGTGTTTGTGAACGGCGCGTCGCAGGGCGGCGGTTTGGGTATTGCGACCTGTGCGCTTAATAGCGAGCTTATCAATCGTGCCGTCATCCTCTATCCCTTCCTGTCGGATTTCCGCCTGGTCTGGGATTTGGATGCCGACGACATTGCCTACGAAGGCCTGCGCTATTGGTCTCGCTGGTTTGATGAGGACTCGACTCGTATTGACGAAGCCTATGCCAAGCTGGCGTACTTCGATTCCAAGAACTTTGCCCCTATGGTCAAATGCCCCGTGCTGTTTGGCACTGGCACAGCCGATATCGTCTGTCCGCCAGCGACGCAGTTTGCGGTCTATAACAACCTGACCTGCGAAAAGCGTCATGAGTTCTTTGAAGGCTTTGGCCACGAGGAGATTCAGGATTTTGACGATTTGATCATTCCGTTTTTCTGCAAGGGAGGGGAGGCTCATGTCTAAGTGCGAGAGCAATGTTGACGAGCTGATTGTCCCCGGGCTCGTGGGAATTCCTGGAACGGTTTCGTCAAGGCTCGCAGAATATCGGGGCTGGCGCGGTGATGTCCAAGCAGATGTTTCTGATTTAGAGACATGCGCTTCGAATCTTGAGATTCAAGGCCTGGCCATTACGGCGATTGACTTTGTTAACCCCTGCGCCCGTTACTCGGAGGTCTCCTTTGAGCTCGGTGACGATGCGATTCACGCTCGTTTGATCGAGCCTGTCGGTCGTGCCCGAGTATCTGAGCGCGTGCCGCTGTGCCTGATGTTCCACGACATCGATCGGCCTGTGCGCGGCTGGCATCACATGACGAGATTTGCCGCCATGGGGTATGCCGTCCTCGCGCTGGATGACGATGTTGCTGGTGCGGACGACCTGCAGCGGGGGATTTCTTCGTCCGCTTTTGTCGAGCGCGTCCGTTGGGGTTGCGCGTTGGCGAAGGTGGCGCGCAATCTTGATGGCATGGACCCCGACCGCATCTTTGCATGGGGCGAGGGCCTTGGCGGCGGAATCGCGCTGGCGGTTTCTGCTCTGGACGAGCGGGGCCTCGCCTGCACGGCGGTTGCCAATCCAATTCCCGGTGGCCTTGAGGCGCTGTCGTCTCGGGTGCGCGGATCGGTGCTCATGGGCACATCGCTCATGGATGCCGCGAGCGACCCCAAGGGCCAGTTTGCCGTATTCAACGGTCTTGAGTGTGACCGGAGGCATATCGTCTATGCCAAATACGCTCACGAGCGCATCAATGCGTTCGAAAACGAAGTCGTCGACTTCTTTAACCAAACGTTCTACCCGTGTTCTTTGGCCTAGGCGGCCTGGACACTGCCAACAAGAGTGGGCGGCATAGGGCTGCCCGCCAGACAACTAAGGAGATTCTTGTGGCAACTCAGAAATTCACCGGCGTTATCCCTCCCGTCGTTGTTCCCGATACCGAAGATCACCAGCTCGACGTTGCCTCCTTTGAGCGCAGCATCAACCGCATGATCGATGCCGGCGTCGATGGCTTGTTCTTCCTGGGCTCCTCGGGCGAGGTCGTCTTCTCCACCGACGAGCGTCGCCGTCAGATCATCGCCGAGGCCGTCCGTATCGTCGACCACCGCGTTCCCGTTCTGGTCGGCATCATCGACACCGAGACCGAGCGCATGATCGAGCACGGTAAGGTCGCTCAGGAGCTGGGCGCCGATGCTCTCGTCGCCACCTGCCCGTTCTATGCCCTGCAGGGCATGACCGAGGTCGAGGAGCACTTCCGCATCCTGCATGAGGAACTCGACCTGCCCATCTTCGCCTACGACATCCCCGTGTGTGTCCACACCAAGCTCCCCTGGAAGCTCCTTGCCAAGCTCGGTGCCGAGGGCGTTCTGGCCGGCGTCAAGGATTCCTCGGGTGATGACATCTCGTTCCGCTACCTCGTTCAGGAGAACGAGAAGAACGGCCATCCGATGAGCGTCCTCACCGGTCACGAGGTTGTTGTCGACGGCGCTTACCTCGGTGGCGCCGACGGTTCCGTCCCGGGTCTCGCCAACGTTGAGCCCGAGGGCTACGTGCGTCAGTGGAAGGCCGCTCAGGCTGGTGACTGGGCTACCGTCAAGGCCGAGCAGGATCGCCTCAATGAGATTTCGCATATCTGGGATGTCACCTCGGGCGTCCAGGGCTATGCCGGTGGCGTCGGCGCCTTCAAGACCGCTATGAACCTCATGGGTATCTTCGACAGCCCGACCATGCCGCGCCCGGTGAAGGCCATGACCGGCGAGAACGTCGAGGCTATTAAGAAGGTCCTCCAGGACAACGGTCTCCTGTAAAGCTTCCCCGGGCACCCGATCTTGGGGCTCAAGCGGTCGAGCGTGACCCATTAGGTCAACGCCCGACCGCTTTCACCCCAACCTCGGACACCCGGGAAACCTTTACCAAGCTGCGGCGATAACGCAGCCTTCATTTCCTGTAGTTGTTTTTATCTCCTAAGGAGAGCGACATGGAGAACAAGTACGTCTGCTCTGTCGATATCGGCGGAACTAAGATCGCGACTGCCATCATGGAGTACCCGGCTGACGGTAGTGTGCCCCGTCCCGTCTTTGAGGCCGAGGTTCCCACCGAGGCCCAAGAGGGCGGCGAGGCCGTCTTCCAGCGTATCGAGGCGTCCATCAAGGCCGCTCTCGAGGCGAATCCCGATGTCGAGGTCCTTGGCGTCGGTATCGGCGCCGCCGGCGTCGTCGATCCCAAGACGGGCGCCATCGCGTATGCCAATGAGATCATGCCCGGCTGGTCCGGCGTTCAGTTGGGGCCGCGTCTGCGCGAGGACCTCGGTCTTCCCGTTGCCGTTGTGGGCGACGTGCAGGCTCATGCTCTGGGCGAGGCCCACTGGGGCGTCGGCAAGGGCAAGTTCTCCGTCTTGTGTCTTGGCATCGGCACGGGCATCGGCGGCGCATATGTCGAGAGCGGCCGCGTGATGCAGGGCTTCCATGGTGCTGCCGGTCATATGGGCCACATTGAGTGTTCGGCTGCCGCCGGCATTCCCTGCGCCTGCGGGCGTTCCGGCCATCTGGAGTCGGTTGCTTCGGGCACTTCCATTGGTCGAATGTACGATGAGCGTTTTGGCCGCGTCGACCCCAGCCGTCCTTCGGTCGGTCGCGATGTGAACGATCTGTGCCGTGCGGGCGACGCAAAGGCGACCGAGGTCATCCATGACGCCGGCTTTGCGCTGGGGGCCAGCTTGGGCTCGCTCGCTAACATCCTGGACCCTGAGGTCATCGTGCTTTCGGGCGGCGTGATTCACCAAGGTCCCGATTGGCGTTCGCAGACGTGGAAGGATTCGGTGCACGAGGGCTATGCCAGCCAGGCGCTCGATCCGCTTCAGGACACGCCGATCCTCATCGGTTCTCTGGAGGGCGATGCTCCGCTCATCGGTGCCGCCGAGCATCTTCTTGCTTCGTTGAAGTAAACATAACTACCAAGTGTGCCTTCTGAGGTGCCGCAGATTGACGTGAAAGAGGAGCGAAGCGTACTTCGGTACGCGAGCGACGGTTTGAACGTCAAGGTGCGGCGTCTCAGAAGGCTGTTTTGAGAAAGGTTGAGTCGAACATGACCGTTGATCCTTTGATCCAGTCCCTGAAGGGCAAGCTCGTCGTGAGCGTTCAGGCGTATATGGGCGAGCCGCTTCGTACGCCCGAGACCATGGCGCAAATGTCTCGCGCTTGCGAGCTCGGCGGCGCCGCCGCCATTCGCTGCCAGGGCCTTGCCGACATTGCCGCCATTAAGGGTCGCTGTGAGGTTCCCGTCATCGGCCTGTGGAAGGATGGGCACGAGGGCGTTTACATCACGCCGACGCTGCGTCACGCTCGCGCCTGCGTTGCTGCCGGTGCCGATATCGTGGCGATCGACGCCACCGATCGTCCGCGCCCCGATGGCAAGACGGTCGAGGATACCTTCCGCCCGCTGCACGAGGAGGGTGTGCTCCTGATGGCGGATTGTGCCACCATCGAGGATATTCGCCGTGCTGTTGATATGGGCTTTGACCTGGTATCCACCACGCTTTCTCACGGCGTCGCCGCCATCGACTGCACCATGGCCGATGGCCCCGACCTGCCGCTCCTGCGTCAGGCGACTGAGGAATTCCCCGGCCTTCCTATCATTTGCGAGGGTCGCGTGCATACGCCCGAGGAGGCTCGCGCCGCGATCGATGCTGGCGCCTGGGCCGTTGTCGTCGGCACCGCCATCACGCACCCCACGAGTATTACGAGTTGGTTCAAGGCTGCACTTGAGGCGTAAGACAGGCCTCGTATCCGCTCGGGGCGGTATACTCAATATAGGCAATTGACCGCGCGGGATCCGGGTTGCTGGGTCCCGCGCTTGTTTTCGGGAGGCAGCACATGCAAAAGGGAGATGCCATGGATGCGGCGGAGCGCTCGGAGCGCATCCCCGATATCGTCATCATCACCGGAATGTCCGGATCGGGCCGCACACAGGCCATGCACGTGTTCGAGGACATGGGCTATTTTTGCATCGATAACCTGCCTCCGCGTCTCATCGCCCAGCTTGCCGAGCTCGTCGGCATCAATACGGGCGTGGGCAGGCATCTCGCCGTCACCTGTGACCTGCGCAGCCAGGGCTTGTTCGATGAGCTGCTCGATGCCGTTGCCGCACTCGAGGAGCGCGAGATGAGCTGTGACATCGTGTTTCTCGAGGCCTCTGACGAGGTGCTGATCCGTCGTTATAGCGAAAACCGCCGCCGCCATCCCATTGCCAAGCCGGGGGAGACTACGGCCGATGCGATTCAGCGCGAGCGCCTGCAGCTGCAGGGTGTGCGCGACCGAGCCGATATGATCATCGACACGAGCCGCCTGCGTACCTCTGCCCTGCGCAACAAATTGCGCATGGCGTTCTCCGAGTTGTCCGACCAGCAGCTCATGGACGTTCACGTGTTCTCGTTTGGCTTTAAGCACGGTATGCCCGTTGAGGCGGACATTATGATCGACGTTCGCTTCCTGCCCAATCCGTTCTACGATCCCGAGATGCGCACCATGACCGGTCTCGATAAGAAGGTCTCCGACTTTGTTCTGGACCATCCCAAGACCCAGGAGTTCTGGAAAGCTTGGACGCAGCTGCTCGATACGGTGATGCCGGGCTATATCGCGGAGGGCAAGCCACAGCTTTCTATTGCCATCGGCTGTACGGGCGGTCAACACCGCAGCGTTGCCATCGCCGAGGCCACGGCACGTTATTTGGAAGGCGCTCAATATCACGTGAGCATTTCCCACCGCGACCTGTCGCGCGCCAACACGAAAGCATAGGCCTGCATGTCGTTTACCGCTGAGGTGCGCGACGAGCTTGCGCGCTGCGAACCCGAATGTGAATACTGCGACTTGTCGACGCTTGCCGCCCTCACGCGCGTGAGCGGTACGCTCTCGCTTACCGGCTCTGGGCGGTATCGTTTGACGGTTGCGACTGAGACGGGAGCCGTCGCGCGCACGATGATCACGCTGACGCATCGTATCCTTAAGCTCAAAACGGAGTTCACCGTCCGTAAATCTGTATTGCATAAGGTTCGAAACTACCTCATCACCTTGCCTGATCAGCCCGATTTGGATAAGGCTCTGGTGCTGCTGGGCATTCTCGACCGTAGGGGAGGGCTCGTCGCAGGTGTGCCGCGTCACATTGTCGCCCGTCCATGCTGTAGACTTGCCTATATCCGCGGCGCGCTCATCGCGGGCGGCTTCGTGGCCGATCCACGCGGCGATTTTCATTTGGAGATCGCTGTGCAGGGCGAGCAATATGCCAAGGGGCTTTGCGATCTGTTGGAGCAGATTGGGGTCCATGCTCGTGTTAATGCACGGCGGGGGTCATATGCCGTGTACATTAAGAGCGCCGAGGAAATCGAGCATCTATTAAAGCTGATTGGCGCCAAGCGCAGCGTTGCCGAGATTGAGGAGGCGCGCGCGGTCAAGTTGGTTAAGAACGATGTGAACCGTCGCGTGAACGCCGAGCTCGCCAACCAGACCAGAAGCGCCGGTGCCGCCCAACATCAGCTTGCGCTTATCGATGAGCTCGAGCAGCGTGGCCTTCGTGATGCGCTTCCGGATGCCTTGGCGGTCTTTTGCGACCTGCGCGAGCGCTATCCCGATCTGTCGCTGCGTGATTTGGGGGAGATGGCTGACCCTCCCTTGTCGAAGTCAGCCCTCTACCATCGTGTTTTACGGCTTGAAAAGCTCATTGAAGCAAACAGGTAGTTTGAAGTAACGACTTATATATGGATTTAGCTGCTATTTTAGTATTTAAAACGTTTTAACGTAAATTTGATTTTCAATTTCGAGCATTCTCGTGAAATTCAAGTCAAAAAAAAGGTATATTAGGCGAGTGGTTAGTTTGTGGGCCTCAACGGCGGGCGCTGTAGCTCGCGGGGGCCTTACGAAAGGAGACACAATGGCAGTAAAGGTTGCTATTAACGGCTTCGGTCGCATCGGTCGTCTGGCTTTCCGTCAGATGTTCGGTCATGAGGGCTCCGAGATCGTCGCTATCAACGACCTCACCTCTCCCGATATGCTCGCTTACCTGCTGAAGTACGACTCCACGCAGGGCAACTACGCTCGCGATCACGAGGTCGTTGCTGGCGAGGATTCCATCACCGTTGACGGCAAGGAGATCAAGATCTACAAGGAGGCCGACGCTAACAACCTGCCTTGGGGCGACCTTGACGTCGACGTCGTTCTCGAGTGCACCGGCTTCTACACCAGCAAGGCTAAGGCTCAGGCCCACATCAACGCTGGCGCCAAGAAGGTCGTCATCTCCGCTCCGGCCGGCAGCGATCTGCCCACCATCGTGTACAACGTCAACCATGAGACGCTGACCGCTGAGGACAACATCATCTCCGCTGCTTCCTGCACCACCAACTGCCTCGCCCCGATGGCCAAGGGTCTGAACGACTTCGCTCCCATCGTGTCCGGCATCATGACCACCATCCACGCCTTCACCGGCGACCAGATGCCGCTCGACGGCCCGCAGCGCAAGGGCAACTTCCGTCGCTCCCGCGCCTGCTCCGAGAACATCGTCCCGAACACCACGGGCGCTGCCAAGGCCATCGGCCTGGTTCTCCCCGAGCTCAACGGCAAGCTCATCGGTGCCGCCCAGCGCGTCCCGACGCCGACCGGCTCGCTGACCAACCTCTACGCCGTCGTTGACAAGAAGGTCACCGTCGACGAGGTCAACGCTGCCATGAAGGCCTACGCTGAGACCATCCCCGAGACCTTCGCCTACAACGAGGACCAGATCGTCTCCCGCGACATCGTCGGCGAGACCCACGGCTCCATCTTCGACGCCACTCAGACCATGTGCTCTGACCTCGGCAACGGCCAGACCCTCGTTCAGGTCACCTCTTGGTACGACAACGAGAACTCCTACACCTCTCAGATGGTCCGCACCATCAAGTACTTCGAGAAGTTCGTTGCTTAATTTAGCTTTTAGCGAATAGCTCGTTGAGCGTCTAAAGAAGGGCGCGGCCTTATAGGGCTTACACCCTAGGGTCGCGCCCTTTTTATAAGAAATCGTCTGCCGTAATGGGAGGCAGACACGTACGAAAGGTAGAAGCAAACATGGCCTTTACCAAGAAGACCGTCCGCGACATCGATGTCGACGGAAAGCGCGTTCTCGTCCGCGTTGACTTTAACGTGCCTATCAAGGATGGCGTCGTTGGCGACACCACCCGTATCAAGGCTGCCCTGCCCACCATCAACTACCTCGTTGAGCACAACGCTCGCGTCATCCTCATGAGCCACCTCGGCCGTCCCGAGGGCACCGGCTTCCAGCCCGAGCTGTCCCTCGAGCCCGTCGCCAAGAAGCTCGCTGAGCTCTCTGGTCTCGACGTTGCCTTTGTCGCTGACACCTACGGCGAGAAGGCTGCTGAGGCTGTCGCCGCCGTCGAGCCGGGTAAGGTCCTCGTTCTCGAGAACGTCCGTTTTGACAAGCGTGAGAAGAAGAACGATCCCGAGATCGCCAAGAAGCTCGCTTCCTATGGTGACGTCTTCGTTCTCGATGCCTTCGGCACCGCTCACCGCGCCCAGGGTTCCGTCGTGGGCCCCGCCGCTTACCTGCCTGCCGTCGCCGGCTTCTTGCTCGAGAAGGAGGTCGACACGCTGACCGGCATCTTCGCCGAGCCCGAGCGCCCCTTCGTCGCCATCGTCGGCGGTTCCAAGGTTTCCTCCAAGATCGGCGTTCTCGATCACCTCATCGACTCCGCTGACACCCTGATCATCGGTGGCGGCATGGCCTACACCTTCTTCCTGGCTCAGGGCCTGTCCGTTGGTCAGTCCCTCAAGGAAGAGGACTGGGTCGAGCGCGCCGGCGAGATGCTCAAGAAGGCCGAGGAGAAGGGTGTCAAGATCCTACTCCCCATCGACAACCGTGTTGCCGATCACTTTGGCGAGGACGCTGTCCCCGAGGTTGTTGCTTCCGACGCTATCCCCGACGATCGTGAGGGTATGGACATCGGTCCCAAGACCGAGGAGCTCTATGCCGAGGCTGTCAAGGGCGCCAAGACCGTGTTCTGGAACGGCCCCATGGGCGTCTTCGAGTTTGACAACTTTGCTCACGGCACCCAGGCTATCGCCGAGGCTCTCGCCGAGGCTGACTGCACCTCGATCATCGGCGGTGGTGACTCTGTCGCAGCTGTCAACAAGTTCAACCTGGCCGACAAGATGAGCTGGATCTCCACCGGTGGTGGCGCTTCCATGGAGCTCGTCGAGGGTAAGGCCCTGCCCGGAGTGGAGGCGCTTCTCGATGCCTAATCGCACCCTTCTTATCGCTGGTAACTGGAAGATGAACAACGACGTCGCCGAGGCCGCCAAGCTCGCCGACGAGCTGGCTCAGGCTCTGCCCGAGGTTCCGGCTGGCGTCGAGGTGCTCGTCTGCCCTCCGACCATCGACATCACCACGGTTCATGACCGCATTCAGGCTGCCCCCATCGCCCTCGGTGCACAGAACGTGTACTGGGAGGCCAAGGGTGCCTTCACCGGTGAGTCTTCTTGCGACATGCTCAAGTCCGCTGGCTGCACCTACTGCATCATCGGTCACTCCGAGCGTCGCGACTACTTCCACGAGACCGACGAGGACCAGAACAAGAAGGCTAAGGCTCTCGTTTCCGCCGGTCTTGTTCCCGTCTTCTGCTGCGGCGAGTCCCTCGAGGTCCGCGAGGCTGGCACCTATGTCGAGCACGTCGTGAACCAGGTCAAGGCTGGCCTTGCTGGCCTTGAGATCACCTGCCCCAAGCAGGTCGTCGTCGCCTACGAGCCCATCTGGGCCATCGGCACAGGCAAGACCGCTACCGCCGAGGACGCTCAGGAGGTCTGCGGCGCTATCCGTGAGACCCTCAAGGAGATGTTCGGCGAGGAGCTCGCCAACGGCATCCGCGTGCTGTATGGCGGTTCCGCCAAGCCCGGCAACATCGCCGAGCTCGTCGCCAAGCCCGACGTTGACGGCGCCCTCGTGGGCGGCGCTTCGCTCAAGGCTGCCGACTTCGCCTCTATGGTCGTCAAGGCAGGCGAGTAGGACATATGGCACAACGTCATCTTCCTGCACTCCTGATCATCATGGATGGTTGCGGCCTTGCTCCGGCCGATGGCGAGAACGCCGTCGCCGCTGCCAAGACGCCCTTCCTTGATAGCCTGTACGAGAAGTACCCCCACACCACGCTCGGCGCTTCGGGCGAGGACGTGGGCCTTCCCGACGGCCAGATGGGTAACTCCGAGGTGGGTCACCTCAACATCGGTGCCGGCCGCATCGTGTTCCAGGAGCTTTCGCGCATCAACAATGCCATCAAGGACGGCTCCATCGCCAAGAACGAGGTTTTCGTCAAGGCTATGGACGATGTCAAGGCTGACGGCAAGACCCTTCACCTTATGGGCCTTATGAGCCCTGGCGGTGTTCATTCCCATATGAACCACGTCGAGGCTCTGGTCAAGATGGCTGCCCAGCATGGCGTCAAGACCGTTCGTGTCCACGCCTTTATGGACGGCCGCGACGTCGACCCGCAGTCCGGTGCTGGCTACATGAGCGAGTTCTGCGCCTTCCTGGCTAAGATCTCCGAGGAGACCGGTTGCGACGCTCGCGTCGCCACCGTCTCGGGCCGCTATTGGGCCATGGACCGCGACAACCGTTGGGAGCGCATCCAGCGTGCCTACGACGTCATGGTCAATGCGTCCGATGCCGATACCGACCCCGTTGCCGGCATCAAGGCCTACTACGAGAAGGATCCGCGCGGCGACGAGTTCGTCGAGCCCTTCGCTGCCCACAATGAGGGCATCCACGAGGGCGACGCGGCCATCTTCTTCAACTTCCGTCCCGACCGCGCCCGTCAGATGACCCGCGTGTTCACGGACAAGGAGTTCGACGGCTTTGAGCGCGAGCAGATTAAGCTCTCGCACTTTGTGACGATGACCGAGTACGATCCGACGTTTGACGTCGAGGTCGCCTTCCCCAAGACGTTCCCCGAGAACGTCCTGGCCGACGTCATCGCCGCCAATGGCCTGAAGCAGCTGCACACTGCCGAGACCGAGAAGTACGCCCACGTGACGTTCTTCCTCAACGGCGGCATCGAGGAGCCCAAGGAGGGCGAGGAGCGCGTGCTCGTCGCTTCCCCCAAGGTCGCTACCTACGATCTGCAGCCCGAGATGAGCGCTCCCGAGGTTACCGAGAAGCTTGTCGCCGCCATCAACGAGGATCGCGCTGATTTCTACATCGTGAACTACGCGAACTGCGACATGGTTGGTCACACCGGTGTCTTCGACGCTGCCGTTAAGGCCGTCGAGGCTGTTGACGATGCCCTGTCCAAGGTTGTCCCGGCGATTCTCGCCAAGGGCGGCTTTGCGTTGATTACCGCCGACCACGGCAACGCCGATCACATGTTTGACGTTGCTTCCGACGGTTCCAAGCATCCGTTTACGGCTCACACCACCAACCGCGTGCCGTTCATCATCGTTGATGAGAAGGCACAGCTCACCGGTATCGAGGACGGTCGTCTATCCGATATCGCCCCGACTATGCTCACCATGGCTGGTCTGGAGCCTTCCGCCGAGATGACGGGCCGCGTGCTCGCCGCCGAGGCCTAAAAGAAAACGCCAAGCGTTTCTTTGAAGGGGGTTGTCCATATTCGGGCAACCCCCCTTTTTTGGTATTTCTGCCATATCTGCCCCGTCCCCAAATGGCAGGTGGGGGAGTGTCGGGGGTTGTGGTACAGTACTGGAGTTTGAATTGTTCTATTAAGGAGCTTATCTATGGGTCCGTTCCAGATTCTTCTGTTTGTCGTTTGGGCTGTCTCTGCCGTGGCGCTGACGATTCTCGTCCTGATGCATTCCGGTAAGGGCACCGGCGTTTCGGATATGATTGCCAGCTCGCTGTATAACTCCAGCTCTGCCACGGGCGTCATGGAGCAGAACCTCGATCGCCTGACGGTAATTATGGCCGTCGTTTTTGCCGTGTGCGTCGTCCTGTGCATGTTCTTCTTCCCGCAGGGCATCGTCGGCTATTAAGCTCGAGCCACATAAATACTTGAAAAGGGTTCCGCAAGTGCGGGACCCTTTTTGTTTACATATTTGTAACAGAGTCAAAATATCCTCATATACTTCGCCCAACTAAAGAAAATCTCGACCGTTAACCGGAATTAGCCCCAAATCGTGCATAAAATGCGCTACTGTATTGCAATACGTTGGCCCGCTTTGTATAACCAGCCAAAACGGCGGACCGCGTTTGAATGGTTCGATTGGGCTGTCTTGACGTTGCCCGACCGAACTTACTTTGTCCTATCTCATAAGGAGGATGGCATGGCTGATTCTATGTTCCACCAGCCCGTTATGGGTCGTCGCGCCTTTGTCGGCGGTACCCTTGCTGCGAGCTCCATGGCTTTTCTTGCCGCATGCGGCAAGAAGGGCGGCGACGCTTCCGGTTCTGAGTCCGGTTCGACGCTGAACTTCTACATCAACAACCCGGTCTGCATCGATCCCTATAACGTCCAGGAGGACCAGGGCACTCAGGTCGAGTACCAGCTCTTTGATGCTCTGACCTCTTATGACGCCGAGAAGGGCGAGATCGTTCCGCTGGCTTGCGAGTCCTTTGAGGCCAACGACGACGCCACCGAGTTCACCTTCAAGATCAAGAAGGCCAAGTTCCACAACGGTGACGACGTTACCTCCAAGTCCTTCAAGCTCGGTTGGGAGCGTCTGGTCAACACCAAGTCGGCCATCGCTACCGAGTACGGCCCTTCCGAGGTCTCCTATCACCTTTCTATGGTCGAGGGCTATGACGACCTGCTTGCCGGTAACGCTACCGAGCTCAGCGGTGTTACTTGCCCCGACGATGAGACCCTCGTCGTCAAGCTGTCTTCCGCTTACGCCGACTTCCCCTTCGTCGCCTCTCACCCGGCTCTGGCCCCGGTTCCCGAGTGCGCCGAGTCCGATGTCAAGAGCTTCTATCTTGCACCGGTCGGTAACGGCCCGTTCATGATGGACGGCAAGTGGGAGGATGGTCAGGAGATCAACCTTAAGAAGTTCGACGATTACTATGGCGACAAGGCCAAGATCGATAGCATCCACTTCCAGGTCATCAAGGACATGGAGACTGCTTACAAGGAGTTCCAGGCCGGTAACCTCGATGTCTGCGACGTTCCCGTTGCTCAGATCGATGCCGCCAAGAAGGATCGCGGCGTGTCCAAGGACGGCTACACCATGGGTGACGGCGAGCGCATGCTGCTCGGCGCCGAGCCTTCCACGTACTATCTGACCTGCAACACCACGGCCGAGCCGTTCAACAACGCCGACTTGCGTAGGGGCATCTCCCTGGCCATCAACCGTGAGGCCATCTGCAAGACCATCTTCAAGGGTACCCGTACCCCTGCCGACGGCATTGTTCCTCCGGGCATCGATGGCTACAAGGAGGGCGCATGGGAGTTCTGCGCCTACGATGTCGACAAGGCTAACGAGTACCTCGACAAGGTTGCTCCCGCTGGCGCTAACGGGGATCGTGGCATTAGCGTGACCCTTTCCTACAACCAGGACGGCGGTCACAAGGAGATCATGGAGTCCATCATCGGCGACCTCGCCAAGGTTGGCGTTACCGCTGTCTCCGATACCCCTGAGTGGTCTGCCCTGCTCGAGCAGTATCAGAACTTTAACTATCAGTTCGGTCGTCTGGGTTGGATTGCCGACTACCCGATCATGGACAACTTCCTGTATCCGCTGTTCCACTCCGACTCCCTCGGTGGCGACAACCGCTCTGGTTACAGCAACCCCGAGTTCGACGCCAAGGTCGACGAGGCTCGTACTATTGTTGACGATAAGGAGCGCGTCGCTAAGATGCAGGAGGCCGACGCAATGGTCGCTGCCGACTGCCCGGTCATCCCTGTGATGTTCTACACGCACACCATCGTCGGTTCCGATCGCATCAAGCACCTCTATGTCGATCCGCAGAAGCATGCCGAGCTGGGTACCGCTGAGCTCGCCTAAGAGTTTGCAGCTTCCGTGAGGGTCAAGTATTTACGTAGACCTCATGGGAAACATACAGTTCTCCCTAACCTGGGGTAAACTGGCTGATGGTAATTTTGGGATGCCGGTCTGGCGATCGGCATCCCATTTAGGTTAATCCCTAGATAGGGGAGTGGTATGGGTAAGTACATCGTTAAACGTGTGCTTCAGTTCATCCCGGTGTTTTTGGGCGTTACGCTGATTCTGTTCGCCCTCCAGAATATCGTGCCGGGAGATCCGATCAAGCTGATCGGTGGAGACAAGGCTCTGTCCCCCGAGGTGGAGCTTCAGCTTCGCGTCCGCTATCACCTAGTCCAGTCGGACGAGGACGGCAACGCGATTCTTGACGAGAACGGCGATCCCGTTCAAACGTCGCTCGTGGACCGTTACTTGTATTACATGAACGGCCTGCTTCATGGCGATCTGGGCAATTCGTATCAGCGCAAGCTGCCGGTTACGGAAATCTTTGCCCAGAAGTATCCGTATACGGTCAAACTTGCCGCGTGCGCCATCGTGCTCGAGGCAATTATGGGTATCGGTGCGGGTATCATTTCGGCGGTAAAGCGGTATTCCTTCTGGGATATTTTGGTAACGCTTACCACGTCGATCCTCGTTGCGGTCCCGGCCTTCTGGCTCGGTATGTTGCTGCAGCTGTTCTTTGGCGTCATCCTCAAGGACGCCACGGGCGGTGCAATCTCCATGCCGATCTCGGGTGCCGGCGGTTCCAGCTCTCAGTATCAGGATTGGATGCACTATGTGCTTCCGACCATTACGCTGGCTTCGGTTTCGACCGCTTATGCTGCGCGCATCATGCGCTCGCAGCTGCTTGACGTCATGAACCAGGATTACATCCGTACAGCAAAGGCCAAGGGTCTCTCTAATCGTGCGATCATCGTCAAGCATGCGCTTAAGAATGCACTCATCCCCGTCGTTACCTATATTGGTGTCGACTTTGGCGGCATGCTTTCGGGCGCCATCCTGACCGAGACGGTCTTTAACTGGCCCGGTATCGGCTATGAGGTCTATCGCGCCATTAGCATGCGTGACTGGCCCATCGTTATGGGCGGCGTTACGCTCATCGTCGTCGTCGTCATGGTGATCAACCTGCTCGTCGACATTAGCTATGCATTCCTCGACCCGCGCATCCGCCTTGGCGGTCCGTCGGATAAGGCCTAAGGGAGGTACGTCTCATGCAAGAAACTGATTCTCAGTCTCAGGAGCAGGCTACCGCCACCAAGGCCGCATCTGCTCCCGCCAAGTCCCGCACGCTGTGGGGCGACGCTTTTAAGCGTCTTCGCAAGAACAAGCTCGCCGTTATCGGTGTCTGCTGGATTATCATCGTCGTTTTGGTTGCCCTGACCGCCGATCTGTGGGCTAAGCCCTGGCTCGGTTCGCCGACGGCTTCCGATTCGACCACCATGGCCGAGACATCGCTGCTGGCTCCGTGTGCCGAGCACCCGTTTGGCACCGATGCCCTCGGTCGTGACATTCTCGTCCGTGTTATCTACGGTGCACGCGTTTCGCTGTCCGTCGGCATTATGGCCACCGCGATCTCCACGCTAATTGGTCTGGTCATGGGTGCTCTGGCCGGTTTCTACGGCGGCATCTGGGATACGATCATCATGCGCTGTGCGGACATCTTCCTGGCGTTCCCGTACGTGCTGTTCGTTGTCGCCATGATCGCCGTTATTGGCCGTGGCCTTCAGAACGTCTTTATCGCCATCGGTATTCTCGGCTGGCCTTCGATTGCGCGCGTCTTCCGATCCGCGATCCTGACGGTCAAGGAAAATGACTATGTTGATGCTGCGCGCGCGATGGGTGCATCCGATGCTCGTATCGTCGTGCGTCACATCTTCCCGAACTCCGTCGCCTCCATCGTGGTCTACGCGACCATGAACATTGGTGGCGCCATTCTGACCGAGTCCGCTCTGTCCTTCCTCGGCATGGGCGTTATTCCGCCTACGCCTTCGTGGGGCTCCATGATTCAGGACGGTCAGCAGTATCTTCTGACCGCTCCCTGGATGATGATCATGCCCGGTCTGGCAATTCTCTCGACGGTGCTCGCCTTCACCCTGCTGGGTGACGGTCTGCGCGACGCCCTCGACGTCAAGATGAAGGACGCATAAGGATGAAGAAGAACAAGAACTATGTGGACCTGAAGGACCAGCCGGTTCCCGAGGGCCAGCATCTGCTCGAGGTCGATGACCTTAAGATGTATTTCCACACCGAGGATGGCATTGTTCGCGCTGTCGACGGTGTCTCCTACACGCTCGATCGCGGCGAGACCCTGGGCGTCGTCGGCGAGTCCGGCTCTGGCAAGTCCGTGACCGCCATGACCATCATGGGTCTTATCTCGATGCCTCCGGGAAAGATTGAGGGCGGCGACGTTCGCTATCGCGGTCGTTCTATCCTTGAGATGACCGAGGAAGAGATGCAGCACATTCGCGGTAACGATATCGCGATGATTTTCCAGGATCCTATGACCTCCTTGAACCCGGTCTATAAGATCGGCAAGCAGGTGGGCGAGGGCCTTCGTCTGCATCGCGGTTACTCCAAGCAGGAGGCGCTCAAGCGCGCCACCGAGCTTTTGGACCTCGTTGGCATTCCTGAACCCGAGAAGCGCGTCAATGAGTATCCGCACCAGTTCTCTGGCGGTATGCGTCAGCGCGTCATGATTGCCATGGCTCTTGCCTGCGATCCCGATATTCTGATTGCCGATGAGCCCACGACTGCCCTGGACGTTACCATCCAGGCTCAGATTATTGAGCTTATGCAGGAAATGCAGGAGAAGAACGGCAACGCCATCATCATGATTACCCATGACCTGGGTGTTGTCGCTGATATGGCCGACAAGATCATGGTTATGTACGCCGGCCGTCCCGTCGAGTTCGGTACTGCCGAGGAAATCTTCTACGAGAGCCGCCACCCCTACACCTGGGGCCTTATCCGCTCCATCCCGGAGCAGGCCATCGAAGAGAAGAAGCCGCTTACGCCGATTCACGGCAACCCGCCTTCGCTCATGAACCTGCCTGAGGGCTGCGTCTTCTCTCCTCGTTGTCCCTATGCGACGGACAAGTGCCGCAAGCAGCGCCCCGAGCGCGTTGTCACCGAGTCTGGTCACTACTCTGCGTGCCACTACTCCGGTGACCCCGAGTTCCTCAAGAACGCTCCTGAGACGTCCCGTACACGCAAGGATTCCAAGAAGGGAGGCGAGGCGTAATGGCAGATACCAACGAGCGTACTCCGCTGCTGAAGGTCGAGCACCTCTCTAAGGAGTTTCCCGCTGAGTCCGGCATGTTCGCCAAGCGCTTCTCTAAGCGTGTCGTCTCTGCTGTGAATGACATTTCGTTCGAGATTTATCCGGGCGAGACCTTTGGCCTGGTCGGCGAGTCTGGTTGCGGTAAGTCCACCACGGGCCGCACCATCATGCGCCTGACCAAGCCGACCGCCGGTAAGGTGTTCTTCCAGGGTAAAGATGTTGCCGAGATGAGCAAGCATGAGATCAAGGACATGCGTCGCGAGATGCAGTTTATCTTCCAGGATCCTTATGCTTCGCTGAATCCCCGTATGACCATCGGCGAGATTGTCTCCGAGCCCATGACCATTCACGGCGTGGGCACCAAGGAAGAGCGCATTGAGCGTGTCCGCGAGCTGCTGGACGTCGTCGGTCTGAACCCCGAGCACATTAACCGCTATCCTCATGAGTTCTCCGGCGGTCAGCGTCAGCGTGTCGGCATTGCCCGCGCGTTCGCTCTGAAGCCCAAGCTGATCATCTGCGACGAGCCTGTCTCTGCACTTGACGTTTCCATTCAGGCCCAGGTTTTGAACCTGCTGAAGGAGCTTCAGGATAAGTTCGGTACTGCTTATCTCTTCATTGCTCACGACCTCTCCGTCGTGCAGCACATCTCCGATCGCGTTGCCGTTATGTACCTGGGTAAGATGGTTGAGGTTTCGGACTGGAAGACGCTCTACAGCGAGCCTCACCATCCGTACACGCAGTCGCTGCTGTCTGCCGTGCCGGTGCCCGATCCTGATATCCAGAAGACCCGCAAGCGCATCATCCTCGCCGGCGATCCGCCGTCACCGTTGGATCCGCCGACCGGTTGCCGTTTCCACACCCGCTGCCCAATCGCGCAGGGTATTTGCTCTGAGAAGCTTCCCGAGTTTAAGGAAGTCGCACCGGGTCACTGCTGCGCGTGCCACTTCGCGGAGCCGTTCCCGATCAAGGAATCGCACATCGACCTGTAGTCGGTTGTTTGTCCGGGCCCGCTCTGGTGTTACTTTTCAGAACGTCCTCGGACATGCAAGTAACCCCCGCTGCGCACTTCGTGCGGCGGGGGTTTCTTGCGTCCTGCGGAGTGTTCTGAAAAGTAACACCAGGGCGGGCCCTGCGGTAACTCGGCAGGTGGAGTGCGATTCCTTAATCGCTCACTTAATCTGATGAGAAATTGAGTGAGGCCGGAGCTTTGGCTCCGGCCTCCTTATATAAGGGCTCGGCTTTGCCGAGCCACCAAATTTACATCAGCCCCCAGAACATGTTTGAGAACTGTGCCTGAAGTATGTATTTGCAGGCCCCGAATCGGTGTTGCCTCCCGGCGCATTCCGCAGGGGGAGCGATATTTTGCAGCACGAAGTGCGCAACAAAATATCGCTCATGCCCGAGGACGCGCCGGGAGGCAACACCGATTCGGGGCCGAACATATAGATCTACCAGCGCATTTACAAATTCGTAAACTTTTTTGAAAAAAGTGCTTGCACAGTTCTCGAATCATAGGTTATTATCTTCCTCGTTGAACGCGCGGGTCCAACAAAACGAACCGTGAATCAACAACATAGCATGTCGGAGTGGCGGAATTGGCAGACGCGCTAGCTTGAGGTGCTAGTGACCGCTTTTTGGTCATGCGGGTTCAAGTCCCGCCTCCGACACCATCGCATTTGAGAAGCCTCTTCGGAGGCTTTTTTGTTACCGATAGACGGTGGGGTCCACGATGGAAACGCTTGAACGCAACGAGTGGGCAGACGTTGCCCAGCTAGTCGAGATCACGAGCGATGCTGTCATCATCTGCGAGCTCGACGGAACCATTCTGCATGTGAATAATCGCTTACTTGGTTTGATGTGCGAGGAACGCGCCGACGTCATCGGTGGAGATGTTAAAGACGTCCTGTACTCGTCCGCTTTTGAACGTGCGACGGAACATCGTCTGCCATTTGAAACTGATGGCTCTGAGAACGAACTGATGCTCAAGCTGAGTGACGGCTCCTTTATCCCCGTCTTGGTTCGTGCAGGCTCCGTAACGCCTCCACGCATCTTTGGGCGCCGCGCGCCACGTGTCCTGGTGGCGCTCCATAGCATCGAAGAACAGTTTTCGCACGACCGTCAGCTCAAGCGTGCGCTTTCGGAGCTTAGAGTGGCGAACAAGCGCCTCTCTGGCACGCTCTCGGTCATTATGAGTACCGTGGGCTCCGATGAGCTGCCCAGCCTACTTGATACCGTTTTGAACCAGCTTGTAGGAACGCTCGATGCTTCGGGTGCCGCTATCTATTTTTCTGAGAGCGGCGGTTTTAAACTTCGCGGTGTTTCCAAGGAGCTGTACGACAGCTACCTGCCTGAGTTTTTGCCGTATGGCGCTGGCATTCCGACGTATGTTCTTCGTGAGTCGCGTGCCTGTCGCTTATCGATTCAACAGGACCTTGAGGGTGATAAGGCCGCCTCCGGTATGTTCATGGACTTGGACAATCGTTCTAAGCACCTGTTGCGCATGCAGGATATGCCTCCGTACCGCAGCGAGATCTGTCTTCCCGTTTTTTACGGTACGCAGATCCTTGGCGTGCTGGAAGTTGGTTGGAAACGCCCTCAGGCACCGCTCGCCTATGACGTTAATGTGCTTGAGGTCATTTGCGATTACCTATCTATCCAGCTGGTCGGCATGGCATCGAGCCTTCGCTCCCGTCGCACGGCCGAGCTTGGCCGCTCGCTCAATGTCTTGCGTGATGAGTTGTTTACCTTTCTAGACGATTCCGCCGCGGCTACCCAGGCGGTATCGTCCGAGATCTGCAATATGCTTAACTGCCATTTTTGCCCTGTTGAGTATGACGCCAGTCTGGATTCCTACGTCATAGATTTTGAAGGCGGCAGTCGCGTTGCCTTGCCGGACGATCCCGAGAAGCTTTTCTTTTCCACGACGGCGCCAGCGGCACGTCTGGGGGCTGGCCCTGATGGCTTTGAGGCATCTGTTTTGGGAGGTGCGAGTGCCGAGGACCTTAAACACGTCCGTATAACTCGCGTTGACGAATCGATGCCTATGGGAGGCTGGCTTAGGGCGCATGGTCTGCCTTGTCAGGGTCTCTACGTCGACTCCGGCATCGAGGCGGGGCGCCCGCGCTCTGAGGGTGATGGCAAGCACAGTAACGACGCGATTGTTCCTGCTTCTGTTGCGAAGAGCCCGACGACGCGCGCGCTGCTGCTTCGTGATGGTAGCCAAGAGCCGATTGATGACCTTGAATATGACTACTTGGTGCACTTGGCGCATGACTTTGAACTGATCTACGAAGGGGAATCTCAAAAGCGCGAGGAGCGCCATATCGCTCAGACCCTTCAGATTGGCATGAGAAATTCCCTGGGGGATGTTCCGGGTATCGCAACCGATTCGGTGTACCTGTCGGCCACGAACTCGGCGTTGGTCGGCGGCGATTTCTATACGCTCATCCGTCTTCCCGACGACTGCGCCGTCATGATTCTGGGTGATGTGTCTGGCAAAGGCATTGAGGCCGCATCGATGTCCGCGCTCGTCAAGACGGCCCTGACGGCATATGCTTGGGAGGGCGCTGGACCGGCCCGCATGGCACGCTCCCTTAACAGCATGCTCATGGGCTTTTCGAGGGTCGAGACGTTCGTGACGGCCTTTATCGCCAAGATTGACCTTAAGGCCGGACGCGCAACGTATTGTTCGGCGGGCCATCCTCCGACCATGGTCATTAGGCCAGAGTCGATGCCGCTGGGTGGCGGCGAGGCACGTGGGGGAGAGGTCGAGCTGCTTGGATGTCAATCGGGTGTAATCGGTGCCTTTGAGAGCATGGTGTACGAGACAGGCGTGTTTACGTTCGCTCCTGGCGACATGCTCTTCATGTATACGGATGGAACGATTGAGGCCCGCGACCGCACCGGAGCGTTCTTTGGCGAGCAGCGCTTGCGCGATCTTCTGCTTTCTGTTTCGGGGGAGGGCGTGTCGGGCATTTGCGGCAAGGTCTTGGGCGAGCTTGACCGATTTACCGAATCGGCGCTGGACGATGACATTGCATTGGTGTCCCTTGAGTTTTTACGGGGTCGTTCATAGACGACGCTGAGCGGGCTGAATCCGCATGGTTGGGGAAACGAATGCATCGAGTGGGCTTTTTTGGGGAACCATGGTCGTATGAATGAGTGGAATGACATAGCGGTTTTGACGCCACCAGGCGATATCGACATCGCCACGGTGCCTGCGCTGCGTCGGCGGTTGGATGCTTTGATTGGCCGCGGCGTGCGTCGTGTTGTCATCAACTGTCAGGCTGTTAGCTTTATCGATTCGACGGGCTTGGCATTCCTGCTTACGCGCGCTCGTGAGCTCATGAGGCGAGAAGGCCTGCTTTCGCTCGTCAATGCATCAGGTGAAGTTGTTCGCTTTTTGGAGATTGCTCGTCTTGTCGATATCCTTCATGTCGCGGGGCCGGCACGGGAGTCTATTCCCGCCATTCCGGTGGGGGAGCTGCCTCGCTGGAGTAAGAGCGTCGAGGTCCGTCAGGGTATCGAGAATCTTCCATACTACCGACATCGCATCGCCGAACTCCTTGAATCGCTTCCGTTGCGCCGTGACGAGCGCTACGATGTCGCATTGGCGTCGGGGGAGGCGCTGGGTAATGCCTATGACCATGCGGGCGGTATCGGGTGCGTCCTGACGGTTCAGGCCTATGGCGATCGCGTTGTGGTTGAGGTGCTTGATCGAGGTGCCGGCTATTCTATCGATGAAACGAGCGAACCGGTCGCATCCGAGGAACGCGGCCGTGGCATCAAGCTTATGCGTATGCTCGTCGATAACGTGGAGGTTGCTCGTCGTACGGACGGCGCCGGCACGCGCGTGCAGATGGTGAAGCTGTTTAGCGGAGCGCTGGAATCGTGTGCCTAGCCAATCGCTTTAGCGCGTTTAGCTACTAAGAACATGCGGCAGACAAGTTTTTTGAAAAAAGTACTTGCGTCTTTTGGACAACTCGCGTAAATTAATAACCCGCAAGCGGACATGGCTCAGTTGGTAGAGCACAACCTTGCCAAGGTTGGGGTCGCGGGTTCGAGCCCCGTTGTCCGCTCCATTGCATTTCCGGACCGTTTAGGCGGTCCTTTTTCGGCGAAGTGGCCAAGTGGTAAGGCAGAGGCCTGCAAAGCCTTTACCCCCGGTTCGAATCCGGGCTTCGCCTCCAGGCAACATCCGGGCGCTCCGGCGCCCGTTTTGTTTTACATATGCGGACATGGCTCAGTTGGTAGAGCACAACCTTGCCAAGGTTGGGGTCGCGGGTTCGAGCCCCGTTGTCCGCTCCAAACGCAACAGCCCGACTACTACGGTAGCCGGGCTTTTTTTGTACCTATCTCCTAGGCTCGAACCCGAGAGGGGGCGAGCGTTTTGGGTCGTGGCTGTGGCGTTGTTTGCCGCGAATGTCCGCTTTGGGCGTATCATCGTGGGCATCTCGCATAACCTCGTTGCAAGGGAGATACGCCCCATGGCTACAGAAAAGTCTTCTTCGCGCTCATGGATGTCCGATGCCGCGATCTATCAGATCTACCCGCGCTCGTTTAAGGATTCGACTGGTTCGGGTCTGGGCGATATCGCGGGCATTACCCAGCAGATGGACTATCTTGAGCGGCTGGGTATCGAGGCCATCTGGCTGAGCCCGTTTTACCCTTCGCCTCTTGTCGATGGCGGCTATGATGTGGCGGACTACTGCGATGTCGACCCACGTCTCGGCTCGCTTGACGACTTCGATGACATGATCGCTGCGGCTCACGCGCGCGGCATCAAGGTCATCGTCGACATCGTGCCCAACCATTCATCCAACCAGCACCCCTGGTTCAAAGCCGCTCTTGCCGCCGGCCCCGGATCGCCCGAACGCGCCCGTTATATCTTCCGCGATGGTCGCGGCGAGCATGGCGAGCTGCCTCCCACCAATTGGAATGCCAACTTTGGCGGCCCCGCATGGACGCGTGTTGCGGACGGTCAGTGGTATCTGCACATGTTTACGCCCGAGCAGCCGGACTTTGACTGGTCATGCCCTGAGGTTCACGCGCTCTTTTGCGACGTCCTGGCGTTTTGGAGCGATCGAGGCGTCGACGGCTTTCGCATTGATGTGGCGCAGGGTCTCGCCAAGGATCTCGACCGCGATGACCTCGACCGGTGGCATCTCGCCGAGGGCGATGACATGGTTGACGACGGCACCCATCCGCTGTGGGACCGCAATGAGGTCCACGAGATCTATCGCGAGTGGCGCCGCGTGTTCGACCGCTATAATCCGCCGCGCAGTGCCGTTGCCGAGGCGTGGGTGCTGCCCGAGCGCCAGTATCTCTACGCGCGTCCCAGCGAGCTTGGCCAGACATTCAACTTTGAGTTTGCCAAGGCCACTTGGACCTATGATGACATGCACACTGCAATCGAGAAGGGCTTGAAGGCAGCCGTCGAATCCGATTCCGCCTCGACCTGGGTACTCTCCAACCACGACGTGCCGCGCGTGGCGACACGCTATGCCCTGCCGCAAATCAAGGCGACGCGCTACCATCAGATTGCGCTCGACTGGCTCTTACGCGACGGGTCGTCTTATGACGAGGACCGTGAACTCGGCGAGCGCCGCGCGCGGGCGGCCCTTTTGCTTGAACTGGCGCTTCCGGGCTCGGCATACGTGTATCAGGGTGAGGAGCTCGGCCTTTTTGAGGTGGCTGATATCCCGTGGGCTGCACTCGAAGACCCTACTGCGACCAATACGCACGGACCGAAGCGTGAGAAGGGGCGCGACGGCTGTCGTGTGCCCCTGCCGTGGGTGGCGGCGGACGATCCCGCGCATGGCGGATCGTTTGGGTTTTCGCCGGCAGACGCCGATGCGGCGCCCCATCTGCCGCAGCCTGCATGGTTTTCCGATTATGCTGCCGATAGGGAAGAAGTGGACCCGACATCGATGCTTGCGCTCTATCGTGACGCCCTCTGGCTGCGGCGCAAGCTGCGCGGGTGCGCCAACGATCTTGCGTGGCTCGATCTTGACGGGCGCACCGGTCTTGCGGATGGTGCCGAGGGCGCTGAGGGCGGCGTCATCGCCTATCGCCGCGATAACGGCTGGGCGTGTGTGACGAACTTCGGTGCAGCACCCGTGGAGCTGCCGGCGGGCAGGGTCCTGCTCACCTCATCACCGCTTGCAGACGGCAGGCTCGCGCAGGACAGCTCTGCCTGGATCATGCTCGGTGAGATGTAGGGGTCTCTTGCGGCGAGATTGCGTTTGCCCGCGCCTTCCGTGGTGGCTGATGTCTTCGCGAGGTTCGCGAGGGCGTTGCAAAACTTTTTAAAAAAAGTTCTTGCATAGGATGCGGGCATCACGTAAGATTAATCCTCGTAAGCGGACATGGCTCAGTTGGTAGAGCACAACCTTGCCAAGGTTGGGGTCGCGGGTTCGAGCCCCGTTGTCCGCTCCATTTGGGCGTTTAGCTCAGGGGGAGAGCGCTTCCCTGACACGGAAGAGGTCAGAAGTTCAAATCTTCTAACGCCCACCAAATGTTCGCAGCTCAGAGGCTATGTCCTCTGGGCTGTTTTGTTTTGCTACCAAGCACGCCGTCAAATATGCCACCAAATATTGATCCAAGGTCCCCGTAGAGGTGCCGGCAGATTGCATACGTTCTGGCCGACCGTGACCGCAACATGTTGGTCAAGCATAATCTTTTGGATTCTTTTGGCGTGAGCGGCTTGGTTTTGGTAGGATTTGTCAGCGGCTTGACTAAGGGGGTTTTATAACTGCCATGCAGGTAGCCGTGTTGGTAACGTTTTACCGACTTGTCAAATGCCCCTCATTTTTAATGCGTCTGCAAAATGACTAATTGCTTTGACCTGCTGAAACACTATATGTTGTGTTTGACCTAAAAAAAGAATACAGGATATAGATGCCTCTTTGTCGTATGATAGATGGCGGACAGAGAACGAAGACCTTATTCGCCCCATTTGGACACGCCTTTGAGCCGCTTGATCGGCCGCGAGGATTGTCCGCATGAGGGCCTATGGTTTATCGAGAACACAGATTGCGCGACGGCGCCGCAAGACAGGGGCAAGCTCTGCCGGGCATCGTTTGGCTCTGAAGCGCAATGAGACTACGAGGCGAAAGAGGCAAGAGGATGAAGATCATCAAGCGCAGCGGCACCGAGGTTGTCTTTGACATCGATAAGATCGTCAATGCCATCCGCGCCGCAAACTTGGAGGTCGAGGAGAGCTCTCGTCTAACCGACCGTCAGGTGGTTTATGCGGCACAAAACGTTGCCGAGGCATGTGAGAATGCCGGACACACCGTTTCGGTCGAGGAGATCCAGGATTTGGTCGAGGACGAGATCATGCGTCTCGACTGCTACGAGGTTGCCCGCCACTACATCATCTATCGTTATGTTCAGAGCCTGAAGCGCCAGAAGAACACGACCGATGACAAGATCCTGTCGTTGATTGAGTGCAATAACGAAGAGGTCAAGCAGGAGAACTCCAACAAGAACCCGACCGTCAACTCCGTTCAGCGCGACTACATGGCCGGCGAGATCTCCAAGGACCTGACTCAGCGCGTGCTGCTGCCCCAGGAGATCGTGGATGCCCATAATGAGGGCCTGATCCACTTCCACGATTCGGATTACTTTGCCCAGCACATGCACAACTGCGATCTGGTGAACCTGGAGGACATGCTCCAGAACGGCACTGTTATCTCGGGCACGCTGATCGAGAAGCCGCACAGCTTCTCGACCGCTTGCAACATCGCGACGCAGATCATCGCCCAGGTTGCTTCTTCCCAGTACGGCGGCCAGTCCATCTCGCTGACCCATCTTGCCCCCTTTGTTGAGGTGAGCCGTCAGAAGATTCGCGGCGAGGTCGCTCGCGAGCTTGAGGAGCTCGGTGTCTCGGCATCTGCCGAGAAGGTTCGCGAGGTCGTTGAGGATCGCCTGCGCGATGAGATCCGTCGCGGCGTCCAGACGATTCAGTATCAGGTCGTGACCCTTATGACCACGAATGGCCAGGCGCCGTTCGTGACGGTCTTTATGTATCTTAACGAGGCCCGTACGCCTCAGGAGAAGCACGACCTTGCCATGATTGTGGAGGAGACGCTTCGCCAGCGCTACGAGGGCGTTAAGAACGAGGCCGGCGTGTGGATTACCCCGGCATTCCCCAAGCTTATCTATGTACTCGAGGACGATAACGTTCACGATAATTCCCCGTACTTCTACCTGACCCAGCTGGCTGCCAAGTGCACCGCCAAGCGCATGGTGCCCGACTACATCTCCGAGAAGAAGATGCGCGAGCTCAAGCTGTCGAAGGGCGAGAGCGCCGGCAACGGCGATTGCTACACCTGCATGGGTTGCCGCAGTTTCCTGACGCCCGATCGCTCGGGCAACGGCTTTAACAATGTTGCCAACGCGCTGAACTATGACCCGACCAAGCCTAAGTACTATGGTCGCTTTAACCAGGGTGTTGTAACCATTAACCTGCCCGATGTCGCGTTGAGCTCGCACCAGGATATGGACAAGTTCTGGAAGATCTTCGATGAGCGCCTTGAGCTGTGCCACCGGGCCCTGCTGTGCCGCCATGAGCGCCTGATGGGCACGCTTTCGGATGCCGCGCCGATCCTTTGGCAGTACGGCGCCCTGGCGCGCCTTAAGAAGGGTGAGACGATCGACAAACTGCTCGTGGGCGGCTATTCCACCATCAGCCTGGGTTACGCCGGTCTGTATGAGTGCGTCAAGTACATGACGGGTCACAGCCACACCGAGAAGGAGGGCACGCCGTTTGCCATGGCCGTCATGCAGCACATGAACGACAAGTGCGCGGAGTGGAAGGCTGCGAGCGACATCGATTTCTCGCTGTACGGCACGCCGTTGGAGTCGACGACCTACAAGTTCGCCAAGTGCCTGCAGCGTCGTTTTGGCATTATCCCGGGCGTGACGGACAAGGGCTACATCACTAACAGCTATCACGTCCACGTGTCCGAGGAGATCGATGCCTTCGACAAGCTTAAGTTCGAGGGTATGTTCCAGCAGCTTTCGCCGGGCGGCGCTATCTCCTACGTCGAGGTTCCCAACATGCAGGACAACCTCAAGGCTGTCATTCGCGTGATGCAGTACATCTACGACAACATCATGTACGCCGAGCTCAACACCAAGAGTGACTACTGTCAGGTGTGCGGCTACGACGGTGAGATCAAGATTGTCGAGGATGACGGCAAGCTGGTGTGGGAGTGCCCCAACTGCGGCAACCGCGATCAGGAGAAGATGAACGTCGCCCGCCGTACGTGTGGTTACATCGGTACCCAGTTCTGGAACCAGGGTCGAACCGAGGAGATCCGCGACCGCGTGCTGCATCTCTAATAACTATCCCAGGCTGCCCCGTAGCGAGGCCCCGGATCTTTACTCGCTATTTCGGACAGTCCTGGCTCACGACGGAGGCGCCACTGGCGCCTCCTGTTCGTGCGGAACTCATATCGAGTAAAGGTCCGGGGCCTCGCTACGGGGCAGCCAAGGTGATGTAGCTGAGATGCAGCATGCGGTCTGCTCACTCCTCGAAGTTCTTAGCGGAAATGAGTTGACTTGCAACAACGCTTTGCTTGTGATGACGGTTGAGCTGCAACATAGTTTTTATTGGACCTCGAACCCTATGCTCGATGTTCGCTTCGTTCATTGAGTTACCCTTTGCATGAGGCCGGGACATATCGTCCCGCCCACAGTTTCGCAGGCCGAAGGCCGAGAATGTTTGAGGACGGGATGATATGTCCCGGCCTCCCGGGAGAGTTACCTATGAACTACGCGAACATTAAGTATTTCGACATTGCTGATGGGGAAGGCGTTCGTACTTCTCTGTTTGTGAGTGGGTGCCGTCGTGGGTGCAAGAACTGCTTTAACTCTGTCGCGTGGGACTTTGCTGCGGGCGAGCCGTTCGATCGCGCCGTCGAGGACAAAATTATCGAGAGTCTCGATCATCCCTTTATCGATGGCTTGACGATTTTGGGCGGCGAGCCCATGGAGCCCGAGAATCAGGCGGGGCTTGTTGACTTTATTGAACGCGTGCGTGCGGCCTATCCTGCGGGGTCGGGAAAGACCATTTGGTGCTTTACTGGCGACGTACTCGAGGAGCTTATGCCGGGCGGTCGTCACCATACCGAGGTGACGGACCGTATCCTTGCCTGCCTCGACATGCTGGTGGACGGTCCGTTTGTTCAGGACCTGTACGATATCTCGTTGCGCTTTAGGGGCTCGAGTAATCAGCGCGTGATCGACATGAACGCCACGCGCGCTCGTGCTGCACGTGAGGGCGTTTCGCTTTGCGATGCTGTGGAGCTTTGGCGGGACGATCCGGTCTATTCGACCCATACTATGTAGCTTGCGGCCGATGCCGGAGGGCGTGGTACCATAGCGCGAACGCGAAATCGAAAAAAGTGAGGCCCAGATGGTCGATCAGGAAAAAGTCGAGACTGCCATTAAGCTGCTGCTTGAAGGTATAGGCGAGGACCCAACTCGTGAGGGCCTGCTGGAGACTCCGGCACGCGTCGCCCGTATGTATGGCGAGATTGCCGGCGGTATGGACCAGAGTGCCGAGGAGCATCTGTCCAAAACTTTTGCCGTCGCTTCGAACGACTTGGTTATCGAGCGCGACATCACGTTCTACTCGCTGTGCGAACATCATCTGCTGCCGTTTTATGGCAAGGCCGCCATTGGTTATATCCCCAACGGCCGTGTCGCAGGGCTCTCTAAGCTTGCCCGCACGGTTGAGGTCTACGCCCGTCGTCTGCAGCTGCAGGAGCAGCTGTGCGCACAGGTTGCCGATGCCCTCATGGAGTATCTCGCTCCCCAGGGAGCGATTGTGCTCATGGAGGCTGAGCATATGTGCATGACCATGCGCGGCGTGCAAAAGCCTGGCACCAAGACCGTGACGCTCGCTCGCCGCGGCGTCTTTGAGACCGATCCCGCGCTCGAGGAGCGGTTCTTTAGGATGCTGGGCCGTTAGCATGAGGGTCGTCAACGACTTTACATCGAAGACCGATGAGGGGACGCCGCGTCGCGGCTTCATGGCTTCGGGCCTGGCCCCCTTTGATGCCATGCCTCGCATTGATTACATTTGTGCCAACGGGCTGTTTCGGCGGCACCTGGGCAACATTGCGCAGTTGGAATCGGGGCGCATCTTCTGCCGCCACGGTATTGACCATCTGCTCGATGTCGCTCGCATTATGTGGATCAAGAATCTCGAGGAACAGCTCGAATTTGACCGCGAGGTCATCTACGCCACGGCACTTCTTCACGATATCGGCAAAGATGAACAGTATGAATCGGGTATATCCCATGATGTTGCAAGCGAACGCGTCGCTGATGCGATTCTCGGCGGCATGCCCGATGATGTGGCGTTTGAGCCGGCCGATGCCGCAGCCATTAAGACGGCCATTCTGGGCCATCGAAAGCTGCGCGTGAACAGCCAACCGCTTGAGCGTCTGCTCTATGCGGCCGATAAAGCGTCGCGCGCCTGCTTTGCATGCCCCGCGCGCAATGCTTGCAACTGGAGCGATGATAAAAAGAACCTGTCGATTCGCGTGTAGTTAGTTTGCGCGGTCGGGGTTCTAAACGAAGGAGACGATCGCGATGAGCAATAAGAAACTGCCCGAGAATGCAACCAAGACTGAAGGTGCCGAGCTCGCCCGCCGTGGAAGGGGCGAAATATCCACCGCAACGGCGGTACCCCACGTGAGCTATGACGATCTGCGCCATGCCGACCGCATCACCGTTGAAGGTCTCGAAGTCTTTGCCAACCACGGCGTGTATCCCGAGGAGAACGCGCTGGGCCAGAAGTTCATCGTGTCCTTGGTGCTCTATGCCGACCTGCGTGCAGCGGGGGAGCACGATAACCTGGACGCCTCGATTGACTATGGCTCGGTGTGCCACGATGTCGATGGCTATCTGCGCGAGCATACGTTTAAGCTCATCGAGGCTGCAGCCGAGGGTGTGGCCTCGATGCTGCTACGTCGTTACCCCCTGCTGCTTGGCGTGCGTGTTAAGCTCGATAAGCCTTGGGCGCCCGTCGGTCTTCCCCTGGCAAGCTGCGGTGTCGAGATCGAGCGCGTGCGCTAACCGACTCTAGAGCTCGTTGGCGGGCGGTTTTTTGAGCCGCTGCGACAGAGCCCTGTTGTTGGGGCAGTACGTGTCGAGCAGCGCGTGAAACCGCTGATTGTGGCTTGGCTCGAGCAAGTGGACGAGCTCGTGGGCGACAACCATGTCGAGGCATTCGACGGGGTAGGCGGCAAGTTCTCGTGCGATGCGAACGGCGCCGGATTTGGGCGTGCAGGAGCCCCAACGCGTTTTCATGCTGCGTACGGAAACGCGGGAAACGGCGACACCCATTGCGATTTCGTATGCGTGCACAATATCGCGCAGTGCCGATGTGACCTCGGACGTATAGAGCTGGTCAATATGGGCTTGGATCTCACTGGGCGTTAAGCCGTCGAGGGTCGCGTTCCACTTGGCCTGCGGACGTTCGTCTGGCTCGTCGGTACCCATAAAACTTGCGAAGGTAGCCTGCTTGGGCCGCGGTGCGGGTGGCTCAAAGTTGTGGTCGAGTGCATCCTGTACCGTGATGGGCTTGCCCCAAAGTGCAATGATCGAGTGGGGGCTGAGCGACTCCTGTGCCGTCGTCTGACGTTGCTCGCGCTGGGCAAGTCGGCTGATAATCCAGGCGCTGTTGCGCTTCACAAACGCTTCGATACGCTCGCGGCTGGCGCCGAGCGGCGCGCTGGCGTGGACCTCACCGCTCGATGAGACGCGTAGGTTGAAGTTCTTGACGCGCTTTTTGGTAACGACGACGGGGATGGGCGTCCCATCCGGTCGGGATACGGAAATCGTAAACTGCTGCGTCAAAAGCGGTCCTTCAGATTGGGGACGGGCCGGCATGCCGACCGTTCGGCATGCCGGCCCGCTCAAGGGATGTGAAATTAATAACGCTCAAAGAAGGCAAGCGCGTTGTCGCTGCAGAGCTTTTGCATCACGGTCTTGCCAAAGTGCTTGGAGAGCATGTTCTGGAACTCGGGCATCTTGCTGGCGTCGGAGAGGAAAGCGGGCACCGCGGCGCCGTCCCAGTCGCCGCCGAGCGCGATGACGTCCTCGCCGCCCAGGTCGAGCCAGTGCTCGATATGTGCCGCCAGCTGGTCGAAGGTGACGTCTGCGGCGGTCTTGTCGGTTGCGTCGTTGGAAAGGAACTCGCTGCAGTAGTTGAGGCCGACGATACCGCCCATGTCGCGAATGGTGCGGAACTGGTCGTCGGTGAGGTTGCGCTTGACGTCGCAAACCGCGCGGGAGTTGGAGTGGCTGGCGACGAAGGGGCGCGTGGCGTGGGCGACAACCTCGTCAAAGCACTCATCGTTGAGGTGGGAGACGTCGAGCACCATGCCGGCGTGCTCCATCTGCGTAAGCGCCTCGATGCCGGCGGCGGTGAGGCCGGCGTGGGTGTCGTGGCCGCTCGCGAGCGGTCCCTGCGCGTTCCAGCTGAGTGACGACATGAGCACGCCCAAGCTCTTGAGCACTTCGATCAGCGCGGGGTCCTCGGCAAAGAACGTGGCGTTTTCGATGGTGTGGATGCAAGCGACCTTGCCGTCCTTGAGCGCGGGGCGAATGTCTGCGGCGCTGCGCACGTTGACCATACGGTCGTGGTTGAGCATTGCCTGGCCGCTCATATGCGCCATGATCTGCGCCTGGAAGCGCGCGGCGTGGGCGGTGGGAATCTCGTCGGGGACAAACGTGGCGAAGCACTGTGCCCACGGCGTGTTGCCGATCTTTGCGAGCGAGATGGCGCAGGCGTTACCCTCGATGAGGTCGAAATCTTGCGGATGCGTCTCGTCGCCGGGGAAATAGCCGTCGGTGCCGGCGGTAAAGCGCAGGTCGAGATCGAGCGTGGCCCAGCCGATGCGGTCGGCGGTGTCGCAGTGTAGGTCAAATACGGGATATGCCATGGTTCCTCCGGTTGCAGCGTTTCTTTGCAAACTGTCTTTGAATTGTATGACTAGGGTATAGTTAGCGCCATATGTTCATGGCGGCCCACGTTGTGCGCCGCCCTTATCACGGAGGTTTCCATGTCCAACCAGGGCAAGAAGGTCAAGACTCATTATCGCGGCACGCTCGACGACGGCACGCAGTTCGATAGCTCCTACGATCGCGGCGAGCCGCTGGAGTTCACCTGCGGCGCCGGTCAGATGATCAAGGGCTTCGACGCCGCTGTTGTCGACATGCAGGTGGGCGAGAAGAAGACCGTGCACATCCCGGCTGCCGATGCCTACGGCGAGCACAATCCCGAGATGGTTATTACCTTCCCGGCCGAACAGGTTCCCAACATCGAGCAGATCGAGAAGGGCATGAAGCTTTTCCTGTCCACGCCGAGCGGTATGCCCGTCCCCGCCGTGGTCATCGACGTTACGCCCGAGGCCGTGACGCTCGACGCCAACCACGAGCTGGCCGGCAAGGACCTCAACTTTGATATCGAGCTCGTCGAGGTCGAGGGTTAGAGTATGCCCGAGCGCTTGGTTTCGACGACATGCTTGGGAAATCTCAACGATCCGTCCTATGAACTCCTGCTCCGCCGGAATTTGGGCGGCGTCTTTGAAGTTGACGAGCTACTGCTCGATTGGGACCAGGCTGACACGCGCGCGTTTGTGGGTGTGACGGAGCTGGGGCGCACGGTCGATGTTCGGCTGGATGCTGCCGACGGCGGTCGTCTTGTCGACGGCGATGTGCTTGTCATCGACCGTTCGGGCATGGTGCCCGTGGCGGTTGTCGTGCGCCTGCGCAGTGCCGAGGTTTATTTGGTCGAAGTCGACCGCATGGACCCGATTGCGCTCGCGCATGCGTGCTGGGAGATCGGCAATATGCACGCGCCGCTTTTCCGAGGCGATTCGGACGAGTATACCGTGCGCATGTATACGCCGGTGCAGCCTGTTTTGGGCCGCATGCTCCGGGGCGTCGAGGGCGTTTGGCTCTCGGTGGTTACCCGTGAACTCGATGCGGACCGGCGCTTTGCGTCGAGTGCGGCGGATGCCGTTGTGAGTATGGCTCCCGACTTTACGATCGTAAAAAAGGCGCGCGGTTAACGTGCGTATGAGTAAGACGGACTTTGAGAGGCAGCTATTCAAAGTCCGTCTTACTGTTGATGAGGTGCTTTGGGGGGAAAGCATATGGGTCTTGAGGGAATCAAGCTGATTGCATGCGATTTGGACGGCACGTTGCTGCATCCGGGGGAGCGCGAGCCGCGTTCCGAGGCCTTTGAGCTCATCGATGAACTGCATCGTCGCGGTATCGTGTTTATGCCGGCGAGCGGTCGTCAATATGCGAGCTTGCGCTATCTGTTTACCCCGGTGGCCGATGAGCTCGCCTATGTATGCGAGAACGGAGCCCTGGTGATGAGCGAGGGGCGTGCCGTTGTCAAGCGCTCCATGGAGCGTAGCCTTGCTATGGATATCGCGAATGCCGTGGTTGCGTATCCCCATGCCGACGTGACCCTTTCGTGTGAGGGACACCTCTACACCATGAGCGGCAACGATGCGTTCGTCGACCATTTGCGCTATGAGGTCCACTGCGATGTGGCGGTGGTCGACCGCCCCGAGGACATCGACGAGGACGTCATTAAGATTGCCTTCCAGACGCCCGAGGTGGATCAGCCGGCGGCCCTGGAGTATTTCGAGCGCCTCTTTAGCGACCGTGTTGACGTGATGACGTCGGGAACCGAATGGACGGACTTTATCGGTTTCGGTTCGGGCAAGGGCTCCGCGCTTGCCGATTACGGTCGTGCCCTGGGTATTTCGCCCGATGAGATGATGGCGTTTGGCGACAATGAGAACGATCGCGACATGCTCAACGTCGTGGGCCATCCCTATCTGATGGAGAGCTGCAATCCCTCTATGCGTGGCATTAACGACCGCGTCCGCTACGTGCGCACGGTCGAAGAAGAGCTGCGTCGTCTACTTGCTGAGTAGACATTTGGGACATGTCTAGGAATCTACTTTTTGCTGCAAAGTGCGGAAAGGTGGATTTTAAGGCATGTTCCAAACATCTACCGGCAGTCGGGGCAGAGACCCTCGAAGATGGTGTAGTGCGACGTGACGTGCCAGCCGATTTGCTCGGACGCTTTGGCGTCGAGCTGGGCATCGAAGGGGAGCGGTACGTCGATGACGCGGCTGCATGAGGTGCAGATGATATGTGCGTGCGGCTCGGTCGTGCGATCGAAGCGGCTGCCGCCCGGCGTCTTGATGGAGAGGATCTCGCCGGCGTCAGCCAAGAGATTGAGGTTGCGGTAGACCGTACCGCGGCTGATTTTGTCATCCTGCGCGCGCACGACGTTGTAGATTTCGTCGGCGGTGGGATGGTTATAGCTTTGGCGCACGGCGTCAAGAACCAGCTTTCGCTGCTTGGTATTCCTTCTTTGCACCGCCATGCGCCTCGCCTTTTTTCTATCAACGGTCGTAGGTAAATGATACCGTATTTAGCACACAATACTAATAATGAGGACTGAAACCGTCTTCATTGGCAAGTGGGGCTCGGACCTGGGCATCTACAAGGCGAAAACGCGTTCCCATGCGCTCGTAGGAGGCATGAAGCGCCTCGAGATGAGATAGGATGTCTGCCGGAGCTCCCTGTATCTCCATCTCGACTGAGCCGTCTTCCATGTTACGCACCCAGCCGGTGAGTGCGCGTGCCTGTGCGAGGTTGGTGTTGGTAAAGCGAAAACCAACGCCTTGGACTTGCCCCGCCCAGCGCAGGAAATAACGCAGGGGAGTGTCTTGAGTGGCCTCGTCGCTTGCAAGCACGGTAAGCCTGCGGCGCAGCTCGAGCTCGACGTTTGACGGTTTTTGAGGCTCTCGACTGCCGCCGGTGACGCTGGAGAAGAACGTATCGAAGAGGCCCATCGCTATGCCTGCTTGCCTGCGTCGGCCGGGAAGGTTATGCCGGCCTGCTGACGCACGGCATCCATGATGCGTAGTGAGACGAGCGTGACATCGCGGTAGTGGCCAAGCTCGTGGCGTCCCGCCGGGGTCTCCCAAATCTCTTCCTTAACGTTATCGATGCCATCGATGGCGGTGATAAAGTCTGTGAGTTCGTATTCCATAGTGTTGCTCGATTTGGGCAGGTCGAGCACGCGGCCGTTGTCGCCCTGTTCGCGCGGTGCCTCGGTCGCTGAGCCGCGTACGACATCGCCGCGATAGTCGATGCGGACGTTGCGGGGCGTGGACAGATGGTCGATCTGGATAGTGCCACGCTCGCCTTCGATCTGCGAGGGCAGCAGGTCATTCGTAATTTTGGAGTGCGCGAGCTCGACGGAGATGCGGCCACCGCCGTAGCTGGCGAGGATGGAACCGCAGCCGTCGATGGGGCCGTGCGTGAGCTGTCGCGTGGTGGGGTCGAGCAGAGTAGTCATGCTCGTAAGGCCGGAGGGCATGCCGAAAATCTCGACCATGGGCTCGACGGTGTAGACGCCAATGTCCATGAGGGAACCCGATGCCATGTTGCAGTCGAAGATATTGGTGGCGCGTCCCGCGAGAATCTCGTTGTAGCGCGAGGAATATTTGCCAAAGCGCAATGAGGCGCGGCGGATGGGGACGATCTCGCCCAGGGCGTCCTCGATGGCGTGGAAGGCGGGATCGTGGAGGGGGCGCATGGCCTCGAGGGCCACGACACCTGCTGCCTCGGCAGCGCGGAAGACTTCCAGCGCCTGCGCTTCGGTGGCGCAGAAGGGTTTCTCGACGATGACATGCTTGCCACCGGCGATGCAGGCAAGGGCCTGCTCGTAGTGAAGTGCGTTAGGGCTGCCGATATAGACGGCGTCGACGTCGACGGCGGACGCAAGCTCGTCAAGTGCGGTGAAGTTACGCTCGCCGCCGTGTTCGGCGGTAAAGGCAGTACCGCGATTGGCGTCGCGCGAAAGCGTGCCCACAAACGCGGCTTGGTCGTTGGCGTTGACGACTTGGATAAAGTTGTCGGTGATCATGGATGTGCCGATGGTCGCGATGCGCAGCATACGTCCCCCTTGCGTTGTTTGGTCTACAGGATGAGTGTAGCGCGTGGGGATATAAAGCTGCGCGAAAACGCTATTACAGGTCGCTCTCGTTAAAGCCGGTGTCGATATCGAGGTTACTGCCGTCGGCCGCCATGGTGGCGAGCTCATCGCAGCGCTCGTTGAGCTCGTGGCCGGCGTGGCCCTTAACCCAGATGAACTCCACCTTATGCTTGCTCCTTGCGGCAAGCAGGCGCTCCCACAGGTCACGGTTCTTAACGGGCTGCTTGTTGGCAGTTTTCCACCCGCGCTTTTTCCAGCCGTCGATCCAGTGTTTATTGAAAGCGTTGACGACGTACTGCGAATCGGAATGGACCTCGACCTCGCAGGGGCGGTTGAGCGCCTCGAGCGCCACGATGACCGCCATGAGTTCCATGCGGTTGTTGGTGGTCTTGGCGTAGCCGCGTGAAAGCTCGGAGGTGAAGGTCTTGCCGGCGGGGTTGGTGTATTTGAGTACGGCGCCGTAGCCGCCGCGTCCCGGATTTGATCGGGCCGAGCCGTCGGTATAGATGATGACCTTCACGGGCTTCCTTTCGTTGGGTACGTTTCGTGTGAGTGACCATTGTAGCGCCATGCCCGCCGGGGGCTAGCAATCTACGATTTCTACCCCGTCTTCCGACAGTTAGTTGGCATGGATGATGCGGTTGAGCTCGTCGAGGTATTGCTGCAAGAGGGGAGAGGGCTTGCGCTCGTCGTGCATGATATAGCCTACGTGCATCGTTGGAGCGTCTGCTAACGGGATCGATGCCATACCCCATTGCATTTCATTGGAGAGGACACCGGTCGACAGGGCGTAACCGTTTGACGTGATAAGTAAGTTAGTAAGTGTTCCGCGGTCCGAGATTCGTATGTTGCGGTCGCAAGGGATATAGCTAAAAGGTTCCTCGGCGTAATAGAAGGAGTTTGAGGTTCCCTGCTCAAAGCTGTAGCGCGTATAGGGCGTAAGGTCGGCAAGGGACAGCTGCGGGCGGCGGGCAAGCGGGTGGCGCTCGCTAACGAAGACGTGGACCGTCGCGTCGAATAGGGGATGGAAGCTCGCGCGCGCATCGGCGAAGGCCTTCTGCAGAACGCGGGCGTTAAAGTCATCCAGATACAGAATGCCGATATCACTGCGAAATGCGCGGACGTCATCGATGATCTGCGATGTGGTGGTCTCGCGCATGATGAACTCGAACTTGTCGTCCCGGCAGCGCTCGACGACGTTGACGAAGGCCTCGACCGAAAAGGCGTAATGCTGGGCCGAGATGGCAAGGCGCGCCTGGGGCGTGCCGCCGTCCTCGTAGCGGGCCTCGAGCATATCGGCCTGCTCTACGACTTGACGCGCATAGCCCAAAAGCTCGGTGCCGTCGTTGGTGAGCGTGACGCCGCGGCTGGAGCGCGTAAAGATCTCCAGATGGAGCTCCTGTTCCAGGCTTTTGACGGCGTTTGAGATGTTGGACTGAGCAGTATAGAGGCGCTGAGCTGCGGCGTTAATTGAGCCGGACTCTGCCACGGCAATCAGAAAACGAAGCTGCTGAAGGGTCATCGACGCCATCCTTTCGATTGCTATCTATAAAACCGATAACAGGTTAGCGCTTTTAAGTGATTGACCGAGGGAAACAATGCTCGTACTATTCAAAACACACAAAGGCGGTAGGTAATTAAACCGACCACGGAACCGGGATGCGAAAGGAGGCCCGCATATGAATTGCTTACCAAGACGAATGCCGGGCTCCTGTTTGCGCCCGTCGGCGTGATCAGGAGACAGCGACTTACTTCTCTCTAATTTATTAACTTTTGTTCGATCAAGGAGATCATCATGAGCCAATTCATCAACAACCCCGAGCACACCTTTGGTTTCGATACCCTGCAGCTTCACGTTGGCCAGGAGAGCGCCGATCCCGCATCCGACTCCCGCGCCGTGCCTATCTACCAGACCACGAGCTATGTGTTCCGCAACTCCCAGCACGCCGCCGACCGCTTTGGTCTTGCCGACGCCGGTAACATCTACGGCCGTCTGACCAACTCCACCCAGGGCGTCTTCGAGGACCGTATCGCCGCACTCGAGGGTGGCGTTGCTGGCCTCGCCGTCGCCTCTGGCGCCGCCGCCATCACCTATACCCTGCAGGCACTTGCCCAGGCCGGTGACCATGTGGTTGCCCAGAAGACCATCTACGGTGGCTCCTACAACTTGCTGGAGCATACGCTCTCCCAGTTTGGCATCGAAACCACCTTCGTCGATGCCCATAACCTGGAAGAGGTCGAGGGGGCCATCAAGGACAACACCACGGTCATCTATCTTGAAACGCTCGGCAACCCCAACTCCGACATCCCCAACATCGACGCCATCTCCGAGATCGCCAAGAAGCACGGTCTGCCGGTTGTCGTCGACAACACTTTCGGCACCCCGTATCTGTTCCGTCCGCTGGAGCATGGTGCCAACATCGTCGTCCATTCCGCAACCAAGTTCATCGGCGGCCACGGCACCTCGCTGGGCGGTGTGATCGTCGACGGCGGTAACTTCGATTGGAAGGCGAGCGGAAAGTACGCCCAGATCGCTGAGCCCAACCCCTCCTACCACGGCGTTTCGTTTGCCGAGGCTGCCGGTCCTGCCGCCTTCGCAACCTATGTCCGCGCTATCCTGCTGCGTGACGAGGGCGCCTGCATCAGCCCGTTCAACGCCTGGGTCCTGCTCCAGGGCACCGAGACTCTGTCGCTGCGCGTTGACCGCCATGTCGAGAACACCAAGAAGGTCGTTGAGTTCCTGGCTGGTGACAGCCATGTTGCCAAGGTGAATCACCCGAGCCTGCCTGAGCACCCCGATCACGAGCTCTATCAGAAGTACTTCCCCAACGGCGGTGCCTCGATCTTTACCTTTGAGATTAAGGGTGGCCAGGAGGCCGCTTGGAAGTTCATCGATCATCTGCAGGTGTTCTCGCTGCTCGCCAACGTGGCCGACGTCAAGTCGCTCGTCGTGCACCCGGCTACTACCACGCACTCCCAGCTCTCTGCCGAGGAGCTCGCCGAGCAGAACATTACGCCCTCCACGATTCGACTTTCCATCGGTACCGAGAACGCCGAAGATATCATTTGGGATCTGAAGCAGGCCTTCGCCGCGCTGGACGAGTAAGGCGACTTGTGCAAGGACCCCTTGCGACTCGATAGGTATAACTGCATAAAATGCCTGCTCAAGGCGCCTGTGCGAACAATGGTTGCATAGGCGTCTTTTTTGCATAGAGAGGGCGCAAAAACAGGGTTTTTGACACGCTTTATGCATTCGAGTTGTGGAAAACTCCTGTTGAGAGGATGTGAGTTTTACGCAATTGACGTGCGCCTTTTGAGTAAAACCGCAGGTCGCGATTTGCTCGGGGTACTATGCAGCGCGATCGAATCACACGCAGCTCAAACGCAGCAAAAACGCACTACGGAGGTTTCCAGCTACATGAGGATCGATTCACGAAAACCGAAAGCCGCCGCCCTTTCCGCCGCTCTGACCGTGGCACTTTTGGCGGGCGCCGGTGCAACTGATGCCCACGCCGCAACACTGTCCGATACGGTTGGATCTACGCCGTCCGAGACGACGCTGGTACAGCCCGTTGACTATCGCGGCGATGGTTATGGTTCCATGCAGGAGTGGAACGCCTCGATGGAGGCCAAGCGCGATTCCCTGGAGATGCGCGCTCAGATCATCATGAATATGTATGGCGACTATGCCACCGATGACGAGCGCGCTGTGCTGCAGGGCTGTATCGACGGTGCGGGTAGCCTGTTGACGATGGGGGAGGTCGACGCCAAGTCGACCGAGCTCGATGGGCTGCGCTTCGCGCTTGAGGATGCCAAGCGCGAAGCGCTCGAGGCTGCCGCCGAGGCCGCCCAGGCTTCGTACTACAACGCCGGTTACACTCCGTCCTACGCGTCTGCCGCGTCCTACGCGAACGGATCGGGCCTGACGCGCTCTGCGGGTGTCAATAACTACAACGGGCGCCGCGAGACCTATTACAGCAGCAATGTGCTTTATCACTATCGCACGGGCGAATGGACTCAGGATTCTGAGGGCTTCTGGCGCGATTCCGACGGCTATTACGTTGTTGCCGCGGGCGATATGGCCCAGGGCTCGACCTTTACGGGTTCCAAGGGTGATTGCAAGGTCTATGACTCCGGCTGCGCTGCCGGAACCACCGACTACTACACCGGTTGGTAATTATTCTGCATCACGGATATTTGGCGGACGGGCGTCTTTACCGAGCTTTAGGGCAACGTAAGGACGTCCGTTCTATGTATGCGTTTGAGTTAACAGAGCCCTTACCGTGGCGGTACGCTGGGCGTATGGATGCGGGGCACACTGGTTCTTGAGAAATAAGGTCTTTCTCTTGGAGGAAGTGGTCTTGTGAATGCTCGAGATATTGCCGTTGCCGCCGTCGCGTTGATGCTTGGCTGCCTTGGTCCCACGGCCGCGCTCGTCGCGGGCATGCAGGGGTCTTGTGAGGCTGCCTCTATCGTGGTTGGCGTGTTGATCGCGGCCGCGCTGCTGGGAAGCGCGGGCGTGGTTCTTTGTCGCGACGATGAGGACGAGGTGTCGGGGTCGCAACGCTAACTGTTGTGAGATCGGCCGCCGGTCATAGACGAAGATGAAGGCCGCCGCAGGGGGGTCCCTTGCGGCGGTTTTGCTGTTAAGGCTGTTGAATGCGGCGCGTCGGCGCTACCAGCTTTTCTCGATATCGCGAATGCGTCGATAGAGCCATTCGTTTTGCGGTGCCTGGATATCGTGTTTGGCTGCGAGGCGGCAGATGGTGCCCGCGAACTCATCAACCTCGGTTTTGCGCCTTGCGATGCGGTCTTGAGCCATCGAGGGCATACCGGCGGGGTCGATTCCCTCGATGAGGTGCACCATTTGCGTCAGGTCTGCCTCGGTCAGCTCAACGCCCTCGGCGTTGGCAACCGCAAGCGTCTCGCGCATGGCGGAGACAAAGCAGCGGCGCTGCTCGGAGCCCGGCTCCGTGGCGCTTCCGTAGGTCCCGCCGTAGGCCATGCAGGTCTGGTTGATGCCGTCGTTGAGCATGAGTTTGGCCCACATGCGGTGCGCAATGTCGCGCTCGACGGTATGGGCGATGCCGCAGCGCGTGTAGAGCTCGTCGATCGCGGCGATGGTTGCGGGGTCCGTGCCGGCCGCCGCGCCAAAGCGGATCTCGCCCGCATTGGTAAAGGTGAGCGCGCCGTTGAGGAACACGGCGTCCATGCCCTGGCAGATACCAAGAACGGTATGCTCCCAGCCAAAGCGTTCGGCAATCTTTTGCTCGCTCGTAATGCCGTTGCACAGCGAGGCAATGAGCGTGTTGGGTCCCACGACACGCTCCATAGTCTTGAGTGCTTGGTCGAGACCGGTGGTCTTGACCGTCAGGATGACCAGATCGGCGGGCGCTGCCTCGCTGGCACGGACGGACGTGAGATCGCAAGGCTTTCCGTTGACGGTGAGCGCATCGCCCGCGTGACGCTCAAAACGGGCATCATCCATGACGTATTCGACGGCGTCGTTGCCGAGCGCCCGGGCGATCATGCTGCCGTAGAGCAGGCCGACGCCGCCCTTGCCGATAAAGGCGACCTTGTTGATCTGCATGTGAATCATCTCCCCATGTAAAAGGCGCCCGCGTAAGGGGCGCCTGATGGATTGTATGCTGCCAGGGTGATTGGTGGGTGCGCGGGGCGGCTGTTATAAAAAAGAAACTATTGCGCTGTGCGCTTATGCCGCGGGGCAGACCGCAAAGACATGCGCGTGGTCACGCCCGGCGCCTTTCATCGGGCTTTTTGCTGATGTTAAACCGGTATCGTGACGGCTCGATTTCTGCTACGTTACGATACGTTCTCAATTACGATTCCAATGTGTTTCGATGGCGTGACCATTGTGTTTCGCCTTGCCGGGGCGCTGATGGCGAAGGGAGGGGCCGTGCAATACCGTGTTGACCCCAAAAGTGGTAACCGAATATCCGCTCTAGGTCTGGGCTGCATGAGGTTTCCCGGTGCGCCGGGACGCCCGGATGCGAAGGCAGCCGACGCCATCGTTTCCCGTGCGGTGGAGCAGGGGATTAATTATCTGGACACCGCGTATCTCTATCCCGGTAACGAGGCGTGCGTGGGCGCCTCGCTTGAGCGCTTGGGGCTGCGTGACCGGGTGTTGCTGGCGACCAAGTTGCCGCATGCTTCGTGCAAGTGCGCGGACGATTTCGACCGGTTCTTCGATGAGCAACTGCGGCGCCTGCGGACCGACCATATCGACTATTACCTCATGCATAACATTACCTCGCCCGCCCAGTGGGAACGTGTGGTGGCGTTGGGCATTGAGGACTGGATCGCGTGTCAAAAGGCGGCGGGGCGCATTCGCCAGATTGGTTTTTCGTACCACGGCAGCGCGGTGGATTTCCTGACGATGCTTGACGCATATGACTGGGATTTTTGCCAGATACAGTACAACTATGCCGGCGAGCGTTACCAAGCGGGAACGGCAGGACTCATGGCGGCTGCGGAGCGCGGGCTCGCGGTGTTTGTGATGGAGCCGCTGCTGGGCGGGCGTTTAGCGGGCAAGCTGCCGCCACGGGCCCGCGCTGTGCTCGATAGTGCCCGTGACCCGCATTTGCTCACTCCTGCCGCCTGGGGTCTTTCGTGGGTGTGGAATCATCCTCAGGTGACGATGCTGCTTTCGGGTATGACCGATACCGCGCAGGTGGATGAGAATTCGTCACTGGCAGACCTCGCGTTGCCGAATTCGATGACTGCCAACCAGCTCGACACGATCGCGCACGTGCTGGATGAGTTTGAGAAATCGAACCGTGTGCCCTGCACGGGATGCGGCTACTGCATGCCATGCCCCAAGGGTATCAACATTCCCGGCTGCTTTGCCGCCTACAACGCGAGCTATGCGCACAGCTGGTTTACGGGGCTGTCGCAATACTTTACGGCGAGTGCGGTGCGCACGAGCGAGCCCAGGCTCGTGAGCAATTGCGTCAAGTGCGGCAAATGCGCGCGCCACTGCCCACAGCACATCGATATTCCCGAGCGTCTCGATGACGTGCGCCGACGTTTCCAGCCTGGTCCCGTGACGGCGGTGCTTAAGGCCTTCGGCAAAACGCGCTCCTCATGACCCTTTTATAACTTGCGGTGGAATAGTTCCTGTTTGCGGCAGAATAGGGCGGTAGCAGGAACTATTTCGCCGCAACTGATGGGAGGCTATCGTGGGTGACCGAGGTTTACGTAATGATTCGCGTGAGGTTCGTTGGGGCATTTTGGGCGCTGGGCACATTTCTCATCGATTTGCATCGTCTCTCAAGAAGGTCGATGGGGCACGGCTGGTGGCTGCGGCCGGCCGCACTCCTGCACATGTCGAGGAATTTTGCCGAGCGTTTTCGATCGATGCTGCGCATGGCCATGTCTCGGTCGACGATAACGGCGATGCGGCTTATGACGCGCTGATTGCCGACCCCGATGTCGACGCAATCTACTTGGCTCTTCCGCATGGCATGCATACGCGTTGGGCCTGTCGCGCGCTGTGCGCCGGAAAGGCCGTGCTGTGCGAAAAGCCGGCCGTTTTGAGTGAGGAAGAGGCTCTCTCGATTGCCTCCACCTCTCGCGAGCGCGGCGTGCTGTTTATGGAGGCGATGAAGAATCGGTTTTGCCCGATGCACACTCGCGTGAAAGACTTGCTTGCGTCGGGTGAGCTTGGCCGTATTGTCTCGATTGAAAGCGTGCAAAAGCTCGATTACGGCGAGTCTCCTTCGGGCTATCTGCTTGATCCGTTGCAGGGCGGCTGTCTATATGACATGGGCTGTTATGCGGTCGGTTGGTTTGAGGATTTGCTCGCGGGCGCGTGCGAGGTTTCGTCCCGTGAAGTTCGCTGGCGTGACGTATCGGGCGGCCGCGTCGATTGGGCCGACGAGATCCGTATGAGCGTCGGCGGTATACCCATTCATATGGTGTGCGACGGCAAAGCAACATATGAAAGCCGCTTAACGATTGCCTGTGAGCGAGGCTCGTTGGAAATCGAGCGTCTCCATCGCCCCGAGCTCGCCCATGTGAAGTATTCCGACGGTCGAACGCTAGAAATAAATGCCCCGTTTGAGATCGATGATTTCTACGGCGAAATCCAGCATGCGACGCGGCTCATTCAGGCGGGGAAACTCGAGAGTCCCGTCATGCCCCTTGCCGCCACGCAGCGCTGTGCACACATCATCGATGCGATTCGTCTAGCCCTCTAGGACTTGGCGCTGACACGTAGGGGATCATGACGCCGGCGCCCGTGGTGCCTGGCGGCCCACATCTCTGATGCCCCTTTTATAACTTGCGGTGGAATACGGTCTGTTTGCGCCAAAATAGGGCACCAATAGACCGTATTTCACCGCAACTGATGAGGGGGAGCTGGAGATGCTGACAATCGGATGCCATCTTTCGACGACGAAGGGCTATCGGGCAATGGGGGAGACGGCGTTGTCCATTGGTGCCAATACCTTTGCGTTCTTTACGCGCAACCCGCGCGGTGGCAAGGCAAAAGACCTTGACATGGATGACGTGGCGGCTCTGCGCGAGCTTATGGCGCAAAACGACTTTGGCCCGCTCGTGGCTCATGCCCCGTATACCTATAACCCCTGCTCAGCCAAAGAGCGGGCGCGTGAGTTTGCCCTGGAGGCCATGGCAGAGGACCTACGGCGCATGGAAGCACTGCCCGGCAACTACTACAATTTTCATCCCGGTGCGCATGTAGGACAGGGGGCAGACGTCGGCATTCAGATGATTGTTGATACGCTGTGCCAGGTGATGTTCGAGGGACAGCAGACGACGGTATTGCTCGAGACCATGGCCGGCAAGGGCACCGAGGTGGGCCGTAGCTTTGAAGAACTGGCGTGCATTATCGAGGGCGTTGCCGCCAAGTGCCCAGAGCTGTCCGATAAGCTGGGCGTTTGTTTGGACACCTGCCATGTGAGCGATGCTGGCTACGACATCATCCATGATCTGGACGGCGTACTCGACGAATTCGACCGCGTGGTGGGTATCGATCGTCTGCATGCCGTACACATCAACGATTCGAAGAACCCTTGTGGCGCCCATAAAGATCGTCACGAGTGCATCGGCAAGGGATACCTTGGCAGCGAGGAATTTGGTGGCGGTATGCAGGTTATGCAGAATATTGTATCGAATGGTCGCTTGCGCGCATTGCCATTCATTTTGGAGACACCGAACGAACTTGCAGGTTATGCGGCTGAAATCAAACTGTTAAGGTCATTGCAGCAGTAATGGCTGCCATAAAGTGGGACGCTCCATTCACGTTATGGGTTTGTTTCAATCAGTTTTCTAATTGCAGATTCTTCCAAGCGGGTGCATAATAACCCTCAGTTTTTGCAGACCTCTGAATCACGTGGGGTCATTGGAAGGAGACTGATTATGAAGCTGAAGAAGCTTGGCGCATTTGCCGCCACGGGTGCTATGGCGCTCGCCCTCGCTCTGACGGGCTGCGGCTCGTCCAACGCCACCTCTGGTTCTAATGCCGGTTCCAGCAGCTCTGACGACGCTAAGGTCGAGAAGGTCGACGGCTCCAAGGAGTACGCGCTCGTCAAGGACGGTACGCTGACCGTCGGCACCTCTGCCGAGTACGCTCCGTTTGAGTACAAGGATGACAACGGCGATTATCAGGGCTTTGACCTTGAACTCATCAAGGCTATCGGCGACAAGCTGGGCCTGGATGTCGAGTATGTCAACAATGACTTTGACACGCTGGTTCCGGGCGTCGCTTCGGGCGCCAAATATGACGTCTCCATCGCGGCTATCACCGACACGCCCGAGCGCGAGAAAGAAGTCACTTTCTCCGATTCCTACTACATGGACGATCAGGCTATCGTGACCAAGGTCGATAACGCCGACATCACGGCCGACAACTACAGCGAGAAGCTCAACAACGCCGATGCTACCATCATCGTCCAGTCTGGCTCGACCGCCGAGTCCTTTGCCCAGGAGAACTTCCCCAAGGCCAAGATTGTCCCCTACAAGGACGCCACCGAGTGCTTCAGCGCCCTGCAGTCCGATAAGGGCGACGCCGTAGTCACCAACCGCTCCGTTGCCAGCCAGCTGACCGCCGAGCAGTTCAACACCTGCCAGACCATTAAGCAGATTAGCACCGGCGAGGAGTACGCCATCGCCATCAACCAGGGCAACACCAAGCTCAAGGACGACATCAACCAGGCCATCAAGGACCTGACCGACGACGGTACCGTTGACGCCCTCATGGCTAAGTACAACATCAAGTAAAATAGCTACTTGATTGCTCACGGGCCCTTTCCGTTTTGGCGGAGAGGGCCTTTGCGCTTCTCTTGACGGAGAGTATTTCCGTCTCGTTTTGCCGGCAACTTCTACGATAGGAGCCACCTTGTCTCGACTGAACAAAGGGGCCGCGGAGCAGCGTTTTCCACTGCCCGCCTTGCTCCAAAAGCTAGTCTGCGTCATGGCCGTGGCGCTTGCGCTGGTGTGTGTGGGGGCATATGCGCCCACGACCGCCCAGGCGCTTGAGACCGCAAAGATTACCGCCCGACCCAACACCGGTTCGGGCAGCGCTGTGGTCGGCGGTACCGAGACGCGCATTACCTGGGAGGTCCAGGCCGATGCCGACGAGGAGCTGAGCGGTCTTTCTTTGACGTTTGTCGACGGCACGACGTTTGGTACCGATGACACGCGATTGACGATGCTCTCGGGCGAGGACCTCATGGATCGTACGCCCATGAAACCCACGTGCAAGGCTGATGGCCAGACGCTCAAGATTGACTTTGGCGAGACGGCGCCTGCCGGCGGCTTTTTCCGTGTCGAGGTTTACGGCGTGACCTTCCCCGTCGAGGGCGGCGATGAGGCCTTTAGCGGCACCTACACTTTGGCCGATGGCTCGACCAAGAAGATCTCCAAGATTCCGTCGGTGGAGATCAAGGGCGTGACGGCCTTCGATAACTTCCTGGCCGATCTTAAGGAGCAGCCGTGGGTCGAGGCCTGGAACTCCAATATGTTCCTGCGCCTGTTCTTGAACCCGGTCATTTTGGTCCAAAGCCTGCCGATCGTCTTTAAGGGCTTCCTTATGTCGCTTTCGATCGTGCTTGTGGCGTTTCCGCTGGCAATTCCCTTCGGTTTTGCCCTGTCGCTCATGCGCATCTCCAAGTCGCGCATCCTGCGCTGCCTCGCCGGCATCTATGTGAATATCATCCGCGGTACGCCGGCGTTCCTGCAGATCTATATCGCGTTCTTCGGTCTGCCGTTGGCCGGCGTCAAGGTTGATGACTACGTGCTTGGCGTTATCGTCATGGCCATGAACTCGTCTGCGTACCTATGCGAGATCTTCCGTGCCGGTATTCAATCGATCCCCAAGGGCCAAAACGAGGCTGCGCGTTCGCTGGGCATGAACGCGTTCCAGACGCTGCTCTATGTCATGATTCCGCAGACGTTCCGTAATGTTTTGCCTACGCTGACCAGCGAGTTTATCTTGCTTTACAAGGATACGTCGCTGCTTGCCGCCGTGGGTGTGGTCGAGATCGTCATGAACGCCCGTACCATCGTGGCCACGACGGGCTCCATTACACCGTACGTGGTTGCCGCCCTGTTCTATCTGGTCATCACCCTGCCGCTCGCTCGCTTGGTGAGCGGTCTTGAGGCGAGGCTTTTGGGCACGGCCGAGACCAAGAAGAAGCGTCCCGCCAAGAGCGCCGGACAGGTTGTCGCGACGCCCGCCGATCACATCGCCGGTCTGTAAGGAGGTCCTATCATGAGCGAAACCAATAACTCGAACGAGGTCGTCGTCAGCATCAAGAACCTCCAGAAGGCCTTTGGGGACAACGTGGTCCTGCGCGATATCGATCTGGATGTGCACAAGGGTGAGGTCGTTGTGGTCTTGGGCCCCTCAGGCTCGGGCAAGTCGACGATGCTTCGCTGCATCAATCGCCTGGAGCATCCCACGAGCGGCTCGATTGTCGTCGAGGGCGTGGATGTGTGTGCCAAGGGCGTCGACCTCAACAAAGTGCGCACGCACCTGGGCATGGTGTTTCAGCAGTTCAACCTGTTCCCGCACCTGTCGGTCAAAAAGAACGTCATGCTTGCGCAGCAAAAGGTGCTCAAGCGCAGCAAGGAAGAGGCCGAGAAGATCGCCGTCGAGGAGCTGACCAAGGTCGGCCTGGCCGAGCGCATCGACTTTATGCCGAGCCAGCTCTCGGGCGGCCAGCAGCAGCGCGTGGCCATCGCCCGCGCCCTGTCGATGAACCCGCACGTGATGCTCTTTGACGAGGCCACCTCGGCGCTCGACCCTGAGCTCGTGCGCGACGTTCTGGGCGTCATGCGCGACCTGGCGCACGACGGTATGACCATGATCGTCGTGACGCACGAGATGGGCTTTGCCCGCGATGTCGCCGACCGCGTCGTCTTTATGGACGGCGGCGTCATTGTGGAAGAGGGTACGCCGAGCGAGGTCTTCGACCACCCCAAGAGCGAGCGCACCAAGGCGTTCTTGGGCAATATCTCGTAGCCGCTTTATATGACTGACATAGCAGAAAACGGGAGCCGGATGTGATCCGGCTCCCGTTTTTGTTGGGACGCGAATGTGTTTTGTTGCAATGCGCGTTGCGGGCGGAGCTCATTGCCGCTAGGCGAGCTCGGCTCCAAGGGCGCGGCAGGCCGCTTCGCTCTCATCATCGGGGGCGTCGTAGCAGATGACGGAATCGACGACGTTGACGCCCTCCTCGTCGGCGTCCGCCTTCCAGTTGTCCATCCATTCGCCCTCGGCCCACGAATAAGAGCCAAAGAGGACGACCTTCTTGTCGCCGAGGGTCTCCTTGACCTCATCCCACATGGGCTGGAACTCATCATATTCAAGCTCCTCGGAACCCATGGCGGGGCAGCCGAAGGCGATAGCGTCATAGCCAGCGGCCTTGTCTGCGGAGAAGTCGGCGCAGGAGATGACCTCTGCCTCGGCGCCGGCATCGGTTGCACCTTCGGCAACGAGGTTTGCCATGGCCTCGGTGTTGCCCGTGCCGCTCCAGTAGACGACGGCGATCTTGCTCATATGTTTTCCTTTCGGTTGTGCGGCGTGCGGCCGCGTTTTGTATGCTCTATCGGGTTGCCTGGACAAGTTGTCCCAGGGTGCAGCCCTGTTGATAGATGTAGGTAAGGTATTGCGTGCATGCGCGATAGGAATCGAAGGTCGTGAGCGCCTGCTCAACGTTTGTGTATACCTTCCATGCGCCAAAGACCTTATAGTTTTCGCCGTGCTGGACGATAAACTGATGGACATCTTCGTAGGGATAGCCCAAAAAATAGCCAATTTCGTGGGGGAACTCGCATATGCACCCCGTATCGCAGTGCCTATTTCGCGCGAGTGCGCAGACGCTGCCGTCATAGGCGCTTTCTGCGGCATTGCTGCTTGCCAGCGTGATGCGAGCGGCGAGATGCACCAGGGATGCGGGCAGGTTGTGGACATCGTAACCTTCGGCGGCTAGCGCCGTCGTGGCACGGGGGTCGGAGAGGTATCGCATGAGGTCCGCAGGGCGGTACACATAGATGAGCGCTCCGCAGGGGCGCCAGACCAAAACGCTCATATGGATCCCGAGTGGCTGGAGCTCGCAGTTGCATTGGGCTATGACGGCGAGCAGGCGAGAGCGTCGCTCTTCGATATGGGTGGCGCTGGGTTTTCCGTTTTGGTTGGCGTAAACGCCGGGATAGGTAAAGAGCGAAGCCGGCTTGATACCTGCGAGCGTAGGGGAGCAGTTGCGCACGACAGCCGTTTGGTATGTTGGGATGTCAATGGTTCGAGTCACGATGCCCCTTTCGGGTCCTCAGTTGTTAGCCTAGGAAAACTTATACACGAAAGTAAGCCATGGTCAACAAAAAGTTTGAAGAGGGAAACTAATTGACCGAACAGACATGATTTTGGGTTAAGATGGGGACACCCCATGGGGGTATCTAGATAGGGCTACTTGAAAGGGGAACGCATGAGTGACTTGCTCAGCCCTGCGAATCTCATCGTGCTGGCCGTCATTGCCGTCGGCATGTTTTTTGGACTGCGTCGCATTGCCGCTTCGACACACGGGAAGAGTTGTTGCAGCGATGGTGCGAGCGGCAAGAAGGCCAAAAAGGTTGTTGTGGTGGATACCGATGCGTCACACTATCCCTATAGCGATGAGCTGCTCATCGGCGGCATGAGCTGTGACGGCTGCGCTCAGAACGTAGCCAATGCCCTCAATGCACTGGATGGCGTGTGGGCAACGGTGACGTATGCGGACCACACGGCACGCGTGCGCTCTAAGCAGCCGGTGGATCGTGATGTCCTCGAGACGGCCGTGAAAGACGCGGGCTACTACGTCATGACGCTGTAAGCGTCGCTCTGGATGCGCTTCCTTGGCTAGGCTCGTCCGCGCAGTTCGATGTCTTGGATGTCGTCGAAGTCGATGGCGATGTCTCGGAGCTTGAGGAGCTTGAAGGCGGGGAGCGCCTCGTCGAGGATGCCGGTGCGGCTGCGATAGCCGTATGTATCGTAATAGGTGACACGAACCAAGTCGCCACGTTTGAGACCCTCGAGTTTTTTAGAAAGCACGAGGGCTTTTTCTTCCGTGAGCTCACGTTTTGGCTCGACGGTGATTTCCTGCTTGCGCACGAGTTCGTAGTATCCCGTGAGGGCGGCAAAGGGCATAAACTGTGCGGCGCGGTTGGCGCGCACGGCACCGTTGGCAGTGAGGTTGGGGTCGGCGGCGCGGCGTCTGCCCTCGGGGTCCGCCAGGCGCTCGAAGGCGGTCGGCGGGCGCACGGGCTGTTGTTTGGGTTTAGGCACGGTGTCCTCCAACTTGTTCGTTGCGTTCGCGCGCGGTGGCGCCGGCGGTAAAGCTTAATCCCTTGACGAGCGCGTTCTTGCCGTACTTGCCTTTCACGGCCAGGACGGCGCGCGCCAGGTCGCGCTCGCGCTCATCGGCCTCGATATCGCTGAATAGATCGATGGTGGCAAATTCCTCGGGCATGAGGTTGCCAAATCCCAGGTTGATGCGCTTGACCGGTCGTTTGGGATCGACAGTCTGCGCCCAGAGCTCATCGAAATAGCCCATGATCTTCTTAAACGAATTGGTACGCTCGGGCAGCTTTCGCGAGGCGTTAGAGTGCGCAAAGAGTGCGGCATAGCCACCGCGCGGTTTGCCGCCATGCTCTCCCACAAAGATGCCATCGATTGCCTGCGCTTCGCGCACCAGGCGACGCCGTTCGTCATCGCGCTGGACGGGCTTGGGCGCACGGGGCGCGAGCTCGGGGCCGGCGGTTGCGGTGGGTTCGATACTCGATGTGCTCGAGCGCAGGTGCCCGCATCCGTCCACATACTGCGCTGTACCGCTGGCGTCGAGGCGGCGTATGTCGGCGCGTTCGCTCGCGTAGCCCACAAAGAGCGAGATGCTGTCGCAGACCACGTGCTTATCGACCAAGTCTAAAACGGCGTTGTCGACCATCTCGCGCAAGACGGTATAGGCCTGTTCGTAGGCATAACCCTTCGAGAGCACCTGTCCTGTGGTGGTCGAAGTTGCTTGCGGGCGATAGGCTTGGATATCGGCGATGGTTGTCGGCTCGCGCCCGAAGGCATGGTCGATGAGATATTCGGCATTGACGCCGAGCTCGTCGTAAAGCAGGTTTTCGTCGAGCGCCGCGACGCCCATCAGATCGTAGACGCCGTATTTCTCGAGGCGGGCTGCCACGCCGGGACCGATGCCCCAGATATCGGTGATGGGACGATGGGGCCAGATCTCCTTGCGAAAGGTCTCGTCGTCGAGTATGCCGATGCGGCTGGGTACGTGCTTGGCGGTAATGTCGAGCGCTACCTTGGCCTGGAATAGGTTGGGGCCGATGCCGACCGTCGCCGTGATGCCGGTGCGCGCGAGGACCTCGTCGCGCAGCGTGCAGGCGAACCCTTCCGCATCTGTGTGATAGAGGTCCAGATAGGGCGTCACGTCGATAAAGCACTCATCGATGGAGTAGACGTGCACGTCCTGGGGGCTGACGTATTCCAGATAGATACCGTAGATTTTCGCCGACACCTCCATGTAATGCTGCATGCGTGGTACGGCCGTGATGTAGTCGATGCCATCGGGAATTTCGAACAGACGGCAGCGATTGTGTATCCCGAGGTCCTTCATGGCCTGCGTGATGGCAAGGCAGATGGTCGTGCGTCCGCGCGATTCGTCGGCAACGACCAGGTTGGTGGTGAGCGGATCGAGCCCACGGTCGACGCACTCGACGCTGGCATAAAACGTCTTGAGGTCGATGCAGATATAGGTGTGCTGCTCGTGCGCCATCCGTGTCCCTCCATCAAACACATGTTCTTATCGAATACCTGTTCGATAATACCCGCTCATCCGGACATCGTCAAAACCTGTCAAAAAGGGACTGGTTTGTTTTGGTAGGTATGGTCGTGCGGTTGGATCGGGTTTTAACGCAGCTCTAAAGAGCGCGAAACAGCTCGGAAAAGCTCGCTTCGTAGCATGAGCCTAACGATCGATACCACCATAAAGCACGGAAGGGTTGTGGGGATAATGGTCAACTATGGGTTTGGTATGCCGACGCGCTTGGTTGCGGATGGGGATGTGGCTCGCTGGTGCGGGCGATTGGTTGCCCACTATGGCGGCACCAAGGCACTGGTCGTGCTGGGAGGCGACAAGCACACGCGCGATGAGCTCGTTTCGGCGGCGCTGGGCTCGCTCGATCGTGCCCTGCTCGAACGCGTACTCTTTCGTTGCGGTTCGGCCGGGGGCGACGGGGGAGACGATTTGGTCGATGAGGCCGTAGCCCTGGCAACCGATGAGGGCCTGGACTTTGTCCTGGCGATTGGCGATGCCGATACTGCTGGCTTTGCGCGCGAGCTCGCGCGTCGCATGGCGGCGCTCGATGCCGGCGAAGACGGTTTTGTCCCTTATGGATGCATTCTCTCGGAGGGCAAGGCGCCTGCTGTCGTGGGCACCGGTGAGGTTCCCGTTTTTGCCATTATCGCGCCCGAACTGCTGGAGGGCATCGGGTCTCCTCTGCGTGAGTTGCTCGGTAGCATCTGCGCCGCGGCCTAATATTTGCCATAAAAGGACGGGTTATTTTTGGTTGGTAAAGCGTTTGACCTGCCAAAATAAGCCTGTCCCTTTTTAATCGGTTGCCGTTTGGGGGCCGATTGGCAACGCTCGCTGATTGTAGTCTTGACCTGCGCTAGAATAGTGGCATCTGAATGTCCGGGCGCATGGAGGCGTGCGCCCGTATGCTGAGGAGGACTCTATGGCAACTGTTGCCGCACCTATCGATGCTACGTCGACTGCCGCTTGGAAGGCACTCGAGGCTCATCAGGAGAAGCTTGAGGCCGATGGTATCGACCTCAAGGCCTGGTTCGCTGCTGACGCCGACCGCGTGAACAAGCTGAGCTTTGACGCCGGTGACCTGCACTTCGATCTTTCGAAGAACCTGGTGACCGATGAGACCGTCAAGCTGCTGTGCGATCTTGCCCGCGAGGTGAAGCTCGAGGAGCGCCGCGACGCCATGTTCTCCGGCGAGCACATCAACACCACCGAGGACCGCGCCGTCCTGCACACCGCGCTGCGCCGCCCGGCAAGCGAGAAGGGCCAGCTCATCGTCGACGGCCAGGACGTCGTCGCCGACGTGCACGAGGTCCTGGACCGCATGTATGCCTTCGCCGAGCGCGTGCGCTCCGGTGAGTGGAAGGGTGTTACCGGCAAAAAGATCGAGCACCTGGTGTCCATCGGCATCGGCGGCTCCGATTTGGGCCCGGTCATGGCTTACGAGGCTCTGCGTCCCTATGCCGACGCCGGTATCGACTGCCGCTACATCTCCAACATCGACCCCAACGACCAGGCCGAGAAGCTCAAGGGCTTGGATCCCGAGACCACGCTCGTGATCATCGTCTCCAAGACCTTCACCACGCTCGAGACCCTCACCAACGCCCGCGAGGTCAAGACCTGGATGCTCGAGCAGCTCAAGGCTCAGGGCGCCATCGACGGCTCCGATGAGCAGAACGCCGAGGCCGTGGCAAAGCACTTCGTCGCCGTTTCCACCGCACTCGAGAAGGTCGAAGCCTTCGGTATCGACCCCGCCAACGCCTTCGGTTTCTGGAACTGGGTTGGCGGCCGCTATTCCGTTGACTCCGCCGTGGGCCTGTCGCTGATCGTCGTGCTCGGCCCCGAGCGCTTCCAGCAGTTCCTCGAGGGCTTCCACGCCATCGACGAGTACTTCTGCAACACCCCGCTCGAGAACAATGCCGTCGCGCTGATGGGCCTGCTCAACGTCTGGTACGTCAACTTCTTCGGTTCCAAGAGCCACGCCGTGCTGCCGTACTGCCAGTACCTGCACCGCTTCCCGGCCTACCTGCAGCAGCTCACCATGGAGTCCAACGGCAAGCATGTCCGTTGGGACGGCAGCGCCGTGACCTCCGACACCGGTGAGATCTTCTGGGGCGAGCCCGGCACCAACGGCCAGCATGCCTTCTACCAGCTGCTGCACCAGGGCACCGTGGTGGTCCCGGCCGATTTCATCGCCTTTGCCAATACCGCCAACCCCGCAACCGACAGCGGTCAGGATGTCCACGAGCTGTTCCTGGGCAACTTCCTGGCCCAGACCAAGGCGCTCGCCTTTGGCAAGACGGCCGACGAAGTTCGTGCCGAGGGCACGCCCGAGCAGATCGTCCCGGCCCGTTGCTTTGAGGGTAACCGCCCGACGACCTCGATCTTTGGCGACACGCTGACCCCGTTCGCACTCGGTGAGCTCATCGCCCTGTACGAGCACATCACGTTTGTCGAGGGTACGGTCTGGGGCATCGACTCCTATGACCAGTGGGGTGTTGAGCTGGGCAAGCAGCTTGCCAAGCAGATCACCCCTGCCTTCCACGACGATGCCGCCAAGGCCGAGCAGGACGCTTCGACCCAGGCGCTCATCGAGTTCTATCGCGCGCATCGCAAGTAGTCGCTGCTGTTAACGCATCGCGCCTTATAGTCAGGGGCCCGTATCCTATCGGATGCGGGCCCCTTTGCTTTGCCGTGGTCCCGGGGCGCACGGCCTTTGTGGAGCATCGCCGGGGCGTCGCGCGCTGCGAGAACCCTGCGCCTAGATCTCGGCCTCCGCATGGCCTCGCTGCGCCTCGGGCAGCTCCCCGTAGAGCGGATGGTCTTCGAGCCTAAAGCGCTCGACCTGTTCGGGAGTGCGACCGCGTACAAAGAGCCACGAGCGATCGATCGGCGTCGCCATGAGCGTGCTGGGCAGCGCGTCGGCGCGGTCGGAAAACACCCGGGCACTCTCGGGATCCTGGAACGCCAGCACCAGATGCGTGTCGCAGTTGCCCATGATGGAGCGTGCGCGTGCCTCGCCATAGAGCGCATCGAGCTGGTTGGTCGACTGCAGCAGCAGCGTTGCCCAGATGTTGCGGCTTCGGATAATCGAGAGCACGTTGTCGATCTGGGGGATCTGCAGATTTGCGAAGTCATCGAGCATAAAGCGCACGGGCACGGGCAGGCTGCCGTCGGGCTGCCTATCGGCCTCACGAATGAGGCCCATAAACGCTTGCGTAATAAAGAGGCCGGTCAGCGGATCGAGATTGCGGTCAATATCGCTTACGGTTACAAACAGGGCGCAGGGGGTGTGTCCCATGGAAGCGACGTCCACCTGATGGCACTCACGATAGAGCTGTGCCGCACCGTCGAATCCCAGACACATGACCTTTTCGGCAAGGATGCCGACGATGCTCGCGTGCATGCGCTCGGCATTTTGCGTAATGGCGTAGCGCCGCCATAGCGAGAGGGCATAGCTTTGGGGGTCGGTCGTGATCAGGTCGTCAAACAATCGACCCGTGGTACCGTCCTGCAGGTGCTCGATCAGCTTGATGACCGAGCTGATCGTCTGCTCGTCGGCGGGTAGCTGTTCGGTGACGTAGGCGATAAGACACGACAGCAGGTTTGCCGCCGCATGATCCCAAAAAGGCTGGTTGTTGTCCTCGATGGGGCAGATGGCCTTTGCCACCGAGAGGATGTCCTGCTGGTTGGGCCTGCCGTCCGCCTTGCGGCGAATGTGCCTCAGGGGGTTGTAGCCGCAGCGCTCGATGCCGGGCGCAAGGGCCGGGACGGTGTTGAGGTCGGCGAAGTTGAGGCATTGCACGCGGTAACCGTGGGCTGCCAGCACGGGTCCCACTTCGCGACAGAGCGTGCCTTTGGTGTCGAGCACGATGTAGCTTGCGTTCATTTGCAGCAGGTTGGGCTTGAGGACGTTTCGGGTCTTGCCGGCTCCCGAGGGGCCGATCACAAGTGCGTTGTTGTTGAGTCCCGTTTGGCGGGTGTCGCAGGAGAGCGTTCGATCCTTGGCGAGGATGGTGGACGATGCGGACTCAGATGCGGCGAGGCGGCTGGCGAGGTTAGACATGGGCGACCTCCTTGGTGGTCGAGAGAATTTCGTGGGCAAAGCCGAGCTCGACGGCGCGCTCGGCCGAAAGGTAGGTGTCTTTTGCAGTGAGGGACTGGATGCGCTTGGGCGTGAGGCCGCTGCGGTCCGAGAGGATTTGCGTGAGGGTCTTGCGGGTCTGCATGAGACGCCGGCTGGTTTCCTGCAACGCAAGTGCCGAGCCGCCTGCCCCCTGGGGGATCAGCGGGTCGTGAATCATGAGCTCTGCATGGGGCGCCATACGGCGATCGTCGCCGCCCATAAAGATCACGGCGCCCATGGACGCGGCGAATTCCAGGCAGACGGTGCGGATGGGGCACGATGCGAGGCGCATGGCGTCATAGATCGCAAGACCCGATCGCACGCTTCCGCCGGCGCTGGCGACAAATATGGTGATGGGGCGGCTGGGGTCGGTGGCATCGAGCAGACGAATCTGCTGGCATAGGTCGTGGGCCATCGGGGTTTCGATGTTTCCCATGACGGAGAGCTCGCGACGGGCGAGCATCTCATCGTAAATGCTGGTGAGCGTGATACCTCGGGCGGATTCACGCATGGTGAGGGGGCTGATGATGGGGGAATGATTGGTGTCCATGAGGACTCCTTTCTGTTGGTTGTGTTGTGGAATAGGATTGTTGCCCGCGGAGGGGCTGGCGGGCTACAGGGTTCGTCCGAGCCTGAGATCGAGCTCGGTTGTGGGGCTGGCTGCCTGTTCGTGCGGCTCGCAAGCGCCAAGGGCTCCAAAGCGATGGAGCGTTGCGACGGGCGTGGTGTAGGCGAGCCGCAGCTGATGCTCGATAGGGGCACATCCGTCATTTTTGTAATGAGCCGCGTAGTACTGCGCGATGCTGGCGTTCATCTCGCTGCCATTGCGATGGCGCTCAAACTGGCGTCTGCAGGTCTCGATGATCTTTGCTACCGACTTGGGTGCCGTCGCGGGAACAAGGGCGAGATAGCCCTCAAATAGCTCGTTGATGCTCAGGAGGCACAGCAGGTCGATCAGCGTCCTTATGGCTGCTCCCTCGGCGGAAAAGTGCGCGGTCATGCGGTTATATCGGTTGCGGTCGACGATGGCCGCATGGGGTCTTGGAGTTTTCTGCCCCGTGGTCCCGGGCTTTTGCCGCGCCTGTGTATTGAGCTCGACGTTGCAGCGCTTGAGGCCGTCCAACGGAAGGAACAGTGCGGTGCGCAGGGTGTTCCGCTTGCTTTCGAGTTCATGACGCTCGTCGGGTTCCCATTCGAGCTTGAGTTTCGTGTCGAACGCCGTAAGCATATGGGCTAGGCAGCCTACGGTAAGAACGTACGAATCGTTGTCGCGTTTTGGGGCATAGGGGTCTGTCAGCTTGCGAATGTCGGGGTCGCCCATGATCTTTGTGCAGCGCTTCAGCAGTTGAGGGTGGTCGGCCAAGATCGTCGCGAGCGGTAGCGACGCGTAGTTCTTGATGGTCGCGGCGGCAAAGGCAGCGTCATATTCGTTTGCATATGCTCGCTCAATGCGGGCATCCAGAATGCTTTTCTTATCGCCGTCTTCAGCGTGGTGGTTTGTCATAGCTTCTCCAATCGGTTGATGTTCGTGCTGTTTGTTGATGTGTTGGTTGTCGTGAGTGATGTGCTTGCCGTGGGTGATGTGCTGACGTTGGGGTGCTATGCGGTTTTCAATGAGCCCGTGAGGCAGTTGCTGCAGGGGCGGGATGGAACGGCCCATGCAAGGCGGAAGGCATCGTGCTCAAAATCGAGACAGCAATGCCCTGGGTGCCTCACATGTGGCAGTTACCTCATTAAGTTGTCATTGCGTTTGGGGTTGTACTTTGCCGATCTTCCTTCTCTTACACGCTAAAACTCAAACTTCATATGCTCGATCTACTTAAAACCGCAACGGCGGCCTTTTATCAACTTATATGTCGGAACGCGTCTTTGCAAGTACTTTTTTGCCTTTGTTTCAAATGGGGTGGTTTTGCAACCGTCACGCGCCACGCTACGCGAACGTGCCCCGGCTCGGACAAGATGGTGCGATCGAGTTCTACCGCGCTCACCGCAAGTAGTCTTTGTTGCTGAGATGGGTCATGGCCGAAAGGGGCCCGTATCCCAACAGATACAGGCTCCCTTGCTCTTTAAATGGGCATGAGGGTGTATTGAGGGGGGATGTCTTGCTGTCGGCATCCGCGTGCGGTGCCATTCGCTGTCCGTAAATATACGTTTACGGCTAATTTCATACCACTTGTCGGAATGCGGACGCTGTCCTTGCATGTCGGGCGTACATTGAACGTGGTTTTTCGCGTGAAACCACGAATCGGTTGTCAGTCCTGAACAAGGAGGCCCAGCATGACGCTTGCCAAACCCATCAACAAATACATCGACTATATCGATGCCCCCGAGGACACGTTTGAGCAATATGTCGAGAAGGCGTTAAAGTACAACTTTCGCTGCGTATTTGCGAACCTGCAGGAGTACGAGACGGGCCGCGCCATGCTCGAGGACTCTGACATCATCCTTGCCGGCGCTATCGACTTTCCCCAGGGCACTATGGCGCTTGAGGAGAAGCTTGCGAGGTTTGAGGAATACGCTGCGTGTGGCTTTACCGAGATTGACTACGTTTTGAATCAGAGGTCGATCGAGAACCGCGATTTTGATGCCATCGAGCGCGAGATGACTACCATTGCTGATTTTTGTCGCGCGCATGGCATCACTGACAAGGTAATCGTCGAGATGTGCAAGCTGGACGGCGACGACGCCGCCAAGCGCCGTGTATGCGAGATCGCGCTGGAGGCCAAGCCGGGATTCCTTAAGACATCGACCGGCAGAAGCTTTGGCGGTGCTAAGCTCGAGGACGTGCGGCTGATGCACGAGGTGCTCGGCGATGCCGTGGCAATCAAGGCGGCGGGCGGTATCCATAATTACGAAGAGGCCTGCGCATTCATCGAGGCCGGCGCCAGCGCGTTAGGTGCATCGGCGGGCATCGCGATCGTCGAGGGCGCACCGACGGATGAGCGTCGCTAGCAGACGTATTTGACCTGAGCGATAAAGCTTCACGACCACACGCTGTTCATGTTCGAGACAATATGACTTTTTGCCCGTTGTAAACGGAGTCGCGATGGGTGTTCTGTATGATGGCTCAGACAAGGTTGTTCAATGACAGGGAGGCATATATGGCAATCAAAGCCATCGCGATGGATATCGACGGTACGCTCACCAACGATCAGAAAGTGATTAGCCCGCGTACGCGCGAGAAGCTGCTCGCGGCGCAGGAGTCGGGCATTAAGCTCATTTTGGCTTCGGGCCGTCCCGCATGGGGGCTGCACGCGTTGGCACAGGAGCTCGACCTTCAAAACCATGACGGTTTGCTGGTGGCCTTTAACGGCGCACACGTCGTCGATGCCCAGACCGACGAGGTGCTGTTCGATCAGGCTATGCCTGCCGACGAATTGCATCGCCTGATTGATCACCTGCGTAATTTTGACGTGATCCCTATGGTTTCGCTCGGTCGCGATTTGCACGTCGAGGACTCGTACCATTGCATGATCACGCTGCCTGACGGCTCGCAGAAGAATATCGTCAAGTATGAGCGCGACGCGTGCGATCTTAAGATTCGCGAGGTGGAGAGCCTGCATGAGGTCGCTGATGCTTATCCCGTGGACAAGCTACTCACTGCGGGCGACCCGGCCTATCTGCAAGCGCATCACGAGGAGATGTACGCGCCCTTTACTCAGACGCTTTCGGGTATGTTTACGGCCGACTGGTACTTCGAGTTTACGGCGCCCGGTATCGACAAGGCCCGTGCGCTCGAGGGTGCCCTGCCCAAGCTCGGCATCGATGCCAGTGAGGTCGTATCGTTTGGCGACGGCCAGAACGACAAGTCCATGATTGAGTGGGCCGGCACCGGTGTTGCCATGGGCAACGCCGTCGATGAGGTTAAGGCAGTGGCCCAGATGGTGACCGCCAATAACAACGAAGATGGTATTGCGGTGGCGCTGGATAAGCTACTGGGTTAGAATCGCCGATTAATGCATGGTTCGGGCGCCTGCTTGCGGGCGCCCTTTTGTTAGGGAGGGTGCCGTGTCCGCGTTTCCGTTCGACGCCGTTATCTTTGACATGGACGGCGTCATTGTCGATACCGAGTATTACTACCTGGGCGAGACTGCCGCGTTTGCCAAGGAGCTTGGGCTTAATCTGACTCAAGAGGAGTTGAATGGGCAGGTCGGTACCTCGCATCAGTTCTTCCTGCGTATGCTGGTCGATTGGTTTGAGCGCGCCGGTAAGGGGCATTTCACTGGCGAGGAAGCGTTGGCCCGTTGGGACGAGTGGGCGCATAAGCGTCCGCGCGACTATCAGGCTTTGATTAACCCAGGCGCCGTGGATACGATTCGAGAGCTGCCGCGCCGTGGCGTTCGCGTGGCGCTTGCCAGCTCGTCTCCCATGGTTAGCATCGAGGAAGTGCTCAATGCGTGCGGGCTGTCGGATGCCTTTGAGTATGTGGTGAGCGGCGAGCAGTTTAAGGAGAGCAAGCCCGAGCCCGACATCTACCTGCATGCGCTGGACCTGCTGGGGCTGCCCGCGAATCGCTGCTGCTGCGTTGAGGATTCGGTGCCTGGCATCACCGCTGGCAAGCGAGCCGGCCTGACAGTTATTGCCAAGCGCGAGGAACGCTTTGGCTTTAGCCAGGATGCCGCGGACAAGATTATCGACCAGCTGCCGGAGCTGCTCACGCTTTCTTAGGAGCGCGGTAGTTGCGCGTTTTTCGGGTCTGATGAGTAAATACCCGACATTTTGGTGCGGCAGCAAGCATACTTTAAGCTAATGCGGGCTTAAGGGCTTGTTGAATGCCCTTAAGCCCGTTTTAGAATTAATTGTGCTGGGAGAGGGTATATGCCACCGACTGAAGGGCTAACTGACGGTAAAGCAGCGATACCGCTGTACCAACAGGTCATTGATATCATTAAAAACGAAATCAGCTCCGGTGCCTACAAGGCGGGCGCGCGGATACCCAACGAATTCGAATTGGCTGAGAGCTATAAAGTTGGCCGCGTTACCGTGCGACGCGCTATTGAGGAGCTCGTCCAGCAGGGCTATCTAACGAAGCGGCAGGGGAAAGGCACGTTTGTCAATGCCCCCAAGCTCAAGCGCAAGATTCGCCAGAAGGATGACGTTCAGAGTTTTTCGGACGCATGCCGCGTTAACGGAATGGAACCGGGGGCGTGTGTCATTTCGAGAAAGATACTGCCGGCGGATTCCACCGAAGCACAGTTCTTTGGTGTTCCCGTTGGAACTGACTTGATTTGCGTTGAGCGCGTGCGCACTGCCGATGGGGTCCCCGTCATGCTCGAGAACAACATATACGTTTACGAGGACAACGCCTATCTATCAACGGCACCTCTATCTAACCAATCCATTTTTGAGTTCGTGCGTAACCGGACGGGCCGTACGCCCGCGTTTACCGACCCGTGCACGCTCGAGATCGCGTGTGCGTCGCCCGAGGTCGCTCGGCTGTTGGCAGTTCCCGTTGGCGAACCCTTGTTTTATATGGAAGCCTTCTTTTTCGATGAGCAGCGGCGGCCGTTTATTATCGGTCGTCAGCGGATCGTTGGGTCTCGCTACGTTTTTGACATCTAGGACATTGCGAATGGAAGCGCCCGGTGGATCATCTCACCGGGCGTTTCCATACCGTTCACGGCGCAAACGCGACCGTTCAACCGCGTTGCGGCAATCAGTTTGAAATTATCTTGATGATGGGAAAAGCTGCTGGTAATCTATGGGACGTCATAGAACGTTTGCATTGTGCAAACGTTGAAGCGAGATGCGATGCAGTCTCGAGTTCTTTGGAGGTATCTATGTCAGATACGAAGGCGAAGAAGACAAACAGACGTTTTAAGTTCAAATTACCGCATGTCTATACGATCATGTTCTTGCTGATCGTTGTCTTTGCGGTCCTGACTTGGATCGTTCCCTCTGGTCAGTATCAGCGCAAGACGATTTCGACAGCGGCGGGCGAGCGTGAAGTCGCCGTTGCTGGAACCTATGAACAGGTCGATAAGAACTACACCGATTCCGAGACCGGCGAGACCATCAATCTGGGTCAGGATATCTTCGCGGTTCTGCAAGCGCCCACCAAGGGTATCCAAGAGGCTGCCGACGTCGTTGCGTTCGTCTTATTGATTGGCGGATCGTTCGCGATCATCACCAAGACCAACGCTTTGAATGCCGGCATGAGCCGTGTGATTAAAAAGCTCAAGAACAAGGACATCCTCATCATTCCCATCACGATGACGTTGCTGTCCATTTGTGGCACTACGTTTGGTATGTCTGAGGAAGCCCTGCCGTTCTATGCCATCTTCATTCCCATCATGATGGGTATCGGTTATGACTCGATGACGGCATTCATCATCTGCTTCCTTGGTCCTAACCTGGGATATTGTGCTTCGACCATCGACCCGTTTAATGTTTTGATCGCCCAAGGCATCATTGGCATCGAGGGTAATCCGCAACTGTGGCTGCGTGCCGTTTCTTGGGTCATCTTCACTGCCGTCGGTATCGCATGGGCCATGCGCTACGCCATGCGCGTCAAGAAAAACCCCGAGTCGTCCATTGTGTACGAGGACGATAAGCTCAAGCGTATTGAATTTTCCGTGACCGATGCCTCCATCGAGGAAGAGTTCACTATCCGTCAGAAGCTCGTGCTTATCGATTTTGCTTGCGGTATGGGCATTATCGTCTGGGGTCTTGTTACCCAGGGCTGGTACATGAATCAGATTTCCGCCGTGTTCCTTGGCATGGGCTTGCTTGCCGGTATCCTGGGCGGCCTTGACCAGCAGACGATCGCAGAGGAGTTCGTTAAGGGTCTCGCCGACTTTGCGTACGCTGCCGTCGTTATCGGTATCGCTCGCGGTATTCTGGTCATCGCCGAGGGCGGCATGATCATCGACACCATCCTCCAGGCGCTCGCTACTGCACTGGCCGGTGCACCTGCCGCCGTCTACACCACGTTTATGTATATCGTCCTTGGCCTGCTCTCTTTGCTGGTTCCCTCGAGCTCTGGACTTGCGGCGCTCACCATGCCCGTCATGGGTCCGCTGACCGAGCTTATGGGCCTCAATCCCGAAGCCGCCGTTACCGCGCTCCAGTTTGCTAATCAGACCATCAACACCATCAGTCCCGTGGCGGGCATGACGGTTGCCGGTCTTGCCGTGGCAAAGATCTCGTTTGGTCAATGGTGGAAGACCATTTGGAAGTTCTTCATTTTCATGGTCGTCTTTGGCCTGATCGTAACGGCAATCTCTGGCATGCTTCCGGCGTAGGTGGTTGTGATGTCTGATCGTTTGACGGTCCTGACGTCTAAGAGCGTCTTTACCGGTACGGGGGACCTGCCGTTTGAAGGTTTCGTAGCGGTCCGTGGCAATCGAATTGAGGCTGTTGGCACCAAGTGTGAGGTGGCTTCGTATTTGACCCAGGCGGACGAGGTAGTTGACCTGGGCGACCGCACCGTCATGCCTGGCCTGATCGATGTGCATACCTTCTATACAGGCTGGGCGCTGCGGACGTTGGGGCCTGATCTGTCCGGCATCGCTGATGCCAAAGAGGCCGTGTCGCTCTTGCGTGCATGGAAAGAAGATCGTCCGGATTGCGCGGCGGCTTTTGGCCACAACCTACCCGAAACGTTGGCATCGGATGCCGAGAACGCAAATACGGCAGCTGTGTTTGACGAGTGTTTTGGCGATATCCCCGTCGTCTGCTTTACACCGGGCGCGGATACCTGTGTTCTCAATGCTGCCGCCAGTGCGCGATACGGCTTCACACCCCAGGCGTGCTATGCCGAGAAGATCTGGCGCATGATGAGCGATTTCCTCGCGCTGCCCGAGGTGCGCGCGGGGTATTCGGACTACATGAGCATGCTTAACGAGCGCGGCGTTACCGCCATCAAGGAGATGGCGTTTGATGACTACTACGGCTTTGCCGACGAAATGGCTCGCCGTGAGGAATCTGGTGAGCTGACGGTTCGCGTCTCTATGATGTCGCAGCCGGTGGGTGCCGGTGCAAATCTTGCATATGCCCGCGAGGCACGAGAGCGCTTCCGGGGACCGTTCGTTCGTTTTTCTGGCTTCAACCGTATGACCGATCGCGGCGTATGGGCGGGGCTTGCCGAGATGATAGAACCCTATGAGGACTCGGCCGATGCGGGCGCTGCCGGCAAGACGGTCGTCGAGGAGCCAGAGTGGGATCTGATTGAGAACGAGCTGCGTGCAATTGATGCTGACGGATTCCGATATTCCTTGCATTGCCAGGGCGATGGCGCCGTTCGTCGCACCGTGGCGCTCTATGCCTCGCTGCCTCGAGACGAGCATGGACGGATGCTTCGCCGCCATGCGATTACCGATCTCGAGAACTCTGACCCGACCGATCTTGTCGAGTTTGGCAAGTTAGGTGGAATTTGCGAGGTCTATCCGCAGATTCTGACGCTGGACCGACGCGAGGATTGCCTGTCGATGATGCGTCGACAAATTGGCGAGACGCGACTTTTGCACAGCTGGAATCGCCGCGGCATGGAAGATTCCGGATGCACAGTGTGCTGTGGAACGGATTTGCCGCTGCTGATTCCGAGCCTGGGCGAGTCAATCTACAGCGCGTGCGGCGGATTCTTCGCCGACGGACTGCCTGTGAATGAGGTCAACACGCTGACGCTTGTCGAGCTCTTGCGCGCTTGGACTGCCGGGGGCGCGTACGATCTGATGCGCGAAGACGAGCTGGGTACGCTCGAGGTCGGCAAGCTTGCCGATATCTGCGTGCTCGATCGGGATGTGTTTGACCTCGATTATCGCGACGCACGCGATCTTGCGGTTGATATGACGATGTCGGGCGGACAAATCGTGTTCGATCGAAATAAGGAGGCATAAGATGTCTGAATCCAAGCCGACGCTGCGCCGCGAGCAGATTGCGGGCATGAATATCCACTACATCATGTGGTCGCTCGATTACTTCCTTGATGTGCAGCAGCGTTTGGGCTTTGAGTCCATTGAGCTGTGGTGCGCAGAGCCGCATGTGACGCTCGACCATACGGGCTACTTTGAGGCTGAGGTCCTGGCGAAAAAGGCTGCAGACCGTGGGCTTAGGTATCGTACTCTGTGCCCCGAGAACGTTGTCTATCCTTGGCAGTACTGCGCACGCAAGCCGCTGCATGAACAGCGCAGTCTGGCGTACTTTAAGCACGGCATTGAGCTTGCCGAGGTACTTGGGTGCGACCGTATGTCCATCAACTCGGGCTGGGGCGACTGGGACGAGGACCGCGAGGAAGCCTGGAAGCGCAGCCGCGAGCACTTGTCCATTCTGGCGGAGTATGCCGGCGAGCACGGTCTGGTGCTCACGATGGAAAGCCTGCGTCCCGAGGAGAGCAACCTTGTGACGACGGTTTCCGATGCGAAGCGCATGATTGACGAGGTCGCGAGCCCGTACTTACAGCCCATGGTTGATACAACCGCGATGGGCGTTGCAGGCGAGACGCTCGAGGACTGGTTTGCCGCCTTTGGTGATGGGGCAATTCACGAGATGCACTTTATCGACGGTGACCCGTATGGCCATCTGGTGTGGGGCGATGGCAAGCACGATATGGACGCCTTCGTCGCCACGCTCAACGCCCATGGTTTCGACGGCATGCTGGGCCAGGAAATCACGGACGGTCGTTACTACGATGATCCGGCGGCGGCAGATGCCAAGAACATGGCCGCATTCGAGAAATATCTGATTGACTAAAACAACTATCGGCCACGCAGCCAACGTCATTGATTGCGGCCAAACAAGAAAGGAACTGGATATGAACGCACGCGATCTGATCAAAGAGGCAATTGCCGAGAAGGGCAAGTTCGACAGCGTCTACTGGATTGCTTGCGGTGGCTCCATGATCGATTTGATCCCGGCCCATGAGCTTCTGCAGCGCGAGGCAACCACCTTCACTTCGTATATCTATACCGCGCGTGAATTCGACATTATGCGTCCGCGTCGTCTGGGCGAGAAGTCCCTGGTCATCGCTTGCAGCCACAGCGGCAATACCCCCGAGGTCGTCGAGGGCTGCGAGATTGCCCTTGCTGCCGGCGCTACGGTGATCGCCCAGACCGACAACGCTGGATCTAAGATCGACACCGGTAAATGGACCACGTGGGTCTACCCGTGGGGCGAGGGCGTGCCGCAGGCCGAGGTCCCCGCTGGCATTTCGCTGTCGCTTGCGGCAGAGCTGCTCGATCAGCAGGAGGGTTACGCCGATCTTGCCGATATGTATGCCGGTATCGCCGAGATGGATAAGATTCTTCCCCCGGCACGCGAGAAGGTAAATGCCGAGCTGGGCGATCGCTTTGCCAAGCTTTGCCAGGAGCACGAGTTCTTCTATATTCTGGGCAGCGGTCCCAACTTTAGCCAGACCTACGGTTTCGCTATCTGCTCTCTTATGGAGATGCAGTGGCAGCACTGCAGCTACATCCACTCTGCCGAGTACTTCCATGGCCCCTTCGAGGCTACTCAGGATGGCGTTTTTTACTTCCTGCAGATGGGCTCCAGCGAGTGCCGTGCTATGGACGAGCGCGCCCTGGCGTTCCTTAAGACGCATACCGATACGCTGATGGTGCTCGATGCCAAGGAGTACGGTATGGAAGCCGTGCCGGCGAGCGTCCGTGCCTATCTGGACCCGGTGCTGTTCTACGCCATGAACTGCGAGCTGCGTGCCGCACGCGGCAAGGTGTTTGATCACGATCCCGATTTCCGTCGCTATATGGGTGTTGTCGAGTACTAGAAGGGACAAAGGCCATGGCATTTAACGTTAACGCGCTCGGATTTGGCGACAACGTCGTCGATCGCTACGAGCATATCCACACCATGTATCCCGGCGGCAATGCGGTGAACTTCGCCGTTTATGCCAAGAAATGCGGTGCCGCACGCTCCGCATACATGGGCATTTTTGGCAATGATGCCGCTGCCGAGCATGTCATTGCAAGCCTCGAGGATGAGGGTATCGAGCTTGACAAGTGCGAGCAGATGATTGGCGAGAACGGAGCGGCTCGCGTGACCGTCGTTGACGGTGACCGTGTCTTCCTCGGCTCCAACGAGGGCGGTATCCGTGGCGATGCGCGCTATGTCCTCGATCGCTTTGACCTTTCGTACATGAAGCAGTTCGATGTGGTTCATTCGGGCAACTATTGCTTTACCGAGCGCGAGCTGCCCAAGTTGAAGGCTGCGGGCGTCACGGTCTCTTTTGACTTTTCGGACGACTCCACCGACGAGTACTACGAGCAGATTGCGCCCTACGTCGATTTTGCTTTCTTTAGTGCGGCGGATGCCGCGAGTGAGGACGAGATTCGCGAGCGTCTGGCATGGGTGAAGGGTCTGGGTCCGCGTTTTGTGTCGGCTACGGCGGGCGCCGAGGGCTGCATCGCTTACGACGGCGAGCGTTATTACCGCCAGCTGGCTAAACCGGTAACGGACATGAAGGACACCATGGGGGCGGGCGACTCGTTCCTCACTTCGTTTTTGATGTGCTATCTCGATTCCGCCAAGCGTGGAGAGGATGGCGCCGAGGCTATCGAGCGCGCGCTCGACTTTGCTGCCGGGTTTGCCTCGACCGTGTGCGGCATGGAAGGTTCTTGGGGCCACGGAGCACCAATCGTCGAATAGCCGAGCGGTCCCGGGGAGGTGCAGGCGCCTCCCCGGGACCTCGTGTGCAAAAAATGCCAAATATGAGTACTGTGACTAATTTAGTCGCAGCAAAATCAACCCCTTCAGACGTGATTTGAGCGTCTGGAGGGGTTTAAGATTTGCGAAAACGCAGGATGAATGACTGTAAAAGCTTTAATTAGCGGACAATCGAGGATTATTCTGGCGGTTGGAAAGTTAAAAGAAATGTATCCATTCCGGTAGCAGTACTCATATTTGGCATTTTTTGCACACCAGGGGTTAGCGAAGGTCAAAAAAAGAGCGCGCATTTGTTAAAACTATCGACTCGATGCGCTTTGCGTCGCAGTTTTTGAGCGAGGTGATGCGTTCTGAGGTCCTTGTGAGCGACCTGATGAGCGACTGCGCGCTTGTTTCTGTGTTTGGCTCGGCCGGCGCATCGGTCTCGAGCAGTAGGCGGTCGAGTGGAATCTGTCGTGCGTATTCGCGACCGCGCTTGGTCGCGAGCATGCGTTCGTTGACGGAAAAATAGCAGCCCGCATTACGCGCGCGGGTGAGTTCGTCCGAAGTGCCGCTAAACCAGTGGAAGATGATAGCGGGGGAGTCGGGGTTTGGGATGAGTAGTCCATGCGATTCGAGGACGTCCAGTACGGCTCCTGCCGAACGAACGGCGTGAATTGATATCACGCGCCCGGTAAGAGGATGCTGCACGAGCGCATCGCAGAGCCGGTTAAGTGCCTGTATTTGTAGCGGCTCACTTCCAGCAAAGCGCGCGGAAAAGTCGAGTCCGACTTCGCCGATGTAGCGTTCTTGGGCAGCAACTTCGCAAAGCAGATTGACTTCGGCAAAACCGCAGTGGCCATCGGCGAGCCACCAGGGGTGAAGCCCAACGCCGGCGATGATGCCCGGGTGGCGACGAGCGCGCTCGTTTGCGGCCGAAAAGTCGCGTGGATCGACGCCGCAATCAAATAGACCCAAGCCCAGCGCCGTTGCCTCATCGGCAACGGCGTCCGGGTGAGCCATTAAATCAAGATGGCAGTGTGCATCAAATAACCGGGGCTCCATCTCGGCGCGCTCCGCTAGTCCAAGCGCTGGCCATCGGCGCGCACGCGCTCGGTGCCGCGCCCACTGATCTGGCGGATAACCTCGCCGGCGATCATCTGGCCCATGATGGGCGGCATAAAGCTGGCGGTTCCGAGCTCGGTGCGCTCGTGGATGTTGGAAGGGTCGCGGGGCTGTGTCTTAACCGATTCCTCGCAGCTAAACAGTACATGCAGGCTCTTGATTCCGCGCTTCTTGCATTCTTTGCGCATGATGCGGCTCATGGGGTCACGTACCGTATCGAAAATGTCGGCAAAGCGGAGGCACTCGGGATGGAGCTTGTTGGCCCCGCCCATGGAGCTAACCAAACGAATGTCGTGTTCCTGAGCATATTTGGCAATGGTGAGCTTGGCCGAGATGGTGTCGATGGCGTCGACGACGTAGTCGATCTTGCCCCCCGTCTGCTCCAAAACGCTCGCGAAGAAATCATCGATGTTGTCGCTCAGCAGGTATTCGGTGCGTTTGATGACGGTAGCGGTAGGGTTGATGTCGTGAATCATAGCCTCCATGACGTCGACTTTGCGCTTTCCGATGGTGCTGTGAAAGGCGATGGCCTGACGGTTGATATTGCTGGGCGCGATGACGTCCTTATCCAGAATGACGAAATGACCGATGCCGCCGCGGGCGAGTGCCTCGCAGCAGTTGGAGCCCACGCCTCCGCAGCCGAGCACCAGCACTGTAGCATCGGCGAGCTTGTCGAGTGCCTCGCGGCCCATGATGATCTCGAGCTTGGTGTCGCGTGTCTCGATGGGGGCTGCGGCTGCGGTTTCGGTCATAGATATCCTCCGATGGGGAGTCGGTCGTGTTTTAGCTATCGCCATTATAGGTATTATTGCGATTCCATTTGAGCCCTTGGAGCTTGTTGAAATGGGATCGGGATTCGCATAAGATTGAAGCAGATGGCACCCGTTGCCGCGGGTTGACCAACTCCCAAACACGTTTGTAGCGTGAGAAGTGGCCGTCTTCGCATTACGCGGGGGCGGCTATTTCATTCGACCTCCAATGTGGATGCCGAGCTCCACAGCCGCGATTACAAGCAATAACAACGTCAGGACATCGTCAATACTCATAGTCCATCTCCTTCTCGGGTAGAGGGAGCTGGCCCATCTGCTTCAACTTCCATTGTAGCTAAATACGAACGAATGTTCTATAGATGTTCCTGTATTAGATAGTTAGACAAACATCTAAATATCGAGTATAGTGTGCGCGTCATGAGAGATGATGAAAGGGGGTCTTATGCCGGGAGAGGGTTTTAAGGCGCTTGCCGATCCAACGCGACGGCGCATTTTGGAGTTGCTGCGCGAGGGCAATTGCACGGCGGGGGAGCTTGCCGAGCATTTCGATATCAGTAAGCCGTCGCTGAGCCATCACTTGGCGACGCTCAAAAACGCCGGGTTGGTAACCGACGAACGTCATGGTCAAAACATCGTATACAGCTTAAACACTACCGTCATGCAGGACTTGATCGGTTGGTTTATGGGCTTTACAAACACGGAAGGTGATAAGGATGAATAACGAAAACAAGGGCATTCACCCCACGGGGGTATCGTCGCGCGTGTGAATTGCGCTGGTCGCTCTGTGCGTCGCCAATGTCGTAGCGCATCTCATGGTGATGCCGAGCTTGCCTGGGCAGATTCCCACGCACTGGGGCGCGAACGGCGCCGTCGACGGTTGGGGTCCCAGCTGGATGGCCTCCGCGCTCGGCGTGCTGCCTCTGGTGCTTCTCGCAATGTTCTGCGTGGTGCCGCGCATCGATCCCAAAGGTGAGGCATATCGAACCTCGGGCAAGTTCTATCAGGGCTTCGTAATCGCCTTCACCTTGTTCATGTGCGCCATAAGCTGGCTGGGAGAGCTTACGGTCTGGGGCGTGGTGCCGGCGGTCGGTTCGGTCAACGTGCTGATTTCCGGTGTTGTCGGTTTGCTGTTCATCGGCGTAGGCAACTACTTGCCGCGTGTGAAGCAGAACTATACGCTCGGTATCAAGACGCCTTGGGCGCTTGCCAATCCCGAGAACTGGCGCCGTACGCAGCGCTTTGGCGGTGCCTGCTTTATGGTGCTGGGTGTTGGCCTGATTGCGATGGGCGTGGCAGGCAGCGTGCTTTCGAGTGAAGTCGTCGCCGCGGTGATTGCGGTTCTGGCGTTTGGTTCGGTTGGAGCCGTCTACGTCTACTCGTATCTGCTGTGGCGCAAATCGCAGCGAGCCGCTCGCTAAGGTTGCGGAAAACTAGCGTACGTAGTTCATAGTATGTTCCGGGGGAACTTTTCCCAGGTAGTATTAGGGGGCATGGGCAACCATGCCCCTTTTTCGTTACGTTTCAGAGCTGGTTTTTCCATTTCGTTTCCACTTAGGCGAAACAAGAATAGAGAAACAGCAGGTAGAAAGGATAAAACAGGCAAATGGCGGAGTTTATCTACCAGATGTATCAGGCTCGTAAGGCCCATGGCGACAAGGTAATCCTTGACGACGTGACCCTGAGCTTCTACCCCGGTGCCAAGATCGGCGTCGTGGGCCCCAACGGTATGGGCAAGTCGACCCTGCTCAAGATTATGGCCGGCATCGAGGAGGTCTCCAACGGCGATGCCAGGCTCACCCCCGGCTACACCGTGGGCATCCTGCAGCAGGAGCCGCCACTCGACGACGACAAGACCGTCATCGAGAACGTGCGCATGGCGTTTGGCGATATGATCGCCAAGGTCGATCGCTTCAATAAGATCGGCGAGGAGATGTGCGACCCGGACTGTGACATGGACGCACTCATGGCCGAGATGGGAAAGCTCCAGGACGAGATCGATGCCGCCGACGGCTGGGATATCGATTCCAAGCTCGGTCAGGCCATGGACGCCCTGCAGCTGCCCGATTCTGACATGCCGGTCAACGTGCTTTCCGGCGGCGAGCGCCGCCGCGTGGCCCTGTGCAAGCTGCTGCTCGAGGCTCCCGACCTGCTGCTGCTCGACGAGCCTACGAACCACCTGGACGCCGAGTCGATCCTGTGGCTCGAGCACTTCCTGCACAACTACCAGGGCGCGGTGCTTGCCGTCACACACGATCGCTACTTCCTGGATAACGTTGCCGAGTGGATCTGCGAGGTCGACCGCGGTCACCTCTATCCCTACAAGGGCAACTACTCCACGTATCTGGAGACCAAGGCCGCGCGTATCGAGGCTCAGGGTAACCGCGATGCCAAGCTCGCCAAGCGCATGGAGGCCGAGCTCGAGTGGGTACGCAGCTCGCCCAAGGCTCGCCAGGCCAAGAACAAGGCCCGTCTGGCTCGCTACGAGGAGATGGAGGCCGAGGCTCGCGCAAGCCAGAAGCTCGACTGGACCGACATCCGCATCCCTGTGGGCCCGCGTCTGGGCAACAAGGTGCTCGAGGCTCATCACCTGCACAAGGAGTTCGATGGCCGCGTGCTCATCGACGACCTATCATTCACCCTGCCGCGAAACGGCATCGTGGGCGTCATCGGCCCCAACGGTGTCGGTAAGACCACGCTGTTCAAGACGATTGTGGGTCTGGAGCCGCTAACTTCGGGCGAGCTCGAGGTGGGCGAGACCGTCAAGATTTCTTACGTCGACCAGAACCGTTCCGGCATCGACCCCGATAAGAACCTATGGGAGGTCGTCTCGGACGGCCTGGACCACATGATGGTCGGCGAGACGGAGGTTCCGAGCCGCGCGTACGTGGCGAGCTTTGGCTTTAAGGGCCAGGACCAGCAGAAGCGCGCTGGCGTACTTTCCGGTGGCGAGCGCAACCGTCTGAACTTGGCACTTACGCTCAAGCAGGGCGGCAACCTGCTGCTCCTCGACGAGCCCACGAACGACCTCGACGTCGAGACACTGTCCTCGCTCGAAGCGGCGCTGCTCGAGTTCCCGGGCTGCTCGGTGGTCATTAGCCACGACCGTATGTTCCTGGACCGCGTCGCCACGCACATTCTGGCGTGGGAGGGCACCGACGAGAATCCGGGCAACTGGTATTGGTTCGAGGGCAACTTCGAGGCCTATCAGGCCAACCGCATCGAGCGCCTGGGCGAGGACGCAGCCCAGCCGCATCGTATCCACCGCAAGCTCACGCGTGACTAGATCGTTACGCGGTTTTCCAAACCGCGTAACTGCTCGACGCTGCGCGGGCCGCAAGCACCCCATCTTGCCGTTCATGCCGTCGCTCGCGTACCGAAGTACGCGTCGCTCCTCTTTCACGGCAACCTGGGGCACTTGCTGCCCGCTCGCTGTTGGTTGCGCAACATCAACAAATAAAAACGGCTCAAATCCTGATTTGGATTTGAGCCGTTTGTCGTTAATGCTCGGGTTCTTCGACTTTATCGATGGTCCAGGCGGCTCCGAGGCCGCCGGTGGTGTTGCGGCGGATGCGCACGGTGACTTCGTGGCGCTCGCCGGCCTGCGTGTAGCGCAGGGGGAAGCTTGCGCGGTTTCGCGCGGCCTCGATGGTACCGCGCTCGCGGGCGATCCAGTAGTACTCGCCGACGATGCCGAGCGTGTCGGCGCCGTAGGGGAGATAGGTCGACAGCTGGTGCAGAAGCGGGCCGGGGCAGAAGACCTCGGTTGCGAAATCGATGGGGAAGTCCTTGGGGATGGTCGGTGCTGCGGGTGCGGGGGTCGGTGCTGCAGCGGGGGCCGGAGACGGTGCCGGTGCGGGAATTTGGTCGCAAACAGCGGCGGGCACGGATTCGATGACGGGTGCGGGCTCCGGCGTCGCTTCCGGCTTGATCGTGGAATCTGCGGGCTCCAGCGTCGTCTTCGGCTTGGTTGTGGAATCTGCGGGCTTCACGGTGACGGGCGCGTCTGCAACTGCGGTTTCAACCTCAACCTGCGTCGCGTTCTCGTTCTCGACGCTCGACTTTGCCTCGATGGGCGTGGATGCCATGGTGGTGATGCCGGCGTTGGCGTTCTCGGGGTCATAGACGACCGTGAGCGAGATGGCGGGCTGCGGCGTCTCGGGCTCCGGCGCCGACTCGGTAGCGTCTTGATCTGCGGGCTCGTCGGACTGATCGTCTTCGGCCTCGTTGCCAAAGACATCGCTGTTTTGGAACGCAGACGTCTCGGTTTGGTCAGCAGCTTCTTCGGTTGTCGACTTGGGAGCCTCGTTGAGCTCCACAGTGGCTTCCTGCTTGGATATGACTTTGGGATCGGTCATGGCGGCGATTTCGGTTTCGGCTTCTGCCGTTACCTCAATAGCGACTTCGATCTCTGTCTCGGGCTCGGATTCCGGCACGGCTTCAACCATGGCTTCGGGCTTGGGACGCTTAACGTGCTTGGGACGCACGGCCTTGAGGTCCTTCTCACCGCGCTTTTTCTTTTTGTAGGACTGCTTAGCGCCCTTGGCTGCCTTGGGCTTGTCCTCGCCCTTGGCAAGGGCGGCATCCCAAGCCTCGTTGGCGATGACGGTGGCGTACAGGCGGCCGCCCTTAAAGACAGTCAGTTTAATGCAGTCGTCGAGTTCCTCGAGCAACTCGCGCGTGGACTCAAAGCCCAGGTCATAAGCGGTCATGTCGCCTGCGGCGAGCGCCTCCTCGACCTGTGTCATAAACGTTTGCTTGCCGCACCCAATCGCGTCGCGCAGCAGGCGATACAGATAGATGTGGTTGCCCAGCGAAAGCGTGGGCCTAACTATTGTCTTGCTCATGGCAAATCTCCTCTTTACACATGTAAAGCATCTTACCATCGCATGGCGTTCGCCATGGCGGCGCCCAAGGCAAACGGGCGCGAACCGCTTTCGATTCGCGCCCGTTGTACAGGTCGGTTATCTATGAGAGACAAATGTGCTTAGTTGCCCGATGCCGTGCCTTGGCTCGAGTTGTCAGATGCCGTGCCGGACGCGGTTCCGCTCGAGCTGTTGGTGTTGCTACTGTCTGCTGAGCCCGTTCCCGACGTGGTGTCGCTCGTCTGGCCGCCCGTGCTTGGCTGTGAACCGTCAGTCGTTTGGCTTGAGTCGGTCGTGCCGGACGGCGTGCCACTGTTGGCCGTAGAGGAATCGGTGCCCTGCGATTGGTTTTGGGTGTTCGAGGACGAATTGGCAGAGGTAGGACTGTCTTGCGTGCCGTCCGCCTGTGCCTGCTGATCTTGCGACTGGGTGTCGCCATTTGCATCGCTCTCGGTCGTGCGCGACGACAGGATTGGCTCGGGACGCTCGCCCAGACCCTCACCGGCAGTGGTGATAAGGATGGCACCGGCGCAGGCGATGACCGCGACGATGGCGATAGCGATCGAGAAGACGATGACCTTCTTTTGCGTCTGGCTGCGCTCTGCCGCCGCCTTGGCGCGCAGGCTGTTGGGGGCGACGCGCGCCGTGGTCGCGCGTCCCGCAACCTGGCGCATCTCCTGCGTGGTCGCGGCGCCGCCCAGGTGCTCCTCGGCATTAAACTCAACGGGCTCGTAGGCGCCGGCGGGGTAGTCGACGTCGGCGTGCGTGCCCTTGAGGGCTTCGGCGCTGGCAGAGATAAAGTGGCGGTAGACCTGCGAGGACACAACGGTGATGACCGAGCTCACAGCGGCACCGATCACCGATCCGGCGATACCGATCTTGGAGGCAAGCGCGACGCTCGTGGCGGCAGCTGCGGCGCCGGCGATGATCTGGGGAATGGAAATGTCGTCAAACAGGCCCTTTTTGGGCGCGATGGCCATGGTCTGTCCGATGGAATGGTTCTCGTGCACGCCGTTGTTGAGCGATGCCGGCGTCATGACGCGCGTGCGCGGCGCGTCGGTGTACTTGGTTGTCATACGGGGTCCTCCCGGTGTAAATCTGCTTCGTTTCGTGTAGCCATCAGGGTACCCACCAGATGTGAATCGTACGTGACATTTAACAGATACCATCAACTCATCAATAGCTCACCAAGTTGGTGGGATGCGGTTGCACCCGGCGGTTGAACTACAATAGGGCTTGCTAATTGTTGTGAATGGCGTCTACGCACGGGAGCATTCTTATGAATCTTCACCTTTCTCAGTCTGATGGCTTTTTGCGTGTGGCGGCGGCGTCGCCGCAGATTCGCGTCGCCGATGTCGAGGGCAATGCCGAGGTTGCGCTGGCGGCTGTTCGCGATGCTGCCGAGCGCGGCGTTCGCGCGTTGGTGCTGCCCGAGCTCAACTTGTGCGGCTATACCGCGGCCGACCTGTTCCATAATCGCACGCTGCTGCATGCCTGCGAGACTGCACTGGCACATATTCTCGATGAAACCCGCGAACTGCCGATTGTCTTCACCGTCGGTCTTCCCGTTGCAGTTGCCGAGAATATCTACAACTGCGCCGCCGTGTGCTGCGCGGGCGAGCTTTTGGGCCTCACGGCCAAGAAGTATCTGCCCAACTATGGCGAGTTCTATGAGCGCCGTTGGTTTGCTCCGGCGCCTGCGGATCCCGTGTGGGTTGAATTTGCCGGTCAGGGTCCGGTCCCGCTGGGTTCGGGGCTTGTCTACCGCTGCTGTGATGAGGGTGCTGAGGACCTGGTGCTGGGCGTCGAGGTCTGTGAGGACCTGTGGGTACCTGCGCCGCCCTCGACCGAGATGGCGCTTGCCGGTGCCACGGTGATTCTCAACCCCTCCGCTTCCGACGAGATCATCGGTAAGGCAGATTACCGACGCAGCCTCATATCCAACCAGAGCGCGCGCCTGTACTGCGCCTATGCCTATGCGGACGCGAGTGAGGGCGAGTCCACGACCGATATGGTCTTTGCGGGCGAGAACCTCGTCTATGAAAACGGATCTAAGCTCGCCGCCACGAAGCTCCTCACCTGCGATATGGCGGTGGCCGATGTCGATCTTGACCGCCTGGTTGCCGAGCGCCGTCGCTCGACGACGTGGACGCGCGCGGACGATGCGCCGGAGGCCACGACCGTTGAGTTTTCGTTTGAGGGCGTGCTGGCCAAAGAGCCTGTCCTGCGCGATGCCTGCGATATCGACCGTGTCTTCCCCCGCGCGCCTTTTGTGCCGGCCGACCACGGCGACCTGGCCGAGCGTTGCGAGACCATCCTCGATCTACAAACCGCCGGCCTCAAGACCCGCCTTGCCCATACGGGTACCAAGGCTGCAGTCATCGGTCTTTCGGGCGGCCTGGACTCCACGCTGGCACTGCTTGTGACCGTGCGTGCCTTCGATGCGCTGGGGCTGCCGCGTACGGGTATCACGGCGGTCTCCATGCCAGGTTTTGGCACGACGCATCGCACCAAGTCGAATGCCGAGTCGCTCGCTCGCGACCTGGGTGTGAGCTTCCGCGAGGTTTCGATCCACGCGGCTGTGGAGCAGCACTTCAAGGACATTGAGCACGATTCGGCCGTGCAGGACGTGACCTACGAGAACAGCCAGGCCCGCGAGCGTACGCAGATTCTGATGGACCTGGCCAACCAGGCTGGCGGCTTTGTCATCGGTACCGGCGACCTGTCGGAGCTGGCGCTCGGCTGGGCTACCTATAACGGCGACCACATGAGCATGTACGCCGTCAACGCGAGCGTGCCCAAGACGCTTGTGCGCCATCTGGTGCGCTATGCGGCTGATGTCTTTGGCGGGCGTATTGCCGAGGTCTTGCTCGATATCCTCGATACGCCGGTGTCCCCCGAGCTTCTGCCGCCCACGGGCGATGGCGAGATCGCACAGAAGACCGAGGATTTGGTGGGCCCGTACGAGCTGCACGACTACTTCCTCTACTACCTGCTGCGTTTTGGCTTTGAGCCGGGCAAGATCTACCGCATGGCGCTCAAGAGTTTCGAGGGCGTCTACGACGTCAAGACCGTCCACACGTGGCTGCGTACGTTCTATCGTCGCTTCTTTGCCCAACAGTTTAAGCGCAGCTGCCTGCCCGATGGCCCCAAGGTGGGCTCGGTGACGCTCAGCCCGCGTGGCGATTGGCGTATGCCGAGTGACGCCAGCTCACGTCTGTGGCTCGCACAGATCGACGCGCTCAATGCAATTGACTAAGGTTGGCTAAATTGAACCAATACGGGGGTTGCAAGCGTTACACTTTTGCAATCTGATGGCCCGTATCGCGCGGCGCTCTTGTCGGAGCGCCGCGTTTTTTATATCGAAAGGTGGCACCATGCAGGCATCGCAGCGTCTCGATCGCTTTGGCGCGGAGGTCTTCGCCTCGCTCAACAACAAGCTTCTCGCGCTGAAGGCTCAGGGCAAGACCATTTACAACATGAGCGTGGGCACGCCCGACTTTAAGCCGTACGGCCACGTGGTCGATGCGCTCACACAAGCCGCCCAGGATCCCGAGATGTGGAAGTATGCCCTGCGTGACCTGCCCGAACTCAAGCAGGCCGTGTGCGATTACTATGAGCGTCGCTTTGGCGTTTCGGGCATTACGCCGTCCATGGTGCAGTCGTGCAACGGCACGCAGGAGGGCGTGGGCCATTTGGGCCTGGCCCTGCTCGATCCGGGCGACACTATTTTGGTTCCCGATCCGTGCTACCCGGTCTTTGAGGCGGGTGCCAAGATCGCCGATGCCAAGCTCGAATACTATCCGCTGGTTGCCGAGCATAATTACCTGCCCTATGTGGCGGGTATCGATCCCGAGGTGGCCGATCGTGCCAAGTATATGATCGTGTCGCTGCCCGCCAACCCGGTGGGCTCGGTGGGCACGCCCGAGGTCTACGAGGAGATCATCGCTTTCGCCCGCGAGCACGACCTGCTGATCGTCCATGACAACGCATACTCCGACATCGTGTTCGACGGCGAGCCGGGCGGCAGCTTCTTGCAGTATCCCGGTGCGCTTGAGGTGGGCGTGGAGTTCTTCTCGCTCTCCAAGTCGTTTAACGTCACCGGTGCCCGCATCGGCTTTTTGGTCGGTCGCGAGGATGTGGTCTCGGCCTTTGCCAAGCTGCGCAGCCAGATCGACTTCGGTATGTTCCTCCCGATCCAGAAGGCTGCTATCGCGTGCCTTAATGGCCCGCGCGATGAGGTCGAGGCGCAGCGTCTGAAGTACCAGGAGCGCCGCGATGCCCTGTGCGACGGTCTTGAGGGCTTGGGCTGGGAGCGACCCAACGCGCATGGCTCTATGTTTGTGTGGGCCAAGCTTCCCGGTGGTCGCACCGATTCCATGGCGTTTTGCGAGGAGCTCATGGAGAAGGCCGGCGTTGTGGTGACGCCGGGTGCGAGCTTTGGTCCTTCGGGCGAGGGGCACGTGCGCATGGCGCTGGTCCTGCCGCCCGACCAGATTGCTTTGGCTGTCGAGGCCATTCGCGAGGCGGGCCTGTATTAGAAAGCTATTTCGGCTCGTCAATAGCTCGAAACCGATTTCGTGCAGTTATTTTACGAATCCTGCAAACAATTTCGGTAAACGGTCGATTTTTGGCTGCGAATAGGAGCATAATCAAAGTCCCGATTGGATGTATTGGGATTACGGCAAGCCGCTCGGGTCGTTCCCGGGCGGCTTGTTTGTGGAGAGAGATGGGAGTTTCTAATGGTTAACGAGAAGAAGGTCGCTATCGTCGGCTGCGGTTTCGTCGGTTCGTCTTCGGCGTTCGCGCTGATGCAGAGCGGTCTGTTCTCCGAGATGGTCCTCATCGACGTGGACAAGAACCGCGCCGAGGGTGAGGCCTTGGATATCGCGCACGGCATGACGTTTGCCGAGCCGATGAAGATCTACGCCGGCGATTATTCCGATGTCGCCGACGCCGCCATGATCGTCGTCACTGCTGGCGCTGCCCAGAAGCCCGGTGAGACCCGCCTGGACCTGGTCAACAAGAACGTCAGCATCTTTAAGTCCATTATCCCCGAGATTAAGAAGTCCGGCTTCGACGGCATTCTGCTAATCGTCTCCAACCCGGTTGATGTTCTGACCTATGCTGCCATCAAGATGTCCGGCCTGCCCGAGGGCCATGTCATCGGCTCCGGCACCGTGCTCGACACTGGCCGTCTGCAGCAGATGCTTGGTGCCCACGTCGAGGTTGACCCGCGCGATGTCCAGGCCTATGTCATGGGCGAGCACGGCGACTCCGAGTTTGTCGCTTGGTCCAGCGCTCAGGTTGCTGGCGTTCCGCTGAACACCTTCTGCGAGCTTCACGGTCATCTGGAGCACGAGGCTGCCGAGAAGCGTATCGCCGAGGACGTCAAGAACTCCGCCTACACCATCATCGAGAAGAAGCACGCCACCTACTACGGCGTCGCCATGGCCGTCAAGCGCATCTGCACCGCTGTCATGCGCGATGAGCAGACCGTTCTGCCCGTTTCCTCGCTCATGGTGGGCGAGTATGGCCTGTCCGATCTGGCTATCTCCATGCCGACGGTCGTTGGCCGCGACGGCGTCGTCTGCCGCGTCCCCGTGCCGCTGAACGATGACGAGCAGCATGAGCTCACCGCCTCCGCCAAGGCCCTCAAGGACATCATCGACAGCGTCGACTTCTCCTGCTAAATCAAGCTCGCTAGAGCGAAAAGCTACAATGAAGGCGTCCGGGTCCACACGGCCCGGGCGCCTTTTTGGTGCAAAGTAACCTGACCCCAATGCACCATAGTTGATGGGAGGGCCATGTCGGATTCGCCTAATTTTTTGACCTATGCCCAGACAGCGTTTGATCCGTTTGAGGAACGGCCGTTCTGCGCGGTGGATAGCCTGGTCTTTGCGTGGTTGTCCTATTTGCGTTTGCCGGGTGATATGGCGGAGCTGACGAACTGGCAGGGCCTAGACGTACGCGAGCTGCTGCGCGCCGAGTGCTACCAAGACATGATTGGCGACCTGTGGGATCCGGAGGGGAGTCGTGCCCTGTTGGAGGCTGTGGCAGCAAGCCCTCGCTACCGTGGCGTTCGTGTTTGCGGCTATCGTAGCGTGAGTGATGCCGAGACAACGGAGCAGTTTGCGGCCATGACGTTCCGATTTCCGGCGGGGTTTAGCTATCTTGCCTTCCGGGGGACCGACAGCACGATTGTGGGCTGGAAAGAGGACTTTAACATGGCGTTCCGGTGTCCTGTGCCGGCCCAGGAATCCGCGGCGCGTTATGTAGACGAGGCGGCGGATGCGATTGACGGGCCGCTTTTGTGCGGAGGTCATTCCAAGGGTGGAAACCTTGCGGTGTACGGTGCGGCGATGTGCCCCGATGTCGCCCGTGAGCGAATCGAACGGGCGTATTCCCATGATGGTCCGGGCTTCGTCGAGGAGTTTCTGAGCGGCAACGCCTTCGCCGATCTATCCGGTCGAATCGACAAGACGCTACCTCGGTCGTCGATCTTTGGCATGATGTTCGAGACACAGGAGGACTATGCCATCGTTGAGAGCACCGAGTTCAGCCTGCTTCAGCATAATCCCTTTAGCTGGGTGGTTGATGGTCGCGACTTCGTGTACTGTGAGCGCCTGTCCGCCGGTGCTCGATACGTTGATGGCTCCATTCGCGAGATGCTGCTTGCGGTGTCGCCTAACGAGCGCGAGCGTTTTGTAGATGCGTTGTTCTCCGTGCTTGAGGCTACGGGTGCTGAGCGGTTTGCGGATATCGCTGGGAATCTGCGCGAGAGCCTGCCTGTGATGCTCCAGGCTGCGCAAGGCTTTGACAAGGATACGCGACGCTTTGTCTCGCAGACTATCGTTGCGATTCTTAAGTGTGCGCTTCTGCCCAAACGTCCCCAGATCGACATGCCCGCTGCCGGCAAGAGCTTGGCAGAACAGCTCGAGGCTTGGCAGTCCGAGCTCCTGCGCTAACCATTGGTGCAAAGCAACCTGTCCCCGATGCACCAATCTTCGATGCGCCTGGGGCGGGATCGACCGCTATACTGGTTCGTGCCGAAATCGATCTAGAACGGAATGCCGTATATGAAAATCAATCACGCGATTCTGCATATCCTGGACTTTGACTCTGCCGTCAACGTTATGAGCCAGCGCGAGCTCGATATCGAGAGCCGCACCGTGCGTAATTTCGTAACCACGCACCTGCGGCGCGCTCGTACCTCGGCTGATAACAAGCGTGCCACGTTTGCCGAGAACTCCGCATTCGGCGGCGAGCTCAAGGGCTATTTCTTTGGTGAGCGTGAGTTCGTGGATCTGTCTCAGCAGATTGCGGAGTTCATCTCTTCCGAACTTACCAAGGCCGAGAAAGCCGAGTCCACTGACGTGCTTGTGGCGGACTTTGATGACGATGAGGATGCCCGCTGGTTTGCCGTGATGCTGCTGGGCTCCAAGCAGGCTTTTATGCACGAGGTGGGTCGCGAAGAGGGCGAGGTGCGCAACGACATTGCGCGCCACTACGCCATTCTGCCGAATCCCTCGCAAAAGGTGCCGAGCTATGCAATCGTGCGTGCAAGCACCATGGAGATCGGCTATGTGGATAAGAAGCGCAAGATTGCCGGCGAGGATCGCATGCTCATTCCCGATGGCCTGCTGCAGTGCGACACGGGGGTATCGGGCAAGGAGGTCATCGACACCGTGACGCGTGTGGTCGAGGAAGTCGCCGAGGAGCACGGTGCCAACACGGCTGTAGCACTCGCCAAGGTTAAGGCTGCTGTTGCCGAGAAAGTTGAGGATGACGAGGAACTGCCCCCTTGGGATATCGTCGATGAGGTCTTTGAGGACGAGCCGGTTATCAAGGAGAGCGTGCGCGCGGCACTGACTGAGGAGAAGGTGCCTGAGCGTGTGCCCGTGGAGCGCAAGCAGGTCGAACGCGCGGCGGTGCGCAACCACAAGATCCGTACCGACACGGGCATCGAGATCAGCTTCCCGGCCGAGATGGGTTCGAACTCTGAGTACATCGAGTTTGTCAACGAGCCCAACGGCCTCATCTCCATCGAGCTCAAGAACATCGGAAGTATTGAGAATCGATAAACTGCTCTTGGACGTTGCAAAAAACAAAGGCCGAAGCCTTTTGGGACTTCGGCCTTTTTTGTTTTCGGCTTGGTTGCTGACATTGCGCCGCAGGTTGAGCTCACGTCAGCGAAAACGCCCCTAAGCGAGCAAGGTGACGTGAAAGAGGAGGGAAGCGTACTTTGGTACGCGACCGACGATTGAACGTCAGATTGCCGCTTAGGGGCGTTTGCAGCGTCGAGCCGTTACGCGGTTTGGCAAAACCGCGTAACTTCTACAGCTGGCGCAGGCCCTCTTCCAGGCCGGTCTTGCTGTCGGTCTTCTCGTCGCGCATCTTGATGGCGCGGGCGGGGACACCGGCCACGACGGCGCCGGCGGGGACGTCCTCGACGCACACGGCGCCGGCGGCAACTACAGCACCCTTGCCCACGTGCACGCCTTCCAGGACCACGGCGTTTGCGCCGATCATGACATCGTCCTCGATGATGACGGGCGTGGCGCTGGCGGGCTCCACAACGCCTGCCAGCACGGTGCCGGCGCCGATGTGGCAGTTCTTGCCCACGGTGGCGCGACCGCCCAGCACGGCGCCCATATCGATCATGGAACCCTCGCCGATAACGGAGCCGATGTTGATGATGGCGCCCATCATGATGACGGCACGGTCGCCAATCTCGACGCGGTCGCGGATGATCGCGCCCGGCTCGATGCGGGCGTTGATGCCCTTAAGGTCGAGCATGGGCACGGCGGAGTTGCGGCAATCGTTTTCAACGTCGTAGTAATCGATGGAATCGGCATTGGCGTCCAGGATGGTCTTGAGCTCGTCCCAGTCGCCAAAGACGGTCTTGCCGCGACGGCCGCCGTAGACATGTGCGTCGCCCCAGGCAACCTTCATGCCCGGCTTCTCGCGCACGTACAGCTTGACGGGCGTCTTTTTGGGCGCGGTGGCGATGTAGTTGATAATCTCCTGTGCATCCATCTCGGCTGCGTTGCTCATTTGCTATCTCTCCTTTGGGTGGATTCGGTTGATACCTGGTTAGGCAAACATGACCTTGTCGAACGTATAGAAGCCGGGTTCGCGGGTGACGAGCTTCTGCGCGGCTGCCAAGGCGCCGTTGACAAAGATCTGACGGCTCGTGGCGCGGTGGGTGAGCGTGACCTCCTCGTCCTGGCCAAAGAAGCTCACCTCGTGCACGCCGGCGACGGTGCCGCCGCGCAGCGAGTGCATACCGATTTCCTTGGGATCGCGTGCTCCGCACATGCCCTCGCGGCCATAGACGGGGTGGTAGCCTGCCTCGGGCTCGGCTTCGACGACGGCGTCGAGCAGTAGCTTGGCAGTGCCGCTGGGGGCGTCGACCTTTTGGTTGTGGTGCGTCTCGACGATTTCGCAGTCAAAGCCGGGCAGCTCGCGTGTAGCCTGCGCTACCAGATGGCGCAGGGCTGCGATACCGATGGAGTAATTGCCCGAGTGCATAACGCGGGTGTTCTGGCCCAGCTCACGCAGGCGGTCCATCTGCTCGGGGGTGTAGCCTGTGGTGCCTGAGACCAACGCCGCGCCCGTGCGCTCGACATAGGCGACGACGGCGTCGAAGGTCGCGACGTTCGAGAAGTCGATGATGACGTCGGCAGCCGGTGCGTTCTCGAGCTCGCTCAAATCGAAGCCAATCTGGGTCACGATATCAAAAACGGGCTGCCCGGCGGCGTCGACAATGCCTTCGGCGGTAGTGCGGATGAGCGAGCCCATGCGGCCCGTTCCCATAATGACGGTCTTAATCAAGTAGACCAGCTCCCTTCAGAGCATCGGTAAGTGCGGCTCGCGTGTCGTCTGCCATGGGGCACAGCGGCATACGGTAGTTTGCCTCGATCATGCCCATCTGGGCGAGCGCTTCCTTGACGGGGATGGGGTTGACCTCGCTAAAGAGGGCGTTGATGAGCGGCTGGCCGGCAATCTGGATATCGCGGGCGCGCGCTACGTCGCCGTCCAGATAAGCGCGGCACATGTCGTGTACAAGCTGCGGCTGCACGTCGGCCCACACGCTGATGGTGCCCGAAGCGCCCAGGCTCATGAGCGGCACTGTGAGTGCATCCTCGCCCGAGTACATGCGGAAATCGTCGGACAGCAGGTGGGCGATCTTGGCCGCGTAGGCGACGTTGCCCGAGGCCTCCTTGATGCCCATGATGTTGGGGTGCGCGGCTAGGCGCTCTACGTTGCGCTCGCTGATACCGCAGCCGCAGCGGCCGGGGATGTTGTACAGGATGCAGGGGATGTCAACGGCATCGGCGACGGTCTTAAAGTGCTGATAGATACCCTCTTCGTTGGACTTGTTGTAGTAGGGGGTAATGAGCAGCAGGCCGTCGGCTCCCAAGCCCTGGTAAGTAAGCGACTTGGTGAGCATGGTCTGCGTGGAGTTGGAGCCTGAGCCGGCGATGACGGGGACGCGTCCTGCAACATGCTTGACCACGGCGGCGACGACGGAGTTGTCCTCGTCATCGGTCATCGTGGCGCTCTCGCCGGTGGTGCCCAGGGTGAGAATGGCGTCGGTGCCATTTTGCAAGTGGAAATCGATAAGGCGCTCGAGCGCGTCAAAGTCGACACTGCCGTCCTTTTTAAACGGCGTAACCAGGGCGACGATTGAGCCCTCGAGATTGCGGATGTCCATGTTCTTCTCCTTCGCCTCCGCGATCTGGATGCGTTTGTTCCATTGAGCTGCGACTGCCAGGCGCTCGTCTTGGGCGCGACGGCGGGCGCTTTCGGCGCGCGACTTGGCCAGCAGCTCTCGGCCGCACGGCAGCACGTCGAGCGTGGAAAAGTAATCGCCCGGGCGCTCGGCGCGGCGGATGAGGTCGGCCGCGCCATCGGGGCGCAGCAGGACCTCGGCGGAGCGCAGACGTCCGTTGTAGTTGTAGCCCATGGAGTAGCCATGCGCACCGGTATCGTGGATTACAAGCAGGTCATCCATGTCGATATGCGGCAGCTCGCGGTCGATGGCGAACTTGTCGTTGTTTTCGCACAGGTTGCCCGTGATATCGTACGTGTTCGTGACGGGAGCTGCGGACTTGTCGGGGCCACCCGGCTGGCCCATCACTGTAACGTGGTGGTAAGCGCCATACATGGCAGGACGAATGAGGTCGACGGCACTTGCGTCCACGCCGATATAGTCTTTGTAGATCCGCTTTTCGTGAATGGCCTTGGTGACCAGGCACCCGTAGGGGCCCATCATAAAGCGGCCCATCTCGGTGCAGATCGCCACATCGCCCATGCCGGCGGGAACCAGGATCTCGTCGTAGGCCGCGTGTACACCCTCGCCGATGGCGTGGATGTCATTGGCCTGCTGCTCGGGCAGGTAGGGGATACCCACACCGCCGGACAGATTGATAAAGGCGACATGTGCACCGGTCTCGCGCTCCAGGCGCACGGCAAGTTCAAAGAGGATTCGCGCGAGCTTGGGGTAGTAATCGTTGGTGACGGTGTTGCTGGCAAGGAAGGCATGGATGCCAAAGTCCTCGGCGCCCTTGGCCTTGAGCATGCGGAAGGCATCAAAGAGCTGCTCGGTGGTCATGCCGTACTTGGAATCGCCCGGGTTGTCCATAATGCCGTTGGAAAGCTGGAACAGGCCGCCCGGGTTAAAACGGCAGCTCACCGTCTTGGGGATGGGTCCCGCGACGCGCTCGTAAAACTCAATGTGGCTGATATCGTCGAAGTTGACGATGGCGCCCAACTTGTCGGCAAGCTCAAAGTCTGCCGCCGGCGTGTCGTTGGACGAGAACATGATGTCATGGCCGGTGATGCCCAGCGAGCGGGCGATCATGAGCTCGGTATAGCTCGAGCAATCGCAGCCGCAGCCGTATTCGTTGAGAATTGAGATAAGGGCCGGGTTGGGGTTGGCCTTGACGGCAAAGTACTCCTTAAACCCCGGGTTCCACGCAAAGGCGTCGCGCACTTCTTGCATGTTGCGGCGGATACCCGCCTCGTCGTATAGATGAAACGGCGTGGGGAACTGCTCGACGATATGCTCGAGTGTCTCCTTGTCCACAAACGGCTGCTTGGCCGCATATGCCTCGTTGGGGGTCAATGCCATGTCCCGTAAACCTCGCTATCCAGACGGCGCCATCTGCGCATCGAATCCGCATAGCGTGGACCCAATGTCCGGATAGCGCTCCCGCATTGCTGCAGACAGTCCTGCGAGTGTTTCCCGCAGGCCCACCAGGCTGTTCGTGCCCGAAAAACCCAGTTCGGCGGGTTTCGCCTCCCCGCGGGGTCAAAGTCTGCCGACTCGCCCGCGGCTCTTCGTGCCCGCGCCTCTATCAAGTGGTAAAGACCCTACCACGTTGCACTTTACCAAACAAGAGTATTCGTATATAACGTTTAAAAAATGCAGCATCATGCTAGAAACGAGGGCGCCACAATCCTGCGTCACAATAGGTGACAACTGAGTTGCCCCATGAAAGGAATCCCCATGACCGAGCTCCAAGAACTCCGTCGCTATCGTCGCGACCTGCATCGCATTCCGGAGCTCGACTTCGATCTTCCGCAAACTATCGCCTATATCGAGGGCGTGCTCGCTCCGCTTGCCTGCGAGGTGATCCATCCGTGCCCTAGTTGCGTGTGCGCTTTCTTCGACGCTGGCACGGGTGCCTCGCATGCCACGGCGATTCGTGCCGATATGGATGCGTTGCCTATTGCGGAGACGACGGGCGCCGCTTTTGCCTCGACGCATCCCGGCAAGATGCACGCGTGCGGCCACGACGGGCACATGGCTATGGCCCTCGCGGCGGCAACTTTTGTCGACCGTACGATTCGTGAGCAGCCGGGCGTTATTAAGCGCAACGTGCTTTTTGTGTTCCAGCCGGCCGAGGAAACAACCGGTGGCGCTAAGACGGTATGCGAGAGCGGCGTGTTCGAGCGCTACGGGGTCGACCGCATCTTTGGCTTTCACGTGTGGCCCGATCTTCCTGCCGGTACGCTGGCGAGCTGTCCCGGTCCGCTGCTGGCGCGCTCGAGCGAGACGCACATTCATATCCATGGCACGAGCATCCATATCGCCAAGACCTACGGCGTTCCAGTCGAGGAATCACATGACGCAGCGCTGGCGGCGGCAAAGTTCCTGGTTGCCGAGCGCGAGCTGATGGACGAGCTGGGTGCCGATGAGCCCTGCATCGGTAAGTTTGGCCTGCTGCAGGCCGGCACCGTCTGCAATGCGGTGGCGGGGGAGGCCCATGTTGCCGGTAGCTTGCGTGTGTTTACGGACGCCATGTTCGACCGTGCGCGCGAGGGCGTACGCCGTGCGCTCGACGAGGCGTGCACCGCAACGGGCTGTACGTACGATCTCGACTTTGCCGAGGGCTATCCGCCAGTCGATAACGACCCCGAGTTGTTTGCCCACATTGCGCCTGCCTTGCCCGAGTTGCAACTTGTGGACGAGCCGCTGTTAATTGCCGAGGACTTTGCTTTCTATCAGCGCCATCTGCCGGGCGTGTTCTTCTTGCTGGGCACGGGCGTGCCAGAAGGACAAGAAAACCCGATCGACGCTGATGACTGCCCAGCCTATGCGATGAGCGCTCTGCATACCGATACCATGCTCTTTGACGAGGAGATTCTTCTCAAAGGCCTCGATGTCTACAAACGATTGCTTTTGCTTGACTAAGGCGCAAAGGACTATTTGTTCTAGAAAACACGAACAAACGTACGATATAATAGAGATGTAAGTCTATAGAAAGGTTTGACGTTACTAACGTAAGGCGATACTATGATTGCATCGTATAAAGATGAGGATACCGAACGCTTTGCCATGGGTGTGCGGGTCAGGAGGTTCGTGCCCTTTGAGCGTGTTGCGTTGAGGAAGATTCGCCAACTGCAGGTTTGTGCTTCGCTTGATGATCTTCGCGTTCCACCGGGCAACCGCCTGGAAGCTTTGAAGGGCGATCGTGCCGGTCAATATAGCATCCGTGTTAACGAGCGCTATCGGGTCTGTTTTGAGTGGAGACAGGAGATGGCTTGGAATGTCGAAATCGTCGATTATCACAAGTGATGAGACTTCGGCCGATTTGCTGTCGCCGGTGACTCCTGGTGAGCTTCTCAAAGAGGAGTTTCTTGTTCCCATGGGCATTTCTCAATATCGCCTTGCGAAAGAGACTGGGATTCCGGCTCAGCGTATCGGGCAGATTGTCTTGGGAAAACGTCGCGTGACGGCCGACACCGACCTCCGTCTTTGCCGTTATTTTGGCCTGACGGATGGTTATTGGCTGCGCGCTCAGGTGGCGTTTGACCTTGAGGCCGAGAAAAGGCGGATCGAACCGGAACTCGACAAGATCGTTCCTGTTCAGCAGGCTATCGCACTGTAGTGCTCAAAGATGATGGGGGTGGCGCGGCGATGAGGCGACGCCGACAGTCTGCCGTATATAGTCCGGGTGGATGCGGGTGCGGTTTGCTGCTGCTTCCGGTTATTGCTGTGAGCATTGGCGTGATGTTTGCGCTTGCCGGGCTTGCCGCGGCGGCGCTCGTGCTGTTTATCACTGCCATCGGCGTGACGATTTGGCTCTGCCGCAATCGCGAGCAACGCCGTGCCGACGGTAAAACCAATGTCGGCTGGGTCGTCTTTCTGATCATTGCGTACCTGCTGAGTGCCAGCTACCTTGTTTTCTTTGTCCTGTTGATGATCAGTGCCTTTACCGGGGAATCCGTCACGGTGGGTTGATGCACTGCCAGCAGACGGTCGCGCGCAGTGCGTTTGCTCGGCGTTTGGATAACTGCATTGGTCGTTTACCGCAGCCTTAGCTCTCAGCTAATGAATTCAAGTTCAATCCTTCCTACGATGTGCTGTGTACCGGCACGGTAGCCGGATCGTAGGAAGGATGAATAATGGCAAAAGAGGGAAAGAAGCCAATCGGCAAGATTGTCCTAGGCATCATCGTGGTGCTGGTTATTGTCGGTGCCGTGGGCTCTATGGGCGGCAACTCAACCGATTCGTCTGCGAGCGATTCGGCAAAACCTGCCGAGACGACACGGCAGGCTGAGGAGCAAAAAGAACCGCAAGAACCGTATACCATTGCTGACGAGGCTGAAGACACTTCCAATCAGTTTACCTATAAGATCACGGGCACCCTGACCAATAACACGGACAAGGAAAAGAGCTACATTCAGATTGAATATGTTCTGTATGATGCCGATGGCAACCAGGTTGGAACGGCTCTTGCAAACACCAATCATCTGAAGGCGGGCGGCTCCTGGAAGTTCGAGGCGCTGGGTACGGTGTCTCCCGACCAGGTTGCTAGCTGGGAGCGTTCGGACGTAAGCGGTTTCTAGCATGTTGCATGCACTGGGGGAGGTGAAGTCGTATGTCCGATAAAAAGCTGACTGACGAGTTGCTCAATGAGCTTCTCGACGCGCCAAACATCGATGGCTATATCAAGGAACACGACTTTGCCGCCCCGTCGCTTTCGGATTACTTAAAGCAGTTGCTGCAAGAGAAGGGGCTCGAGCGTTCGCGCGTGGTGCGTATGGCCGACCTCAACGAGACCTTTGGCTATCAGATCTTTACCGGTTCGCGCAATCCGAGCCGCAATAAGGTGCTGCAGATTGCCTTTGCAATGGCGCTGTCGATGAAGGAGACTAACCGCGCCCTGACGGCTGCCGGAGTGAGCGTCCTAAACTGCAAGGACCGTCGCGATGCAATCATTATCTTTGGCTCTGTTAGACCAGGATTGACATTCCGCCCCGTCATCTTCTTGCGATTGC
>CATXXC010000008.1 GCA_958403385.1 uncultured Collinsella sp.
TCTCGACGTTGCCGAGCGGCTCCTCGTGGAGCGCGGCTACGAGCACACCACGATGATCTGAAGAGCAATACGCTAAACCGAAAAAGGTAATCGAAGCCGCGCCTGTGGACTTATCGAGGGTCGAGATTCCCGCCCCATCCATCGGCACCCAGCAGAAGGTCGTCGACATCCTCGACCGCTTCGACTCCCTAACGAAATCACTCACCGACGGTATCCCCGCCGAAATCGAGGTACGCCGGGCGCAGTACGGGTACTACCGCGACCGCCTGCTCGACTTCCGAAACTAAGCGAGAATAAGTTATCGGTACGCTTTTTTATAAAATGTAAAAAAGTACCCCCATAACTGATAAAATGGACACTGAAAAAAGGGGTGCATCTTGCGTATATACCGACGTGAAAAGTATCTGAAGCGAATGCGTGGTTTCTACCACGATGACGGGATGATCAAGGTAATCACCGGTGTTCGCAGGTGTGGTAAATCCTGCCTCATGCAATCAATCGCAGATGAACTTGTGGAATCCGGTGTAGCGAGCGACCACATCATCTATATCGACCTCGACTCACGGGAGAACAGGAAGGTCAAGACGACCGATGAGCTCGAAAATCTGATTGACATGTCGACCTCAGCAGACACTGAGGAGACGAAGTACCTCTTCATCGATGAGATTCAGAACGTAGAGGAATTCGAGCTGCTCATCAACGGCTACCGGACAGATGGCGGTTGGTCCATTTTCATTACCGGTTCGAATTCATATCTGCTTTCTGGGCAGCTTGTTACAAAGCTGACGGGTCGCTATATCGAGTTCGAAGTGTTCCCACTCGACTTTGCGGAATATATCGATATGAAGCGTTTTCTCGGCAAGCCTGTCAATGACGTTCTCGTAGGAGAGTTTACCGAGTACCTGACCCTTGGAGGATTTCCCAAAGCGTTGGAGTATGAGGGCGAGGATGAAAAGCGCACCTATATCAAGAGTGTTATTCATGAGATCTTTGAAAAGGACGTCAAACATTCGAACAAGATTAAGAATGTCTCGGTTTTCGATGCCGTCCAGACGTATCTCATCAACAACTTTGGTGCGCCGACGAACCTGAAGAACCTCCTTGCGTACTTCAATGATGTCGAGAAGATTCCCATCAAGCGCGAAACGCTCAATCGGTATATCCAGATTCTTGTTGACGCGAAGATCCTTTATCGCTGCTCGAGGTTCGATCTCAAGTCTCGGCGATCGCTTATCCGCGAAGAGAAGTACTACCTGGCTGATCCCGGCTTCTATTTCGCCATGAACACGGATGCGAGGATTAACTACGGGCCGGCGTTGGAGAACGTGCTCTACCTCTATCTTGCATCGCGCGGGTACGAGCTTTCTGTGGGCCGTATTGGGAAGCTCGAGTGTGACTTCATCGCTCGTAGGCGCAATGCTTACGCCTACATCCAGGTCTCTATGTCGATTGCCGACAGAGGCGTCGAGGAGCGCGAGTACAGGCCGTTCGGCCAAATCAGGGATGGGTATCCGCGCTACTTGTTCACGCTTGATCCTCTATTGCAGGAGAGGGATGGCGTCAGGCACCTTAACATGGCGTCGTTTATGCAAGATGGCGGTGATCTTATTTGAGCGGCGGCCAGATTCTTTTGCTCCCTAGTGCGCAAACAGTGCGGGCATCAAATGGGGACCATTGCCTCACGTAGAATCGATAGATTGAAAACTTGTTTTGATGTTGACAGGCTTTTGACCAGTGGCTCCTATTACTAAGTGGGAGTAGCTGAAACGAGGCGACTGCATAGCTCCATCTGTTTTGGTTACAACAAAATGTGTGCCGCGCGCCTGCGGCATGAAGGAGGGAGATTTCTATGAATATCGTTGTATTGAGCGGCAGCCCGCGTAAGGGCGCCAATACCGATACCATGGTCGAGGCGTTTGCCGAGACCGCGCGTGAGGGCGGCAATACGGTCGAGGTCGTCCGTGTTGCCAGCAAGAAAATCGCTGGTTGCCTGGGGTGTCAGTATTGCTTCGCCCATGAGGGCACTTGCGTGCAGAAGGATGACATGGCCGACGTGATCGAGTCGCTGAAAGGCGCCGATATGGTTGTCTTCGCTTCGCCTATCTACTGGTTTGATATCACTGCGCAGGAGAAGGCCGCCATCGACCGCCTGTACGCCTTCGGTGCTACAGGCTTCCCGTTCACCAAGACGGCCCTTTTGCTCGATAGCCACAGCGAGGGCGTCTATGATGCAGCGATTGCTATGTATAGGGCCACATGCGCGTACTGCAAGTGGGAGGACCAGGGCATTGTCACCATTAGCGGCATGACCGAGCGCGACAGCATGGCCTCCTCGCCCAAGTTGGAAGAGGTGCGAGAGCTCGCTCGCAAGCTCGCCTAAGGACAAGAAGAACGCATGGCAATCGGTGTTGGTGGAAAATGCTTGCTATCCTTACCAAGAGGAATGCTGATTGCCATGCGTTGATGCTTCCGCGGACAATTCCGGCGTGCTAAAACGCCTTCTCGTTCAAGAATTCCCTGAACGCGGGAATGTCAAAGCCAACGAGACCACGCCCGCGCTCTCCAATGACGCCGTCCTCCAGGAGGCGGCGTTTGTATTGGCTTGCGTAGTTGCTGGCGACGCCCATGCGTTTGGCTATCTCCGAGACCCTGCTGGGGCCAGAATCGGGCAGCATCGCGAGCAAAAACTCAATGTCTTTATCGGAAAGCTCCCGATAGGTCGTTTCGAGAATTCGATCGCGCAGCTCCATGCGGGCAAGCAGAGAACCCTGCTGTACATCAGGTGCACTGATTTTGGGCGAGTTCTCCGAAACATCCCATGTGCGATATCCGACGAGCTGCATCATATAGGGAAATCCGTCGACGGCCTTCACGGCATCCTCGAGCGCTTCTGGCGTGATTGAGCGGCCTCCGGCCTCAACGGTTTTGCGGAATGCGTTTGCAATTTCAACGTCAGTAATTCGTCCCAACTGATGATATTGGGAACGCCTGAGGAACGAGACGGAATCGTTACGCAGCAACGCCGATACCTTGTAGGGCAGTCCTGCCATGAGTAGGGCAACTTTTTTACCTTCGCGTACAAAGTGCTGGTAAACAGAGGCAAATTGAAGCATTTCTTCGAGATCGACGGTGACTTCATCGATGGTGATGAGAAGTCCGATGTCATGTTTTTCGAGTTGCTTAAAGATGCCATTCATGCGCGTGCGCCAGTTGCCCTGAGCCTCTTGAGCATATGTCCAATCGATGCCCACTGGGTCAATTTGAACACCGTTTATGCGCGCGTGAGGCTGTGAGAGGTAGCTATCTGCGGCTTCTTTGGTTCGCTCGATAATATCTTCGAGCATGCCTGGCATGGCGGAGACATTTGCTGCGATCCAGCCGTGTTCAAGCGCCGTTTCTGAAAGGAGCGAGAGAAGCGCCGTCTTGCCCGTTCCCCTTGCGCCAGTAAAAATGGTTGACAGGTTGGGATCTCCCGGGCCGTTGATAAAGCCACGGTTGATGTCACGCAGGATATGCTCGCGACCCGCTAGAAAGGGAGGGACGCTTCCGAACGTCGGGGTAAAGGGGTTCTTGCTGTACTCCATGGTAGCTCCTTTGCAAGTTTTGCTAACTTTTGCAAGTTTTGCTAACGACTGACCAAAGGGCATCGAAGCAGTGGCGCTGACATTTTTTACGCAGAAAAATAAGCAGGAATCAATTTATCTGCGTTAAAAAATAGTTGAGAAGAAAAACGACGAGTCCCGGGCGCAATGCCGTTGCGTTCCGGGCCTCGTCGCTTTGCGAAGTATCTAACGATCTCGTTGCCGTCGTCCTAGTCAAACAGACTCGGCATGTCGTTTTCTTTCATGAGGGCACCGGCGGAGGGCAGACTCTGCGCGGTGAACTTTTCGGCCGAGACGCCGGCGCCAAGGATTTCCTCGGTTGTGCCGACGGTGGTGACTGAGCGGCCCTTCTTGGCGGTAAAGGCCTGGACGCCCTGCGTGTTGGTGGTCGTCTTGGTCTTGAGCAGCGACGTGTTGAAGTTCATCAGACGATAGTCGCTCGAGACCAGCGCGATGTCGCGATCTTCCTTGAGCACCTGGGCATACAGCAGCTTGCTGCCGCCGTAGATGGCGTTCTTGAGGCGCTTGCGGTTGGTCTTGGTGACGTATCCAGAAAGTGCGACACGCACCACGCGGCCGTTCTCAAAGACAAACAGCACGTCGGCCTTATAGTCCTCGGGGTCGATGACCCAGATGACGCTCTCGTCGGGTTCCATCTCAAGATCGGTCGGCAGGTACGAGCCCAGCTGGGCCGACTTGGTGTCCTCAAACGCCGCAACCTTGCATTTGTACACCTGGCTCTTGTTGGTAAAGACCAGCAGCTCGTGGGTGTTGGAGGACGGGAACTCGATAAAGGGTTTGTCGCCGTCCTTGTACTTGAGCGTGGTCGCCTTCTTGAGCACGCGGTCCGTCATCTTCTTAAGGTAGCCATCGCGCGAGAGCATGATGGTCACCGGGTACTCCTCGACCTCGGGCTCCAAGCTTACCTCGATAACCTCATGGGGCTCGATCCTGCCCGTGCGACGCGGCATCACATATTTCTTGTTGACCGCGGCCAGCTCGTCGCTGATGACCTTCTTGATGTTCTCCTCGCTGGAGAGGATCTCCTCAAGCTCGGCAATCTCGCTCTCAAGCTTGGCGATGTCCTTGGTGCGGTTGAGGATGTACTCCTCGTTGATGTTGCGGAGCTTGAGCTCGGCAACAAACTCGGCCTGGGTCTCGTCGATGTCGAAACCCTTCATAAGGTTGGGCACGACCTCGGCTTCAAGCTTGGTGCCACGGATGATGGCGATGGCCTTGTCGATGTCGAGCAAGATTGCCTCGAGGCCGTGCAGCAGGTGCAGGCGCTCGGACTTTTTGCCCAGGTCAAAGTTAATGCGGCGACGCGTGGACTCAATACGCCATTTGACCCACTCGTGCAGAATCTGGCGCACGCCCATAACACGGGGATAGCCGTCGACGAGCACGTTGAAGTTGCACGAGAACGAATCCTGCAGCGTGGTCGAGCGATAGAGCTTGGCCATGAGTTTGTCGGGGTCGACACCGCGCTTAAGGTCGATGGCGATGCGCAAGCCCGAGAGGTCGGTTTCGTCGCGGATGTCAGCAATCTCCTTGACCTTGCCCTCCTTGGAGAGCTTGACGATGCGCTCGATGATGACATCGGTCTTGGTGGTGTAGGGAATCTCGTAGACCTCGATAATGCGCTCTTCGGGAATCCAGCGCCAGCGGGAGCGGATCTGGAAGCTGCCAAGGCCGGTCTCGATAATCTTTTCCATCTCCTCGCGGCGGTAGATGATCTCGCCGCCGGTCGAGAAGTCGGGCATGGGCATGTACTCGAGCAGATCGCAGTCGGGATCCTTGAGGTAATGCATCGTGGCAGTACAGACCTCGTTGAGGTTGAAACCGCAGATGTCGGACGCCATAGCGACGCCGATGCCCTTGTTGGCCGAGACGAGGATGTTGGGGAATGTGGTGGGTAGCAGGCGCGGCTCCTTCATGGCGCCGTCGTAGCTGTCGACGAAGTCGACCGGATCCTTGTCGATGTCCTTGAAGATTTCGGCGCTGATGGGGGAGAGCTTAGCCTCGGTATAACGCGAGGCGGCGTAGCTCAGGTCGCCCGAATAGTACTTGCCAAAGTTGCCCTTCGACTCCACAAAGGGGGCAAGCAGCGCCTCGTTGCCGGTGGCCAGACGCACCATCGTCTCGTAGATCGCGGCGTCGCCGTGCGGGTTGAGCTTCATGGTCTGGCCCACAATGTTGGCGCTCTTCTGGCGCTCGCCCTTGAGCAGGCCCATCTTGTACATGGTGTAGAGCAGCTTACGGTGCGAGGGCTTAAAGCCGTCAATCTCGGGGAACGCACGCGAGACGTTGACGCTCATGGCGTAGGGCATGTAGTTGACCTCGAGCGTCTGCGTGATCGGCTGGTCGGTGACCTCGGAGTGCAGGCCGATGACGTTCTCGGCGTTGACCTGCTTTTTCTTTGGCTGGTTCTTCGTCTTCTTCTTTGCCACGATATCCTCTTGAACTTCTTATGGGCCGTCGTTATCGATTTGCTGCTACTGCAGGTCCAGCTGGTCCAGGTATTCCTTGCCGTGCTCGGAGATATGGCGCTTGCGGCCCGCTTCGTCGTTGCCCAGCAACAGGTTGAACATGGTTTCCATCTTGGTGACGTCCTCGGGCTCCACCTTGATCAGGCGACGCGTTTCGGGGTTCATGGTGGTGAGCCACATCATGTCCGGGTCGTTCTCACCAAGACCCTTGGAGCGGTTGATGGAGCACTTTTGGTCGCCAATCTCCTTGAGGATGCCGTTCTTCTCGAGCTCGGTGTAGGCAAAGTAGGTCTTCTCTTTGCAGTTGATCTCGTAGAGCGGCGATTCGGCGATATAGACGTAGCCCTCGTCGATAAGCGTGGGCACCAGGCGATAGAGCATGGTGAGCACGAGCGTGCGGATGTGATAACCGTCGACGTCGGCGTCCGTACAGATGATGACCTTGTTCCAGTTGAGGTTGTCCAGGTCAAAGGCACCAAGGTTCTTGATGCGCTTGTCCTTGATCTCCACACCGCAGCCCAGCACGCGCATAAGGTCCATGATGATGTCGGACTTAAAGATGCGCGGATAGTCTTCCTTCAGGCAGTTGAGGATCTTACCGCGGACGGGCATAACGCCCTGGAACTCGGCATCGCGCGACGTGCGAATGGCGCCCGCTGCCGAGTCGCCCTCTACGATGTAGATCTCGCGGCGGCTCTTGTCCTTGGAGCGGCAGTCGATGAACTTCTGCACGCGGTTGGCCATGTCGGTCTTTTGCTGCAGGTTGGTCTTGATGCTCTGGCGCGTCTTTTCGGCGTTCTCGCGCGAGCGCTTGTTGATGAGCACCTGCTCCATAATCTTGTTGGCGGCGTCCTTGTTCTCGATCAAGTAGGTCGAGAGGCGCTCCTTAAAGAAGGCCGTCATGGCCTGCTGGATAAAGCGGTTATTGATGGCCTTCTTGGTCTGGTTTTCGTAGGACGTCTGGGTGGAGAAACAGTTGGTCACCAGCACCAGGCAGTCCTGGACGTCCTGCCACTTAATGCCGCTCTCGTTTTTGTTGTATTTGCCCTGTTGCTTAATGTAGGCATCGATGGCGCTGGTCAGGGCGCTGCGGGCAGCCTTCTCGGGCGAGCCTCCGTTCTCGAGCCACGATGAGTTGTGGTAGTACTCCTGCATCATGAAGGTGCGCGAGAAGCACATGCACGCGGTGATCTTTACGTTGTAGTCGGGCAGGTCCTCGCGATCGCGACCGCGACGGTCGGCCTCGATAAAGAAGGGCTCGGTGAGATAGTCGGTACCGACCTTTTCGAGCACGTAGTCCTCGATGCCTTTGGGGTAGCAAAAGTCCTCTTCGGAAAACTCGCCATCGTCGCCCTCAATGCGCAGGCGGAAGGTCACGTTGGCGTTGACCACGGCCTGACGACGCATGGTCTCGCGATACCAATCGTGGGGGATGCTAATTGAGGTAAAGACCTCAAGATCGGGGCGCCACTTGATAGTGGTGCCGGTGCGGTTCTCGTCGCTGGGCTCAATCTCGAGTGCCTTCTTCTTGGCGCCGACAACCTTGCCCTTCTTAAAGTGCAGAGAGTACTTGTTGCCGTCGCGCCAAACCGTGACGTCCATGTATTCGGAGGCGTACTGGGTCGCGCACGAGCCCAGGCCGTTGGTGCCGAGCGAGAAGTCGTAGTCGCCGCCCTGGTTATTGTTGTATTTGCCGCCGGCGTAGAGCTCGCAAAAGACGAGTTCCCAGTTAAAGCGCTTCTCGGAGGGGTTCCAGTCGAGCGGGCAGCCGCGGCCGTTGTCCTCTACCTGAATGGAACCATCGCGAAAGGCGGTAAGGGTGATGAGCTTGCCGTAGCCCTGGCGCGCCTCGTCAACGGCATTGGACAGGATCTCGAAGGCGGCATGCGCGCAGCCGTCGAGTCCGTCCGAGCCAAAGATGACGGCGGGGCGCAGGCGTACGCGCTCCTCGTCCTTGAGCTGGCGGATACTGTCGTTACCATAGTTTGCGGTGTTTTTTGCCATACTCGCTCTCTCGGTGCTCCTTTGCTGCGTTTTAGTCATATAGATAGTCAAGGTAGCATAGCCCAGCCCATGAGCGATTCCAACCAACACGAAATCCATCGAACAATCGTTCGTGATATATCGACTGATGTTAAGCTATTGGGAGAAATAGCTGAATCAAATCAATAAATATTTGATTTCCTTTAGCAGAATCAGATATATACTAAATGAAAACGAATCAGGAGAGCTTTTATTTAATAGAGCGGTGAAGATATGAAGATTATCGAACGTCCTCAATATATGGAAGCGCTTCTTGGCGCTAAGGGAACGCCGGACATCAAGGTGATTACCGGCATTCGTAGGTGCGGCAAATCTGTTCTACTGGAAGCTCTTGCCGATCGCATTCGTGAGGCCGACCCCGATGCCAATATTATCCGTATCAATTTCAATCTCCTCGAATTCGAGGAACTAACGGATTTTCGAGCATTGCATCGCTACGTTGAGGAAAGCTATTGCGAGGGCCTCGATAACATCGTGATGATCGATGAGGTACAAACTTGCGTTGGGTTCGAAAAAGCGGTCAATAGCCTTCATGCATCGGGTAAATACGATATCTACGTTACTGGCTCCAATGCTTTCTTGCTTTCGAGTGACTTGGCGACGCTTTTTCGCGGGCGGACATATGAGGTCGAAGTATTCCCGTTTTCCTTGCTTGAGTTTTCGACGTATCACGAAATTCATAACCCAGACGAAGCGCTTGACCGCTATTTAAGAGAGGGCGGAATGCCTGGCTCTTATTTGTATCCTAGCGAGCGAGCTCGCTATCGATATATTGCGAACGTGCTAGATGTCTTGGTTTTGCGTGATGTGGAAGAAAAGCATGGGGTTCGTAACAAGGTGCAACTAGAACGTGCATGCGATTTCCTAATGGACAATATCGGTAACATATCTTCTGTTAGCGGAATTGCGGCCGCGCTGGACGCTGCCGGCACGCGCGTTTCCGTGGCAACGCTCGCCCAGTACCTTGGATATTTATGCCAGGCCTTCGCGTTCTATCGAGTTCGCCGCTATGACGTAGGCGGTAAAAAGTACCTCACTTCGGGTGATAAATACTATTTATCGGATCATGCAATCAGATATGCAAAACTGGGCACTAAAAAACTCGACTTCGGGCATGTATATGAAAATATGGTCGCTTTAGAGCTCCTAAGACGCGGTTGGGAAATCTATGTCGGGGTGCTTTATAAGAAGGAAATCGACTTTGTGGCAATTCGTCGCGATGAACGTGTGTATATCCAAGTTAGCGATGACATTTCGCGTCAGGAGACCTTTGAGCGCGAAGTGGCGCCTCTGCTTGCGATACGTGATGCGTATCCCAAGATGGTCATTGCGCGTACAAAGCATGAGGCTGTTGATTATGAGGGGATTAAGGTGGTCGACATCGCCCGATGGCTGATGGGGGAGGGGTCGGATGTCGAATAGCGGGCGGTGGACGCCTATCTAAATCATTGCGCTGCTCGGGCGCCTTGAGGGTCTTCTTAATAATGCGGGTGAGCCCACGCTCCTTACCGATGAATTCCACTTACTCGTTTCTGCCCGAGTAAGTTTGAAGACGGATGAGCCCGCTTCATTTTGTTTGCGGCTGGATACGTTTGTCGAAAAGTGCCGCGTGGATGGCTCAAATCGAACATTGGGACAGGCGTCTCATTTTATGGGCCGAGGGCGTGCGTATACAAGTCTTTTTGGTCCATAGGGGATGCTGGGCGGTTGCTAGTTGGGCCACGGGTCACTTCGCCGGCGCTGCTTCTTGCCATACGCTCATAGTGGAAGCCGATGCCACGGAGTCGACTTGGGACTCGGGCAACGGATGAGCTGCAAGCCGAAAGAAGCGGTGAGGATGATGAAGCCCATGACGAAGAAGCTGCTGTTAGGAATTCCCACCGTGACGCTTTCGGCTGTGTTGGCGTGTACGGTGGCAGGCTGCGGCAGTAGCGCGCCGAGCGGTTCGGCTGGCAGCTCGGGCGGGAGCGCACCCGTGCAGGAGAAGTCCAAGAAGGCCAAGGCCTATGAGTCGCAGACGGTCGAGGTGGCAGGCATTACCTATGAGTCGGTGGCTCACGGTACGTTCTATCGCGGCGATGCCAAGCTGCAGGACGGCTTTTACCTGCACATCAAGATTACCAACAACAACACAAAGAACAGGACGTTCAGTTCCTTTAACGTGCATGCTGCCCAGGGCGATCTTGAGGCGGGTGACCCGTTGTTTACTTCCGGCAAGGCGGCCGTGCTCGACTACGTCGCAAGCGAGGCTCCCGATGATCTGCACAAGGGAATTGACCTTTCCGAGAGGCCAGATATCGGCCCGGGCGAGACCGTTGAGTACGTGTATTTCTGGGCGCCCAAGACGGCGTACTACGGGCCCATCACTGTCGAGTTCGTAGACGCTTACGCCCCCGCCAAGAATCATGAGGCCATGCACTTTGACACCACGGGATGTGAGACCAAGGAGTTCAAGGCGGCCGGCGGCGTGGCCGATTCTGGCGAGAAGGCAGATTTAACGGGCATCGACTGCGCATCGTACAGTATCGAGGCCGCCGATGGGTACACGCTGGATTCGTCCAACGAAGAGCACGAAAAGGCAAACTTCTTCCACGACGAGACTGGAGGACGCCTGAACATCAGCATCTTCCCGCGCTCGCCGGAGGAAGAAGTTGCGAGCCTGGAGCAGGTCTACGAAGACAAGGAGACGACAACCGACCAGGTCGAGTACAACGGCATAACGTGGCTGCGCTTTACCGGTCCCGACAACGGTCATACGCTGTTTGCGACGGCTCCCGCGACGGGCGAGACCGTCCGTGTGTCGATCGGCTGGAAGATTGACTGGGACGCCGCCGTGCCCATGATGGAGGCGCTAAAGCTCAAGTAGCGCTGTGATTCCCATGTCAGGCGACTCAGGGCTGGCTCCGAGTTATCGGGCCAGCCCATTTTGATATTCGATGAGCCGAGTCGGCGTCTCTCACAAAAGTAACTAGAAGCTAGCGAGGCCTATCCGAATTGACCTCATTGGCGGTGTCGGTTTCGAGCGCCGTGCGGCGGGTGCTGTAGGCGACGAGGCCGGCGCCTGCCGCGGCGAGTGCTGCAGCGGCTGCCGTAAGGGGAGCGTTGCTGTCTTTGCGAGAAGGTGCCCCGTGGCGGTGGTGCCGTTCGATGGCCAAAATCTCCAATTTGATCGAGCGAAGCGCCGGGTTCCGGAACGCGTTCGATGTGCTTGGCAGCCCGGTCGCTAACGCAACATATGCGCGACCAGCTCGGCGCGTGTGCCGATGCCAAGCTTTGCGTATACGCCGGATAGGCGATTTTTAACGGTGCCCGGCGACACACCCATATGACGAGCGATTTCGGCATTGGTCCACCCACGGCAGGCGAGCATGGCCATGGTGAACTCCGTGGTCGTTAGATCGTCGGCTACGTCCTCGCCCGAATCGGGGTTGTGGATGCGCCGCCAGCCGTAGCTGAAGCGGTACGTGATCTCGATGATGCGCGCGAAGTCGTCAGGGTATTGCGTTTTTAGGCACGCCTCGATGAGCCCCTGTAAAAGGCCGTGGTGCTCGCCAATGAGTTCGATAAGGCCGTCGGGGCGCGCAATGTCCCAAGCGGCTCCGAAGTGTGCTTTTGCGGCGTCGATGTCCTTGAGGCTCATGCAGGCCATGGAAGCCGACAGGTGCAGGAACAGCTCCGAGATGGGATAACTTCCCTGTTTCATGATCAGGGCGTTTTCCGCCATGCCCAGGCTGCGGCCGTATTCGCCGCGCAGGTATAAAGCGTGCGCCATCACATAGCTGGCGAACAGGCGCAGGCCTTCGGGTAGATGCGCCGCAAGTGGATAAAACTCTTCGGCAGAATACGGGGAAGGCAAGTGCAGCAGGACGCTCGCGGCCGAGGCGAACAGGATATGCGTGGCGTGGATGGCGGGCGATTCCTCGTCGGCCGGCGTATCGAGGATGCCAGCAAGGCACCGGCGGGCGTCGGCGATACGGTTGAGCGACAGACTGGCGTATCCGCAGATAAAGCATGCGGAATAGCGCAGTGCGGGATCGGTGGCGTCAAGATAGGGGCGCGCCGTCTTGGCAGCGAGGGTGGCCTGCCCGCGAAAGTACAGCGCTTCTGCTGTGGCAATGGCGCGCGAATTGGGGTCGGAAATGCCTGCAACCGCAGCGTCAATCTGCCCCGGCACAAAGGCGGTGCACATCAACGGCATGGGAATGCGCGGGTAGCCATCGCAGTCCATCTTCCATCTCCCATCAGGTGGCAACAATGCAGCAATTGTACTCCTGTTGCTCGGGACTGGAATTTGTTGGTATCGCCTACGATTATGCCGAACGTATAAAGGAAGAGTCTATTGTCGATGCTCCCAAGGTGGCTACCGAAGCCTAGCTGACCTTGGCATTCGGAAAAATTGCCACCCCTGCAAAAAGCTCTGTCGCAGCGATGGGAAACGCATCTTCTGGGCATTCCGGCGTCTCCAGCCAGCGCTGGACTGCTGCTGTTGCCTGTGCGTTGGCGAGCGAGGCGTGGCGGCCGTCCGGCGACCAGCGGTGACGGGCGAGCCCTGCCGCGTACGTGGGCCTCCATCGGCGTAGACCTATGACCCCCCCCTGACATCGGAGAAGTCCACCATGGCGTCCAGGACTTTACCGTCCGGCACGTCCAGCCTAGCGGCTCTCTTGAACCCAAGGTTGAAAGGGGGCGTTGTGCAAGGCATATGGGGCCGAGCGGAAGTGGATCAAAAGAGCGTTACTTGACGTTTCATGCATAATGCCAACCGTCCCGCGACATCACGTTCGCAGCGCGCAGGGGCCGGAGAACCTTCGCGATGAGAGTTGACGTCTAATACCTTGCATCGTATAGTTTGTATAGCACAGTATATGACGAGAGGAGGTGTGCGGATGGAGGCACAGATGAAGCGCGGCTTCCTGGAGGCCTGCGTGCTCGCGGCCGTCTCCGGCGAGGAGTCCTACGGCTACCAGATCGTGAAGGACGTACCGGCGAGCATGGGGCTCACGGAGTCGACGCTCTACCCGCTGCTCAAGCGCCTGGAGAAGGCCGGGTGCATCACGGCGCGCTCCGCCGAGCACAACGGGCGGCTGCGCCGGTACTACCGCATCACGGACGACGGGCGAGCGCGCATCGAGGAGTTCCTGGCCGAGTGGCCGTCCGTACGGGAGATTTACGCATACGTTGAGGGGGCGCACCATGACGCGTGATGAGTTTCTGGGCCGGTTGGGCGAGCTGCTCGCCTGCCTGCCGGCCGAGCAGGTGGAGGAGACCAAGGCGTTCTATGCGGAGGCCATCGCCGATCGCATGGAGGACGGTATGAGCGAGGAGGAGGCCGTGGCCGCCATGGGCACGCCCGGCGAGGTGGCGGAGGCCACGCTCGACGACCTGCCCGCCGTGCCGCGCGCGATCGCGAGGACGCGCCAGCGCAGCACCGCGCTGCTGTGGGCGCTGACCATCGTGGGCTCCCCGGTGTGGGTGCCGCTGCTCGCCGCCTTCGCCGCCGTGGTCGTCACGGTCTATATCTGCATCTGGGTGCTGGCGCTCTGCGTGTGGATCGTCGCGGCGGCACTCGGGGGCGTGGGCGTAGTTGAGCTCCTGTTTGCCGTAAGCGGCGTCACCATCGGCCACTTCCCGTACGCCCTCGCCTCGGCGGGCGTGGGGCTCGGCCTCGTCGGCGTGGCGCTCTTCGTTGGTGCTGGCGCTTGGGCAGCCTCAAAACAAATTGCGCGCCTCTCGGCGCTCTGGGCGAGGAAGGCCGCCTCGCCCTTCTGGAAGGGTAAGGGCGAGAAGGGCGGCGCTGCCGCGCATCTCGCGGCGTAGAAAGGAGTGAGTACCATGACCAGTGCGAAGAAGATCTACCTCGCCGTGGCGGGCGGGCTCGTTGCCGCGGGTGTTGTCCTCGCGGGCATTGGCTTTATCGCTTCGGGTTTCGACCCGGCCGTGTTCACAACCCATATAGACACACGCGACAGCACCATCGTGCTCGGCGGCATCGAGGTGGACGACCCGATGGGCCTCCCCCTCATCGAGCAGCTCGCCAATCTGGGCGAGATCGACACCTCCGGCGTCGCGGATCCCGCCGCGCCCTAGGCGCAGCGAGCCCGGGCGCTCTGCCCGCCAAGCTGCGTAAGCCGGCGAAACCCGAACCTCAACCTCTACGCAACTGGCCCCAAGCCTGCGCCGATTCGCTCTCAGCGCCGCGCGGGGGCCCGTGACGCATGCCCAAAAAGGTACGAGGAGAAAGGAACGCGATGACGACAACCACGCCCTTCCGCCTTCACGGGGCCACGCAGGACCGGAAGCGACTGGGCCGTGCGGTGGGGCTGTGCTTGGATTGGCTACACTGATATGGACAGTTCCGTGAGGGGCGCGAGAGGCGGGACTCTGGGGAGATCTTCGAGGAGGAGTGTCTCGACTGGAAGCGTGGGTTCAGTGGAGCAGGAACCTAATCTCTGTCTCTCTTGCTTTTTTGATTTGTTGAGAAGCCGGCATTTGGGGGCATTTTGGATAGCGAACAGTTCAAACAAGAAGCTGAGAAAATAGAACAAAACCTGAGTGCCTTGAGAGTCGCCGAGCGCAATGCAGTGATTCCCTTCATGAACGGCGACTTTACCCAATGGGATCTATATCTGGCATCCTCCTCTGAGTATGCGATGAGACTGATAGACGGATTCATCTCCATGCTCGAGTCGAGGAATCTTGTTTGCGTCGCCCAGCTTCTCCGCGCACAGGTTGGAGTCTGCCTGCGGACATTCGCATTATTCGCCGCCGAAGACCAGGATGACTTTCTCCCAAAAGGATGCCAAGTACCATGGCGTGAGCGTTGGGGTAGCCATCATTCAGCGTGGATACATCCGGATGCGCATAGATCCAGACGATTCCAACGTTCTCGTATTTCCCGTGCAGGTAATCGAAGAGGGCAGGCGACACCATACAGTTGCCGCCGACGGTCACGACTCTGTCGGGGTTTTCTGCCGCAAGCTTCCTCTGCGCATCCTGAATCCCCGCCAGGACTTCGTCCTCGGCATAGATGCGAACTGTCTCCCATTTCTCATGTCCAAGTTTTGGGACGCGTTTCACAATGTCGAGTGGGACTCCTGGACAGTCGGATCACGTGGTGGCCCCCTTTGAGAGGGTCACGAGCATCACGGTTCCGTTCTCGGAATTTGCTTCGACCTCTACCGTGCCACCGTGAAGCGCTGCAATCTCCCAAACAAGCGCTAGCCCGAGTCCTGCGCCGCCGTATGCCCTGCTGCGGGATTTATCCAGGCGAAAGAACGGTTGGAAGATGCTCTCACGGTACTGCTTGGGTATTCCCGGGCCCTGGTCCTCGACTCGCAGGAACACGTGGCTGTCGTTGTCGCAGATGGAGACGGTAACGCTCGAGTCGGTGCGGCTATAGCGGATGGCGTTTTCGACCAGGTTGAACACCAGCCGATAGAGGAGCGCATCGTTCCCGATTACTAAAGCGTCTCCAGCACAATTGAGGGCTATGCCCTTATTTTCGGCAAGTGGCGCAAGGTCGGTGAGGACCTCTTCGGACAAGGGACCGAGTTCAACATCGTCCTCGCAAGGAACGCTGCGGAGCTCACTCATCTCGAGTAATACCTTGGTCATTCGAGACATGCGCTCGGTTTGTTCTTGTAGCAGGCCGAGCAGCTCGGCTGTTTCGGGTTGCAAACCGGAGTGCTCAGAGATGAATAGTTCAATCTGTGCTTGCATAAGGGCGAGCGGGGTGCGCAGCTCGTGTGCGGCGTTGCCGGTAAACTGACGCTGCGCAGAGAACCCTTCGCCAAGACGGGCGATCATGTCGTTGAAAGAGGCGCTGCATCGCTGTAGCTCGGTGGGCACATCTTCACTGAGTCTGATTTCGCTTAGGTTGTCAGGCTGCACGCGCTCTACCTGGGCGGCAAAAGCCCGTAGCGGTTTGAGTGCACGGCCGCTCACAAAGTATGCCAGCGCGCCGCCAAGGAGTGTGACTCCAGCCGTGATGTACCAGGTTGTCGTGCCAAAAGACTCCTGTGCGTCGTTTACGACGATCGTGACCTTGTCATCGGGGGTCGCTTTCGTTGGGTCGAACGCCTGGGGCGAATCTTCGCCGGTCGCGTTAAGGGCCGAGATGTCACTGCCGATGGCATCCATGTAGCGCATGCCCGTATAGCCGACCAGGCAGTTCGTCAGCACGCATGCTGCACACGTGAGCAGTGCCGTCATAATCGTTATGCGCCATTGCAGCGAAAGCCCTTTCATTCGCCATCCTCCATAACGTAGCCCTCTCCAATCCGATTGCGAATCGGGTCGTATCCCAAAGCGCTGCGTAGCTTTTTGCGGAGTGACGAGATGTGAACGCGGGTTGCGTTGCTAAAGCTGTTCACGCTGCTATCCCAAACGTGCTCGATAAGCTCCTCTTGACTTACCGGACGCCCCTGATTAAGCATCAGGTATTCCAAGATTCCCGTTTCCTTGCGCGTAAGAGATAAAGCCTCGCTGTCCACGGAAGCGATGCGCGCCTTGGTGTCAAAGCGGAGCTTTCCGCAGGTTAAGACTATGTCGCTTTGTGTAAAGCGTCTGAGGGTAAGGCTGCGAATCCTTGCCGCGAGCTCGTCCAGATGAAACGGCTTGGTAAGGTAATCGTTGGCGCCGGCATCGAGTCCGGCGACTTTATCGGATACTTCGCCACGCGCGGACAGAATCAGTACCTTGGTCTCGCAGTCGGTTTTCCTAAGTTCCCTGAGCAAGGTCATGCCGTCGATACGGGGAAGGTTTAGATCGAGTACCACGAGGTCAAAGGAATCAACGCCTAGTAGGTCGAGCGCCTCCTGCCCATCATGGCAGCAGTCGACGCTGTATGCCAGGTTTCGCAAGCTGCGTGCGATCGTGTCGCACAGTGCTCGCTCGTCTTCGACGATCAAAATACGCATAACGGTCTCCTTGCACATTCCAAATCGCGCTTAACACGGATTTTATAGTCGATATGGTCCAATGGTCGCGTAACGAAAGGAGTGGTCAGGTTGTTCAAAGCGGTAAAACCCATGGTACAGGTCGCTTTGTTGATCGGCGGAATTACCATGGTGTGCTTTGGCGTTATGCGTGGCGAGGCGGATGCCGTGCTGGCCAAGGCAATTAGGCTGTGCTTGGAGTGTATCGGAATTGGATAAAAGAAAAAACACTGCGTCGCATGTTTTGGCCCGATTTCGCGGATTCATTCAGGCGGCGGCGACGCTGGTCACCAATATTCACCTGCCAAACTTTGCCAAAGGAAGCATCTATCAGGGGGCGGGAAAAACAGTCTGCGTACCTGGACTTAACTGCTATTCGTGCCCCGCGGCAGCGGGTGCGTGCCCCATCGGGTCGTTCCAATCGGTGGTGGGTTCATCTAAGTTCAACTTCTCCTACTACGTCACCGGTACGCTCATTTTGCTCGGCGTGCTGCTGGGACGCTTTGTATGCGGCTTTCTGTGCCCGTTTGGCTGGCTTCAGGAGCTGCTTCATAAGATTCCCGGCAAAAAGTTCTCCACGAAAAAGCTCAAGCCGCTCACGTACATCAAGTACGTCGTGCTGCTGTTTGCTGTGGTATTGCTGCCTGTGCTGGTGGTCAACGATCTGGGGATGGGCGACCCGTTCTTTTGCAAGTACATCTGTCCACAGGGTGTGCTCGAGGGCGCCATTCCGCTGGCCATTGCCAACGCCGGCATTCGATCTGCGCTGGGGCAGCTCTTTACCTGGAAACTTGCCGTTCTCATTGCCGTGGTAGTGCTGAGCGTTTTGTTCTATCGCCCCTTTTGCAAATGGATTTGCCCGCTCGGCGCATTCTATGCGCTGATGAATAGGGTGTCCTTGTTGGGGATTCAGGTCGACGCGTGCAAATGCGTCTCGTGCGGCAAGTGTTCAAGGGTTTGTCAGATGGACGTTGATGTGGTCCGCGCGCCCAATCATGCCGAATGTATCCGGTGCGGAAAGTGCATCGGGGCCTGTCCTGTCGATGCCATCAGCTATCGCTATGGCCTGGATGTGTCGGCGGAAAAGCTTCCCTTGACCGCCGAAAAAAAGTAAACAAGCTTCGACAAAACGGAGGAATGACCATGAAGCTTTCTAAGATTGCGGCCCTGTTTATGGTGCCGGTGCTGGCCTTGTGCCTTGTGGCATGTTCGGCGCCCGGTGGCAATGCGAGCGAATCTGCGAGCTCCGATCCTAAGATCGCAGAACTCACTGCGCAGAAGCCGGCCAATGCCGACGAGGCCGCCGAGCTGTATGCGAAGCTCATGCAGAAGGAGAACGAGATCTTTTCGAGTGATAACGCGCTGTGGGAAAAGGTATTCAATGCGGCAAATAAAGACTCGGCAATGATTGAGGACGGCAGCAATTACGGCGATTTCCTGCTCAAGACCATCGACGGTGCCAAGGATGAGTTCACGGCGGATGAGCTTAAGACGCTCAAGGCCGGTGCACAGCAGATCAAGGAGATCGAAGACAAGCTCGAGAGCTTGGAGAAGGAGTTCCCCGGCTGTGGAAGCACGCCGAGCGCAGGCGAGAGCGTCGACGCTTCGACCGCTGGCATGACGGCCGGCGCCAATGCTTCGAGCGAGGCGACGAAGTTCCCCAGCTTTACGGGCAAGGACCTGGATGGCAACGACGTGAGCAGCGACGAGCTGTTCTCTAAGAACAAGGTCACCGTCATGAACTTCTGGTTCACCACTTGCAAGCCGTGCGTGGGCGAGCTGGGCGATCTTGAGAAACTGAATCAGGAGCTTGCCGAGAGGGGCGGCCAGGTCGTGGGCGTCAATTCCTTTACGCTCGATGGCAACAAGGGCGAGATTGCAGATGCCAAGGACGTGCTGAGCAAGAAGGGCGTGACATATAAGAACATCTGGTTCAAGTCGGATAGCGAGGCCGGCAAGTTTACGTCAAATCTGTTCTCGTTCCCGACGACGTATGTCATCGATCAGAATGGCAACATCGTAGGGGAGCCCATCGTGGGCGCCATCAGCTCCGCTGAGCAGCGCGCAGCGCTCGACAAGCTTATCGACCAGGCGATTGCGAATAGCGAGCAGTAGAAAACGCGTAAAGCATGGCGATGATCGTGCACCGCTGTGCGGAGTAGTCTGCTGCCTTTCAAGATAATCTCCACCATTTAGAGGTCCCGCTCGGGACCTCTTCTTTTGGACGTCGTCCCGTTCGTTTTTTGATGCGGTTCCCTACATTCCTCACTAGCGCCGGTAAAAAATGGGGATAGAGTAGGACAAACGCGTCGAATACGAACGGCGGGGGAGAGCGGGCGAGTGCGCCCGCGTGGGAGAGGTTGCCGTCCATGTTGGAGCTCAAAGGTATTTGCAAAAGGTACGTTACGCAGTCGTTTACGCAGGTGGCGCTCGACAACGTAAGCCTGTCTTTTCGCGATAACGAGTTCGTGGCCATTCTGGGTCCCTCGGGCTCGGGCAAAACTACGATGCTCAACGTTATCGGTGGGCTCGATCATTTCGATTCCGGTGACTTGCTGATCGACGGCATATCGACCAAGGACTTTCACGATCGCGATTGGGATGCCTACCGCAACAACCGCATCGGCTTTGTGTTCCAGAGTTATAACCTCATTCCGCATCAGACCATTTTGGAAAACGTGGAGCTGGCGCTCACGCTCACGGGCGTGGGGCATGCCGAGCGCCGTCAGCGTGCGCGCGAGGCGTTGGAGAAAGTCGGCCTGGGCGAGCACGTTAACAAGCGCCCGGGTCAGCTTTCGGGCGGACAGATGCAGCGCGTGGCCATCGCCCGCGCCCTGATTAATGATCCCGAGATTGTGCTGGCAGACGAGCCGACCGGCGCTTTGGATTCAACGACATCCGTACAGGTCATGGACCTGCTCAAGGATGTGGCGCGCGACCGCCTGGTCATCATGGTCACGCACAATCCCGAGCTGGCGTACCAATATGCCACGCGCATCGTCAATCTGGCGGACGGCAAGATCACCGACGATTCCGACCCCTTCGATGTTGCCAAGGCCGCGCGTCGCGAGGCAAAGCCTACGCGCAAAACCTCGATGAGCTTTGTGACGGCGCTGGGGCTTTCTGCCCGAAACCTCATGACCAAGAAGGGCCGTACGGCTATGACGGCCTTTGCGGGCTCGATTGGCATTATCGGCATCGCGGCGATTTTGGCGCTCTCCAACGGCGTGAACAACTACATCAAAAAGGTCGAGGAGGATACGCTCTCGAGCTATCCGCTTACCATCTCCAAGCAGGATTATGACCTGTCGTCCATGATGGGCGGACAGGGGGCCGCGGATGACGATGCGTCCAAAAACGAGGGTTCGTCAGACGGTGGCGCCGACGGCAAGGCTCAGGGAACCGATAAGATTCCCGTGGTCACGGCCGTAAAGGATATGTTTGCGAGCGTTAAGTCCAACGATATGACGAGCTTCAAGGCATGGCTCGATGCCGGTGGCGACGGCATCGACAAAGAGGTCAACGCTATTCAGTACGGCTATGGCGTAACGCCGGTTGTCTATCGCGCGGGCAAGGGCGACGAGAAGCCCGTGCGTCTGGTGCCCAATGCCATGACCGAGGCCATGAGCGGCGGCGCGAGCTCGGCGGCAACGGTGAGCATGGAGTCCATGGGAACCTCGGTCTTCAACGAGATGATTGACGACCAGAGCCTGCTCGACAGCCAGTACGATGTCGTTGCCGGTCATTGGCCCGCGTCCGCCAACGAGGCCGTGATGGTGCTTTCGAGCCGTGGCACGGTGGGCGACTATACGCTCTATAGCATCGGTGCGTTGGATATCGATGAGCTCAACGACCTGGTCAACAGCGCCATGACGGCCGATGGCGGGGTCGAGACGCCCGAGACCGCTGCCGACTTTACCTACGACGATGCGCTGTCCACCACGTTTAAGGTGCTGTCGCCGGCAGATGCGTATCGCAAAAACGAAGAGACCGGTATGTGGGCCGATATGTCCGGTGACGCCGACTTCATGGCGGCCAAGGTTGCCGATGGCATTGACGTGCGCATTGTGGGCGTGGTACGGCCCAACGAGACGGCCAACGCGAGCGCCCTTTCGCCTGGTATCGCCTACACACATGCGCTGACTCGCCAGCTTATGGAGCGCGCGGCCGATTCGAAGATTGTGCAGGAGCAGCTTGCTCATCCCGAGACGGATGTCTTTACCGGCAAAACGTTCGACGAGTTGCAGGGCGAGGCCAAGCAGGGCGTGGACCTGGGCAGCATGTTCAGCGTTGACGAGGCGGCGCTCAAGAGCGCGTTCTCGTTCGATGCGTCCGCGCTTTCGGGTGTGGCCGGCGGTATGGACCTTTCGGGCATCGATTTGTCAGGCCTGGATATCGACCTTTCGGGCGTTGGCGAGGACATCGACTTCAACGACATCATGGCCAAGGCGCCGGCCCCCGATTTCTCGGGAGTCTTCGATGGCTTGGAACTCACACCCGAGCAGATGCAGCAGGTGGGCGCGCTTGCCAACCAGCTGTTTGAGGGCTTTATGCAGTCCGATCAGTTTAAGGCGCTGACGCCCGAAGATCTTAAGGACGCGACAAAGCTTGCCGCCGCATTCTCGGCATATCTTGAGAACGATGCCGCGGCGCAGCAATGCTTAGCGCAGCTCAAGGCGCTGGGCGGAGATGTACTGGCGGAACGACTGCAGCAGGCTATGACCGACTACATGCAAAAACAGCTCGCGCCCTATTTGCAGCAGGCTATGGACCAGGTGATGCAATCGCTCAGCAACCAGATTGCGACGACCGTGTCGTCCCAGCTCAAAGCGGGTGCAGCGGGACTTATGGACCAGATGGCGACGCAAATGTCATCGAGCTTTGCCAACCTGGCGAGTGCCATGCATGTGGATGCGAGCGCCTTTGCCCGTGCCATTCACTTCAACATGGACGCCGAGGACCTCAGCTCGCTCATGATGAGTTATGCGAAGGCGTCGAAGCTCACCTACGACAACAACCTGACCACGCTGGGCTATGCGGACGAGGCCGATCCCATTTCGGTTAAGATTTTCCCGCGTGACTTTGAGGCCAAGGAGCGCGTGCTCGACCATATCGATGCGTATAACAAGCAGGTCAAAGCCGCCGGGCACGATGAGCAGGCCATCTCGTACACCGACTACATGGGCATCATCATGGGCTCGGTGACCGATATCGTGAACACCATCAGCTTGGTGCTCATCGCGTTTGTAAGCATTAGCCTGGTCGTGAGCTCTATCATGATCGGCATCATCACCTACATCAGCGTGCTGGAGCGCAAAAAGGAGATCGGCATCTTGCGTGCGATTGGCGCATCAAAACGCAACGTGGCCAACGTGTTCAATGCCGAGACCTTTATTGAGGGCCTCATTGCCGGCGTTTTTGCCATCGCCGTCGTGGTGCTCGTGAGCTTCCCGGTCAATGCTTGGGCGCTTGCGAACAAGCAGGTCCCCAACCTGATGAGCCTACCCGTGCAGGACGCGCTGGCGCTCATCGCGATCTCGGTGGTACTGACGGTCGTCGCCGGCTTGCTACCGGCCCGCAGCGCGTCTAAGAAAGACCCCGTGGAGGCCCTTCGTTCCGAATAATGTGACAAAGGGACAACCCTTTTGTCACGGCTAAAAGCAAGGAAGTCGCAAGGGTTGGGGCGGGGTTGTCGGCGAGTGCCCTCGGATACAATCGAAGCCGTGCTAGAAAGAGGCTTCGATGATTAGAAAATCGTTCTTTAATCCGTTCTCGTCGCTGCTGCTTGCGCTTGCCGGGCTGGCTTTTTTGGTCGATGTCCTGCCGCAGGTGGAAGGCCAGACGGGCGTGTTCGCGCCAGCTGTGCTCTTTTTGATGTGGCTGGTGGGCGGCCTGGTGCGCCTGTTTTACGAAAATGAGGCCAAGCGCAGCTTTGATCGCCATATGTTTAAAGCGAACCACGCGGCCGTTTGGAAACGCGTCGATGCGTGTTGGATTCAAGTTGATGCCGACCGGCTTGTGCCCGGCGACGTCGTCCGCCTATATGCCGGCATGCTCTGCCCGGTCGACGTGACCCTTGCCAAGGGCGACCAGGTCCTTGTCTCGGAATCGTCGCTTACAGGCGAGAGCGGTCAGACCGCCAAGCGGGAAGGGGAGACCGTTCGCGCGGGAACGACCATTGTCGACGGCAAGGCGTCGGCAACCGTCCTCGCCCGCATTGCCGATGAGCAGCCCGTTTTGCGCCGTCGCGCTCGAATGGGCACACAGTTTGGTGCCGGCGCCAAGAGCATCTGCGCCGCCCTGGTAAGATGCATGCTCATCGTACTGCCGTTTGTCATTATGATTCGAGGCTTTGTGCTGGGCGACTGGGCGCAGGCACTGCTGTTTGCCCTGGGCACGGCCGTGGGCCTGGTTCCCGAAATGCTGCCGGTTGTCACGAGCGTTTGCCTTTCGGGCAGTGCCCATCGACTAAAAAACAAGCAGGTCATCGTTAAGAACGTTGACGCCATGGAGTCACTGGGCTCCATGGACGTGGTGTGCGTTGACAAGACAGGCACGCTCACCGAAGATGCCGCGGTGCTCGAGTACTACACCGATATCCTGGGCAACGAAAGCGAGCAGACGCTCAACCTGGCGTATCTGGAGAGCACGAGCCAGGGGGCCGCTGCCAATCAGCTCAATCGGGCCATTGCCGATGCGTGCGCGGCACCCGAGCTGCACCTTGCCGCGAAAGACCTTGGCCACGCCTTTGCACTGCATGCCTCTGACCCCTTCGACCACGTCACCAAGGCTTCGGGTGTCAAGCTCGACGCCACGCCCGGGGCGCTTGGTTGTTTGGGGCTACAGGTTCGCCCCGGCAATCATCTGACCATCGTAAAGGGCGAGGTTGAAAGCGTGTGCACACGCTGCGCCTGGGCAAACTTTAAGGGCGAGCTGGTGCCCATGGATGCCGATGGCCGTCAGAGCGCCTACGAGGTTGCCGAGGACATGCGCGCCGATGGCATCAAAGTGCTCGCCGTCGCCTATAGCACGACGTCGGCGGACTGGGATGACCTGGTGCTGTGCGGCTTTTTGGGCTTTTTCGATCGGCCCAAGGCGAGCGCTCGTGCCGCCGTGCAGGCGCTGTCTAACCTTTCCGTCGAGGTGCGCGTGCTCACGGGTGATTCGGCTTCGGTCGCTCGCTCAACATGCTCGCGCCTGGGCATTCCCGCCGATAGCGTTATCACCGGCAGCATGCTTCAGGCCATGGAGGAATCCGAAGCGCTGATCCGGGTGGGGAAGGCTCGCGTGTTTGCCGAGCTTACGCCCGCACAGAAGGCGCAGATCGTTAGCCTGATTCGCCTCTCCGGCCACATCGTCGGCTATATCGGAGACGGCGTGAACGACGTGCCGGCGCTCACATCGGCAGACGTCGGCATTGTCGTGGACTCGGCTGCGGCCGAATCCAAAAAGGTGGCCGACCTGGTGCTGCTCGAGCGCGACTTGGGTGTTGTCGCCGAGGGCGTCAGCGAGGGCAGGACTTCGTTCGCCAATGCCTCCAAGTACATCCGTATCGCATCGAGCTCCAACTTTGGCAATATCTGTTCGGTTGCCGCCTCGAGCATTTTCCTGCCCTTTGTGCCGGCAACCGCTACCCAGCTGCTCTTGCTCAATCTGTGCTACGACGCCACCTGCCTGGCGCTTTCGTGGGATAACGTTGACGATGCAGAGATTGCCCGCCCCAGGGCCTGGTCGGGTAAGGGGCTCGGCAGCTTTATGCTTCATTTTGGCTTTGCGAGCTCGGCCTTCGACATCATTACGTTTGCCATTCTGTTCTTGGGCGTATGCCCCGCCGTCTGCGGCGCGCCCTTTGCCGCGCTCGACGCGGCGGGTCGAGCGGCCTTTATCGCGACCTTCCAAGCCGGCTGGCTGCTGGAATGCGCATGGACCGAATCGCTCGTGCTCCTGGTGTTGCGAACGCGCAGTGTCCGCGACGGGGATCGTCCTTGCACACCGCTCGTGGTGATGGTTGCCGTCATGCTCGTTGTCACGGCGCTCCTTGCGCTCAGTCCGGTGGCGCAGCTGTTTGGGCTCGCCACGCTGCCTGTATGGTATCTGGGCATCGTTGCGCTGCTGAGCGTGTTGTATCTTGTTGTTGCTTCGACGATCAAGCGGGTCTATCTGGCCCGCTCGAGCAGCTTGTTCTAGGGCGGTTCTATGCGTACCAACAGAACCAACATCGCGATTACGCCGGCCGAGGCCGCCGAGCTCAGCAGCGCGCTGTTCTCGTCTGGCAGCGCTGCCGCCCTGGAGCTCGCGCCCGTGTTTGCCGATATCGCATCGGGCAAGCTGACTGCTATCGAGCTGGCGGTTGCCGGCTCGCAGGCAAGTGCCGCCACTGGACCCATCGTTATCGGCGAGCTTTCGATCGACCTGGCCTCGCGCACCGTCAAGGTGTCGGACGCGCCGGTCTCGCTCACGCCCAAGGAGTTCGACATCCTTGCCTTTTTGGCGAGCAACCGGGGTACGGTCTTTAGCAAAGAGGAAATCTACCGGGCGGTGTGGCAAAACGAGTATCTGCTCGATGACAGCAACATCATGGCCTTCGTCCGCAAAATTCGAAAGAAGATTGAGCCCGAACCAGACAACCCCCACTACCTGCTGACTGTATGGGGCGTGGGCTACAAAATGGCCGAGTAACGCTTCGGGTATTCGCTCCCATCGATCCAAATAGTCACTTTGACAATCCTTGCCAAATCGCAAGAAAGCCGCAAGAAACCAGCCATGTGCTCGGTCTTGCGGCTTTTCTATTCTGTAGACAGTCGCGGACGCGAAAGAGAGGTGAGGACCGTGAGCGGCAGTGACAGTACCAGTAACGCAGGACGAAGTTGCCGGCGCGGGTCCACTTTGATGGGGGCGCGCGGCTGATTCGCCCTGCGTCCGATCGATAGAACGGAGCGAGGCAATTGAAGAAGATGACTATGCGCCATACGCCGTCTGCGGTTCAGGCGCAAAACGAACTGATGAGGCATCGCGCGGAGGGTCGCATCCAGTATGCGGCGACCATTCCGCTGACGGAGGCCCTATCCTGGGTCGGCTCGAATCTCGGCGGCCTTAATCGCGACGAGGTCGCGCACAGCGAAGCCGACAACGGGCGTAACGTGGTCACGCGTGGCAAGAAGAAGTCGATTGCCCGCAAGCTTGCGGACGCGTTCGTCAATCCCTTCACGGCGATTCTGTTTTTCCTGGCCATCATTTCGGCAGCGACCGACATGGTGTTTCCAGCGTTGTCGATGATGGGCAGCACGCCCGAAGACTTTGACCCGCTGACGGTGATCATCATCACCACGATGGTCGTGCTCTCGGGCACGCTGCGCTATATCCAGGAAGCGCGCAGCGGCAACGCGGCCGAAAAGCTGCTCGATATGATTACGACCACCGTGACAGTCACCCGCGAGGATGCCCCTAGGACCGAGATTCCCATCGACGACGTGGTGGTTGGTGACATCGTGCACCTGTCCGCCGGTGACATGATTCCCGCCGATGTGAGAATCATTGAGGCTAAGGACCTCTTTGTGAGCCAGGCAAGCCTGACGGGCGAGAGCGAGCCGGTCGAGAAGGTTCCCGCGACGTGCACCGAGTCCGATTCGGCAACGTCGTTCGAGAACATCGCCCTCATGGGCAGCAGTGTGATCTCGGGCAGCGCGACGGCGCTCGCCTTTAGCGTGGGCGAGCAGACCTTGTTTGGCTCTATGGCATCGAGCCTGTCCGAGGATGCCGTAGAGACGAGCTTTTCCAAAGGCGTCAATAGCGTCTCGTGGGTGCTCATCCGCTTTATGATGGTGATGGTTCCGTTTGTCTTTATGATTAACGGCGTCACCAAGGGCGATTGGCTTAATGCTGGCCTGTTTGCCATCAGCATCGCCGTGGGCCTGACACCCGAGATGCTGCCCATGATCGTTACCACGTGCCTTGCCAAGGGCGCCGTGGCTATGAGCAAAAAGCAGACCATCGTTAAGAACCTCAACTCGATTCAAAACTTTGGCGCGATGGACGTGCTGTGCACGGACAAGACTGGCACGCTGACGCAGGACCAGGTGGTGCTGGAGTATCACTGGAACATCGATGGCCAGGAGGATTCGCGCGTTCTGCGCCATGCCTACCTCAACAGCTATTTCCAGACGGGCTACAAGAATCTGATGGATCTGGCGATCATCAAATGCACCGAGGAAGAGGAGCAAAACGACCCGAGTCTCACCGACCTTTCCGAGGCCTATGTGAAGGTCGACGAGGTGCCGTTTGACTTTACGCGCCGTCGCCTTACCACCGTGGTGCGCGATCGAAGCGGCAAAACCCAGATGGTCACCAAGGGTGCAGTCGAGGAGATGCTGTCGGTGTGCTCGCATGCCGAGATTGACGGCGGCGTTCACGTGCTGGACGACGAGGTGCGCGAGCGCATTTTGGCAACGGTCGCCGACCTTAACGACGACGGCTTCCGCGTGTTGGCAATCGCTCAAAAGTCCAACCCGTCGCCTGTCGGTGCCTTTAGCGCCGATGATGAGCGCGACATGGTGCTGATCGGCTACCTGGCGTTTTTGGATCCGCCCAAAGAGTCCACGGCCGATGCTATCGAGGCGCTGCGCAACCACGGTGTAGCCACCAAGATCTTGACCGGCGACAATGAGAAGGTCACGCGCACCATCTGCAAGCAGGTGGGACTCGAGGTCAACAACATGCTGCTCGGCAGCGATATCGCCGCAATGGACGACGCCGAGCTCGCTCGTCGCGCCGAGGACGTGCAGGTCTTTGCCAAGCTTACGCCCGATCAAAAAGCGCGCGTCGTGTCCGTGCTGCGTGCAAACGGTCATGTGGTGGGCTACATGGGCGACGGCATCAACGACGCCTCGGCCATGAAGTCGTCCGACATCGGCATCTCGGTCGATACTGCGGTCGACGTGGCCAAGGAGTCGGCCGATATCATCTTGCTCGAGAAGGATTTGATGGTGCTCGAGGAGGGCATCATCGAGGGGCGCAAGACCTACGCCAACATGATCAAGTACATCAAGATGACCGCAAGCTCCAACTTCGGCAATATGTTCAGCGTGCTTGCCGCATCCGCCCTGCTGCCGTTTTTGCCGATGATGAGCATCCAGCTGATCCTGCTCAACCTGATCTATGACTGCAGCTGCCTGGCGATTCCCTGGGACAACGTGGACGAGGAGTTCCTGCGCGTGCCGCGTACCTGGGACGCTTCGAGTGTTGGCAGGTTCATGATCTGGATCGGGCCCACCAGCTCCATCTTCGACTTTATGACCTATATCTTTATGTACTTCGTTTTCTGCCCCCTGTTCGTGAGCCATGGCGTGCTGTTCAACGACCTGGCGAGCGTCTACTCGGGCGCCGCGCTGGAGCAGATGCAGCTGGCCTACATCGCGCTGTTCCAGGCTGGATGGTTCGTCGAGTCTATGTGGAGCCAGACGCTGGTCATCCACATGATCCGTACGCCTAAGTTGCCGTTTATCCAGAGCCGTGCCTCGGCTCCGGTGATGCTGCTCACGATGACGGGCATCGCGCTGCTCACGCTGATCCCGTTTAGCCCGCTTGGCCCCACGCTGGGTCTGGGCGCCCTGCCTGTCGAGTACTTCTTGTTCCTGATTCCGTGCATCTTGCTGTACATGGCGCTGGCGACAAGCCTTAAGAAGGCCTACGTCAAGCGCTACGGCGAGCTGCTGTAGTGGGGGATTGATGCAGAAAGGAGCGTTTGCATGAACTGGACGCAGATTTGGATGGACTTGTTTGGCACCACGGAGTGGCTCGGCCTTAACATGGGCTTTTGGGTGGCCAACGGCGTGGTGTTGGTGGTTGTCGTGATTATGAACGTTGTCTTTTGGAGCATGAAACCGCTGCCGAGGGATGAATAACAAGCGAGGGGGCCGCCTGCCGGGCGACCCCCTCGCTGTTTATAAGCACCAGTAAATCGAAGGTGAATGGTTTCCCGAGAAGTGAACGACCTAATTTGGACCCCTGAAGCACCCACATTTTTCGACGCTAAAACCGCAGGATTTGAGTGATAAAACCGCAGGAATTGGCCTTCCAAAAGTGTCGATGCATCGAGGGTCCGATTTCACTCGTTCACTTCGCGGAAAACCATTCACCTTCGTTGCATGAGGCGCCGGATGGAAGGGTGATTATCGTCAAGCTGCTGCCTCTGCCTTGTGAATCATCTGGAGCACAAGGCATAATGCATGTAACAAGGGGGCGGTTCCTTTGTCACATCCGTTGATATGAGAGAAGAGTAGATGATTCTTTCGCTTGCCCCTATGGAGGGGATTACCGGGCATGTGTTCCGTCGCGTGCATGCGGAGTGCTTCGGCGCACTCGATTGCTATTACACGCCGTTTTTGCCGCCGCCGCGGGTGGGCAACCGCTTTGGCGGCAAGGCGTTTAAGGAGATCGATCCTGCCAATAACCAGGGGCTTAACGTAGTGCCTCAGCTGATGTCCAAGAACGCGGACGAGTTTGTGTGGGCGGCACAGGTGCTCGCCGACATGGGCTATCGCGAGGTCAATCTCAACTTGGGTTGCCCCTCGGGGACGGTTGTCGCCAAGGGCAAGGGCTCGGGTTTCTTGCGTAATCTCGACGAACTTGAGGTGTTCTTGAGCGACGTGTGCGAACGCTCGCCGTTGCCGGTATCGGTCAAGACCAGGCTGGGGCTGGAGAGTGACGACGAATACGAGCGCGTGCTCGATCTGTATTGCCGCATACCGTTGGCAGAGCTGATCGTGCACCCGCGCGTACAAAAGGACCGCTATACGGGCACGCCGCGCAAGGAGTTTTATGGCGAGACGCTGGAGCGCGCGCCGTTTCCGGTCGCCTATAACGGTGACATTTTTGATCTTGAGGATATGGACGCGCTGGTTGAGGCCTATCCCGGTACACGCCATGTGATGCTGGGGCGTGGCTTGCTTGCGAACCCCGCGTTGGCTCGCATGGTCAAGGGCGGCCCTGCTGCAACGGCTGCTGAGCTGCAGCGCTTCCACGACACGCTGTTTGCGGCATATGCAGAAGAGATTGGCGGTAATGCGGTCTTTCGCATGAAGGAGTGGTGGTTCTACGCCAAATGCGCCTTCGCCGACCCCGCTACCGTCCACAAGCTCGTGCGCAAGACTAAAAAGGTCGACGAATACCGCGCCGCCGTCGATCGCGTCTTTCGCGAGCAGCCACTTGCGCCCATAGCCCGCTTCCACAGCTAGCTAGTCATTGGGGACGTTCTTTAACGACTAGTCATTTAAGAACGTCCCCAATGGCTGTGTTGCACTAGAGCAAGTTCTCTTGCGCCCACGCGATGATGTCGCTCGATTCGTAGAGTGGTTTGCCGTCGATGAACAGACAGGGAACCTGGCGTTTTCCGCCGACGGCGATGAGCGTCTGCTCGGCTTCGGTATCGGTCGAGATATTGCGCTCGGGAATGGTCACGCCGTTATCGGCCAAAAAGCGCTTGACCTTTAAGCAATACGGGCAGCCAGTCATAACGTAGAGCGCGAGCTCATGATCAGTAGCCATGGGTCTCCAATCGGTTGAGGTTTTGATTGAAATACCCAAAGCTGCCGCGGTCTATGCGTGCGCCAACGACGACTCGATCGCCTGGACCAGAAACGCCGTGGCTCCGGTGCCGCAGGGCTTGTCGTAGTAGTCAACAAAGCGCTGGTCGGCAAGATAGCCGCCGCCGAGGCCCAGGTACGCTTCGTTCTGGGGTTCGCGTCCCCAGTTGAGACCAATCCAACGGCGATGCATCGCGACAAGCTTGCGAGCCTCGCTTCCATCCGCATCGCCGTCGCCCATGGCAATCGAGAGCTGGCCCAGAATAGCGCGTTCAAGTTCCTTCATGTCGTTCCATGCCTCGGGGTCCATGTCCAGCAGCGCTTCGTTTGCTGCATCGATAGCCTCATCGCCATAGCGCGCACGCGCCTCGGCGCCGTAGCGCTCTTCGTTTTCCTGCACGGAGCGCCAGCGCTCCAATTGCGGCAGGACGGCGCCCATGAGCGAGACGGCTTCGTCGAGCGACATGCCGGTGTTTTGTGCTAGCCGTGGGGCGCAATCCTCGATCATCGCCTCCATGGTGGTGTCGTAGGTGTACTCGCCGTGGTCGTAGCACCACTTGCAGTAATGGTCGGTCGTGGCGCCCGTGGCGTCGGTGCCGCAGTCGTCGGGCGTGAGTATCATGCCGCAGCTCTGGCAATAGTGCTCGGGCATTTCGAGCAGGTGAAACAGGGGCTCGCCGGTTACGGCGGCAATGAGCTTCATCATGTCGATGCCCGGTGTGACCTCGCCGCGTTCCCAACGGCTGACGGCTTGGCGTGTGATGAAGAGCTTGTCGGCGAGCTGCTCTTGGGTAAGGTGATGGGCGCGACGGATGGCAATGAGCTTTTCTGCAAAGGCCATAGCGGCTCCTTTCTGCTGGTTGATGGCTTAAGCATACGCGGCGGCAGGCACCCTTTCAAGCAACCGTTGGTTGCACGACGGGAGACCGCGGCTAAGAATTGCGCGCAACGCCCCATACCTCCATGCCGTACAATGACCGGCATGGAACCTATTGCACACATACATACCGACCTGCCGCAGAAGTTCGGCATTCCGCGCAACAGCTTTTTGGCGCCCCATCTGCAGGGACGCATCATTTTTGAGCCGGAATTTGCCTCCAGTGCGGCGGTTGAGGGTCTGGACTCCTTCTCTCACCTGTGGCTGCTGTGGCGCTTCGAAAACGGAACGCCCGGCGGCACGGCTAAGGACATAGCTACCGATGCCAAGACGCAGGACAGGTCCGGCACCAACGCAAAATGGTCGAAGACCGTGCGCCCGCCGCGTCTGGGCGGAGCCGAGCGCGTGGGCGTCTTTGCCACACGCAGTCCGTTTCGCCCTAATCCCATCGGTCTTACCTGCGTCAAGCTTGATCGTGTCGAGTTCACCGACGATGGCCCGATCATCCATGTGCTGGGGGCCGATCTGCGCGACGGCACGCCCATCTACGATATAAAGCCCTATATTCCGTTTGCCGACTGTCACCCGGATGCGACCGGCGGCTGGATTGAGGATGCTCCGTGGGAAGAGCTCGACGTCGAGTTTCCGCAGACGCTGCAGGATATGGTCCCGCCCGCAAAGCTCCCCGGCTTGGTCGAGGTCCTTTGCCAAGATCCGCGCCGCGCGGGCAGCAAGCACGAGCCAAACCGCGTTTACCACTTAGCTTATGCTGGGCTCGACATATCTTTTACGGTCGATAAAACCCAGCTAACCGTAGTCGCCGTCAACGACGCGCAAGACTAACCAGCCATTCGTCTGAACCCGTCAAATTAAGCGCCAAACCCCATGTCAAAATCGCCCATGCTGGTGGACAATAACGCCTACCAAAATAGTCCGCTTTGCATGGGAGCTCAGCATGAAATACGACTTTAGCTCGCTTATCGACCGCCACGGCATGGACTCCATCGCCGTTGACTCCTGGGGCGAGATCCCCGGTATGGCTCCGAACGCACCCGACGAGGGCTTCGACCGCATTCCCATGTGGGTGGCCGACATGAATTTTGCTACGGTGCCCACGGTTCAGGAGTACATCATCAAGCGCGCCCAGCACCCCATGTTTGGCTACTTCAATCCGCGCCCCGAGTACTTCGACCGCATCATCGAATGGCAGAGCCGCCGCAATGGCGTCGAGGGCCTGGCGCCTGAGCATATCGGCTACGAAAACGGCGTGCTGGGCGGTGTCGTGTCGACGCTGCGCGCGTATGTCCAGCCGGGCGATGCGGTGCTGGTCCATAGCCCCACCTACATCGGCTTTACCAAGTCCATCGAGGCCGCGGGCTATCGTATTGTCCACAGCCCGCTTAAGCTCGACGACCAGGGCGTGTGGCGCATGGACTTTGAGGACATGGAGCACAAGCTCGCCCAAAATCACATTCATGCCGCGGTGTTCTGCTCGCCGCACAATCCCTGCGGCCGCGTATGGGAGCGCGACGAGATCGAGCGCGCCATGGACATTTATCGCCAGCACGATTGCGTGGTGATCTCGGACGAGATTTGGTCCGATATCATCCTGCCGGGGCACAAGCATATCCCGACGCAGTCGGTGAGCGAGGATGCCCGCATGCGCACGGTTGCCCTCTACGCGCCCAGCAAGACGTTCAACCTGGCGGGTCTGGTCGGCAGCTATCACATCATCTATAACGAGACGCTGCGCGACCGCGTGTGCGCCGTGTCCAACAAGACCCACTACAACGAGATGAACGTCCTCTCCATGCATGCGCTTATCGGTGCCTACCAGCCGCAGGGCTACGAGTGGGTGGACGAGCTCAACCAGGTGCTTGCCGACAATATCGAGTACTTCTGCGATTACGTGGACGAGCATTTTGAGGGTGTGTCCTATTCACGTCCGCAGGGCACGTACATGGTGTTTCTGGACTGCACCGAGTGGTGCCGCGAGCATGGCCGCGATATTCAGTGGCTGCTCGACGAGGGGGCGCGCGTGGGCGTGGGGTATCAGGACGGCCGTCCGTTCCACGGACCCTGCCACATTCGCGTGAATCTGGCGCTGCCGCCTTCGCGCGTAAGGGAAGCGTGCGACCGCCTGGACCGCTACGTTTTTAATACGCGGTAAGTGTGCGCTGAATGCGGGGCCTTCTGCCAAGTCGGCTGGAAGGCCCCGCATGGTAAAACGTCTGTAACCATTGGACGCTCGAGTGGTTTCGTTTGGTATTATCTTTAGCCATTTCAGTCTGTAAACAGGATCTTCTGGAGCTCGATGAAAAGACCCCGTCGCTCGGTTGCCATTTCGTTGTTTGTCGCGCTTGCAGTGGCGAGTGCCTTTGTCGTAGCGATAGCCGGCTGCTCCGGGTCGAATGGCAGAGCCTCGGTGTCTGCATCAAAAGGCCCGGACGCCACGCAGGTAAAGGACGACGACCTTAAGACGCTCAACGTCGGAAGCGACCTCTATCCACCGTTTGTATATACCGACGAGTACGGCGATATTGTTGGCCTGGATGTCGAGATATTGACCGAGGCTTTGGCCCGCATTGGTTACAAGCCAAAATACCAGCTGATCGACTGGGAAAAGAAGAAAGAGCTGCTGGCGAGCGGCGAACTCGATTGCGTCATGGGCAGCTTTAGCATGACGGGTCGCGAAAACGAGTATCGTTGGGCTGGCCCGTACCTTGCGAGTCGCCAGGTGGTCGCGGTCGATCCCGAGAGCGATATCTACACGCTTGCCGATCTTGAGGATAAGATCGTGGCGGTTCAGTCCACCACCAAGCCCGAGGGCATTTTGCTCAATCGCACAAATGAAAACGTTCCGCAGATCAAGGAACTCTACAGCTTTTCGGACGGTTCATACCTGAACCCGGCGCTCGTCGAGGGCCTGGTCGACGCTATCGCCGCGCATGAGTCCTCGTTCCTCACCTACGAAAAAGACTATGGTGTGACATATCGCATTTTGGATGAGCCGCTGCTAGAGGTCGGTTTGGGCACCGCTTTCGATATCAACGATACGCGTGGCATCGACGTCAAGCTCACTCATGCCTATCAAGAAATGCTTGCCGATGGCACCATGGAACGCCTGGTGTCAAAGTACTTTGATGACCCTTCGCCATTTTTGAATATGGAGGGCCTATCATGATCGATGCGCCCGACCACGCTGCTCAGGAGCGGGGCAATCGTTCGGCAGGGGCATGGCTCCTTGTCGCTCTGCTGGGGATAGCGCTCTCGGTTGTTGCCGGCATGATGAGCTACGGTTACACGACGGCCCAAGCCGAGCAGCGCTTTGCCGACGTTGTCGATTACGTGGCGACGCAGAGCCTTTCCTACGATGCATTCAACAGCGCCTATACAACCAAAAACCTGATTCGCATTATGGAGATCGCCGGAGAGGCTGCCCGCGATATGGAGCGCGACGGTTCGGTGGATAACGCCATGCTGGAGCAATACGCCGACCAGTTCAACGTGAGCGCGCTGATCGTGACGGACGCATCGGGCAATTTGGTGTCCGAGTCCTCGACGGGCGATGTGGACTACGGGTCGCTCGCTACGTATCTCAAAGAATCACCCGTGCTTGAGGTGGCAACTCATCCGCTTAAGTCCTATACCGCCCGCATCACGCTTGCGGATGATTCGGTCGCAGACATTGGCTGCGTGACTCGGCAGGATGGCGAGGGCATCGTTATCGCGGTAAGGCATCAGAGCGCGAAAGCGGTTGCAAGCAATACACTCAAACTGCAGAGCTTGCTTGATGGCTATGAAACCATCGATAGCGGCAATATCGTGATCGAAAGCGACGGCAAGGTCGTTGCGACCAATGCCGTTGAACCCACCATTTTGGGCGTATTCGATCTGCCTGCGACGGACGTCTTCATTGTCGACGGTATTAAGGATCGATGCCTGGCCGGTAAGGTCAAATTGATTAACGCCGACGGCGAGTGGTATTTGGGCACATTTGGAAAAGCGCACAAATTCTATGTGTACACCTATGCTCCGGCGCGGCGTTACTTTGAGGTTGTCGCGGCTGTTGCTGCCGGCGTGCTGGCGCTCTACAGCGGTTTTATAGCCGTTGTTGTGATGGTGCGTCGCCGCGCTGATCGCCGACGTTTGACGGACTTGCTGCAGCAGGAGCGCGACTATGGCGACAAGCTGGCAAAGGCGGCGCGTGAGGCCTCGTCTGCCAATTCGGCAAAGACAGAGTTTCTGCGTCGCATGAGCCACGATCTGCGCACGCCCATCAACGGCATTCGCGGCATGGTCGAGGTTGGCGATGCCAATGCGGACGATTTGCAAAAGCAGACTGAGTGCCGCTCGAAAATCTGGACGGCATCGGGACTGCTGCTCGACCTTGCCAACGAGGCACTCGATATGAGTCGCCTGGAGAGCGGGCAGGTCGACCTGAACCTCGTACCCACAAATTTGGTGGCCCTCAACTGTGAAGTGCGCGATATTCTGGAGCGCCAGGCCGAGGAGCGTCTGGTGACAATTATCTGCGACCAGCAGACGCTTAATCATCCCTATGCGCGGGTGAGCGTGACGCACCTCAAGCGCTTGTTGCTCAATATTGCCGGCAATGCCGTCAAGTACAACCGCCAGGGCGGCTATGTTCGCCTGGTGTGCCGCGAGGTGGAACCTGTAGATGGCGTCCCCGTCTATGAATACACGATCGCCGACAACGGTATTGGCATGAGCGAGGAGTTCCAGCAGCACCTCTACGAGCCGTTTTGCCGCGAGGAGCAACAGGTGGAAGGCGCCTCATCGGGAACTGGCCTGGGCGCGCCTATCGCAAAACAGTTGGTCGAGCTTATGGGCGGAACCATGAGCTTTACGAGCGTCTTGGGGCAGGGGACGACGTTTACCATCCGTCTGCCGTTCGAGAAATGCAAACGCTCCGAGATTCCTCAGGCAGTTCGCGCGGATGCGGGCGATGACGATGCGCTCCAGGGCTTGCGCGTTTTGCTCGTAGAGGATAACGATTTGAATGCCGAGATCGCGCAGTTTACGCTCAGCCGTGCCGGTGCCGTCGTGACGCATGCTAAGGATGGCGAGTCTGCCGTTGAGGCGTTTGCCGCGAGCGCACCGCACGAGTACGACGTGGTGTTGATGGACATCATGATGCCTGGCATCGATGGCCTTGAGGCCACGCGTCGGATTCGAGCACTCGATCGCGAGGATGCCGCGACCACGCCGATTATCGCCGTGAGTGCCAATGCCTTTGCCGACGACCGCAGACTTTCGCGCGAGGCGGGCATGGACGCGCACCTGAGTAAACCCGTGAGCTCGCAGGAGCTCGTTGAGGCGCTTGCGCACATAGCCGCCGACGCTTCATAAGCATATGGCCCGGTTCCAAGGTGGGTTGGAACCGGGCCATATTGCCATTTGTGACGCCTGTTCTTGAGGCTTACTTTTCTTGAATCTGCTTACCGCAAAGATGCTCAATCGTAATCTCGTAGAGCTGGACGCCCTTAATGTCTTTGGCGATTTCCTCTTCGACTTCCTCGGCAGAAGGGTAGTACTTAAAGGCGAGCTGACGGACTTTGTCCTCGATAAACGCGGGGGTGTCATTCGCCAGGCGACAACGGCCAAAGACGACGGTGCTCATAACGTAGGGAGCCCAGTCGCCGTCCTGGTACCACTCGTTGCCGTAAACGGTAAAGCAGATCTTGTCATCGCGCTTGAGTGCGTCGACCTTGTGGCCAGCCTTGGCGCCATGGAAATAAATCTTGTCGTGCTCGGCGTCGAAGAAGTAGTTGACGGGAATGGCGTACGGGTAGCCATCGTCGCCGTTGACGGCAAAGACGCCGCGCTTGCAGGTGGCGAGCAACTCGCGCGCTTCCTCGTCGGTGATGGCGCGTTTCTTTCGACGTAAGGGCCTAAACATCGTTGGTTTCCTTTCTGGTCGTGCATGGTGGTTGAGCACAAACTATAGCGAAACGGATCCGTATTTCTTGATGCGGGCGAGCATGTTTTTGAGCTTGTTAAAGTCGAGCGGCTTGGGCAGGTGAGCGTTCATGCCGGCATCGTGTGCCGCCTGGGCATCCTCGGCAAAGGCGTTGGCGGTGAGCGCGATGATGGGGATATCGGCCGCATCGGCCTTCTCGCTCAGACGAATCGCGCGGGTTGCCTCGTAGCCGTCCATGCCCGGCATCATGATGTCCATTAGAATCGCATCGAAGCTACCCGCGGGACGGCCAACGTATAGGTCGACCGTTTCGTTGCCGTCGGCGGTGCGAGTTACGACGATGCCCTCGCTTTCGAGCAGAGCCTGGGCAATCTCGGCATTGAGCTCGTTATCTTCTGCCAAAAGGACGTTCATGCCGGCAAGCGAGCAGCTGTTTGCCTGGCCGTCCGCACGTTCCCTTGCCTGAGGGTTCTTGTCGATATCGAGCGGAATCTGGACGTTGAACGTACTCCCCGCGCCAACCTCACTCGAAATCTCAATCGTGCCGCCCATCAGGTCAATAAGTGACTTGACGATTGGCATGCCCATGCCGGTTCCCTGGAACTTGCTGCGCGCATCGTCACCTTCCTGGGCAAACGGCTCATAGATATGCTTTAAAAACTCGGGAGCCATGCCAATGCCGGTATCCGAAACGCTAAAGCAAAAGAGCGCGCGCCCATCATCGAGTGGCTTGGTCTGTGAGCTAAAGGTGACGGAGCCGCCGCGCTTGTTGTACTTAATGCTGTTGTCTAGCAAGTTGATTATGATCCGTCGGATATGGGTGGGACTGCCGATCATGTATGGCCCCGTAGCGTACGGCAGGCTATTGTCCTGCAATGTGATGCCGTTACCGGACGCGCGGAGCTTGCACAGCACCAGCGCATCGTCACAGAGCTCTTTGAGGTTAAAAGGAGCATGTTCCAGTGTTAGCTTGCGGTCTTCGATTTTGCCCATCTCGAGGATATCGTTGATCAGCGAGAGCAGGTGATTGGCGGCAACACGCGCCTTGGCGCGGCTTTCGCGGGCGACTTGCATATCGCCGTCTTTCAATTCCTCAATTTCGATAAGACCCAGGATGCCGTTGAGCGGCGTGCGGATGTCGTGACTCATGCGCGTGAGGAATGCTGTCTTAGCGGCGTTGGCGGCATCGGCTTTCTGCTGTTCTTTCTGCGCGCGGTGAAGCGACCAGACAAGGATGACGATGCCGGTGAGCAAAATGCAGATGACGACTGCCGAAATGACGATGCGGTTGCGGTAGAGAAGTCGGAACGCATCCGATTCTTGCGCCGAGTACGATGTGGGGGAATAACTGCTTGCAGAGAGCGATTCGCCGGCATTGACGATGCCCTTATTGATAATTCCCAACAGCTCGGGCTTGCCGCGCGAAATTAAACACGATAGTTGCGCCGTGTTGGTGAGTTCCTGCGTTTCGAAATCCTCGATGCCATAGGTGTCGCGGATGGTTTCCAAGCGCGTGCTGGGGACAATGATGCAACTTGCCTCCCCCTTATTGAGGGCTTTGAGCGCCTCGCCGCCATTTGGATATTCGGTTATCGTTGCGTCGGGGAAGAGGCTCTCGAGCTCAAGACGGTTGACGATCGCGCTCTGCGTGCAAGCGATTTTCTTAAGGTCGCGGTTCAGGTTATTGCTGCTGTGAATGGCGGTCAGGGAAACCGTTCCCATCGGGTTTGACTGCACGACCCCTTTCTGTTCGGCAAGCCAGTAGTCGCGAAACAGAGGTAGGGCGACATCGATAGTTCCGTTGGAAAGGGCTTTGACCATTTGCTTGTTATTTGAGATCGCGACTGTTTTAACCGTAATGCCAAACTTGTCGCGCAACGTCGTTGCAAGCGAGGCGAGCGACCCTTCCATCTCGCCGTCGTCATTTTGCGTGCAGTAGGGAAGTTGGTTTTTAAGATAGCCAATCGTGATGGTGTTGCCGTTTGCTTTGAGCCAGGAGGTCTCGGTGCCGGTGAGCGATGATGAGCCGCTGTTTTGGGCCGAGTAGCTCGATTTGACTTCGTCGTTATAGCGCGGGTTGACGCGGGCGATTGCCGTCATGGCGGCATTGATGTCATTCATCAAATCGGGGCGGCTTTTGGGAACGGCAAAATAGTAGTCGCTCGAGCCTACGTAGAACATGGGCGAGGCATCGGGCGACGAAATGGTGTCGTTCATGATGACGGCGTCGACCTCGCCGTCTGCAAGCGCCTCAAAGAGGGCGCCACCGGTGTTGATTTCTTTATAGGTACAGGTGATGCCTTCGTTGGCGAGCCACTGCTGGCCGACGAAGGTTTGCATAGCGCCGGGGTTGTAGCCGATGGTAAGGCCTTGGAGCGCTTGGGGGTCACCCTTGGCCAGGTCGTCGCGATCGGGCCTGGCGTAGATGTAGTAGCGCTCGGTGCCCTCGGGATTCGAGGAAAAGAGCAACTTTTGGGCGCGTTCCTCGGAGTAGGAGATGTTGGGCATCAGGTCGATTTCGCCCGCCTCGAGCTTGTCCATGAGCTCGGTGAAGGTGCCACTGACGTATTCGTATTGCCAGCCGGGCGTGTAGTACGAAAGCGTCTGGAGGTATTCGTAACCCCAGCCCGAGAGGCGTTCGCCCGGCGTGCCTTCCTGGAAACCCCTGTTGCTGACGAGCCAGCCAACGCGGACCGTTTTGACCTGCTGATCAGAGTCGCCGGCATAGACGGGGGCGGGCATGGCGCCGCCCAGCACGGTAAGTGCGGTAAGCACGATGACCAGGGCACGATATATAGTTGAACGAAGGACAGCGGCAGTTCTCACATGCAATCCTAACGAATCGAGACATTACCGCATAAGGATACCAGCTCAGGTGCCCCGTTCGCCCACAGATATAGTCATCGGGGACGTTCTTAAACGACTAGTCATTGGGGACGTTCTTGAATGACTAGTCGTTTAAGAACGTCCCCGATGACTAGTTCCGTTTGCGGGGGAGGCGTGGGACAATATCGAGCAAATGTGAATGATTGTCCGCGGAAGGGGTCGCGATGAAAAAGCTGAGGACACTTGCCGATGTGTTGCATCAGGCTGGCTTTGCCCACATAACGGGCGTGTTTCTTGTCTTTTTCCTGCTCTGCTCAACGGCCGTCTGGCTGTCCGAGCCCACGACCCTCACCTTTGGCGACGGGCTCTGGTTTAGCTTTGAGACCGTGTCGACCATCGGTTTTGGCGATATTCCGGCCGAGACGCCGGTTGCCCGCGCCATCACCGTCATCTTGAGCGTCATCAGCATCTTCTACATCGCCATGCTCACGGGTGTTGCGGTGAGCTACTGCAACACGCTCATCAAGCTGCGCCAAAAGGACACCATGGCACGCTTTATGGACGACTTGGAGCATTTGGAAGAGCTCGACCGCGACGAGCTCGCCGACCTGTCGCGTCGCGTGCGCGAGTACCGTCGCCGGCAACGTTAGGGCTAGCGCATCGCGCAACAAGGGGGATTGCATATGAATATCACGGTGTACCTGGGCGCGAGCGTCGGCAACGATCCGGCGTTTCTGCCTGCGGTGCAGGAGCTCGGCACATGGATTGGCGCTCATGGTCACGCGCTGGTGTACGGCGGATCCAGGTCGGGCCTGATGGGCGCGCTTGCCGATAGCGTGCTCGATGCCGGCGGCCACGTGACGGGTGTGGAGCCGAGCTTTTTTATCGAGGCGGAGTTCCAGCACGACGGCATCGACGACCTTATCGTGACGAGCGATATGGCCGAGCGCAAGGCGAAGATGATCGAGCTTGGTGACGCGTTTATCGCCTTTCCGGGTGGCACGGGTACGCTCGAGGAGATTGCCGAGGTTATGTCTGCCGTGTCGTTGGGGCACCTCAACGCGCCGTGCATCTTGTACAACCTGGACGGTTACTACAATGACCTGAAGGCACTGCTCGAGCATATGATCGACAAGGGCCTATCGAGCCTGCAGCGCCAACAGGGAATTTATTTTGCCGACAACCTGCAAAAGATCGCATCGATCATCGACGGCTAGGCAACGGGCTCGCATGCGCGCGACACCCAATAGTGCCATTTGCAGCGCAGATGGTTGGCGCGTTCAGGCCACGTCCGCTCTACAATAAGACGTATTTCTGTCGACTTTGACTACGGGAGGGCCCGATGGATAAGCTTGCCAAACCTAAAAACCGCGCGCTGTTTTTGGTCAGCGTTGCCGTGACCGGCGCGTTCGCAGGTGCCGCAGTCTGGCTGTTCTTTTTTGCGATGGAGCACGGTATCGACTATCTATGGACCGAGATTCCGCACGCGCTGGGCGTCTCTTCGCCCGAGCTTGCCAGCGGCCCGTTTGGCTTTTTGCCGTACCCGTTTTTTGTCTGCCTGCTGGGCGGTCTGTTAATCGGTCTGTACGAAAAGATGACAGGCACCAAGACCGATGACCTCAACCAGGTGATGGCTAAGGTTAAGCAAGACGGGCGCTATCCGTACGACAACCTGGGCAAGCTTTCGCTCGCGGCATTGCTGCCGCTGCTGTTTGGTGGAAGCATTGGACCGGAGGCCGGCCTGACCGGCGTTATCGCAGGTCTGTGCAGCTGGGTCGGCGACCGCATGCGTCGCTTTGGCGCCGAGTTTAGGGAGCTCACGCTGCTGGGCACCCAGGCCGCGCTGACGGCGCTCTTTACCGCGCCCGTCTTTGGCTTTGTGGCACCGCTTGCCGGTAGCGCCGACGGCCAGGGCGAAGACGCCGACGATGAGTCCGTGTCCGGCGAGATCACCATCAAGCTGCCCAAGGCGCAAAAGACGGTGGTCTACGGCATTGCGATTGCCGGCGGTCTGGGCACTTACCTGCTGCTTGGCCAGCTTGTGGGCGGCGGCATGGGCATGCCCAGGTTCGAGTCCGCCGAGGTAGGCAACCTGGAGCTTACCTGGCTCGTCCCTCTGTCGTTGATCGGAACAATCTGCGGCTGGCTGTACTTTGTCTCCGAGCACGCAAGCGAGGCGCTGTCCCATGCAATAGGGGAGCGTCCTGTCGTCAAGGCTATGCTAGCCGGTCTGGCGCTCGCCATCTGTGGCACGGTCCTGCCCTACACCATGTTTGCCGGCGAGACCCAGGCCGACGTGCTCATGGAAACCTATCTGACCATTCCCGCCGGCGTGCTTATCGCGACCGGTCTTGTCAAAGCCATGCTGACCCCCGCCCTCATCAACCTGGGCTGGCGTGGCGGTCACTTCTTCCCGGTTATCTTCTCGGGCGTAAGCCTGGGCTACGGCCTTGCCATCCTTACCGGCGCAGATCCGGTCTTTTGCGTCGCCGTCTGCACGGCATCGACGATGGGTGCGGTCATGCGTCAGCCCGTCATGGTTGTGGGCCTGCTGCTCATGTGCTTCCCACTCAAGGGTATCGTCTGCATGATCATCGTCGCAGCCATCGCCGCCGGCATTCCGCTGCCCAAGCCGCTGCGCAAGTAGCGCGGTTTTTCACGAGTCAATTCCAGGGGTACGAGATGATCCTGTACTTTAGTGCGACAGGGAACAGCGAGCATGTGGCGCGTCGCATTGCAGCGGCGACAAGCGACAAAGTTATGTCGATTGAGCGCTTTGATGCTGAGATCCTTCACCTTGCTGTGATGGAAGGCCCCTGTCGGCTGGGGTTTGTCGCCCCGGTATACGCCTGGGGCTTGCCGACGCCAATGATCGAGTTTTTGAAGACTGTCGACCTATCGGTTGCTGCCGGCACAAAGGGCGGCGAGCGCCCCTATACGTTCTATGTCTCGACATATGGTTCGACGACCGGGCAATCGGTCAAGTTCGCCCGCGATCTGCTACACGAGCGTGGGCTCGAGTTAGATGCGGCGATGAGCGTCAAGATGCCCGATACCTGGACGCCTGTTTTCGACCTGTCTGACCCTCAAAAGGTTGAGGGTATCAATAGGGCTGCCGAGGCGCAGATTGATGCCGTGATCGAGGCGGTGCGGGCGCGCCGCACGGGCAACATGATGCGCCATCGCGTGCCTCTGTTTGCATCGTGCGCGTATCACGCAATTGGACTGCCGCGCATGCAACAGACGAGCAAGTTTGCTGTCGATGCCGATCGCTGCATCGGCTGCGGCCTGTGTGCCAAGCGCTGCCCCATGGCGGCGATTGAGATGCGAGACGGCCTTCCCGTCTGGACAAAGCCGGAGTGCGCAGCCTGCCTTCGTTGCCTGCACTGTTGTCCCAAATTTGCCATCTCGCACGGTAAGCGCACGGCATCCCACGGTCAGTACAGGCATCCCAAGCCAGGTGTGAGGATGTAGCGGCCGCTGGCCGCGCTACTTCCAAACTGCGAGCGCGGCGGTGCCCAGGACGATGAGGGCGAGACCGATGGCGCTGCGTCGTGAGAGTTTTTCGTTGAATGCCAGGCGCGCAAATAGTACCGATACGACAATCGATAGTTTGTCGATCTGCACCACGACACTCACCTGGCCTGCAGCGATGGCATAGTAATAGAGCAGCCACGATGCTCCGGTCGCGATGCCCGATGCCGCGAGAAATACGAGCTCGTAGCGGTCTACGTGCACGGCTTGGCCCATCTTGCCTTTAGCTGCCACGATTGCCCATGCCATAACCAGTACCACGCAGGTGCGGATTGCCGTGGCCAGGTTTGACTCGACGCCTTCGATGCCGATCTTGGCGAGGACGGAGGTGAGTGCTGCGAACATGGCGGCGCCGAGGGCGTAAGCGAGCCAGGTCCGGTCTTGCTGCTGCTCGGGTCCGGCGGATTGCTGCTTCTCGGTCATTAAAAAAGTGCCGAGGGTAATGACGGCGGTTCCCACGAGCTTAACCGCAAGGTTGCTCGTCTCGCCAAAAAGCACGATGGCGATCAGCGCGGCGAGCACGGTGCTCATCTTGTCGACCGGTACGACCTTATTGACGTCTCCGATGCTCAACGCCTTAAAGTAACAGATCCACGAAGCGCCGGTAGCGAGTCCCGAGAGGACGAGAAAGAGCCAGGATCTGGGTTCGATGCTGCCAATGGTTCCAATGGATCCAGAAATGCCCGCCATTGCCCAGGCGAAAACGAGCACCACGCAGGTGCGAATGGCCGTCGCGACATCGGAGTCGGTCTGCTTGATGCCGCATTTGGCCAAGATGGATGTGATGCCGGCAAAGAATGCTGACGCAAATGCTGCGACGACCCACGACACGGGTGAAATGCCTCCCCAAAGAACAACCGCGCCAGATTTACGGCGCTCGTCCGATGATACCGTCCCGCCATGAAGCTTTGATATCGCTGTGGTGAGACAGGGGCCATAGTTCGAGAGGGCATTTGGTTAAGGCTCGAATCGAAGGTGAATGGTTTTCCGCGAAGTGAACGAGTAAATCTGGACCCCTGGAACATGCACACTTTTTCGAACAAAACTGCAGGATTCTTAGACAAAAACCGCAGGAATTGAGTCCTTAAAAATGTCGATGCTACAGGGTACTGTTTTTACTCGTTCACTTCTCGGAAAAGTATTCACCTTCGATATGCTGACGGTGTCTTTTTGGTTGCCAAGAACTAGACGGCCTGCTGTGAGGGGCGGTGGTGACGCTATGCCGCCTTGTTTCATTGAAAAAATAAGCGGGGTACCACCTAAGCTTTTTTAGCTGTCGATTACAGATCGCGTACTCGATAAACCTTGGTGCTGACAGCGCAGCTGATTGCACATAGTGCGAGCGCCAGCACTGCAATTCCTGCACACAGACAGCCAAGGACGGCGGGATCGGGATTCGCTCCGGCAATCGACATGAGCCAGTTGCTGATGGGGTTGGAGGAACTCAGCATTGCCATGGTGCCGCAGCCAAACAGGGCAAACAGGCCAAGGGATAGGCGCAGCGCCTCCATGTGTCCAAATCGGAAGAACAGCGGCTGTGCCAAGAATACCATCATGAGGGAGATGAGCATTGATGCCGCCGAGGCGGTTGCGATTCCAAAGATCGTCTGTCCCGTCGAAGGAATGCCCGCGCTGTTGAAGAGCGGGATGGAGGCGATGCTCAAAAGCGTGGCTGCACATGCCATGACGACCGAGAAGACAACGATGCACAGGTAGCGTGCGCAAATAATGTCTTTGCGCGAGAAGGGCAACGTTGCTCGATAACGCTCCCAGCCGTTTTGGTTATCGTAGCCAGCTAGCGAGTTCATGATTATGATGGGCGACATTGCGCTGACCGCACAGACGCCGGCGCTCATACCGGAATCGCCGTCTGTCGCGTTGGCGAGGGTCAACACGACGAAGATGAACAGCCCGACACCCGCGATGCTCGGGGTGAGCGTGCGAACGATGGCGAGCTCGGACATAAAGGCACGTTTCATTTCGAAGTCCCTTTCAGCGTGAGGCGCAGATAGTCGTCAATGGTTGCCCGATCGCAGGGAATCTCGGGGAAGGTCTCGAGCGTTTCGCGACGGTTGGGCACGAGCACGTCCACGCTGTAGGCGTGGTGGACGGCACGGGCGCCTTCGACGCAAACCATAAGCTCGGCGGCCTGTGCTTGGGTACAGTGGGCGATGCCGGCGCGGTCGGTAATATCCTCGCGCGGCAGGTCAAACACAATCGAGCCAGCATCGATGCAGATGACGCGATCAGCGGTGCGATCGAGATCGGACGTAATGTGGCTCGAGAGCAACACGCTGTGCTGGCCGTCGGCGACAAAGGCAAGCAGCTCATCAAGCAGTTCCTCGCGTGCCATGGGATCGAGGCCCGCAGTGGCTTCGTCCAAAACGAGCAGCTTGGCATTGTGGCTGAGCGCGCAGGTAAGTTGCAGCTTCATGCCCATGCCGCGGGAGAGGTCCTTGACCTTTGCCTTGGGATCGAGGCCAAATCGGCTAATGAGGTCGGCGAAGGTGCCGTGGCTCCAGGTGGGGTACGCCGGGCTTACGAGTGCTTCAACTTCGGTCACCTTGAGTGTAGAAGGGAAAGGACACGTGTCTAGCACGAGGCCGACACGAGTGCGCAGACAACGCTGCGCTTCACCGGGCGCGTCGGCGCCACAGCGCTGCCCAAACAGGTGCACCTCGCCGGCATCGAGTTTGATAAGCCCGAGCGCGGCTCGAATCGTCGTTGTTTTGCCAGCACCGTTGGCACCCACAAAGCCAACGATCTGTCCGGGCTCTACGGCAAACGTGACATCGCGCAGCGAAAAGCGGTCGCTCACACGGCGTGAGATGCCTCTGAGTTCTAAAAGGTTTTGCATGGTATAGCCTTTCTTGCAGATGGCTACTGCATGGTTTCGGGGGCTACCAGGTCGAGCATCTCGTGCAGCTTGTCGCGCGTGACACCCAAGGCTTCGGCTTGGCTTGCCGCTTTCGCAAGCAGCTCTTCGATATGGCAGAGCTGGTTTTCGCGCAAGAGCTCTTGGTTGCCCTCGGCGACAAAACAGCCTTTGCCCTGCACGGTGCAGATAAACCCGAGCTGCTCCAGGTCGGCGTAGGCGCGCTTGGTGGTGATGACGCTCACGCCAAGGTCGCTCGCGAGTGCACGGATGCTGGGGAGTTTGGCTCCCGCAGCGAGCGTGCCCGAAAGGATCTGAGCTTTGACCTGCGAGGCTATTTGCTCGTAGATGGGTTTATCGCTCGAATTGGATAGGATGATGTCCACAGCGGCTCCTTAGCTGATGGGCTACACGTGTATATAACCGGTAAGCACAGTATATATACACTATGCACAGTTACGCAAGAGGCAAATGCTGATTGGGCCGGCTACCCAGGCCCCAACTGATGAATTTGTCCTGATAGGCGCTCTAGAGCGGGATTTCGCGGCTACAATAGTGCGGTTACAACGACGTAATGCACTCAATGCAAGAAAGGATCCGCATGGCAAGCCTGTCGGATGAAATCTCGTCGCGCCGCACATTCGCGATCATCAGCCACCCGGACGCCGGTAAGACCACGCTTACCGAGAAGCTACTGCTCTATACCGGCAGTATCCAGACCGCCGGCTCCGTCAAGGGTAAGAGCTCGGCCAAGCATGCCGTCTCGGACTGGATGGACATCGAGAAGGAGCGCGGTATCTCCGTCACCTCCTCGGTGCTGCAGTTCACCTACAACGGCGCCTGCGTCAACATCCTCGATACCCCCGGCCACCAGGACTTCTCGGAGGATACCTACCGTACCCTTATGGCCGCCGACGCCGCTGTCATGGTCATCGACGGCGCTAAGGGCGTCGAGGCCCAGACCAAGAAGCTCTTTAAGGTCTGCACGCTGCGTCACATTCCCATCTTCACCTTTGTGAACAAGCTCGACCACGAGGCTCGCGATCCGTTTGAGCTCATGGAAGAGATCGAGAATGTTCTGGGCATCAACACCTATCCCATGAACTGGCCGATCGGCAGCGGCCGCAATTTCCGCGGTGTGTTCGATCGTCAGACGCGCCGCGTTATCGCCTTTGAGGGCGACGGCCACGCCAATGCTACCAAGAAGGTCGCCGAGGTCGAGGCCGAGTTGGGCGATCCTTCCATGGATGAGCTCATCGGCGAGGAAAACCATAAGAACTTGATGGACGACATCGAGCTGCTCGATGGCGCCGGTGATGAGCTCGACTTGGATGCCGTGGCCTGCGGCAAGCTGAGCCCGGCGTTTTTTGGCTCGGCGCTCACCAACTTTGGCGTGGAGCCCTTCCTCAAGGAGTTCCTGCGTCTGGCCCCGACGCCGCGTGCCTATACCGATACGCTCACCAGCGAGCCGGTCGATCCCTGCCGCGACGACTTTAGCGGCTTTGTGTTTAAGATCCAGGCCAATATGGACAAGAACCACCGAGACCGCATCGCCTTTGTGCGCATTTGCTCGGGCAAGTTCGAGCGCGGCATGGATGCCTTCCACGTGCAGGGCAACCGCAAACTCAAGCTTGCCACGGGCACGTCGATGATGGCCGATGACCGCGCGATTGTTGACGAGGCGTACGCGGGCGATATCGTGGGCCTGTTCGACCCGGGTATCTTTAGCATCGGTGACACCGTGTGCTCTGGCAAGCGCCACGTGCAGTATCCGCAGATTCCGACGTTTGCCCCCGAGATGTTCGCTCGCATTACGCAGGTTGACACGCTCAAGCGCAAGCAGTTCGTCAAGGGCATGGAGGAGCTTGCCCAGGAGGGCGCCATCCAGATCTTCCGCGAGCTGGGTGCCGGCATGGAGAGCGTCATCGTGGGCGTGGTCGGCGTGCTGCAGTTTGAGGTGCTCGAGCGCCGCCTCAAGGCCGAGTACCGTGTTGAGGTTCGTCGCCAGCCGCTGCCCTATACGGACATTCGTTGGATCCAGAATGACCCCGATACCATCGATATCCCGGCTCTTTCGCTCACGCGCGACACGCTGCGCGTCGAGGACATGCGCGGCGGTAAGCTGCTGCTGTTCACGAGCCCGTGGAACGTGGATTGGGCAACTGACCACAACCCCGACCTTATCCTGTCGGAGTTTGGCAACGTGGCCTTTTAACGCATCGGCGCGGTGGCCCTGCGGGGCTGCCGCGCCGTTTGCTTGCCTTATGCCGTGTGAGCGGCTATTATACCCACCGTCGTCTCAAGACCGGGGCGTCCGAGCAGTTCGGGTCCGATATCCTGCTCGTTAAACCTAAAACCAAAGGAGTACATAATGATCAAGAAGGTCATGGAGGACTACAAGGTCCTGTTGCGGAGCATTCCCGCGGCAACGGTTTCGCTGTTTTTCGTGAGCGTCATCATGATGAACCTGCTGGCCAACAAAGAGCTCATCAGCCTGCCGTATCTGGCGCTCGACTGTGGCTTTGTGGTGAGCTGGGTTTCGTTTTTGTGCCAGGACATGATCTGCAAGCGCTTTGGCGCCAAGGCATCCATCAAAATCTCTATCCTCGCGCTGCTGGTCAACCTGGCCGTGAGTCTGTGCTTTTGGGCATGCTCGCTCACGCCCGGCATGTGGGGCGCCTACTACGACACGGGCATGATCGAGGTCAACACTGCCCTTAACGTCACCATCGGCGGCACCTGGTACGTGGTGCTGGGCTCTTCGCTGGCAATGCTCGTTTCTGCCGTGGTTAACTCCACGCTCAACCAGTCGCTCGGCCGCATGCTCAAAAAGAATAATTTTGCGAGCTTTGCCTTTCGCTCCTATGTGTCCACGGGCATTGGCCAGTTTATCGACAACTTGGTCTTTGCCATTGTGGTGAGCCACACGTTCTTTGGTTGGACCTGGGTGCAGGTCCTTATGTGCTCGCTGACCGGTGCTGTTGCCGAGCTGCTGTGCGAGGTCTTCTTGAGCCCCGTGGGCTACAAGGTCGTGCGCGGCTGGGAGCGCGAGAATGTGGGCTCCGAGTACCTCGAGCGTCACGCAACCGCCTAAGGAGCAAGTATGCGGGTTTTGATCACGGGCGCTTCGGGCGGTATCGGAGCCGCGTGCGTGCAGCGCTTTTTGGATGAGGGCCACGAGGTCGTGGGCTTTGATCTGCTGTCGCCGGCGATCGAACACGAGCGCTACCGCCATCTGATCGTTGATGTCCGCGAGCCGGACTCGTTTCCAAGCGACCTTGAGCCCCAGGTGATCGTGAACGTTGCCGGTACGCAGGATTCGGCCGACGACATCGCCGCCAACCTGTATGGCACCATCAACGTGACCGAGCGCTACGCCTTTGCGGGGGAGGGGCTTGCTGCCAAGCCGGCATCGGCTATCAAATCCGTGGTCAATGTGGGGTCGGCGAGCGGGCATACGGGATCGGAGTTTCCCGACTATGCCGCCAGCAAGGGCGGCGTTATCGCCTACACCAAGAACCTTGCAAACCGTCTGGCGCCGCAGGCTATCGCCAACAGTGTGGACCCGGGTGGCGTTATCACGCCGCTCAACCGTTGCGTGATGGAAGACGAACACCTGTGGAACCAGATTATGGAGCTCACGCCGCTTAAACGCTGGGCTACCGCCCAAGAGATCGCCGAGTGGATCTACTTTGTGGGCGTGACCAACCGGTTTATGACCGGACAGAGTCTGTTGATCGATGGCGGCGAGGCCGGCCGCACACAATTTATTTGGCCCGAATAGGAAACGCGCCCGATGGAAAGCCGTCGGGCGCGTTTTTGATGTATCGATTTTTAGCCGAGGCAAGTCCAGTCGACGGGGGTCGAGCCGTGCTGTTCGAGTAGCCGATTGGCAGCGGAGAAGGGGCGCGACCCCATAAAAGCGGGGAGTTCTGCTGTGGCACGGTTGGCCGAAAGCGGCGAGGGGTGCGTGGAGGCCAGGCAGAACTCGTCGGTTGCCTTGCCCGCACCAGTTGCGTCGAGCTTACCTTCGACCATCTGCTGGGCAAAGCGGCCCCATGCCAAAAAGACTACCGGCTGGGGCAGCTGGCAGCAGCGTTCGATAACGTAGTCGGTGAGCGTGCTCCAGCCCAGTTTGGCGTGCGAGTTGGCGGCATGCTCGCGCACGGTGAGCGTAGTGTTGAGGAGCAGGACGCCCTGTTGTGCCCATGGGGTTAGGTCTCCCGTGGCGGGAATGGGACAACCCAGATCGGCTTTGAGTTCCTTGTAAATGTTGCGCAGGCTCGGTGGCAACTTGGTTTGCGTCGCGGGGACCGAGAACGACAGCCCCATTGCCTGGTTGGGTCCGTGATAGGGGTCTTGACCCAAGATGACAACCTTGACCTGGTCGGCCGGCGTGTAGGCGAGGGCATTGAGGATGTCGTCTTGTGCTGGGTAGATAGTCTGCTCGGCACGCAAAAGGGCGATGCGCTCGAGCAGCTGGTTCGTAGTGTCACGTACCGGCTGCGGTGCATCGCCCAACCAAGTTGCTATGTTGCGGTCGCGGGTCGCGGCGTCCATGGGGCTCCTTTACGTCAGATGCTCTGCTGGCATCTATTGTAAAGGCGCACCGGTTGCCTTTATGCCGCGGCTGTATGAAGAGTGGGGTCTACGAGACGTGCTCGGGCGCTCCTGCCATGCGAGCCTGTCCATGTGCGCGGAGGCGCGGAAGCTCGACGGTTGCTACCATGACGCCGGTGAGGATGAGGGCGGCGCCAAAGAAGGCGATGGGGCTCAGGACCTCGCCGACCAGGAAGAACGAAAAGACGGCGGAGCAGACCGGCTCGAGCGAGAAGGCGAAACCGGTGGTCTCGGCGGGCACGTGGGGCTGCACGAGCGTCTGGGTGATAAAGCCGTAGGCAGAGCAGATGAGCGCGAGGGCAACGACGACCACGATCTCGCTGGGCGTACTGGGAAGTGCGAAACCGCCAAAGACGCATGCGGCAATGCCCGAGAACAGGCCGCCAAAGCCCAGCTGCCAAACGCCCAGGGACAGCGGATCGACTTCTTCGACAAAGCGCTTGGCCACGATAATGTGGCTGGCATAGATAAAGGCCGAGAGCAGCATGATGATCGCGCCGGGATTCAGGCTGGTAAAGTCGGCGCCCGAGAGCAGCAGCATGCCGCAGGTGACGATAGCCGTGCCGATGAGCACCTTGCGCTCGGGGGCGCGGCGCAGCAGGGCGGCGTTGGCAAACGGCACGATCACGACCGTCAGGCTCTGCAAAAAGCCGGCGGTGGAGGCGGAGGTGAGGCTGGAGCCCAGGCACATGCAGGTGAGCTCGGTTGCCATAATGGCGCCGATGATGGCGGCACGGACCATAAGGTCGCGGTTGATGCGCAACGCGTGCTTGTGGAAGAGCAGCAGGCAGACCACAAAGGCGATGATGCAGCGTAGCGCGACGATGCTCGTGGCGTTCATGCTGTCCATGCCGATCTTCATGAGGGGATACGAAAAGCCCCATGCGACGGGAACGGAAAATGAGAGCGCGATTGCTTTTTTGCGATCCATGGGACTCCTTTTGTTACAGAACGGTTTCGCAAAAAGGATTCTGCTCCCAGATGTGGATGTAGTAAAGCGAATGTATCTTCAGTATGATTAAGAAATACTAATGTTGGCAGAAAAAGCCCTGGCAAAACGTTTTACGGCTGCATTGATGTGGAGGTGCGATGGCATCGCGGTATCAGATTGTTTGTATGGTGGTCGATCGCGGCAGTCTTAAGGGCGCGGCGGACGAGCTGGGCTATACGCAAAGTGCGGTGAGCCAGGCCGTCAAGGCACTCGAGCGCGAGCTGGGTACCACGATTATCGAGCGCGGAAAGCAGGGCGTTTCGCTTACGCGCGACGGTAAGCAATATCTGCCGTACCTGCGCCAGATCGTGACTGCCGAGGCCGAGCTCGAGGGCAAGCGCCAGGAGCTGCTGGGGCTTTCGTCGACCGATATTCGCATCGCGACGTTTACCAACGTGAGTCGAACCGTGTTGCCGCGCGTGATCCGCGACTTTGGGGCCCTGCACCCGGGGGTACACTTTACCCTTAAGCAGGGCGATTACACGCGCAACGCCCAGTGGGTGCACGATGGCGTGGTTGATTTTTGTTTTACGGCACGCGGATTTACCGCGGGGCTCGAGAAGCGTGTGGTCTATCACGACGAGTTGGTGGCATTGTTGCCGGCGGCGCATCCGCTGACGGCAAAGGAAAAGGTGACACTCGCTGACCTAGCGTCCGAGCCGTTTGTGCTGCTGGATGAAGGCGAACAGAGCCTGGTGCTCGATGCATTCGCGGCGCATGGGCAGTCGCCGCACGTAACGAGTGAGGTGACCGACGACTACACCATCATGGCGATGGTGGAGGAGGGCCTAGGCGTGAGCATGCTGTATCGCCGTACCGTTGAGGGCATGCAGGCCGATATTCGCGTACGTCCTATCGTGCATGCCCCCTCGCGCGACGTGGTGGCCGCCTGGCGCAGCTGGGACACCATGCCTATCGCCACGAGGCGCTTTATCGACTATATGAGCTCGCATATTGTCAATTAATGACTGGCGTGGCGTTGAGTGCGGTGTTTAGCGGGCTGTCGCTTTGGCTTGGGTGGCGCGATAGGTGCGTGCCGGGTGGCAGAGCAATACCGCCACGACCATAAAGAACGCCGTGGTGCCCAGGCTGATGGGGTAGACCATCATGATGTTCGCAAAGGTGCGGAAGTGCGGGAACACGCAGAACACCCAATAGAAGCGGATGCCGCAGACGCAGATCATGGTGATGAGGGCAGGCGTGAGCGAGATACCAAAGCCGCGCAGGTAGCCGGACATGTTTTCGTAGAACATGCTAAAGGCGTACGCCGGGAAGATCGAGCACACGCGGATATAGCCGATCGAGACGATGTTGGGATCGCTGTTGAACAGCGACAAGATCTCGCGCCCCAGGCCGACGATAACGATGATTGTGGTGAGTGCAACGATACCGCCTTCGACCAGGCAGACCTTAAGCGTTTTGGTGCAGCGGTCGATCTGGCGGGCACCGTGGTTTTGTCCTACAAAGGTGGTACACGCCTGGCTAAAGCTGTTGAGCAGGTTGTAGCACACGTACTCCAGACTCATGGCGGCGCTCGATGCCGCCATGACCTCGGTGCCCAGGCTGTTGATGGCAGACTGGATGATGATGTTGGCGACGGCAAAGACGGCGCTTTGGATGCCGGCGGGCAGGCCGATCTTGACGATGCGCTTGAGGGCGACGGGGTCGATGGCCAGGTCGCGTGGGGTGACGCGGACGACGGAGTCGGTCTTGAGCAGGCGGATAAAGAGCGTAGCGGCACTGACGGTGTAGGCGATGGCGGTGGCGATGGCGACGCCCGCGACGCCCCAGTGGAGTATGGGGACAAAGATGAGGTCCAGGCCAATGTTGAGGACGGTGGACACGGCAAGCGCCTGCAGCGGCATGCGGGTGATTCCGACGGAGCGGAAGATCGCGGCCTCAAAGTTGTAGAGCAAAATCGAGGGCATGCTCAGCAAAAAGACGCGTAGGTAGAGCGAAGCGAGCGGCATGGTTTCGGCGGGAACGTTGAGCGCGGCGAGCATGGGCTCGGCAAAGATCTCGCCCAGAGCGATGACGACAAAGCCCACGAGCGCCATTAAAATCGAGGTATGGACGGCGCGTTTGACCATGTTCTGATCGTTGCGGCCGATAGCGTTGGCGATGACCACGTTGGAGCCAAGCGATATGCCAATAAACAGGTTGAGCATAAGACTGGTAAGCGGAACATTGGAGCCGACCGCCGCCATGGCGAGGGTTCCCTGGTCGCCCGAGAAGTTACCGATGATGACCGTGGCGATGAGGTTCGATAGCTGCTCCAAGATGCTCGTGGCGGCCACGGGGAAGGCGAACAGGGGAATATTGCGCCACAGCGAGCCGGTTGTCATGTCAATGTGCTTAGATGCGGTATCAGCCATACGCTCTCAATCTCTAACATGCTCTTTCGTGCTTATTTGCGCAGACGATGATACTCCTAATCGACTAGTCATTGGGGACGTTCTTAAACGACTAGTCATTTAAGAACGTCCCCAATGACTAGGTGGGGAAGGCGTGCGACAATGGTGGGCGTTGTGTTGTTCGCGCTAAGGAGTTGCCATGTTGTTGTGTCCCGTTTGCCATGAGCCGTTGGCGGACAATGAGCGCGGTGCTGCATGCGCGGGCGGACACCGGTTTGACCGTGCGCGCGAGGGCTATCTATACCTCCTACGCTCGTCCAAGAGCGGCGATTCCATGGGCGATCCCAAGTCGCAGGCGCGCAGCCGACGTGACTTTCTGAACCGCGGCTACTATGCGCCGTTGCGCGATGCGATGGTTGAGCTGGTGCGCGAGCGGGTGTCTGGACGTGCCGCGTCTACGAACTGTCCCATGACGTTGCTCGATATTTGCTGTGGCGAGGGCTACTACACCAGCGCCATGGGCGCGGTGCCGGGCGTGGACGCTTACGGGTTTGATTTGGGCAAAGAAATGGTGCGCCTGGCCGCCAAGCGCGGCGATGCGACCTACTTCGTGGCCAACATGAAGGACATCCCCGTGGCCGATGGCGCCTTCGATATGGTGACCGAGCTCTTTGCTCCCTTTAACGAGCGTGAGTTTGCCCGCGTACTGGCGCCAGAGGGCTCACTCTATACCGTGGTGCCGGGTGCCCGTCACCTGTTTGGGCTTAAGGAAGTGCTCTACGACACGCCATATCTTAATGACGAGAAGCTGCCGCAGACCACCGAACTCGAGTTGGTCGGAACGCGGCGGGTGTCTGCGAACATTACGCTCCAAACCCAGGCTGACATCGAGGCGGTGTTCCAGATGACGCCGTACTACTACCGCACGCGCCCTGCCGATAAAGAGCGCCTGGCAAACTTGGACACCCTTCAAACCGACATCGACTTCATCATCGCTGAGTACTGCCACAGCTAACAACCTGCCAAAAAGGGACAGGTTTGTTTTGGTAGGTTTTGTCTGGGCAAACGTAAAGGGCCGACCGCGGAGATGCGCGATCGGCCCTTTTTAGTTGCTTGGCTGCAGAGCTTATGAGAAGCGAGCGCTTACAGGCGGTCCTTGTTCTCGGCCTTAACGGCGTGCGCCTGCTGAACAAAGAACAGGTCGTACACCACGATGACAAAGGCGACGATATTGACGGAGCTGCCGCCGAGCGCGGGAAGCGTGAGCGCGGCCTGGAAGAGCGTGGCTGCCGCGGCGACGATGCCGAGCTTAAACGCGCCATCCACCTGCGAAGGCTTGTTGGCGCCCTTGATACCCGCAACACCTGCGGCAAGGTCGACAAGGCCCTTGGCGACCAGCACGACCGCGGCGAGCATGGCGTTCGACCCGTACGTGGAATCGAGGTTGCCGGTCGCGATGCCGGCGATTCCAATGACGAGACTGGCGATGCCCAGAACAAAATAAATCAGGGCAAGGATTTTGAGTGTCTTGCGAGCGGCGCTCATAGCTGGTCCTTTCGATGCGGGCGCGGAGAATCTGTCGCACCCAGGTTGCGGCACATATCGTGAAGCACATTGTAGTTCAACGGGGCGATGCATGCGTTTGAAAGCGTCTCTTGCCTATACGGTTCAACCTTTCAAAAAGGAAAGCTGGACGTAAGCCAAATCGATGGCAGCCCATGTGCGGCGCTGCGATGATGAGGCCGTAACAAGGAGCTGGTCTCAAGGAGGAGTCATGATGTACGGAGCAGGGCAAGTGCGTGAGCCGCGGTCGTTGGGAAGGCGCATGGGTGATTCTGTGATCGCTGCCGTGTGCACGGGATTGATGGCGGTGCTCTGCATTGCGATGCTGTGGGCCATGTCGCATGTGGGACAATAGCGGACGGTTGGGTGCCGACATAAACGGCACTCACGTATTCGTTTTGCTTGTTAAGGAGTACCCATGGGCGTCGTCGATCCCTTTTCTGTTGCTCGGGCCGCGGGGCTTGAGCTGATCGGGAAGTCCGAGGGCCTCACGCTCACCGACGGCACGATGGAGCTGCGCGCCGATTTCACCCGCATGCTTCCGCGGCTTAAACAGGGCCGTCTGCAACAAGAGTTGCTGGTAAAGGCTGCGCGCGCAAAAGGCATCGAGCGGCCATGGGCGATTGATGCCACGGCGGGCTTTGGCGAGGATTCGCTGCTGCTGGCGGCCGCGGGCTTTACCGTCGATCTGTATGAACAGGATTGCGTGATCGCGGCGCTTCTCAAGGATGCTTTGGATCGCGCGGCAGATGATCCGGCGCTTGCGGCTGCCGTGGCTCGCATGTGCCTTCATGCGGGCGAGGATAGCATTGCCGGCCTTCGCCATATAGCTGAGCTGATTGGGCGGGGCGAGCTCGCGGCTCCCGACGTGGTGTATCTGGACCCCATGTTTCCCGAGCGCACCAAGAGCGCGGCGGTGAAAAAGAAGTTCCAACTTTTGCATCATTTGGAGCAACCGTGTGCCGATGAGGAGGCGCTGGTCCAGGCAGCGCTTGCGGTGCATCCGCGCAAAGTCGTTATCAAGCGGCCGGTGAAGGGCCCGCTGCTTGCCGGCGTTAAGCCGAGCTATCAACTTGCGGGCAAGGCCGTTCGTTACGATGTGTTGGTGCCGCCGCGCTCGTAGCTTGCGTGCGATTACCGGGGCTTCGCTAGTGCCGTGCCGATGCGGTTCCTATTTCCAAGGGTGCGACGTCAGGTGCCAGCCGCCGCAGTATTCGCATTTGTAGCAGGCCAGCCCGCGGCGTCCGCGGTTTTCGCAGTCGGCCATAACGGCTTCGGCCTCGGCGCGCGTGTCGTAACGGTTTTTGCGCTCGCACGACTTGTAGCGCCAGGCTTCATCGCGCTCGGCGTCTAGGGCGTCGCGGCGCTCGTCCTCGAGCGCAAACAGGTCGCTCATATCGCCGCCGGTAGCAGCGCCCAAAAACTCGCTTTTGGCCTTTGACCAGGCGGCTCGCTTTTTGCTTCCCATCTGCTTCGCGCCCTTCTCAAAACGTTGGTATCATTGCTCAATCAAAGTGATACCAATAAACGTGAGGTCGCCGCGTGATGATCAGAAAAACCCTCGATACCGACATTCCCGCCGTCATGGCTATCTATGACGCGGCCCGCGCCTTTATGCGCGCGCATGGCAACGCCACGCAGTGGCCCGAGGGCACGCCTTCGGCCGAGCAGCTGGCTGCCGACATCGCTGCCGGTGGCAGCTATGTGTGCGAAGTCGACGGCCGCGTGGTGGCGACGTTTGCCTTTTTACCGGGTCCGGACGAGTGCTATGACGTCATTGAGGATGGTCAATGGCGTAGCGACACTCCGTACGCCGTGCTGCACCGTGTGGCGTCCGACGGCACCGTGCACGGTATCGCGGCTGCGATGTTTGCCTTTGCCAAGGAACGTATCGACCATCTGCGTATTGACACGCACCAGGACAACCTACCCATGCAGGGTGCGAGCGTCAAGGCGGGGTTTGAGCGCGCCGGCGTCGTGTATGTGTCGGACGGCACGCCGCGTGTTGCGTTTGACTGGCTGCGCGAGGCATAAGAGCGGGGGCGCGTATCAACAATTCGCGCGAACGAAAATGGCCTCGGGTGGGGCCATTTTCGTTCGCTGCACTGTTTTGCAAGCCGGCTTTCGCAAGGCGCGAACCTACGAAAATCGCCGCGCGGCAACGCGGAGCGATGAGCTCGGTCGGGGGATAGGGCCCGCTTCGCCCGCCGGCCCGTAAATTGTATCATCCAGTGTGGAGCGTGAACGCCCGTTGCCGCGTGCGATGGGCTTGTAATAAGAGGAGAGCCATGTCGAAGCAAGCGGTCGTTGGAATCTTGGCGCATGTCGATGCCGGCAAGACCACGTTGGCCGAGGCCATGCTGTTCAACGCGGGTCGCATTCGCAAGCGCGGTCGCGTGGACGATGGCGATTCGCATCTGGACACTAACACGATCGAGCGCGAGCGCGGTATCACGATCTTCTCGTCACAGGCCGTGCTCGACCATGGCGATACCCACGTCATGCTCGTGGATGCACCGGGGCATGTCGATTTTTCTGCCGAGGCGGAGCGCACGTTGCGCGCCCTGGACTACGCGATTTTGGTTGTGGGCGCCAACGACGGCGTGCAGGGGCACACCGAAACCCTGTGGCGCCTGCTTGCGCGCTATGACATTCCGACGTTCATCTATATCAACAAAATCGATTTGGAGAATCCCGGTCGCGATGTTTTGCTGGCACAACTTGGGCAACGTCTTTCCGAGGGCTGTCTGGATGCCAACGAACTGCTGGCGGGCGGCGCCGTTCAGGAGGACGCTGCTGCGTTGGACGAGGCGGCGCTCGAGGAGTTTCTTGAGGCGGGTGAGCTTTCTGTCGCAACGCTGTCGCGCATGGTTGCCGAGCGCAAGCTTTTTCCCTGCTTTGCCGGCTCGGCGCTCAAGGATCAAGGCGTGGACGAGCTGCTGGATGGCATATGCGCGCTGATGCGTGAACAGGTGTGGCTCCCGGAGTTTGCCGCGCGCGTCTACCGTGTGAGCCGCGGGGATCGCGGCGAGCGCTTGGCATGGGTTAAAGTGACCGGCGGCACGCTGCATGCCAAACAGCTGATTAACGGACGTTCCGGCGCCGAGGCATGGGAGCAAAAGATCGACCAGGTGCGCATCTATAACGGCGATAAGTATGAGCTTGCTCAAGAAGTTGCTGCTGGCGGTATTTGTGCCGTGACGGGTCTTGCGCACGTTCGCCCAGGGGACGCCCTGGGCGCGGAGCCCGTGGGCGATGCGCCCGTCATTGCGTCAGTTCTCACCTATACGGTGCTTCCGGGCGAACACGATGTCCATGCGGTGTTCAAAGCGTTGACTGAGCTGGCGGATGAAGATCCCATGCTCGGCGTAAGCTGGAACACGCATCTTGAACAAATACATCTGCAGCTCATGGGGGCGGTGCAGCTCGAGGTCGTGCAGCGGGTGTTGGACGATCGCTTTGGCCTTCCGATTGCGTTTGAGCCCGGCGGCATTCTCTATAAGGAGACTATTTCGCAGCCGGTCGAGGGCGTGGGCCACTTTGAGCCGCTGCGCCACTATGCCGAGGTACATCTGCGCCTGGAGCCGTTGCCAGCGGGTTCGGGCGTGCAATTTGGCACCGTGACCTCGACCGACGAGCTCGATCTTAACTGGCAGCGTTTGGCACTCACCAACGCCATGGAGCGCGATCACCTGGGCGTGCTGACCGGCTCGCCCATCACCGATGTGCGCATTACGCTCACGGGCGGCCGTGCGCATGCCAAACATACCGAGGGCGGCGATTTTCGCCAGGCCACGTACCGCGCGATTCGCCAGGGGCTCATGCAGGCGCGTGAGGCGGATGTTGCGGTGCTGCTGGAGCCGTGGTATCGCTTTGAGCTCGAGGTGCCGGGGGAGTGCGTGGGTCGGGCGCTCTCGGATGCTACGCGCATGGGTGCCGAGTACGAGCCGCCGACGATGGCGGGAGACCGGGCGAAGCTTGTGGGTCGCGTGCCGGCATCCGAGGTGCAGGACTATGCCCTGGAGGTAGCTGCCTACACGAGCGGTCGCGGGCATCTGTACCTGGAGTTCGCCGGCTATGCGGCTTGCCATGATGCCGAGCGCGTCATCGAGACGGCCGCCTATGAGCCCGAGGCCGATCTGCCCAACACGCCCGATTCGGTCTTTTGCTCTCACGGCGCCGGTTACACGGTCAAATGGTGCGACGTCCCCGCCGCAGCGCACGTAAAGGTCGATCCCGCCACCTTTCGCCCCTGGCGAGCAGCAGACGCGGAGTTTTTCGGCCACATGTAACAAAGGGACAGCCCCTTTGTCATATGCTATTGGTATAACTCGGTACAAGTTGGTATAACTATTACCGGGGTTTGCCAATCCGAGGAGGCCGACATGAATCCAAATCCCTTTAAGCCCACGGCTGGCAAGCGGCCTCCGATACTCATCGGCCGCGAGTCGGTCATCGAAGATTTCGAGGAAGGACTCGATAACGGTGCCGGAGCGCCGGGTAGGCTCATGCTCATTACGGGAAACCGCGGCTGTGGCAAGACGGTTCTCCTGCGGGAACTGCAACGTCTCGCCAACGAGCGCGGATGGGCGGTTGTCTCCGATTCCGCCTCGCTTGGCTTATGCGACCGCTTGGCCGACGCGCTTCGCTCGAATAAACCCGTTGTGACGTCAATGGAGTTTGGGCCGTCGTTTGGCCGGATGTCGGTCGAGGCGGCGCGAGCAAAGGGCGAAACGTTGCGAGGGCTGGTCAACGAGCGCCTCAAGAAACTCGGGCCGGGAAAGGGCTTACTGTTTGCGATTGACGAGGCCCAATCTGCGTCTATCGAGGAACTGGCGGCTCTTGCCGTTCTCTATCAGCAAGTGCTCGGAGATCAAGATGCCACGGGCTTGTCCGATAGCGACCAGCGCGGTCTTGCGCTGGTGTTCGCCGGCTTACCCAGTATGGTTGATGACTTGCTCGAAGAGCCGAGCGTGACGTTTTTGCGGCGTGCTCAGCAGCGTACGCTGGGGGCGATTGCTTTGCCCAAAGTGCGCGATTCGTATATCCAGACGGTCAAAGACGCTGGTCTTTACGTTGATGCGGAGACGGCAGACCTCGCGGCGCGCAAGAGCATGGGGCATCCCTATATGGTTCAGCTGGTGGGATATTACATGTGGCGCTCTGCTGTCCGGCGTGACTCGCGGGTCATTGAAGAGCGCGATGTTGAGGCTGGGCACGCGGATGCCGTCTCCGAGTTCTACGAAGCGGTTGACGCGCCTCTGTATTACGGGCTGCACAGTCCGCAGCGCCTCTTTATCGAGGCCATGGCGGCTGACGGGGGCAAACCGACTCGCATGGCGGATATCATTGAGCGTTGCGATCGCACCCAAAGCTGGGCGAGCAAATATCGCGCAAGCCTGATTCGCGAGCGCGTCATCGAGGCTGCCGGATACGGCCTCGTCCGGTTTACCGTGCCCATGCTGGGCGCGTACATTCGCGATCGAGTTATATGGCATGAGTAGGGTGATAAAGGTGACGGAACAGAAGATGAACCCGCAGGCTATCGAGGTGCGTGGCGCGCGCGTCCATAACCTCAAAGACATCGATATCGATATTCCGCTGGGAAAGCTCGTGGGCATTGCCGGCGTGTCGGGTTCGGGCAAGAGTTCGCTGGCACTCGGGGTTCTTTATGCCGAGGGCTCGCGCCGCTATCTGGAGGCGCTCAGCACCTATACCCGCCGTCGTCTGACGCAGGCCGAGCACGCCCAGGTGGACGAGGTGCTGCACGTGCCAGCGGCGCTCGCATTACATCAGCGCCCCAGCGTACCGGGTGTGCGCTCGACCTTTGGTACCATGACCGAGCTCAACAATAGCCTGCGTCTACTCTTTAGCCGTTGCGCCCATCACGTGTGCCCGCATTGCGGGGCGCGTGTGGAGCCGAGCCTTAACGTGGCTGCGGGCCTGTCGCTCACGTGTCCGACATGCGGCCGCGAGTTCTACGCGCCGAGTGCCGAGGATTTGGCTTTCAATAGCGGCGGTGCGTGCCCTACCTGCGGCGGCACCGGTGTCATGCGCGAGGTAGACGAGGCGAGCCTGGTGCCCGACGAGTCAAAGACCATCAACGAGGGTGCGGTGCTTCCCTGGGGCACGCTCATGTGGGACCTGATGAAGCAGGTGGCCGGCGAGATGGGCGTGCGCACCGACGTGCCGTTTAACCAGCTCACGCCTCAAGAGCGCGACATCGTGTTTCACGGCCCGGCGGTTAAGAAGCACATTCTCTACGTTCCCAAAAACGGCGAGGGCGCCACGCCGCTCGACTTTACCTATTACAACGCCGTCTATACCGTTGAGAATGCGCTCGCCAAGGTTAAGGACGATAAGGGGCTTAAGCGTGTGGCTCGCTTTTTGCGCGAGGGACCATGCCGTGACTGCGCCGGCACGCGTCTCTCCGAGGCTGCGCGCCAGCCCCAGGTGCGCGGTATCAATCTGGCTCAGGCCGCGGCCATGACGCTTGGTGATGCGATCGAGTGGGTGCGCGGGGTGCCCGCATCCTTGCCGGCCGAGATGCGGCCCATGGCGACGGATATCTGCGATTCGTTTTTGAGCACGGCTCGTCGTCTGGTCGACCTGGGTCTCGATTACCTTTCGCTCGATCGCGCCGGTGCCACGCTCTCCACGGGTGAGCGCCAGCGCGTGCAACTCGCCCGCGTGGTGCGCAACCGATCGACAGGCGTGCTCTATGTGCTGGACGAGCCCTCAATTGGCTTGCATCCTGCCAATGTCGACGGCTTGGTGGGCGTAATGCGCGACCTGGTGGATGACGGCAATACCGTGGTTGTTGTCGACCACGATACACGTGTGCTGGCGGAGGCTGATTATCTGGTCGAGATGGGCCCCGTTGCCGGAGCAGGCGGCGGCAACGTAATCGCCGCTGGTACGGTAGACGAGGTCGAGCAATCGCAGGACAGCCGTATCGCGCCGTTTTTGCGCGCCGAGCCCAAGCGCTTGCGTCCGCAGGTGACTGACGACGAAATGTTCGACCAGGGCCATATCCGCATGGCGACCGATACCATCCATACCGTCAAGCCGCTCGAAGTCGATATTCCGCGCGGTCGCTTGGTCGCGGTTACGGGTGTTTCGGGTTCGGGCAAGACGACGTTGGTGCTCGAGACGCTCATCCCGGCGCTTAAGGCGCAGGCAGCTGGCGAGCGCTTGCCACGCCACGTGCGCTGGATCGATGCCGAGGGCATTGCGCGTGCCAACCTGATTGACGCCACGCCCATCGGTGCCAACGTGCGCTCGACGGTGGCAACCTATGCCGACATCCATGATGAGCTGCGCCGCGCCTTCGCCCGTACGCCCGAGGCCAAGGCAGCCGGCTACAAGGCGGGCGCCTTTAGCTACAATACCGGCGCCTTGCGCTGCCCTACGTGTGATGGCACGGGCTCGATATCGCTCGACGTGCAGTTTTTGCCCGATGTCGAAATCGTCTGCCCGGCATGTCACGGCTCACGTTATGCAGACGCGGCTTCGCATATCCATCGCGAGGGCAAGGACGGGAGTCTGCTTACGTTGCCGCAGCTCATGGACATGAGTGTGGACGAGGCCATCGACGCCACGGTGGGGCTCAAGAAAGTTCAGACGCGCTTGCAGACCTTGCACGACCTTGGCTTGGGCTATCTCACGCTCGGTGAGCCCACGCCGGCGCTTTCGGGCGGCGAGGCTCAGCGTCTTAAGCTTGCGAGCGAGATGGGTCGCGTGCAGGATGATGCCGTGTTTGTGTTTGACGAGCCCACGATCGGACTACATCCGCTCGATGTTCAGGTGTTGCTGAGTGTGTTCGACGGCCTTGTTGCCAAAGGCGCCACGGTTATCGTGATCGAACACGATCTCGACCTTATCCGTAACGCCGATTACGTGATCGACATGGGCCCGGGCGGTGGCGACGCCGGCGGGCAAATCGTCTGCGCCGGTACGCCGGGCGACATCGCTGCTTGCTCCAAGAGCATTACCGGTCGCTACCTATAGACAACGTGACAAAGGGGCTGCCCCTTTGTCACGTTGATTTCTATTTCACGCATTGAGCTGCGAGGTAGTCGCGGAAGAATGGCAATTCAAAAGCGACGATTCCGCGCCCGCGTTCTCCAATGATGCCGGCATCTATCATGCGGCGTCGGTAGCGGGAGACCTGCTGCGGCGAACGCTTAAGGCGCTCGATAAGGTTGGCGGTGGTGGACTCTTCCTCGTCATCGAGCATGGCGATGAGGAATCGCTTGTCCTCTGCAGTGAGTTCCCGATAGGTTGCCGCGAGGATTCGGTCGTCCATCTCGTCGCGCGCGATTTTGATTCCCAGGTCAAAGTCGCGTGACGAGATTTCCTTCGAATCGCTTGTGAGATCCCAGGCACGGTAGCCTACGAGTTGCAATAGGAAGGGAAAACCAGATATCGAGCGAACGGCTCTATCGATTCCCTCGGCATCTGCCAGGCGATCGTTTTCCTGGATTGTGCGAATCAAGGCCTCGCGCACGTCATAGTCGGCAATGCGACCCAGATGATATTGTTGGGCGCGGCGAAGGAACGAGACCGTCTTGTGGTTCAGCAACGTCGAGACGTTGTTGGGAAGTCCCGCCATGAGCAGGGCGACGCGTTTCCCATCGGTCACAAAGTGCTGATACGTCGCTGCGAGCTGAATCATCTCGTCGAGTGTCGGGTCCACCTCGTCAACCGTGACGAGCAGACCGGTGCCCGCCTCGTTGAGCTGGTCGATGATGTCGCTCATGCGATAACGCCAGGTTGAGGCATCGTGGACACGATTGACCTCGATGCTGCCGAGCGGTGCAATTCCGAGGCCGGTGACTTCGAAGTGGTTGGACGGGTCGATGAGATGGGCTGCGGCGCGTTTCGCCCCGAACTCGAGTTCCTCAAGCATTCCCGGGAGCGCGGTCGTCTTTACGGCTATCCAGCCGTGGGATTCCGCCCTTGTCGCGAGCGACGACATGAGAGCGGTTTTACCGGTTCCACGCGCGCCTGAGAAGATCGAGGTCAATTCTGGGCGCCTGCGCTGGCTCAAGAAGGCACGGTCCAAATCCCGAATAATCTGTTGTCTGCCAGCGAGATGGGCGGGAACCTCACCAAAACTGGGGGTAAACGGGTTCTCGAGATATTCCACAAGGCTCTCCTTTCACACCGCCGTTTAACTTCATTTTACTTTAGTTAATTCTGATTAAAAGTGAGGCTCTTTATCTAGAACATCAATTGGGCGTGTGTGCCATCGGCGTGGCGCCTGAATGTGACAAAGGGGCAGTTCCTTTGTCACATTCCCGGAAAGCCTGTTTGGCGTAGGGCCTCGTAGAGGACGATGGCGGCGCTGTTGGAGAGGTTGAGTGCGCTGATGCGGTAGTCGTCCGGATTGACGAAGTTGCCGCAGATATCCTGCCGAAGGATGGCCTCATGGCCGTCCTCGATATGCCCCAGCGATTCCTCGTGGGCTTCCCAGGCCTCGGCGTTATCGAGTGAGTCGCAATCGCGCAGCATCGGGATGCGCTCGCAACGCTCGGACGCCGCGGCAAGCAGTGGCTCGGGAATGCCCGAGCTCTCGCTGCCAAAGACCAAGTAGTCTCCATCGCGGTAGGTACTCTGCGCATAGGTGCGGCGTGCCTTTTTGGTCAGCAGATGCAGGCTACCATCGGCAGGGGAGAGGTCGTTGCGCGCAAGAAAATCCTCCCAGCCGGCATAGGTCGTCACGTCCAAGTTTTGCCAGTAGCCCAGGCCGGCGCGGCGCACTGTCTTGTCGTCGAGCGAAAAGCCCAGGGGCTCCACCAGATGCAGGCGGGCACCGGTAACCACGCAGGTGCGGCCGATATTGCCCGTATTGGCCGGAATCTCGGGCGCGTACAGCACGATGTTGAACATGAATCTCCTTGGCTCAGAACGAAAAACCACCACGAAGGGCACCTTCGTGGTGGTTTGGCGGTTACGTAGGCGGAAAAATGCCCGCTTGGATAAACCTAGGCGCGGTGCCAGTCGGTCAGACAGGCATCAAGGGAGGCGATGAGTGCATCCTTGTCCATGTGACGGCCGATGATGCACAGGCTCGTCATGCGGTCGCCCGTCTCGTCGTCCCAAATCTGCATGATCTCGGGGTTCTCGTCGATGATCTTCTGCTTCTCGCCCTCGGGCGCCGAATCGACAAACAGGCCGTTCTCCATTAAGCGCATCTGGTGGCCCGCCTGCTCGAACATGTAGCACATGTCCGGATTGCCGGTCTGCCACAGCGGACCCTTGACGCGGATGACCTCGTCGGGCCACTCCTGCTCAACAAAATCGGTGAACTTCTGCAGGTCAAACGGCTTGCGGCGCGAGTACACAAAGGTCTCGATGTCGTACTCGAGCACCTCGGGGTCGTCGTGCTCCTCGGGATGCTCCATGGCCTCGATCCAAGCGGCGGAGTTGTAGGCGCGCATAAAGTCGAAGCGGCCGGTATCGAGCAGCTCCTCCATGGAGACCTCACCGTTTTGGGCCTCGACGATCACGGCGTCTTTCTGCAGGCTGCGCACGATGGCCTTGAGCTCGGCGATCTGCTCGGGCGTCACGGTATCGGTCTTGTTGAGGATCAGCGTGGAGCAGAACTCGATCTGCTGGATGAGCAGGCTCTCGATGTCGTCTTCGTCGATATCCTCGGCCAGCAGGTCGCGACCGCCGTTGAACTCGTCATACATGCGGGCGCAATCGACCACGGCCACGATGTTGTCGAGCGCGAGCTTGGGCTCGCCGCCCACCTTGGCCTCGTCGCAGAAGCTCGAGATGGTGTAGGCGATGGGGATAGGCTCGCAAATGCCCGAAGCCTCGATGATGATGTAGTCGAAGTTGCCCGAATCGGCGATGCCCTGCAGCTGGTTAGCAAGGTCGTCCGAAAGCGTGCAGCAGATGCAGCCGTTGGTGAGCGGGATGAGGTCGTCGGTCTCGGAAAGGCCGCCGTCGGCGATAAGGCTGGCGTCGACGTTGATCTCGCCGATATCGTTGACGATCACGGCGGCGCGGATGCCGCCGTCGTTAGCGAGGATGTGGTTGAGCAGCGTGGTCTTGCCGGCACCGAGGTATCCGGTAAGCATGATGATCTTCACGGGTTTGTTGGGCATGTGCCCTCCTTTGTTAGACATGGCTTACAGTTAAATCATATGCCAAACGCCTGCTCTTATACCCACGCGCCGGCAAATAACACAGGCTACTCCCAGGCTCCCCACACATCGGGGCAGTAACCGACGGTGGCCTTTTTGCCGTTGCGCACGATGGGCTCGGCCAAAACCTGCTGATTCTCGAGCAGTTTGTCGAAGCGCTGACTGGGGGTAAGGTGCTGAATGAGCGCGAGCGTCTCCTCGTCCTTGGCTTTGGGGTTGAGCAGCTTGTCGATACCGCCGACCGCTTGCATCACGCTCGTAAGCTCACCCTTGCTCATCTCCTTTTCCTTAAGGTCAATAAACTGCACCTTAATGCGGCGCTCCTTAAAATAGCGCTGGGCCTTCTTGGTATCGAACGACTTCTTAGTCCCGAAGATTTGCACGTTCATAGTATGTTCCGCCGTTCTAACGAATGAAGTTGGTGCGCTCGCGATCGGCTTCGGGGGCTTCGATACCGGCGGCCTGTCCTGCCTCGATGCAGCGCAGGAGCCAGGCCATGTTTTTGCCGATGTTTCGCATGGTGGCAAGGCCCTCGGCATCCCCATCGGCGTCGCCGGGCACGCGGCCAAACACGTTGTTCCAGTAGGTGGAGGCAACCACGGGCATTTGCTTAATGGTGAAGTACTTGTTGAGCACATCGAAGGTGGTCGACGTGCCGCCGCGACGGGCGACGGCGACTGCGGCGCCGGGTTTGTGCTCAAAGGCATGCCCGCCTGCATAGAAGGCGCGATCGAGGGCCGAAAGGATGCGGCCGCTGGGGTGCGCGTAGTAGACAGGCGAGCCAAAGACAAAACCGTCGGCCTGCTCGGCGGCAGCGATGAGCTCGTTCACCACGTCGTCGTCAAAGGTACAGCGACCGCCAAGTTTGCCGCACTGACCGCAGCCGATGCAGTCGCGAATGGGCTTGGCGCCCAGCTGAAACACCTCGGTATCAATGCCTTCGGTATTGAGCTGCTCGGCGACCTCGGCGAGTGCGCGGGCGGTGTTGCCGTTTGCCTTGGGACTGCCATTGACCAAAAGAACCTTCATCACAAACTCCCTCTGCTGTTGGTGACTTCTGCGGAGGATTATCGCACGAGAGGGCAGATGGCGTGGGGCGCGATGTGAAACGGCTTGTGTTTCACATCGCGCCCCACAACGCTAGTCCAGCTTGGTGCCCGGTACTTGCGGTGCCTCTATAAGCCGCGCTTTGAGCTCGTTCAAAATGGAAACGGGCTGTCGATCGACAGCGTCCAGATGAAGTGTCGCCACACGAATGGGTGGCTGATATTCAAGCGAGCCGATGAGCACGGGAGAACCCAGGAACCGCTCGATTTCTTCTGCGATCGCGTCGGTCTCTTCGGGATCAAAGTCGTCGAAAAGCGCCGCGAACGTCGGTCCCGTCGAGCGGAACAGGCGACCCTTGCCGCGCGAGCATTCCATGAGGCAGGCGGCGCTTTCTGCCAAAACGCGGTCGCCCGCATCAAAGCCAAAGCGGGCATTGACCTGAGCGATATCGTCGATTTTGATGGCGATCAAACCAGCCTTGCGCGCCACGCGACGCATTTCGCCAATGGCGTTGACCAGGGCGTGAATATCGCCCAAGCCGGTCACGGAATCGGTCGTATCTGCCAAGCTTCGGTTGATGATAATGCCCACATACATGCCGGGCTCGGTATCGGTGCCGTCCAAGCGGTAGCCCGTGCAGTCGCAAAGCACGTATTTTCCGGTGGCATCCATTACGCGATACTGCATGTAGTGGAAGTGCCATGTGCCGTTTATCACCATGTCGAGCTCGGCACGTACGTTGTCGCGGTCCTCGGGATGAACGCGGGCGAGCCACATGTCGAGTGAGTTAAAAGGGTGCTGGGAGGGCAGGTCAAAATCGCGCACGGCGTTAACCGACCATTGCGATTCTCCCGTATCGAGATTGAGGATAAACGGATGGCGCGTCTCGGAGCTCATGGAGATCGCTTGGAACACCCGGTCGTTGCAGGGAAGCTGATCGACGATTGGGCGTTGCGGCGCGTCATCGTCTTTCGGTTGCTGCACACGATGCATAAGCTTATAGCGATACATCTTGCGATCGGCATCCATCGTCATCTGGCGACGCGTGTCGCCAGCAAGTGGATCGACGCGCGAGCAGCCAAAGCTAAAGCTGCCGATCATGGGCGCCTTGCCACCTGAGCTCGCCTCGATCAGCCTGGTACGTACCTGCTCCAAGCGCTGTTCGAGTTCAATCTCGTTTGCGGAGGGCGAGATGAGCACAAACTCGTCTCCACCGATACGGAACAGCATCTCATCGTGCTCCATAGTTTCGGAGAGCGTGCGGCAGATGCTCAGAATATAGCGATTGCCTTCGGCGTGGCCAAACCTATCATTGCAATGCTTGAGATGGTCGATGTCAATATAGGCGCAGGTGAAGGGGTCGCCTTTGCGCCAGAGTTGCTCGACGTGACGGTCGAATCCGTTGCGGTTGCCCAAGTTGGTGAGCGGATCGATATAGGCGTTGCGCTCAAGCAGCTGGCGCTCTTGTTGCAGGATAGCATGCGTCTTTTGCAGTTGCTCACCAACGGCGCGTAGCCCAGCGGGCAGCGCGGCAACATCGAGTTCAGCGGTCGAGACGCCGTTCGCAAGTCGCTGAAGATAGGCAATAATCGATTGCTCGCCCAGGCGATATGACTCGTTCATGATGGATAACCTCCTTGGGCGGAACAACGGTTTGTATCATATCCCCAATTCGGTTTGAATTGGGGATATAAGTTAGCTAATGGAGACAAATGCCCCCTTCGACGGTGGCGTTTTGCGCGCGAACGTATCAGTTGTTATTGCCACCATCGAGCAATGCCTCAAAATCCTTCGCAGGCATGGGGCGGTAGTAGAGGAAGCCCTGAGCGTAGCGGGCGCCCATTTGTCGTAGCATGTTTGCCTGCTCATTTGTCTCGACGCCTTCGACCACGACGGGCAGATGGAGCGACTGCGCCATTTCGAGCATCGATGAAATGATTTGCGTGCTGCGGCCTTGATCGCGGTCGGTGGGCACAAAGGTGCGGTCGAGCTTGATGACGTCGACGTTGACGTTCTTGAGCATCGCGAGCGTGGACTGACCGGTGCCAAAATCGTCCATATAGGTCGAGAAGCCGCGGGTGTGCAGATCTGCGGTCAGCTTATCCACGGCCTCGGATTCTCCCGTATAAGCCGTCTCGGTGATCTCGATACGCATGAGCTCGGGCGGTAGGTTGTATTGGGCGGCGAGCGCCCCCATATGTTCGGCAACGTCGCAGGCAAGGATATCCACGCGCGACACATTAAGCGAGACCGGAACCACGCGAAGACGGCGATCGAGACGCTCGCGAAGCCATGTGGCGACACCCTGCCAAATGTACTTGTCGAGCGTCACTACAAAGCCGCTTTCCTCGAGTGCGGGGATAAACGTTGCGGGCGAAATGAGAGAGCCGTCCTTGTCAATCCAGCGGGTGAGTGCTTCGGCGCCAATAATCTCGCCGGTTTCCATATCGACCTGGGGCTGAAGGTAGTACGTGATGCGGCCGTTTGAGAGCGCGTACTGGAACTCGGTCAGCGTGCGGTGGAACGCAATCTCGTGTTCATATTCCTCGGGGCGGAAAATAGCAATGCGCTCCTTGAAGTCGTTTTTGGCGCGTCGATTGGTAAACATGGCCTTTGCCTGCGCATCGATGGCGATCTCCTCATTGGAGTCGATGGGGTAAACGCCCATGGACGGCCAAAAACCTACGCCGTCATCATGTCTGGCTACGGCCTCGCGAACGCGGCCATAGATTTGACGGACGGTGTTGTGCTCAAAGGGGATGAGTGCGCAAAAGTCATCTTGGCCCCAGTACCCTGCGACGCCCATATCGGCATTCTCGATGTCCTTGAGGACCGTGCCCACATCGGCGAGCACGCGGTCGCCCTCGGCTTGGCCGTGCCATTCATTAAACAGGCGCATGTGGCCCATGTCGACCGTGGCGATGCACCAGGTGCCGTTGCGCCTTGCCTCGAGAAATGCGTTGGCGCGCCGCATAAACTCGCTGGGTCGATAGAGGCCCGTGAGCGAGTCGATACGTTCGGCTATGGCGCTTTTGCGCTCCGCCTCGGGTATGGGGAGGCTGTCGTTGGGAACAAGCCCGCCGGCCGTGCGAAGGCGACGGTCGAGTTCGCCTAAAACGGCGGTCGCTTGATGGGTTAAGTGCTCGTAAAAGGCCGGGACGACAAGGCAGACGGGAGTAATGGTGTCGCCTGCGATTCGAACAGGAGCGAAAACGGCCTCTTTAAGGTGGCGGGTCAGTTGCTCGAATGCCTCGTGGTCTAGGTCGTTGCTGAGCACGACGAACTGGACGCTTCGTGAACGGTAGACCCGGCTCCTGCCGCGGGTGATCGACAGCATGCGGCCTGCGTATTCGGCAAGCATGTTGTCGACAGCCTCGGCCCCGTAGAGCTCGTTGAGCTTTGTCGTGCCACGAACGCGCACCGCTATAAGCCCTGTCTCGCAACGATCGCGGCGGCAGGCGTCGATGGCGTTGGCCAGCATGCGCTGCGTTCCGAGGCCTGTGGCGGCGTCGACGGTTTCGGCAAGTGAGTGGTTGACGAGCTCGCCGACATAGAGCGAGGGGACATTTCCGTCGCCGTCGATACGAAACCCGCGAGCACGGCAAAGGACGTAGTCGCCGACGGCGTTGCGCACACGATACTGCATGACGCGACGGTGCTTGGTGCCGTTGTAGACTTGGTCGATGTCGTTGATGCAGGCCTCAAGGTCGTCGGGATGGACGCGCGTTTTCCAGTAATCGCGACAGTTATCTATGTGCTCCGAGGGAAGGCCAAGATCGCGCAAGGCACCTTGTGACCAAAGGGTGCGATGTTTGTCCAAGTTCTCGATGAAGAAATAACGGCCTTCGTTAAGCATCGAAAACGCGTCGAAAACGCGGTCGCTTATTTCGAAGTCGTCGGCGTGGACTTGCGTGATATTGCGTCGATCGAGGTGCATGGCATGACGTAGCTTGTAGTCGTACATGCGATGGTCGGCATCGAGCGTCATGCGATTGGAAGCTTCGCCCAGGGCGGGGTCGGTATGTGACACTCCGTAGCTAAACGAGTGGGGCATCTCGGAATCGTTGTTTTTGAGCAGAACCGTTCGGCAGTGTTTCAGACGTTCGGCGAGGTCGTCCTCGGTCGCAATCGTAGATAGGATGGCAAACTCGTCGCCGCCTATGCGAAACGCCGCTTCGCCCGCCTTCATATACAGCTTAAGATAGAGACTTACCTGCAAGATATAGCGGTTGCCCTCGTCATGCCCAAAGACGTCGTTGCAGTGCTTGAGATTGTCGATATCGATGAACGCCATGGTAACGGGGGCGTCCTGCTCCCAGAGCTCCTCGAGGGAACGGGCAAAGCCGCCACGGTTGCCAAGCCCAGTAAGCTGGTCGGTAAAGGCAGTCCTGATCAGATCCTCCTGCCGCTCGAGAAGGTCACGGACGGTCTTTTCGAGCGTTTCGGTGTAATTGCTGACAGTATCCATGTTCTAAGCGGCTTTCTGAGGTCGGGGCGGATTGCGTCGGGCGAGCTCGTTGTGTACATGCATCGTTGCTCAGCGCTTTGCATGTATCCAGGCCCCCGCCTTGCCGCGTTGTTGAGCTAATTTGCCGGCTAATGTTCGCTGTTGATAACAGCTGAGTAGTGTAAACAATAGTGCACAATTATATATGGGTGCACATGCTGTGGGCGGCTGTTATTCGACAAACGGTAGCGCGACGATGCGATGTTCGATAAAAATGCGACTGGGACGATATATGTTGACGGGTATACTTGTCCCGTTTTAAAACGCAGGAACGGAGATGGTCGCATGGCACAGTCAAATATGACGCGCACGGTGGGGCTGGCGCTCGAGGGAGGCGGCTACCGCGGTATGTATACGGCGGGCGTGCTCGACGTTTGGATGGAGCACGGTTTGACCTGCGACCATATGGTGGGCGTCTCGGCGGGCGCGGCGTTTGGCTACAACTTTAAATCGCGCCAGATCGGCCGCGCCATTCGCTATAACAAGGCCTATTGCGCCGACAAGCGCTATGCGAGCGTGACCAGCTGGCTGCGAACCGGCGATATGTACAATGCCGACTTTGCTTATCACGAGGTGCCTATCGAGCGCGATCCTATCGACTTGGAGGCGTATCGCACCTGTCCCATGCGATTTACGTGCGTGTGTACCGATATCGAGACGGGCAAGGCCGTCTATCACGATCTGCCGTATGGCGACGAGCGCGATATCGAGTGGATTCGGGCGTCGTCGGCAATTCCCGTGGCGACGCGTCCCGTTGCTATTGACGGGCATAAGTATCTGGATGGTGGCGTGGCTGATTCTATTCCCAGCGCGTGGCTGTTTGCGCAGGGGTATGACCGCAATATCGTGGTACTCACGCAGCCGGCGGGCTTTGTGAAGCAGCCCAACAGCGTGATGCCCATGCTGCGGCGCTTGTTCCGTCACTATCCGGAGTTTGTCGCAGCGCTTGAGCACCGGCATGAGGTCTACAATGCCACGCTCGATGACCTGGCACGTCGCGAGGCTGCCGGCGAGATCTTTGTGGTGCGTCCGAGCGAATCGGTGAAGGTGCCGTCGCTGTGTCGCGAGCCCGATGAACTTGAGCGCATCTACCAGATTGGTCGCCGCGATGCGGAGGCGACCTTGCCGGAACTGGAGGCATATCTGGCAGGGTAGAGGCTGCTGCCGCCATCTCGGCGGAAAGCGCATCCCGGAATGGAGGCTCAAACTGGGATGCGCTTTCCATTGCTGAAGATATGAGGCTGCGAATCAGCTGCTCGGCCTAGACTTACGCCTGCTGCCAGGTGTCGACGAGCTCCTTGGCCGCGGCGTAGGGGTCATCGGCGCTGCAGACGGCGCTCACCACGAAAAAGCCGTCGACGCTGGTGGCCTTGAGCTGTGGCAGGTCGGCCGTCTTGACGCCGCCGCCCACCACGATGGGCACGGGGCTTGCCGCGTGGAGGGCGGCCAGGTCCTCAAAGCTCTTGGTGATGATAGAGCCGTCGGCCGCGCGTCCGCAGTCGCGCTTGGTCTCGGTCTCGTGGAGTGGGCCGATGCCCAGGTAGTCGACTAGGCTCATGTCGGCGGTCTTGACGTACTCGAGCATCTCCTCGCAACGGGCGGAAAGGCCCACGATGGCGTTGGGCCCCAGCAGCTTGCGACAGACCTCGACGGGAATATCGCTCTGGCCCACGTGCACGCCGTCGACAGCAATACCCTGCTCGCGCGCGGCGAGTACGCAGTCCAGGCGGTCGTCGATCAGCAGGGCAACCTGACCGGTTTTGCCGGCCTGTGCGATTGCCTGCGCGGCGTCGCCCGTCAGCGCGATGATTTCACGGGCGCTTGCCACCTTGGAGCGCACCTGGATGCAGGTAAAGCCTGCGTCGAGCGCCTGGGCCACCACATCGCCCACGGGACGCCCGAGCGTGTTTTCGGGGCCGAGTACCAGATAGGCCGAGATATCAAGGTTGTCGCGGATGCTCATCGTGCTTCCTCCTGCTTTTTGATCTGCGCTTCCATGCGTTCGAGCTTGCCGGTCATGGTGTCGGTAAATCCGGGTCGAATATCGGCTTTGAGCACGACTTCGGTGCGGATGCCCTTGCTCGCCAACACAAAGGTTGCGTCGCGCACGACCTGCATGACCTCGTCCCAGTCGCCCTCGATCTCGGTGAACATCGAGGTGGTGCGGTTGGGAAGGCCGCTCTCGCGAATGACGCGCACGACTTCGGCGACCTCGGCGGACAGTTCGTCGCCGGTGCCGCACGGGGCGATGGCCACGGCGACGAGCGTGTTCATGCCGGCATTGGTTACGGGCTCGGACATGGCTTATGCCTCCTCGAGCTCGAGCTGGTTATCGGCAATGTCCTGGGCGGTTGCGCGGTAGAGCTCGTCGATAAAGGCGACCTTAAAGCTTGCCGGGGCATCGGCGACAGCGGCGGCACGCGTGCCGGCAACGTTGTAGACGGCGGCGCCGCAGATGGCTGCCGTAAACGGGTCGGCGGCACAGGCGTACACGGCCAGCACGCCGCCCTGCGAGCAGCCGCAGCCGGTGATCTTGGACATGAGCGGGCTGCCGCCGTGGGACTTGGCCACCGTCGTGCCGTCGGTGATCAGGTCGACTTCGCCCGAGACCACTACGGCGCCGCCGGTGTAGCGGGCGAGCGCCACGGCGGCGTCGCGGGCGGCATCGACCGTGTCGGTGGTATCGACACCGCGCACGCGGCTCAGATCAGCTGCTTCGCCCTCAAGGCCCCACAGGCCGGCGAGCGCGATAATCTCGGAGGCGTTGCCGCGCACGATGGCGGGCTTGTACTGCTTGAGCTCGTTTACCAGCTGGGTGCGCAGGCTACCGATGCCCAGGCCAACCGGATCGAGCACCCAGGGCTTGCCGGCATCGTGTGCCGCCTTGGCCGCGCGGGGAATCGTCTGCTCGTAGATGGGGAAGAGCGTGCCCATATTGAGATAGATAGCGCCGCCGCCGGCAACGAGGGCCTCGCCCTCGTCGGGCAGATAGACCATGGCGGCCGATCCGCCCACGGCGAGCTGTGCGTTGGCGACAAAGTCGATCGTCACCGTGTTGGTGATGGAGCCGGCCATCGGATTGGTGGCGTGAATCTCCTCCACGGCCTTGACCATATGTTGCTTAAGCTGTTCCGAATCAATCACTGCACATGCCTCCTTGGCATAGAAAAGGGGCGCTGTGCATAGACAGCGCCCCTGTAAAGGCGGCATGCTCCCTACGCCAGCATTAACTGACAGGTTCAAAGGATTGGGCTCCATGCCCTCTCAGCCTTGTGGTTTGCACCGCCGGCACTCCCGCATCGAATCTGTTGTTCCCTATACTAGCGCACCTGCCAAAAAGGGACAGGTTTATTTTGGCAGGTAACAACTGGGACTTTGCGTTTTCCCAGATGAAACCTGCCGAAATAAACCTGTCTCTTATTGGCAGGTCGTTACAATGGTTACGGTGAAAATGACTGGGGGACTCTATGATCAAACTTGTGCTGACCGATATGGACGATACGCTGATTCCAGCCGGGCATGACGGCGCTAGCGACTACGCCATCGAGGGCATTCATGCCATGCGGGCGGCGGGTCTGCACTTTGGCCCGGTTTCGGGCCGTCAGCCGTCCGCGATGGGCTGGATGTTCAAAAATCGTTCCGAGTGCTTCTCGACTGGCGCGTTCTGTAACGGCCAGGTCATGTTTGTGGACGGTGAGGCGGTAGCCTCGCATGCGACCGACAACGCCGCCCTTATGCGCTTGGCTGACTACTTGGAGCAGGAGACCGACGATACGTACCTGAAGGTCTACAGCCTGGGTGATGACTTTTGGGGCAACGATGCCTATTGCGTGACGAGCAATCCCGAGCGCGTTCGTCGCGCCATGGAGTCGGGCGGCAACGCGTGGCTCAAAGGCGAAGAGGCCCCGTGCCGTCCTGTTGTCGATGATGCCCCGGTATACAAGGCGAATATCTGGAGCGCCCGCTCGCGCGAAGAGCTCGCTGAGCTGCGCGAGCGCATTGCCGCTGAGGTGCCGGAGCTCTCGCTTGTATTTCCCAACAACCGCGTGCGCCTATTCGATATTCTCCCGGCCGGTTGGGACAAGGGCTGCGCTGCGCTGGAGCTGGCGCGCGCTTTGGGCCTGACGCCCGATGAGGTGGCCGTATTTGGCGATTCCGATAACGATCTGCCCATGATCGGTGCCGTTCCCAACTCCGTTGCAGTCGCCAATGCCAACGAGGCCGTCACTGCTGCCGCGCGCTGGCATATCGGCGCTGCGGCAGACGATGCGGTTGCCGGGGCTCTGCATCAGATTGCCGCCTGCGCCGCGACGGGGGAGATGCCGCCTTTTATGCGTCAGATGGATGCGGTGGGTTCGGGTATCGCGGACGTCTAGGGAGGCCATCATGAAGCTCCAGCAGCTCAGATATGTCGTCAAAGTTGCCGAATGTGGCAGCATCACCGAGGCCTCGCGCCGGCTCTTTGTGTCGCAGCCTTCGATTACCGCATCGATTCGCGATCTCGAAAACGAGATGGGCGTGCACATCTTTGAGCGCACTAACAAGGGCGTCGTTGTGTCCGAGGAAGGTGAGACCTTCTTGGGCTATGCGCGCCAGGTACTCGACCAGGCCGACCTGCTCGAGGGCAAGTACAAGGGCGCATCCGAGCAGGTGCCGCACTTTAGTGTGAGCTGCCAGCATTATTCCTTTGCCGTTAATGCGTTTGTCGATGTGATCCGTGAGTTCGATGCCGCGCGCTACGACTTTACCCTGCGCGAGGAGCAAACCCACGAGATTATCGAGGACGTCGCGCACATGAAAAGCGAGCTCGGCATCCTGTATCTGTCGGAGCACAATCGCGAGGTCATCGAGCGCATGCTGGCGGCCAACGAGCTCGTGTTCGAAGGGCTCTTCTGCGCCACGCCGCACGTCTTTGTGTGTGCAGACCATCCGCTGGCTGGCCGCTCCAGCGTGACGCTCGAGGACTTGGAAGACTACCCGTTTTTGTCCTATGAGCAGGGCAGCTATAACTCGTTCTACTATTCTGAGGAGCTGACCTCGACCTTTGAGCGCCGCAAGAATATCCGCGTGCGTGACCGTGCGACGTTGTTCAACCTGGTCATGGGCCTCAACGGCTACACGGTATGCTCAGGCGTGATCAGTCACGAGCTCAACGGGCCCGGCATCATCTCGATTCCGCTCGATGTAGACGAGTACATGGAGATCGGCATCATCACGCGCAAGAACACGACGCTTACGCGCTACGGCCAAGCCTATATCGACGTGATTCGTCAGCACATATAGACTGCTGCATTCTGTACGGGTCAAATCTCTTTATGGCAGTCCAAACTGATATAGGAGGCATCTATATCAAACTGTTATAAACGTATATTTTGCGATGGCCATATGAGCGCTCATACTCTGTCCCAGTAAAGCAACCAATGCAAAGGGAGATATCTATGAGTGCTTTAACCACGCTGAACGCGCCGTTTCGCGCTGATATCGTCGGCAGCTTTCTTCGTCCGCAGGCCGTAAAGGACGCCCGCGCTACCTATGCGGCAGGCGCGCTTGATGCCGAGGGGCTTAAGGCCGTCGAGGACGAGGCCATTCGCGATTTGGTGGCAAAGCAAAAGGCCGCCGGCCTGCAGGTCATCACCGATGGCGAGTTTCGCCGCAGCTACTGGCACCTCGACTTTATGTGGGGGCTCAACGGCATTGAACGCCGCACCTCGCGTACGGGTTATATGTTCCACGATGAGGAGACCACGGCCGACACCGTCGTGGTAACCGGCTCCATCAGCGGCGAGAACCACCCCTTCGTCGAGCACTTTAAGTTTGTCAAGGCACTTGAGGGCGAGGGCCACGTTGCACGCCAGACCATCCCGGCGCCGATTCAGACGTTCTCCGAAGTCACGCTCGACCGCTGCGATGGCCAGCAGGAGAGCTTGCGTGCTGTCTATAAGACCGACGAAGAACTCGCCGATGCCATCGCCGCAGCATATCGCACCGTGATTGCCGACCTGTATGCCGCGGGCTGCCGCAACATCCAGTTTGATGACTGCACCTGGGGCATCTACTGCGATACTGACTTTGTGTCCAAGACCGGCATGAGCCCGGTCGACCTGCAAAAGGTAAGCGAGCTGGGCGTGGCGCTCAACAACGCCGCCATCGCGGACAAGCCCGATGATTTGGTTATCAACACGCATGTATGCCGCGGCAACTACCACTCCACCTACGCTTTTGAGGGCGGCTACGACCCCATCGCGCCGTACCTGTTTGCGCATGAGGACGTTGACGCATTCTATCTGGAGTTCGATACGCCGCGCGCCGGTGGTTTTGAGCCGCTCAAGTACGTTGCCCCCGGCAAGAAGGTCGTGTTGGGTCTGGTGACCACCAAGGCGGCAGAGCTCGAGAACGAGGATGTTATCGTCGAGCGCATCCGTGAAGCCGCAAAGTACGTGCCGCTCGAGAACCTGTATCTGTCGCCTCAGTGCGGCTTTGCCAGCTGCGAGATTGGCAACAAGCTGACCGAGGATGAGCAATGGGCAAAGATCGCGCTGGTCAAGCGCATTGCCGAGCGCGTTTGGAAATAGCGCTAGTGTTTGCAGGTGGCGGCGCGTGCGAGGCATAGTGTATCGCGTACAATGGTTCGGATCGTATCGTTCGGGCAGGTTATCCGATATGCCTGATCGCCCTTCCATTCGAAAGGACATCCATGTCCCAGTCCTCGACGCCCGCCGTATCTGAACTCGAGGAGACTGTCGAATAGTAGTTGTGTTCAGCTAAATCAAAAAATGGCGCCCGTGCGTACGTGTGGACGCCATTTTTAATGCGTCAGTATCCAGTGGATGCCGCGCGCCATGCGCAGGTCAGTTTGGGCAAAATGATTGCCGGGGTTGAGCTCCAGCGTTGTTGGAATGTCACGCTCGATAAGCAGCTCTTCCATCGCGTGCGTATCGTCGAGTACGTGCCGCATCATGCGGTTGGGCGTCTTGGTTTCCTTTTTACCGAGCGACAGATAGGCAGCGTCGGGCGTAGCTGTCATCGTGCGCTCGCGCGCGTAGTCGATAAAGCCGGGGAACCACAGCGACCCCGATGCACTCGCCACGCGCTCAAAGACATCTGTTTGCCAAAGTGCCCACAGTGCAAAAAGACCCGCCAACGAGTAGCCGGCAATGCCGTGCCAGGTGGGCGGGCAGGGAAGTGATGATTCGGCCTCTGGGATTATCTGATTCAGCAGTTCATCGAGAAACTCAGACGCCTGTCCGCCAAAGGGCTCGGCATCTCGTATAGTTCCGTCGCATTCCCAGGGGCTCAGCTCGCGATTCCAATCGAGCCCTCCAATGGCGACAAAGGCGAATGGCGGGCAGTCGAGCTCTCGGCAGCGCTCGTAGACTTCACTACCGTCGCCCATAACCACAGGGAGGTAGATGACGGGCGTACCTTCTGCACACTCTGAATAAACGGTTATCTGCTTCTGATGCACTTCCAAGGCAGGCTTCTCTCGGTGTTGTGATATTGACAGCCTCAATTGTCGCACGCTGGCACGGGGGCAGACGCTAAAAGAAAGGCGCGGAGCCGCTCGATGCGATTCCGCGCCTTGTTGTTTTGCTTTAGCAGACTATGCCGCTACGCTACAAAGAAGTAGACGAGGAAGGCGAGGGCTGCGATCCACATGAGCGGCTTGATCTTGGAAGCCTCGCCCTTAAAGAGCGCGACGATCACGTAGGCGATAAAGCCCAGGCCAATGCCGGCAGAGATGGAGTAGGTGAAGGGCACGCCGGCGACAATCATGAACGCCGGGAAACCCTGCGACACGTCGGACCAGTCGATCTCGGAGGCCTCGCTCATCATGAGGTAGCCGACGTAGACCAGAGCACCGCAGGTGGCGGCGCTGGAAACGATGGTGACGATGGGGGAGAAGAACGCGGCGAGAATGAACAGCACGCCGGTGGTGACGGAGGTGAGGCCCGTGCGGCCACCGTCGGCAGCGCCAGAGGTGGACTCGACGAAGGTGGTGATGGAGGAGACGCCCATGAAACCGCCCACAGCAGCGGCGGCGGAGTCGACGATCAGGATCTCCTTGATATTCTCGACGTTGCCGTCGTCGGTGAGGAACTCGCCCTGCTTGGCCACGGCCATCGCGGTGCCCATGGTGTCGAAGAAGTCACTCATGAGCAGAGAGAACGAGATGACGAGGAGCGCGGGGTCGGTAAGGACCTTGACGATGGCGGGCACGCCGCCGGCGTCGGCGATGGGGCCACCGATGCTCGAGAAGTCGAGCGGGGCGATGATACCGGTCGGAGCCTGGGTCACACCTAGGGGGATACCGGCGATGACGGCGACGACGATGCCGATGAGCAGCGAGCCGGGGACGTTGCGGCAGGCGAGGGCGACTGTCACCAGGATGGAGATGATGCCGACGATGAAGGTGGGGGAGGTGATGTCGCCCAGACCGACGAGCGTACCGGCGCCAGCGGTGATAATGCCGGCATCGCACAGGCCAATCATGGCGATGAACAGGCCCAGACCCACCGAGATGGCGTGACGCAGGACAACCGGGATGGCGTCCATGATGGCCTCGCGCAGGCCACAAAGCACGAGCAGCAAGATGACGACGCCCTCAAGGAAGATGACGCTCATGGCCACGCGCCAGTCACCGCCGCAGACGGTGGTGGTGATTCCAGCGATCATCGCGTTGACGCCTAAGCCCGACGCGCAGGCGAGCGGGCGGTTTGCGAAGATGCCCATGCAGATGGTCATGATGCCGGCGCCCAGGCAGGTGGCGCAGGCGAGCGCTCCCGCATCGATGCCAGCGCCCGAGAGCACCGCGGGGTTGACGGCGATGATGTAGGCCATCGCCAGGAACGTTGTCAGTCCAGCGCGAAGTTCGGTCCCGATTGTGGACTTGCGCTCGCTGACGTGAAATAGTTCGTCCATGCATACCCTTTCCTTGTTCGGCCCCGAGTTTAGGCCGATTGACACGAACTCACTCACTATAGCCCCTTTACGACGCTGTTGTTCCTCGCATGTTGATGTTCGGCGCTTTGTAGCAGACGGACGGTATTTTTCGCATGAAAATGTGTGGGTACCGTATACTTAAGCGGTTACAACGACCCCTATGGAGGAACGTATGATTAAAGAGCTCTGCCACGACGAGGCTATCCTGTCCCAGCGTTGCGAGGTTGCGACCGTCGAGGACGAGTCGGTTGCTCAGGACCTGATCGATACCATTAAGTCGCTCGACGATGCCGGCTGCCTTGCCGCCAACCAGATCGGCGTCACCAAGAAGGTCTGCGTCTACCTGGACGATGCCGGCGAGCCCCACGTACTCTACAACCCCCGTCTGGTGTTTGGCCTGGGCGCCAGTAAGATGGAGGAGAGCTGCCTGACGCACGAGGAGATCACCAAGTCCACGCGCTACATCAAGTGCAAGGTTGCCTTTGACCAGATCGTCGACGGCAAGATGCGCGAGCGCAAGCAGGACTTCGTCGGCTTCGAAGCGCAGATGATTCAACACATGATTGACCACTGCTTAGGCAAACTCGTCTAGAGTGGTTCAATTGGGGACCGAATTTGCGGTCTTTGTCCCGGGCGTGACATTGTTGTCATGTCCGGGCTTTTTTGTTTAGCGCCTTTTTGTTTGGTGACAATAGCCTTAGCAAGAACGTAAAGCTAGGAGGCGCTATGTGCACGAGTATTCGATTTACCGATAATTCTGGCCACATGTATCTGGGCCGCAACCTCGACTGGAGCTTTGACTACGGCCAACAGGTTCGCGTGATGCCGCGCGGGTTCCATATCCCGTATTCGTTTATCGACGACGCGACAGCGGCACACGCGGTGATCGGTATGTGCATCGATTACAAGAACTACCCTATGTTCTTCGATTGCGGCAACGATGCGGGCCTCGCCGTGGCGGGTCTCAATTTCCCGGGTTATGCCGAGTATGCCGAAGGGCCTGTCGACGGCAAGACCAATATCGCGGCCTATGAGTTTCCCCTGTGGGTGGCAGCGACGTTCTCGACGGTCGATGAGGTCGAGGCCGCGCTGCGCGACACGGTGATTGTTGCCAAATCTGCAGGAGAGGGGCTGGGCGTGTCGCTGCTCCATTGGATTATCGGCGACAGCCAGCGCAGCATCGTGGTCGAGATGATGGCTGACGGCCTGCATGTATACGACGATCCGGTCGACACCCTTGCCAACCAGCCGACCTTCCCGTGGCACATGGAAAACCTCCGCACCTATATCACCGCCACAAGCGATTTTCCGCAGACGGCGACATGGCGTGGCGCCGAGCTCAAGCCCTATGGCGCGGGTGCCGGCATGCGCGGCATTCCGGGCGATTGCTATTCGCCGAGCCGTTTTGTAAAGGCGGCGTACCTCAATGCCAATTACCCGCAAAAGGAGAGCGAGACCGAAAACGTCGTCCGCATGTTCCGCTCGCTCGAGGGCGTGGTGATGATCGAGGGGGCGTCCAGGATGGGCGATGGCAAGTTCGAGAAGACTATCTACACCGGATGCTTTAGCGCGCGCACGGGCAATTATTACTACGCGATGTATGGGGATCCGTCGATTCGCTACGTGAGCCTGATGGATGCCGAGGGCGCGAGCCCCGATAGGCTCGTGGTTCCCGAGCCGCGCCGTTCGTAGCTCACTGGCCCGTTGCGACATAAAACGGCCTCGCACCTCTTATGAGATGCGAGGCCGTTGTCGTCAATGGCTGGTGGCGTGTTAGAAGTTGGCGTCGTTGAGCTGGGCGCTCTCGAGGCCGTCGAGCTTTTGCTGTTCGGGCGTATCGGCGACGCTCTCGAGCAGCTCAGTGGGATCGACGTTCATGTCCCTACCGGCTTCGTTGCCGTTGACCAGGTCGTCCGAGAAGATATCGACATCCATTTCCTCAGCTTCCTCGATCTGAACTTCGAGTGGCACCTGGGTGCGTACAAGCTTGACTGCCGGACGCATACGGGCAAAGAGGGGCACGTACTCGATGATGATGGCCGAGTTCTCGAGGCCGTACCAGCGTGCCGGGCTTCCGCAGGCGCGGCGGACGGCGTACTTGATGGCCATGACGCGATGGTCGTTGCGGTTGATGTCCGTTTCGGGGGCAAGCATCTTGCGCAGCATGCAAAAACGGAAGTCGCCCACGTTGCCGCGTGTCTCGTAGATGGAGTAGGTGTGATGCTGCGGCGGCAGCTCACCCGATGCCATCAGGTCGCCAACGATCTGGCGCAGGTAGGCATTAACGCGCTGGTTGACCTTAAAGCCCAGGTCCAGGCGCACGCGGAACAAAAAGTCCGTGCCAAAGGTCTCGACGGAATACTCGTGCGTATAGGGTTCATCGGTAACGTGCACGTTGATGAACCAGTATGCCTTGGCGCGCTTGGGGTGCTTGTCCAGGATGGAATAGAGCACGTCGCGGTCGAGCGTGAGCGGGTCGGGGCTGTTGGTGAGAAATACCAGATTGTCGGCGAGCACGGGATAGGTCTCGTCATTGCGCAGGCGGTTGAGCTGGTCGATGTACTTGGAGACGGGCAGCAGGATCGTCTGCGTGCGCTCGATGGCGGTGCCGCGACGCCACACATACATAAGGCCGAACAGCAGTGCGGCCAGGAAGATCATGACGTAGCCGCCGTCAAAGAACATGGTGAGGCACGAAGCGAAGAAGCACAGCTCAATGGCACCAAAGAGCAGGGCGAAGACGCAGGCGCCCAGCTTGTGTTTGAGAATGCCGGCGATATAGCTCGTCAGCAGCGTGGTGGTCATAAGCATGGTCACGGTAATGGCGAGGCCATAGGCGCTCTCCATGCGCTCGGAGTTCTGGAACAGCAGCACGATGAAGATGCAGCCGACCCACATGATGTTGTTGACAAGCGGAATATAGAGCTGGCCCTTGGTGTCGCTGGGGTAGTGGATGCGCAGGTGCGGCATGAGGTTGAGGCGCGTTGCCTCGGATACCAGTGAGAACGAGCCGGTGATGAGGGCCTGCGAGGCGATGATGGCCGCCACGGCCGAAAGTACGATGGCAAAGGGGCGCAGGGACTCGGGGAGCATCATATAGAACGGGTTGACGATATCCATCGCGAGCATCTGGGGATTGGAGTTGTTGGCGAGCAGCCAAGCACCTTGACCCAGATAGTTAAGGATAAGGGCCGCCTTAACAAACGGCCAGGATGCGTAAATGTTAGCTTTGCCCACGTGACCCATGTCCGAATAGAGCGCCTCGGCGCCGGTCGTCGACAGGAAGACAAAGCCGAGCACCATGATGCCCGAATGGTTGATGGGCGAGAACAGGAACATGATGCCGCGGATGGGGTTGAGCGCGCGCAGGATGGACAGGTTGCCGAGCATGTTGAACAGGCCGGCGCCCGCCAGGAACAGGAACCATAGCGTCATAAGCGGGCCAAACAGCTTGCCGATTGACGAGGTGCCGGCGCGCTGCATGGCAAACAGACCGCAGATAATGATGATGGTGATGATGATGACGTTGGTCTGGCCGTCGCCCAGCAGCGCATGGCCCCATTCGATGGTGCGCAGACCCTCGATGGCTGTGGTGACCGTGACCGCGGGGGTGAGGATGCCGTCGGCGAGCAGCGCCGCGCCGCCGATCATGGCGGGCAGAATCAGCCACGGCGCCACCTTGCGCACCAGGCTAAACAGGGCGAAGATGCCGCCTTCGTTATGGTTGTCGGCCTTCATGGCGATTACAACGTACTTGACCGTGGTCACGAGTGTCATGGTCCAGATGACGAGCGAAAGCGCGCCCAGGATCATGTCCTCGCTAACGGTGCCGATGCCGCCGTTGTTGGCGACGATTGATTTCATGGTGTACATGGGGCTCGTGCCGATGTCGCCATAGACGACGCCGAGCGTTACGAGCAGCATGCCAGCGGAGAGGGGAATGGCTCCGTGCCCGCCCTGCACATGCTGATCTTGGAGGTTTGTCTCCAGTTTGTTGTGTGCCACGTGGACTCCCTTAGACATCCGGTTATCTGTCTAGGACAGATAACCTTTATGCCGTCTTTATACATACAAGAGCAGTTTGGCACATCGGGTTATTTTAGACAATAATCCCCAGCTGGGGATTATTTATGTACACAGGTAGCATTTCAAAACAGGGGCTTTTAAGCACGTGCTGTCTGGGCGATGCCGGCTTTGGCGTTTGTGCGTTTGCCGACGAGTTCGCAAAAAATTGCGCCGCCGACGATAAGTGCGGCGCCCATCAGGCGGACTGGTGTTATGGCTTCGCCTAAAAGGACGGCGGAGAACACGACGGCCGAAAGCGGCTCGAGGTAGCCGACGACGGCGACGGTCTGCACGGGCAGCTTGGCGACGGCGCTAAAGTAGAGCAGGCAACCGATGCCGGTGTTGACGACGCCGAGCATAGCGACGGCGCGCCAATCGATGCCTGCAGCGATGTCGGCGGACAGGAATGAGGGGGCGCCCTGCGTGATGAGCGTGAGGACCAGCGCGGTCACAAAGGCGGCGCTCACCTGGAGCGTGGAGTTTTCGAGGCCTTCGATGTGTGGCGCACCCTTGCTAGCGATGACCATCAGCGCATAGCAAAATGCCGAGGCGATACCGCAGGCGATACCAGCAATGGGCATATTGCCGCCTAGACCTTGCGCTGCAATGAGAAAAGCACCGCAAGCAACGGCGATAAAGCCAGCGATTTTGCCGCCGGTCAGCTTTTCGCCAAAGATGAGTGGGGACAGCGCCATGACAATGATGGGGCCGCAGTAGTACAGCAGCGAGGATACGCCGACGCCGATCGTCTGGTAGGCGCGGAACAGAAAAATCCAGCTGGCGCCCAGCGCGGCTCCCGAGAGGAGGAGGGCTGCGGCTTCGCGGGGGCGAGATGGCGCCTGCAACGTATGGCGTTGGGTGATGGCGAGGATGGTGACAAGCGAGAGTGCGCCCAAAAACGTGCGTAGTAGCACGATATCGGAGCTCGGCAGCGCGATGGCAGCGGCGATGATGCCGTTGGAACCAAACAACAGCAATGCTGCTAAGTACGTAAACAGTCCGCTGTTCATGCGCTGACATCCCCTCTATATCCGAGCATGTTCACTATGGGTGAACTGGCTTTAGAAGAAAAGCGAATATAATGTATGGATAACATGACAAAAACTCATGCAAAGGTGGAGGGGTGCCGTGGAAACGAATATTCAAAAGATGCAGGTGCTGCTCGAGACCGTGCGCGCCGGCAGTTTTACGCGCGCCGCCGAGCGCCTGAGCTATTCGCAGTCGGGCGTGAGCCGCATGGTGGCCGATCTCGAGGCCGACTGGGGCTTTAAGGTGCTCGACCGCAGTCGCGAGGGCGTAGTACTTTCTGCCGATGGACGGCAAGTTATGCCTGCGGTTGAGGCGTTATGCGAGGAGTTTGGCCGCCTGCAGCGACGCGTGGATGAGATGCGCGGGCTCATGCGCGGCAAAATCTGCATCGGTACGTTTTCGAGTGTGGCGACCCACGTGCTGCCGCCGGTGATTGCGCGCTTTCGCGCCGATCATCCGGATGTCGATTACGAGCTGCTGATGGGTGATTACTCCGAGATTGAGCAATGGGTGGCGGAAGGCCGCTGCGACCTGGGCTTTATCCCGCGTGAGCCACGAGAAAACGGCATGGCATCGCGGTCTTTGGTGCGCGACGAGTTGATGGCGGTAGTGCCGGCAGATTCTTTGCTTGCCACGGCGGAGGTCGTTTCTCTTGCCGATTTAGCCAACGAGCAGTTTATTCTGCTAGAACGCGGCACCGATGACGAGATTACGCCGTTGTTTCGTCGGGCGGGACTGGCGGTGCGCTCAAAACTGTCGACTTGGGATGACTATGCGATTATGGCTATGGTCGAGGACGGCTTGGGCGTGAGCATTCTTCCCGCGCTCATCTTGCGCCGCTGTCAGTTCGATGTTGCCGTGCGACCACTCGAGGGACATCCCCATCGGCAGATCAATGCGATATATCGCACGGCTGACGTTTCTCTTGCCGCTGCTCGATTCCTTGAATACCTCTAAACGTGTGCACGTCATTGTCCGCTTTGGGCAAATCTCGGAGTTCGGTACGTTTTCTTATGAAATTGAACTTACGAATGAGGTACGGCGCTATACTGCTTGCTAAATTGAACCTTGGTTCAATTCGTGTTCTATAAATTGAACTTTGCCAGCAAGGAGGTTCTAGTGGCCCAAGAGACGTTTAGCGATCGCCTGCGACAGGCTATGTCCGATCGCGACGTTCGCCAGTCGGACGTGATCCGCGCATCGGAGATGCTCGGCAAAAAACTCGGCAAGAGTCAGATGAGCCAATATGTGAGCGGCAAGACGATCCCGCGGCGCGATGTGGCTGAGCTGCTCGCCCGTATTTTGGAGGTCGATGTTACCTGGCTGCTTGCCGGCGACGCCGATCAAGGCGAGGCATCATCACCCCGCAACGATTCCAAACCCGAACCCCATCCCTCAGCTCAAATTGCAAGGAGCACCACCATGCGTACTTTTTCTAAATCCACCAAGCTCGATAACGTCCTGTATGACGTGCGCGGTCCCGTCGTCGACGAGGCCGCCCGTATGGAGGACGAGGGCGAGCGCATCCTCAAGCTCAATATCGGCAACCCGGCGCCCTTCGGTTTCCGCACGCCCGATGAGGTCATCAAGGACATGCGCCAGCAGCTGCCCGACTGCGAAGGCTATTCCAACTCGCGTGGCCTGTTCTCCGCGCGCAAGGCGATCATGCAGTATTCGCAGATCAAAGGCCTGCCCAACGTTCAGATGGAGCATATCTACACGGGCAACGGCGTGTCCGAGCTCATTCAGCTTTCGATGAATGCACTGCTCGACAATGGCGACGAGATTCTGATCCCCAGCCCCGACTATCCGCTCTGGACGGCGTGCGCAACCCTTGCTGGCGGTCATCCCGTACATTATCTGTGCGATGAGCAGGCGGATTGGTATCCCGACCTGGAGGATATGGAGTCCAAGATCACGAGCGCGACCAAAGCCCTCGTCATCATCAACCCCAACAACCCCACGGGTTCTGTCTATCCGCGCGAGGTGCTCGAGGGCATCGTCGAGATTGCACGCAGGCATCAGCTGATGATCTTTGCCGATGAGATCTACGACCGCCTGTGCATGGACGGCTACGAGCACGTCTCGATTGCCTCGCTCGCCCCCGATCTGCCCTGTGTCACCTTTAGCGGCCTTTCCAAGTCGCACATGATCGCGGGCTATCGCATTGGCTGGATGGTGCTTTCGGGCAACCAGCGCTGCATGAGCGACTTCATCATGGGCATCAACATGCTCTCCAACATGCGCCTGTGCTCCAACGTGCCGGCTCAGTCGATCGTCCAGACGGCGCTCGGCGGCCATCAGTCCGTTAACGACTACATCCGTCCCGGCGGCCGTGTCTACGAGCAGCGCAACTTTGTGTATGAGGCGCTCAACAAGATTGACGGCATCTCGGTGGTCAAGCCGCGCGCGGCGTTCTACATCTTCCCCAAGATGGATGTTAAGAAGTTCAACATCACCGATGACGAGCAGTTTGCCCTCGACCTGCTGCACGAGAAGAAGATTCTGATCACGCGCGGCGGCGGCTTTAACTGGGCCGAGCCCGACCACTTCCGTATCGTGTACCTGCCGCGCATGGAAGTGCTCAAAGAGTCGCTCGAAGACCTCGCCGATTTCTTCGATCATTACCGCCAGAGCTAGTGGGATAGAAGTTCCGCACTATGAAAAGCTCCCTGCAGTTGTTTTGCTGCAGGGAGCTTTCTTGAATCGGCGGAACTATATAACAATCCCGTTGCAGTGGTCGATTTCGTGTTGGATGATCTCGGCGGTGTAGCCCGAGAAGTTTTTGATGCGGTGAACGAAGTTCTCGTCCAAATACTCAACCTTAATGCGGCGATAGCGGGTGCAGGGACGCTCGCCGATCAGCGAGAGGCATCCTTCGCTCGTCTGATAGGCATTGACCTGTTCAAGAATTTGAGGGTTGTACATCAGGAGCGCCCTGTTGCCGTCCTTTACGCAGATGATGCGTTTGCGCACACCGATCATGTTGGCGGCGAGCCCCACGCACTCGTGCTCATGCTCGTGGAGTGTATCCAGTAGGTCCTGCCCGGTCGCGGCATCGTCGGGCCCCGCGTCTTCGGAAGGCAGGCGCAAAAAGAACTCGGATTTCATGATGGGCTTAATCATGGCGGGCTCCTCATGTCTTATGCTTTCGTGGACTTTTAATAATAGCGCGGAAGGAAAGCTGCGCGTCCGCGTTACAATCTTTTGACGTTGGACCATGTTGCCAGATTCGTCGTGTACGGCGTCTGGCGTAAGTCTAGGGCTCATTTTTCGCCCTAGACTGTTCCTCTGGGGCGATGCGACTGTCGTTTCAAGAGGAAGGAAATGCATGGGGAGCAAATCTCAGCAACAAGTTCAAGCAACGCCATCGGCCACTGCGGCGCTTCTCGTCGTTATGTATATTGCAGCCTTTGTTGCCGCGTTTAACGAGAACATCATTAACGTGGCGTTGCACGACATTATGGCAGCCTTTTCGGTGAGTGCCACCACGGCGCAGTGGCTCGTTTCGGGCTACATGATCGTGACGTCGATCTTTACGGCCATCATGGCCTTCCTGTCCGGCCGTTTCTCGACGCGCAAGCTGTTGTTTTTCGCATGCGGATGTATGGTCGCCGGCGAAGTCCTGTGTCTGATCGCTCCGTCGTTTAGCGTTTTGCTACCAAGTCGTATTTTGCAGGCTGCGGGATCGGGCATCTTGTTCCCGCTCATGATGAACGTGGTGCTGTCTTGCGCCCCGCGCGAGAAGCTCGGTCTGTATCTGAGCCTGGGCGGTGCCTGCATTACGCTAGGGCCGGCGTTTGGACCCGTAATCAGCGGTCTTATGTGCACGTTGTTCGGCTGGAGGGCGGTGTTCGTAGTGCCGCTGGTGGGCGGCATTGTGGTCGCTGCGGCGGGCGTTAAGCTTGTTCAGAATGTCGGAGAGCGCTCGAGCACCACGCTTGATATTCTGTCGGTTGTTTTGCTCGCCGCCGGCATTACGGCATTCGTGTATTCCGTAGGCGAGTTCTCGACCAATCCGATTGCCGGCATCGTGGCGCTTTTCGCCGCCATTGTGCTGCTCGGCCTGTTTGCGGCCCGTCAGCTCAAGCTCGAGCATCCGGTGCTTAACGTGCGTCCCATGGCGAGCGTTCGTTTTTGGCCCGCGTGCCTGCTTGTGGTGGTGTCGATGATGACGACGTTCTCGATGAGCGTTTTGTTGCCGCTCTATTTTGAGGGCGCATACGGCATGACCGCACTTATTGCGGGCTTGCTCATTTTGCCGGCGATTGCCTGCAACGCCGTGACCTCGATTGTGGGCGGACGCGTGATGGACGCCCGTGGCGCATGGCCGCTGCTGCCGGTCGGCTTTGCCCTGATTGCCGTGGGGCAGACTGCCATCTCGATGACGGCGGCAAGTATGAACATCGGCGTCGTCGTGGCGCTGACCGTTGTGGTGTATGCCGGAGTCGGTTTGGTGCTGAGCCCCTCGCAAACGGCCGGCTTGGAGACGCTGCCTGCCGCTGAGCATCCCCACGGAACGGCATTGCTTAACACGTGGAACATGATTGCCGCATCGTTTGGCCCATCGCTGTTTATCGGTCTGCTCTCGAGTTCTGCGGCGACTGCCGGCGCGGCTGGCGCTGCGACCGACGTTGCCCAGGCGATTGGATTTGCAACTGCCGTGCGTGTGGCGGCTGTGATTGCCGTGGTCGGGTTCGCGACGTCGCTGGTGTACGCTCGTCGCGAGTCGCACATGTCGCATTAATGTGTGCACATAGATTCTGCAGCTAGATTGGATGGCAACACCATAAACTAATGGACGTTTTGCCGAGAGGCATGAATGTTTAAAGCGCAAAGAGTGCGCGACGGGCCCCGCGAATGGGGCGATGATGCCCGAGAGGGCTAAGAAGGAGTCTCATGTCCGAGAACGAAGAGATCATGAACGAGACCGAGAACGAGACCATGGCTGCCGAGGTTGAGGCAGTCGAGACCGTGGAGACCGAAGCTGCCGAGGTTGAGGCTGCTGACGAGGTTTCCGCCGAGGAGGAGGCCGAGGTTGTCGAGGCCGCCGTTGATTACGATGACGAAGAGCTGATGGACAAGATGCAGAAGGCCGCCCGCCTGCTGCGTAGCCGTCGCTTTGCTATTTCCAAGGAGGAGGAGGCCAAGGCCGAGCGCATGGCGAACATCGAGCGCGCCATCAAGCTTCTTGACCTCAAGCCCAAGATGGAGCAGAAGGAAATGTCCGACCTGCTGGGCATGCGCCTCCGTGAGCTCGATGGCCTGATGGCCGAGGCCGAGGCTGCCGATCTGGTCGGCCGCATCGACGACGCCGAGGGCGATATGCGCAAGATTGTTGTCTTCGCCGCCGAGGATGCCGCTGAGGGCCTGGTCGAGCTTGCCAACAAGAAGGAGAAGCTCCTGCCCGAGCTTTCTTATGAGGAGGCCACCGAGCTGATGGCCGCTCTCGATAAGGTTATCGCTCCGCTCGTCGCCATGGGCCTGGACGAGGACCGCGGTCCTCGCGGTGGCCGTGACGACCGTGGCGGCCGTGGAGGCGACCGTGGCGGTCGCGGCGGCTTTGGCGATCGCGGTGGCCGTGGCGGTGACCGTGGCGGTCGCGGTGGCGATCGCGGCGGCCGTGGCGGTTTTGGTGACCGTGGCGGCGACCGTGGCGGTCGCGGCGGCTTTGGCGGCAACCGTGGTGGCTATGGCGATCGCGGTGGCAACCGTGGCGGCTTCGGCGGCAACCGTGGTAACGACCGTGGCGGTCGCGGTGGCGATCGTGGCGGCCGCAACGGCGGCGGCTTCCGCGGCAACCGCTTCTAGTTGGGTTACGCGGTTTTACCAAACCGCGTAACTAGTTGACGCTGCGCGCCCACCAGAGCGACAACTTGTCATTCAAAGAGGACGGCATGACCAGAAGGTCTATGCCGTCCTCTTTTCATGCCAATTTGTTCGCTCTGGTGGGCGCTCGCTGTCGGTGCCAAAACATCGACATTGCCATGATCCAGACCTGCTAAAAGATAGTCGTTGGGGACGTTCTTGTTTGACTAGTCGTTTAAGAACACCCAACGACTACATAGCATGAGAGTGGATAATCTCCCGGTATGAGCCCATATTCATGCTCAAGGTGGGAGATTATCCACTCTCGTTTCGTTTGTTGATTTCGATGCCTACATTTGTAGGAACAGTTCGTGGAGGCGGGTGTCTTCGTCGAGTTCGGGGTGGAAGGTTACGCCGAGCTGGTTGCCCTGGCGCGCGGCGACGATACGGCCGTCGACTTTCGCTAAGGCCTTTGCGTCGCCGTGGACCTCGACGATGCGGGGCGCGCGGATAAACGTCAGCGGCACTTCACCGTCGATGCCAGCTACCTGCCCCTTGGTTCGAAAACTGCCGAGCTGCCTGCCGTAGGCATTGCGCTCAACGAGCACATCCATGGTTGCCAGGCGCGGCGTGCCCTTATCGTCATGGGCGGCAAGGTCGTGAGCCAGCAGAATCAGGCCGGCGCAGGTGCCCAGGACGGGCATGCCTTCAACAATGCGGGTGCGAAGCTCCTCGAGCATGCCCAACTCATCAAGCAGCTTCCCTTGAACGGTAGACTCGCCGCCGGGAAGTACCAGACGGTCAAAGTCCTGCTTCAAATCAGCCGCCTGCCTCAGCTCAATACAGCGCGCGCCCAGCTCGGATAGTCTTGCCTCGTGCTCGGCAAAAGCACCTTGGACCGCCAGCACGGCGACCGTTTGGTCTGCATAATCGCTCATGTGCGATCCTTTCTGCTGGACTAGCGCCCGCGCTCTTCCATGATAATCTCGATCTCGTCGGCGTTGATGCCCACCATGGCCTCGCCCAGGTCCTCCGAAAGCTCGGCGATGAGCTTGGCATCGGTGAAGTTTGCCACGGCCTTGACGATGGCGGCGGCGCGCTTGGCGGGGTCGCCGCTCTTAAAGATGCCCGAGCCGACAAAGACGCCTTCGGCGCCCAGCTGCATCATCAGCGCGGCGTCGGCGGGGGTCGCTACGCCGCCAGCGGCAAAGTTCACGACGGGAAGCTTACCCGCGGCATGGACCTCGCGCACCAGCTCGACCGGAACCTGTAGTTGCTTGGCTGCCTCAAAGAGCTCGTCGTCGCGCAGGGCAACTACGTCGCGGATCTGCTTTTGGATTTTGCGCATGTGACGCACGGCCTGAACGACGTCGCCCGTACCCGGCTCACCCTTGGTGCGAATCATCGTGGCGCCTTCGGCAACACGGCGCAGCGCCTCGCCCAGATCACGGGCGCCGCAGACAAACGGCACGTCAAACTGGGTCTTGTCGATATGATAGACGTCGTCGGCGGGGGAGAGAACCTCGGACTCATCGATGTAGTCGATCTCGATGGCCTGAAGGACCTGCGCCTCGACGATGTGACCGATGCGGCACTTGGCCATGACGGGGATGGAGACGGCCTCCTGGATGCCCTTGATCATCTTGGGGTCGCTCATGCGCGAGACGCCGCCTGCGGCACGGATGTCGGCCGGGATGCGCTCGAGAGCCATGACGGCGCAGGCGCCTGCCTCCTCGGCGATGCGCGCCTGCTCGGGCGTGGTGACGTCCATGATGACGCCACCCTTGAGCATCTGCGCGAGCTCGCGATTGAGTTTGACGCGATCGGTCTTGCTAGTCTGTTCTGCCATGGTTGCTCCCTTGGTTGGCATGTGCATTGCTTGACGGAACATCCTATCGGGGAGCTGGGTATGGCGAAATACTCAGTTTTCGAGATAATTACAAGGTCAGACTAATAACAGATTGAATTACCCGATAAGGTCAGGTGACAAACTCATGCTCGACTACAATTTGGAACAACGCGGCGAAGCATCGCTCTATGAGTATGTTTACCAGCAAATTCGAAATGATATTGTTGCTGGCCGTATTGCGGCGGGAGAACATCTGCCGTCTAAGCGCGCCTTTGCCAGTCATCTGGGAATCAGTGTCATTACCATCGAGAATGCATATAGCCAGCTACTTGCCGAGGGCTATATTTGCTCAAAGCCGCGTCGTGGCTACTACGCTTGCGAGCTTCCGGATGCACCGGTTTTGGCTTCGGCTGCGGAGGGCATCGACCGAGATGCCGTCTCTGTGGGCCCCAGCGTGCATGATGCCAACGGACAGGTTGAGCTGTTCGATGCACTTTCTCCTTCCGCTTTGGAGGCGGCGCGGCTTTGGCAAAGTGCGCTACGGGCGACGCTGGCATCCGAAGACGAGCGCGAAATCTTTTCGCCCGCACCGGCGCAGGGCACTGCTCGGCTGCGACGCGCAATTGCTCACCATCTGCGCGGGACAAGGGGTATGAATGTCGACCCCAACAACATCGTTATCGGTGCGGGCGCCCAGCTGCTCGATACCATGTTGGTTCAGTTGCTTGGCGCGGACAAGGTGTATGCCGTTGAGGATCCGGGCTATTTGCGCCTGACGCGCATCTATCAGGCTATGGGCTGCCAAGTACGACATATCCCGTTGGATGACGACGGCGTGGACCTGAGCGCTCTGCAGAAAACTGGGACCGATGTCCTTCACCTTATGCCGTCCCATCAGTATCCCACCGGTCTTGTGACGAGCATTGCGCGTCGCTATGCGCTGCTGAGCTGGGCCGCCGAGCGACCAGGTCGGTACCTCATCGAAGATGACTTTGATTGTGAGTTTCGCCTTGCCGGCAAGCCAATTCCCGCGCTCGCGTCGATCGATGCCTCCCAGTCGGTTATCTACACCAACACGTTTTCGAAGAGCCTGTCATCGGCGTTGCGTCTAGCGTACATGGTGCTGCCCGATGAGCTAATGGAGCGGTTTAGGCGCAACCTTGGTTTTTACGCCTCGTCGGTGAGTTCTGTTGACCAGGTCGCTTTGGCTCGTTTGCTGGAATCGGGTGATTACGAGCGACATGTGAACCGCGTGCGCGTTCGTGCTCGTGAGGCGCGTGATGGCCTGACGTCGCTTGTACGGAAGGCATTTCCGGCAGGGGAGGTCTCGATCGAGCATGCGGACGCGGGCCTTTACTGCACCGTGGTTGCGGAGCGTGGAACGGGCGGAAGCACTTTTGCACGGGCCCTCACGCGCTCGAGCATCCCTTTTATCGATATCGGTGACTGTTTTTGGTGTGCCGATGGCGCATCTGCCCCTGAAAACTCAACTCATATTCTTGTCCAGTATGACGATCTGAGTCCAAAAATACTAACTACCTTGGAATTGCAGCTAATGGGGGGCACTCTGCAATCTAAGTGAGTAGACTTTTAGCACTTTGGCGACCAGGCAGTTTTGTAACAAGCTATCTACCTGCGGTTTTGAAAAGCAGGAAGACCGGCCTGCTCGGAATGTTCAAAAAAGTCTACTCACTTGCCGCGTAAAGCTTCTGCATGAGAAAAAAAATGGGGTTTTCAACAGGGCTTCGTCCAGCTCTCGACAAGCTTTTGGCCAGTTGGGGAGGGCTGTTGAAAACTTGGCAGTCCGTTCGGCGCCATTTTTGGTGCGTTCGCGCCAATGCGTGACTGACTGGGTTGAAATTCGTGTTCTCCTGTGCCTATGAAGGATCTACTTTGTGACATATCGGCTTTTAGGTACTGGCGTTTGCCTCCTCAAGTCCGCGCTTTGTGTCCGCCGCTTCCACGACCGGAAGAAGACCGGCAGCGATATGATCTCGCCCGCAACCCGACGGCTGCGGTCGCGCTCGGTTTTCCGTTGTATACATTGGTTCGGACGAGAAACAAACGGACTTGTCCGGCCAGCATTAGGCAGCGGCTGTTTCTTGGTGAGCTTCCCAGGGAATCCGTGCTGGAAACGGAGCATGGGTTTTTGATTACGTCTCCTCTACTGACGGCATTTATCATGTCTCGACATCTGACGGATCTCCAGCTTCTTTTTGTGTTGGCAGAGATGTGCGGCTTGTTTGCGGTGTGTGCCCTGCCAGCGGCACTTGAGGCGGAGCTTTCGCGTGCAATTGATTCGGGCGCGATTTCGACAACGTTCGGTTGGGTGCGCTGCCCGTCCGAGGACGGCACCGCCTCAAATTTATGGCGTCGAGACGCTTTGGTTTTGGGCGGAGACCTTGACCGTTTTTGTTCAGATGTTTGCGGGATGCGTTGCGGCAATAGATTTATGGCGGTATCGCAACTCGTTCCATTGGGTGCCGCGTCGCCTTTTGAGGTCGAGGCGTATTTGTTGCTTGGACTGCCGCGAGCCCTGGGAGGCGAAGGTTTTTGCGGCATAGAGCTTAATGTTGAAGTGATGCTAAACACAAGTGCTCGAGCGATTGTGGGAAAGTCCCGTGTATATATCGACCTACTTCTTTCTTCACCGGACGGTAGGCGACAGGTGGCCATTGAATGTCAGGGAAAGGCCTCGCACGGACGCGCAGGGGATGGCTTGCGTGACGCTGACCGCATGACGGCCCTTCAGGCCATGGGCTACGATGTGCTTCTCCTGACACACAGACAGATATCGGATGAGGATAGATTTCGCGCGATCGTTAAGGCCATATGCAGGATGCTCGATGCTGAATATCGTGATAAAAGCTCGGATGAGCAAAGGGCTGAGATATTACTCCGGTCTGAACTATTCATTGACTGGACAAAATTGGGAGTAATCGACGGAAAGATGCCCGTTAGACACAAAATGGCTCGATCGTGGACGGCTGCGAATCTAAGTGAGTAGACTTTTGGCACTTTGGCGACTAGGTCGTTTTGCAACAAGGCATTTACCTGCGGCTTTATAAAGTGATATGGATGGTCTGCTCGGCAAGTTCCAAAAAGTCTACTCACTTAGTTTTTGACGAGAAGCCGATGCCGAAGACGGTCCTATTTCAGGGCGTTAACAAGTTCGTGAGGCACGAAAAAGGCCCGGACCAATACGGTCCGGGCCTCATCGAGCTAGAGGTTATGTCTCAAGCGGTTGGCTTAGCAAAAGTAGCGCTTAAGCAGGCCGGCAAAAGCTTTGCCGTGGCGGGCCTCGTCACGAGCCATCTCGTGCACGGTGTCGTGGATGGCATCGAGGCCAGCGGCCTTGGCGCGCTTAGCAAGATCGGTCTTGCCGGCGGTGGCGCCGTTCTCGGCCTCAACGCGCATCTCGAGGTTCTTCTTGGTGGAGTCGGTCACGACCTCGCCCAGGAGCTCGGCGAACTTGGCGGCATGCTCGGCCTCCTCGTGGGCAGCCTTCTCCCAGTACAGGCCGATCTCGGGATAACCCTCGCGATGAGCGACGCGAGCCATGGCCAGGTACATACCGACCTCGGAGCACTCGCCCTCAAAGTTGGCGCGCAGGTCGGCAACGATGTCCTCGGAGACGCCCTCCATCTTGGCGACGCCCACGACGTGCTCGGCAGCCCACTCGAGCTGGCCCTCCTCCTGCTTCAGGAAACGAGAACCGGGAACGCCGCACTGGGGGCACTTAAAATCCTCGGGCAGCTGGTCGCCGTCGAACTCTTCCACATAACCGCAAACGGGGCAAACAAACTTCATGATTCGATCCTTTCGATCGATGGCGATTGCGCGCTCGTCCGGTCCCGTAAGGGCCCTCTCCGGACGTGCGTCTTGACGAGTTCTATTATCCATAAATGCAACCAAATGTGAAGCCTATTAGGAATGATTTTTAATAAAACAATTTTGAGATATGAAGATGTTGATTGATTAACGATTGGCAGGCCGTCTTTGACCGCCGCTGAGTACAATCGGGCGAGCAAATGTTGACCTATCAACAAATGAAGGAGTTTCCTTTATGCATCTAGCCCGTCGTGCCTGGTGCCGAACATATCAGACGGTTTTTCGCATTGCATTGCCGATCCTGCCCTATACCGAGCCGCGCATTTTAGAGCATGCCGAGGATGTGCCCGCGGTGCTTCAAAAGCGCTCGATCCAGAAGGTCCTTATCGTGACGGATCCCGGCATTGCCCGTCTGGGGCTCACGGCACCGCTCGAGACGGCGCTCGCATGCAGGGGGATTGGCGTTACGGTCTATGCCGAAACGCGTGCAAACCCCACGGTTTCAAACGTGGAAGAAGCGGCGTCCCTGTATCGAGAGAGCGCCTGCCAGGCCATTATCGGCTTTGGCGGTGGCTCGGCCATGGACTGTGCCAAGGGCGTGGGCGCACGCATTGTGCAGCCAAACAAGCCCATCAACAAGATGCGCGGCCTACTGCGGATTCATCGTCTCCTGCCGCTGCTTATTGCGGTTCCCACTACCGCCGGTACGGGAAGCGAAGTCACGCTCGCGGCGGTTATCACCGATGACGAGACGCACTACAAATACCCCATTAACGACTTTGTGCTCATCCCGCGTTTTGCAGTCCACGACCCCGAGTTTACGTGCGGCTTGCCCGCTTCCATTACGGGGCAGACGGGCATGGACGCCCTGACGCATGCCGTTGAGGCCTTTATCGGGCGAAGCACCACGCCCTATACGCGTGAGATGGCGCGACAGGCGGTGCAGCTTATCCACGACAATTTGCTCGAGGCCTATGAGCATGGTGACGACATGTGCGCTCGTCGCAATATGCTTTTGGCGGCGTATAAGGCGGGCGTTGCGTTTACCCGCTCCTATGTCGGATATGTGCATGCCATCGCGCACAGTTTGGGCGGCCGATACGGAATTCCGCACGGTTTGGCCAACGCGATCATCCTGCCGCACATGCTTCGCGCTTATGGTGACGCCGCCGCCCCCAAGCTTGCCGATCTTGCTCACATGGCGGGCATTGCGCCGGCTACCGCGCAGGATAGTCTTGCGGCCGAGGCCTTTATCGATTGGGTCGACCGCATGAACGAGGCCCTGGGAATCCCCAAATATGTCTTGGGCATTCGCCGCTCTGACATTCCCGAGATGGCGGCGCATGCCGATGCCGAGGCCAATCCGCTATACCCCGTTCCGCTTCTAATGGACCGCTTGGAGCTCGAGCATATGTACGAAGTCGTTGCAGGTGGTATGTTTGAGGACGAGAATTAGGAGGGTCCATGAACACCGAGGAAATTGCGCGCATCGTCGGCGATCAGCGCGCCTACTTTAAGACGCACGCCACGTTTGATGTCGATGCTCGACGTCGCGCGCTCGTGAGTTTACGCGATGCGGTGCGGGCCCACGAGGCCGATATTGCCCATGCGCTCAAGACCGATTTGGGAAAGTCGCATGACGAGGCATATATGTGCGAGATCGGCACGTCGCTTTCCGAGATTCGTCATCAGATTGCGCATGTGGCTCGATGGAGTCGTCCACGCCTGCGTCCGTGCGATCTTGCTAACGCCGTGAGCGTGTGCAAAACGCAAGCCGTGCCCTATGGTGTCACGCTCATCATGGCTCCGTGGAACTACCCTTTTTTGCTAACACTCGAGCCGCTCGCCGGCGCCCTTGCCGCAGGCAATACCGTGATCATCAAGCCGAGTGCCTACGCTCCGGCATCGAGCGCGGTGCTCAAGCAAATCTGTGAAGAGGCATTTGATCCGTGCCTGGTGACGGTCGTCGAGGGCGGGCGCGCCGAAAACGAAGCGCTGCTCGATGAGTGCTGGGACAAGATCTTCTTTACCGGTAGCGTTTCGGTCGGCAAGCTCGTTATGGAGCGCGCGAGCAAAAACCTCACGCCCGTGACGCTTGAGCTGGGCGGCAAGAGCCCCTGCATCGTGGATGCGACGGCAAATTTGAAGGTCGCGGCACGGCGTATCGCCTTTGGCAAATGGCTCAACGTGGGGCAGACCTGCGTGGCGCCCGACTACCTGCTGGTCGATACGCGCGTGCACGACGAGCTGCTGGGCCTCATCAAGGAAGAGGTCCGCCGTATGTTTGGCGAGCATCCGCTCGATAACGAGGATTACGGGCATATCGTCAATGCTAAGCATTTTGCGCGCGTGCGCGGGCTGATCGATCCCGATAAGGTCGTGCTGGGAGGCACGGCGCGCGAGTCGTCGCTCAAGATTGAGCCGACGATCCTAGACGGCGTGACCCCCGATGACGCCGTGATGCAGGAGGAGATCTTCGGTCCCATCTTGCCGGTGCTGACGTTTGAGAGCCTAGACGAGGCCGAAGCGTTTATTACGGATCGTCCGACGCCGCTGGCCCTGTATATCTTTAGTCAGGATCGCGCAGTTCAGCAGCGCTTCGTGCGTTACGTGCCCTTTGGCGGTGGCTGTGTCAACGACACGATCATGCACTTGGCTACGAGCCATATGGGCTTTGGCGGCATGGGCGCGAGCGGTATGGGGCAGTACCATGGACGCGAGAGCTTCGATACGTTTAGCCACAAGAAGAGTATCGTGAACAAGGCAACGTGGCTGGACGTGCCATTCCGCTACGCTCCTTACGCAAGCTGGAAGCACAAGTTCGTGCGCATGTTTATGCATTAGAAAAGGGCGCAGGTAATACGAACAAGTGTTCCTATTACCTGCATTTTGCGTTAGACTACTGTTATGGAGCACGGATGGGCCAACTCCCTTTAGAAGGGATTTGGTATGAACGTAAGCGATGTTATTTCGTTATTGGCGTTGTTGATTGCGGCTATCGAACTCGGTCTGTTTATCGGCCGAATGAAATAGCCGCCCACGCGTAAGCGAAGACGGCCACTTCTCACGATGAAAACGTGTATCGGAGTTGGCAAGACCCGCGGCAACGGGTGCCATCCGTGTTCCTATCTTATCTGCAAGCGTTCTGTCGCGCAAGCGTTGAGGCAAACGATTGAAGGACGCAGACAGGATGTATTTGTGTCCGCACGGGACCGTAGACTTCTCAATAAGGTTACACACCGGTTTATCTGGCCGTTAGGGGAGTTGCTATGTACGAGCCTTCACGTGTTCTTCTGTCATTTCACATTGCAGGATTTCAGTATGCCGATGGCGCTTTGGTCCTAGGCGATCTTAAAGCGGGCGATAAACTGACGCTGTGTGCCGAGCGCGATAATCCCCATGACCCCGAGGCAGTTGCGATCTACTATGGCAAGACCAAACTTGGCTACGTTCCGGGAAACGAGGTCGGCCCGCTGTCCTTGATGATGTATTACGGCCACGAGGACGTATTTGAGGCCCGTGTGCAACAGGTTGCCCCCGAGCGCAGCCCGTGGCATCAGGTGCGCGTTGGGCTCTACGTGGTGGATGCTCGCTAGTCGGCAATGGAGGCTGCCATGTTTGATGACGATGACCTGTTTGATCTGGCAGATGATCCGTTTGAGTGGGATATGCTACTCGATGACGATGAGTTGGAGCAGGACCGTAGGAAACGTCAGGACAAGAAAACTCAGAGTGACGCTTCGAAAAAGCAAGACAAGCGCCGCCGAGGTCTGTTCGGCGGGCTCTTTGGCTAACCGACGCGCCAGAGCGTCTGTATACTTAGCACGAGTTGAACACGTTGCGAAATGAGGGCATAGACGATGATGTGGTTTACCGCCGACCTGCACCTGGGCGATACGAATATCTTGCACGATATGGATCGGCCGTTTGATTCGGTCGAGGAGATGAACCGCAAGGTCATCGATGCCGTCAATGAGTGCGTGGCGGCGGACGACCGTCTCTATATCTTGGGAGACTTTACCTATCGTTTGCCCCTGGCGGAGGCGGTGCGTCTGCGTGAGCGTATCGAATGTCAGAACGTGACGCTCATCCGTGGTAACCATGACGGCGACTGGGAAGATCCCGACGTACCGCAGATTTGGGAAGACGTGCGCGATTACCTGGAGATTGCTCCCGGCTATGCCAAGGGCCATCGCCTGGTGTTGAGCCATTACCCCATGCTCAGCTGGAACGGCAAGGCGCGTGGCGCCGTCATGCTGCACGGGCATATCCACAGCAGGGGAGACCGCACCAACGTGCGCAACCGCGATCGCGAGCGCCCTATCTTTCGCTACGATGTCGGTCTCGATGCCAACGAGTACAAGCCCGTAAGCCGTGATCAGATTCTTAGCTTCTTTGGGTTATAGGGCGCCAGAGCCACCACAAAGGGGACAGGCACCTTTGTGGTGGCTCTGGCGCCGTTGCCATTATGGCAGCGGCGCCTTTTTTGTCCGTGCGGCGCGGTAGAGTGTAGGCGGTCGAAATTTGCGTCCATCGAGGAGCTGCTATGAACGAGATTAAGTGCCCGCATTGCGGCGAAGTTTTTAAGGTCGATGCGTCTGGCTATGCGGATATTGTCAAGCAAGTGCGCGATGCCGAGTTTTCGCGCGACCTGGATGAGCGTGTGAAGGCAGTCCAGCGCGAGGGCGAGCAGGCGCTGGAGCTTGAGCGCTCGCGTTCGACGGCTGCCTTGCAAAAGGCAGAGTCTCAGCGCAACGCTCAGCTTGTTGATCAGAAGAACGCTGCGGCTCAGCAGCTGGCACAAGAGGTCGCCAAGCGCGATGCCGAGCTTGCCGAGCTGCGCGCTAAGCTCGAGGGCGCTGCCGCAGAGCGCGAGAGTGCAAGCCAGCGCGCGGCGGTTGAGGCACGAGCCAATGCTCAAAAAGAGAATGCTGAGCTTCAGCGCGAGATCGATGCTCTGAAGGCGGAGCTCAATCACAAGGCCGACGAAGCTAAAATCGCCGAGGCGGCGGTTCGCAATGCAACTCAACATGATCTCGCCGCGCGCGATGCTCAGATTGCAGAATTGCAGGCCAAGCTTGCTGCAGCAGATAGGGCTCAAGAAATGGCACTCGCAACTGCTGCGGCCGAGGCGCAGCGTAAGCTCGAGGCTGCGCAAAACGAAGCGAATCGTAAGCTTTCCGATTACCAGACAGAAGTGCGTGAGAAGTTCTCGAATGCTAAGACTCAGTCCGAGCGCGAGGCCGAGGGCCTTCGTGCACAGCTTCGTGAGCAAGAACTTTCTGCAAAAATGGAGCTGTCGAAGGCGGTCGCCGCGGCGGAACGAGAGCGCGATGAGGCACGTGCCAAGCTGACGAGCGAGCTGGCGGTGCGCGATTCTCGCGAGGAACAGGTCAAGGCGGCGCATGAGCTCGAGCTCGCGCAGGCCAAGCGCGCGAGCGATGACCTGATTCGCTACAAGGACGAAGAGATTGAGCGTCTTAAGGACATGAAGGTACGCCTGTCCACCAAGATGGTGGGCGAGTCGCTCGAGCAGCACTGCGAGACCGAGTTCAATCGCCTGCGCATGACGGCGTTTCCCAACGCGTACTTCGAGAAGGATAACGATGCGTCCGAGGGCACCAAGGGCGACTTTATCTTCCGCGAGTGCGACGCAAGCGGTAACGAGGTCATTTCGATTATGTTCGAGATGAAAAACGAGAACGATGAGACCGCGACCAAGCACAAGAACGAGGACTTCTTTAAGAAACTCGACCACGATCGCCGCCAAAAGGGCTGCGAGTACGCGGTGCTCTGCACGTTGCTCGAACCCGAGAGCGAGCTTTACAACGCCGGCATCGTGGACGTGAGCTATCGCTACGAGAAGATGTACGTGATTCGCCCACAGTTCTTTATTCCCATGATCACGCTTCTTCGCAACGCCGCCATGGGTTCGCTGCGCTATAAGCAGGAACTGGCGGAGTACAAACAGCAGAATATCGACGTCACGAACTTCGAAGCCAAGATGGAAAAGTTCAAGAATGATTTCGGTCGCAACTACGAGATCGCGAGCCGCAAGTTCCAAACGGCGATTGATGAGATCGACAAGACGATTAGCCATCTGCAGAAAACCAAGGAGGCGTTGCTGTCCTCCGAGAACAATCTGCGCCTAGCCAACAAGAAGGCCGACGATCTTACCATTCGCAAGCTCACGTGGGGCAACAAGACCATGAAGGCCGCGTTTGACGAGGCGCGCGGGGCTGCGACAGAGACAAACGATGAGCCAGCCGAGGCGGATTCGTATGAGGTCGAGGATACCGAGTAGGGGATAGCGTATCGCGCAAAAAGCGGGGCCGCTGGCGATGTTGCCAGCGATCCCGCTTCGTTTCGTTCCAGTATGTTCGGCTAGTCCTCGAGCAGGTCCTCGATAAAGCCGACGCGGTAGTTTTTGAAGATGACCTCGCCGCCGTCTTGCGTGGCGTCCAGATCGACATCGCCCATGATGCCAAAGTCGTGGTCGCCATCCTCGTCGGCAAAGATCTGGTGCACGTGCCATACGTGCGCGGTCTTCTCGTCGGACTCGTCAATGGAAAACATCGCGGCGCTGCGGGCATCTCCGTCGGTGAGGATTTCCTCGTGCTGCTCGTGGTAAGCGTCGAGTGCTTTTTGCCAGCGGATCTCGCTCATGCCCCAGTCGTCGTCGAGCTCGCCCAGGTCGCGAACGTGCTCGCGAGCGGCAAGGGTCACGCGGCGGAAGAGCGCGTTGCGCACCAACAGCGTGCAGCCGCGGCGGTCCGCCACGACCTCGTCGATGCCCTGCGGCGGCGCGGCGTCGAGGGCTGCCGGGTTGCCGGCGTTCTCCCACTCGTCCACCAGGCTCGAGTCCACCGAGCGCACCACAAAGCCCAGCCACGAGATAATGTCGCGCAGGCGCTCGTCGCGCTTCTCGATGGGCACGGTGCGGTCGAGTGAACGGTAGGCCTCGGCTAGGTAGCGCAGCAGAATGCCCTCGGAGCGGGCGATGCCGAGCTTTTGAATGTAGCCCTTAAAATCGCTCGCGCTTTCCAGCATATCGCGCAGGACGCTCTTGGGAGAGAGCTGATAGTCGTTTGCCCAGGGCACTTCCTGGCAGTACTTGTCAAAGGCGGCGTCGAGCAAATCCTCGAGCGGCTTTTCGTACGTGACGTCTTGAATGCGCTCCAAGCGCTCCTCATACTCGACGCCGTCAGCCTTCATTTCGGCCATCGCGCGGTCGCGCGCAGCGCGCTCCTGTGCGCGCAGCACCTGCTTGGGGTCCTCGAGCGTTGCCTCGACCATCGAGATCAGATCCATGGTATAGGTCTCGCTCTCGGGATCGAGCAGCTCCAACGCGGCAAGCAAGAACGGCGAGAGCGGCTGATCGAGCGCAAAGTCCTCGGGCAGATCGACCGTCAGTGCATAGTCAATGTCTGGTGCGGCGTCAGTCGGGGCGTCGGGTGCGGGCGGCACCTCGGTGCGAACGACGACGCCGGAATCGATGAGTGTGGCGAAGATTTCATCGGCGCGAACCTCGAGCTTGGCCTTTTCCTCGGGGGTCTGCAGGCTCGTCTCGATGAGGTCGTGTACGCGGGCACGGGCGTCGCCGCCCTGCTCGACCACGCTAATCACCATGGAGTGCGTGATGCGCAGGCGCGGCTTGAGCGTCTCGGGCTGCGTCTCAATCAGACGCTCAAAGGTCTGCTTGTTCCAGGTGACAAAGCCCTCGGGGGCCTTCTTCTTTTTAATCTTGCGGAGCTTCTTGGGGTCGTCACCCGCCTTGGCCATGAGCTTGGCGTTCTCGATCTCGTGCTCCGGGGCCTCGGCGATGACCATGCCCTCGGTATCGAAGCCCGAACGGCCGGCGCGACCGGCAATCTGATGGAACTCGCGGGCGCGCAGACGACGCATCTTGTAGCCATCGAACTTGGTGAGCGCGGTGAGGACCACGGTGTGGATGGGTACGTTGATGCCGACGCCGAGCGTATCGGTGCCGCAGATGACAGGCAGCAGGCCCTGCTGCGCCAAGCGCTCAACCAGTAGGCGATAGCGCGGCAGCATACCGGCGTGGTGCACGCCGACGCCGCAGCCAAGCAAGCGCTTGAGGATCTTGCCAAAGGCCGTCGAGAAGCTCGTGCCTTTGGCGGCTTCCTTAATGGCCTCGCGCTGCTCCTTGCTGGCGATGCCAAAATTGGCGAGTGACTGTGCCGTCGCAAGGGCGGCATCTTGGCTAAAGTGCACGATATAGAGCGGGGCCTCGCCGCGGCGCATGGCGAGCTCGACCGTGCCCTCGAGCGAGGTCGTCACGTAGTCGTAGCTCAGCGGAACAGGACGCGGGGCGTCGACAACCAAGTCGCAAGCAGCGCCGGTGTGTTCCTCGAGTGAGGCGGCGATGGCGGTGACATCGCCGAGCGTGGCGCTCATGAGCATAAACTGCGTGTGGGGCAGGGTGAGCAGCGGCACCTGCCAGGCCCAGCCGCGGTCGGGGTCGGCAAAGTAGTGGAACTCGTCCATGGCCACGCAGCCCACGTCGGCGCCCTCGCCCTCGCGCAGTGCATCGTTGGCAAGGATTTCGGCCGTGCAGCAGATGACGGGCGCCTTGGTATTGATATGCGTATCGCCGGTGATCATGCCGACGTTATCGCGGCCGAGTACCTGCACCAGATCGAAGAACTTTTCGCTGACCAAGGCCTTGATAGGGGCCGTGTAATAGCAACGCTTGCCCTGTGCCATGCCCATAAAGAGCATGCCCAGCGCGACGAGCGATTTACCCGATCCGGTCGGTGTGCCTAAAATGACGTGATCGCCGGCAGCCAGGTCCATGAGGGCCTCTTCTTGGTGATCCCACAGCTCAATGCCGCGATCGCTCGTCCATTCAAAGAAGCGTTCGAAGGCTTGATCGGGCGTGAGCCATGGCTCGGGCTCGCTGCCGTCCTCGGGCTCCCACCAGGTGGGGGAGAGCGCGCCGAGCGAGCCAAACTCGGCTTCGGTTCCCGTGCCGCCCGAGAATGAGCTGGCAGCGCCGGCGCCGGAGACGGTGCTGGCGGCGGTATCTGTCGTGGTCTGTGCCATATGGTTGCTTTCTCTCGCGATTGTCCGCCAACTATTATGGCGTAGCGGCGGCGCGGGGTGCCAGCGCGCGAGAAAATGCAGGAAATGGGCGTTCTGCCCAGCCGTTTAGTGTAGTCGCTAGCTAAGTGAGTAGACTTTTTGCGATATTGCGAGCACATGGCTTTTGCGCAAGGGTTCTGCCTGCACTGATAATTGTTCTCGGGGGAAGCGGGCACTGCGGGGCGCGGCAACGGC